>JAEYOJ010000119.1 GCA_023411815.1 Pseudomonadota bacterium | reverse complement strand
AAGCCCGGAACGATCCTGCGTGCGGCCTGTCGAGGCCCTCTGCGCACAACATCCCTCTATTTCAGGGCCGCGCAGGCAGCCTGACAAGGTGATGCTTGAAACAACAAACTTTGCGAAAAGCGCCTTTGAAAATGCTCTGCAAGCCATGCGTTGGCATGGCTTGCCGCCGCGTAGGCGTAGGCGCAATTCACTTGCGCCGCGGGCGCCGGAGCAGGCGTCTCAAAAGCAATCTGCTCTAGATCCTTTCCTTACACCTTCCAGCGCACGAAGCGCAGTATGGCGTGCATGGGCAGTTCCAGGCGTCCCTGGCCTGTCTGGAGCATGCGGCCAAGCTCAATGTACGCTTTGTTGAGCAGGTACGTGCGCAGCATGACCTCGCGGTGGCGTGGCTTCTTGGGCAGGAAGTCCGCCCCGTCCGTGGCCCACAGGTAGCCGTCCATGAAGATGCCGAAGGCCTGCTGGTGCCACAGCTCCACCCAGGGCGCCAGGAAGGCCCGGTCCTCGGGCCGCACCGTGGGACGATCCGTCAGGGCGCTGGAGGCCGTGTAGTACAGCGAGCGCTGCAGATCGGCCAGGTCGCGCAGGGGAGAGCGCTTGAGCCGGCGCTGGGACACGTGTTTCTCGGGCTTGCCCTCGAAGTCGATGATCAGGAAGTCCTTGCCCGTGTAGAGCAGGTGTGCCAGGTGATAGTCGCCGTGGACCCTGGTCTTGAGCGCGTCGATGCGATCCGCGTAGAACTCCTTGATGGCGTCCAGCACCGCCTCCGTGCCTTCCAGCACGGCCTGCACGAGGTTGGCCCTGTCCTCGGGCAGCTCGTCCAGCTTGCGTTCCATTTCGCTCACCACACGCAGGATGTCGCTGCGCGCGGCTTGGTACACCGATCGCTGGTAGAGCTTGCTGAAGGGCTCGGGCGCGAAACTCGGATCGATCGTCGGCCTAGCCAGGATCAGGTGCATCGCGGCCGTGCGCTTGCCCATGAGCCCGAAGAATTCGGCGTCGGTCTCGCTGAACAGGCCGCGCATGACGTCCAAGGGATCGCGGCTTATCATGGCCAGGGGCGAGTCGGGTATCTGCGGCACGCCCAGCCCGCCGCGCTCGGCCAGCACGCGCTCCATGAAACGGTCTATCATGTCCAGGCACATGGCCTGGGCGTCGGCCTCGGCATGCACGAATTCCTTGAGCACGGCCACGGTGATGGCTTCCCGGCCCGGCCTTGCGTACTCCATGGCCCCCAGGAAGGCCGGAGTGTGCGCGAATTCGGCGTCGTCCGACAGATAACGCGAGATTTCCATGTCCGGGTTGGGGCCTTCCTCGGCCCGGCGGAAGACCTTGAGGAACAGCTGCTTGCCGAAAACGATGGTCGTGTTCACGCGCTTGGTCATGGACATGGTCGCGCGCAGTCCGCTCGCGGACAGGGTCGCGAGGGTCTGGTGATTCCGGCCCGGAGTTGTGGACAGCTCGCCGAAGTGGCCCTTGATGCGCTGGCGCTTGAGCAGCGCCCCGATGAAGCGTGTGTTGAGCACGTCCTCGTGCATGCCCTCGAATATCAATCCCCGCCGCCCTTGGTGCTCGAAGCGGCACAGCACGTTCTGCGGCTGGTTGTCCATGACGCGCGCGGTCTTGTCGTCGAAGGCGTAGGACAGCACGAGGTTGAAGTTGCCCGGATGCCCGTCCAGAAAGGACACCTCGGCGATGACCAGCCATGATGGCGATTCTGGCGAGCCCACGGGCACGGCCTCCAGGATGCGACATTCCCTGAACCGGCCGGCGCGATCGCCCAGCCAGCCGCGTTTTTGCAGGTAGGCGGGCAGCACGTGACGCTCCAGACCAGCCTTGACCTCGGTGTCGAGGAAGCTGCCCGTGCCGAGGCTTGCGCACTCCACCGGCCCCATGGTCTTGAGCCCGGTCTCGCCTTCGCGTTCCAGGGAGAAGATGTAGTAGCCGTAGGAGTTGAGGGTGAACACGTAGGTCGAGTCGCGCACGGGCGGGAACGGCGTGCGCGAGAAGACCTCCTCGGGGATGCAGCCCTTGTAGTTCCCGAGGCTGATGCTGGCCATCTGCGGGTGGCGCGACAGGTTGATGACCACCAGGATGGATTCCTGCGCGTAGCGCCGCACGTAGGCCAGCACCTTGGGGTTTGAGGGCAGCACGAATTCGATGGAGCCGCGGCCGAAGGCCTTGAAGCGCTTGCGTACGGCCAGGAAGTTGCGCATCCACCATAGGAGCGAGGAGCGGTTGCGCTCCTGGTTCTCCACGTTGATGGCCTCGTAGTGGTATTCTGGGTCGATGACGATGGGCAGGTACAGCCTCTGCGGGTTGGCCGTGGAGAAGCCCGCGTTGCGGTCGGCCGACCACTGCATGGGCGTGCGTACGCCGTCGCGGTCGCCCAGGTAGAAGTTGTCGCCCATGCCCAGCTCGTCGCCGTAATAGATCACCGGCGATCCCGGCAGGGTCAGCAGCATGACGTTCATGAGCTCGATCTTGCGCCGGTCGTTATCCAGCAGCGGCGCCAGCCTGCGGCGGATGCCCAAGTTGATGCGCGCCCGCCTCTCGCGCGCGTACATGCGGTACATGTAGTCGCGCTCCTCGTCCGTGACCATCTCAAGCGTCAACTCGTCGTGATTGCGCAGGAACAGCGCCCATTGGGCATTGGCCGGAATTTCCGGAGTCTGGTCCAGGATGTCTATGATGGGAAAGCGGTCCTCCATCTGCAGGGACATGAACATGCGCGGCATGACCGGGAAGTGGAAGGCCATGTGGCAGGAATCGCCGTCGCCGAAATAGGCCACGGCGTCCTCGGGCCACTGGTTGGCCTCGGCCAGGAGCATGCGGTCCTTGTAGCGCCTGTCCACGTGGGCACGGATGTGCTTGAGGAAGGCGTAGGTTTCGGGGAGGTTCTCGCAGTTGGTGCCCTCGCGCTCGTAAAGGTAGGGGATGGCGTCCAGGCGCATGCCGTCCACCCCCATGCCCAGCCAGAAGTCCAGGGCGCGCAGCACCTCCTTGCGCACACGCTGGTTGTCGAAGTTCAGGTCGGGCTGGTGCGAGTAGAAGCGGTGCCAGTAATAGGCCTTGGCCAGGGGGTCCCAGGACCAGTTGGACGGCTCGAAGTCCTTGAAGATGATGCGCGCGTCCTTGTAGCGCTCCGGGTTGTCGCTCCACACGTAGTAGTCGCGCTCGTTTGAGCCGGGAGGCGCGAGCCTGGCGCGCTGGAACCATGCGTGCTTGTCAGAGGTATGGTTGATGACCAGCTCGGTGATGACCCGGATGCCACGGGCGTGGGCCTCGCGCAGGAAACGCTTGAAATCGTCGAGCGTCCCATAATCCGGGTGCACGTCGTAGTAGTCGGCGATGTCGTAGCCGTCGTCCTTGAGAGGCGAGGGATAGAAAGGCAGGATCCAGATGGCGGTCACGCCCAGGTCGGCAAGATAATCAAGTTTTTCGGTCAGGCCGTTGAAGTCGCCGATTCCGTCGCCGTTGGAATCCCTGAAGCTCTTGATATGGACCTCATAGATGACCGCGTCCTTGTACCACAGGGGGTCATCGGCGAACTGCCTCTTCTTGGCTGGCATGGACGGATTCTCCTGGCCGTATGTGCGTGTTCGGTTTCACGTCGCGGGTCCTGGGCTCTCAAACAGGTTCGTAGCACATGTTCGCGCGGCCAGGCAACGCGATGCGCAGGCGAAGAGGCTGCCCGGAGAGCCTTGGGCGTAGCTTCCGCCTGCGTGGCAACGCCGACGAACGCCTGAAGTGGCCGTTTGGGCCTACCGCGCGGCCAGCGGACCAATTCTTGAGCATGGGCCAGGCCAGCCGGATGGTAAACGGATTATAATTATTCCGCGCGGCTCTCAGGCAAATCACGCCTCCCGTAGCATTCCCTAATCCCATCAGCGCCTTGGACCGAGATACGCTTCGAGGCCAATCACAATACTCCTTAAGTTGAATTGCGCGAGGCCATGGGGTCGGTTAAGGCCTGATATGTTGAGTATTGCCCTTTGAAAGGCTCCGTGGTTGCCGTTCGAGGCAGGTTGCCTCGAAATGCTGAGGCGGAAACGACATGTCCGACGTCCTGCATGCCGTCAAGACAATGCGCTGATTGCCCGACATGCCAATGATGCAATGCAGGGCGGACGTTCACGCTGCCTGTAACCGGCGCTCAGGCAGGTTCATGGACGGGGGACGACGAAGCCGCGGAAGCTCACGGGGTAGTGCTCTCAGAGTTGATTGAAGCGAGCCGGCTAATCGGCCTGCCGTGGACCAGAACTCAGGAGTCGTGAAAATGCGCCTCGCAATGCTTCTCTGCAAAAGGCTGCTGTTCCTGTTCCTCATGCCTGTGGTGCTGGCCCAGGCCTTGCCGGCCAGGGGGCAAGACGCCGAGCTGGTGGAGGTCGGCTCCATGCCCTACGGACCGTGCTATGCGGCCACCCTGAACAGCTCGGCCGAAGTGGCCTTCCTGGGCAACGGAAGCGTGCTGCAGGCCCTGGAGCTGACCTATCCCTACGAGCCGAAGCTGGTAGGCGAGCTGCGGCTTCCAGGGGCGATCCATGCCATGTTCTACGGCGATGACAAGCTGTACGTGGCCAACGGGCACGGCGGCCTGCGCATCATCGGCATGAAGTACACTGTCGCCGGCACCGGCCTGGTCACGAAGGTCGAGTTCACCGAAATCGGCGCATTGGAAAGCCTCACGGACGCGAGGCATTTGGATGTCTGGGACAACAAAGCCTACGTCGCCAATGGCCGGCATGGATTGGCCGTGGTGGACGTGTCGGAACCGGCCCAGCCTGTGCTGCTCGGCAGCTATCGTATGCCGGGCGAGGCGCGAGGCGAAGCGCTCGAAGTGGCCGTGCACCCCGGCGACAGCGTCAACGGCGGGTTGCCGACGCGGGCTTATGTGGCGGCCGGAGCAAGCGGATTGCACATCGTGGATGTCGAGAATCCGGCAGGCATGCAACCGGTCACGCATTCATTCAAAGCCAGCGATGTCTCCAGCGTGGCAGTGGTTGGAAACCTGCTCTATATCCTTGATCGTGAGGAAGGATTGTGCGCGGTCACGGGGATCAATACGGACCATCCCGTGGAACAAGTTCCATATTTCGACACGGGGGGAGACAAGGTTTCCGTCACCGTGCACAATTCGAGCACGCTGAACCAGATCGCCTTCGTGGCCGACGGCGCGAGCGGCGTCTGCATCGTTGATGTCGCTACTCCAGGCAGCTTCGAGATGAAGGCGGGCGGTTTCATCGGCGGCGGAGACCACCTGAATACGCCGGGTTTTGCCACCAGGGTGTATGCCACGCCCGGCACTGATACTGTCCTGGTGGCGGACGACAACGGGGGGCTGCGCGTCCTGGGCAAGGCCGGCAGCGTGGAAGGGCTGTGGGAGATGAGTCAGCATGATACGCCCGGGCTGGCCCGGGCCATCGCCATAAGCGGCGATGTGGCCTATATCGCCGATGGCGACGGCGTGCGCGTGTACGACATCTCCAGTCCCCTGGCCTTCCCGGAACTGGGCATGGTGGCCCTGACCAGGGATTTCCAGGGCATAGCAGCTTCCGGCAACTACGCCTATGTAACGGCCCCTGATGGGCTGCATCTCGTGAATGCGACCAAGCCGTCCGCGATCACCACGACCCCCATTTTCGATATGGGCATTCCCGCGCGCAAGGTGGCGGTTCTCGATGGGGTGCTCAGCCTGACGAGCAGCAATGCGCGCGGCGGCGTTACCCTGTGCGTGCTCAACGTGCTCACCCCGACCCAGCCCAAGGTGCTGGCCGCTCCAACCAATATGCCCGCAGGGGTGGGGCTTGGTGTGGGCGTGGCCATGGATAAGAAATTGACTTATCTGGCCGGTGACGATGGATTGTACGTCCTGGATCGTAATAATTATTCAGCAGGCCTTCGCTGGGTCGGCGGTCTGGCAGATTCGTCCAGGGTAGCCATATCGGGAGATTACGCCTACCTCACCGACGCGGACGGTTTGGGCATCCTGAGCGTGCCCAACGCCGTAGGGGGAATCGAACCGAGGGAGGTGGGCCGGCTGAACAATTCCGTCGTCGGTTCGCTTACAACCGTGGCGGTGGCCGGCAAGGACGTCTACGCCGTGGGCGACAACGAACTGCACGTCATCGATGCGACCAATATTAACAACCCTCAGGACATCGGGACGCTGACCCTGCCGCTGGATCGCGAGGGCGATGTCCTGGCGACATCGGGCAACCGCGTCTATGCCATCGCGGGCGCGGCCGGCGTGCGCATCTACGGCGTGGACAGGGATCCACCAGTTGCCAATGCGGGTGCGGACATCTCCATTTTTTCCGGCTTCAGCGTGTTCCTCAGGGCGGATGCCTCCACCGATGACGTGGCTATTGTCAAGTATGATTGGAAATGCCTTGACCCGAACATCGAGCTCAACGCCGCGGATACGGACGAGGCCAGATTCATAGCACCTCAGGTCAGCCAGCCGACCCGGTACGAATTCGAACTGACCGTGGAGGACAAGGCGGGCCGCAGCGACACAGACACGATGGTCGTGACCGTCAACCCGTACCCGAAGCGCGATAAATCCAGCAGCGCCAGTTCCGGCTGCAGCCTGAACCCCGAGGCGGGTTTCAGTGCCGAGTGGCTGCTCCTGGCGGCGCTGTTGGTCGCGTTGAGAGTGCGTCGGGGCCAGAGATAGAAAATAGCCGGACCAAGGGATGACTGGAGGGGCGGTCCGCGTGTCTCGGCGGTCCACCCCTCGCCTTGAAGCAGATTGCTTTCGAGACGCCCGCTCCGGCGTTGGCGGCGCAAGTGAATTGCGCCTACGCCTGCCCGGCGGCATGGCATGCCGACGCATGTCTCGCAGAGCATTATCAAAAGCAAATCTCTATTGCATATGGTCCTTGAGGAAGCGTACGACCCTGCGCTCGGACCAGTACACGCCCGTGCCGTCCAGGGTCACGAAGCCCAGGTGCCCGCCGTTGCACTGGACCTCCAGGCGCAGGTTGGGGTTTCCGGCCGCTTCCTCGGTCGGGAAGCAATCCGGCCCCAGGAACGGGTCGTTGCGGGCGTTGACCAGCAGGGTGGGCACGCGGATGCTCGCCAGGTGGGGCCGCGAGCTGGCCTTGCGCCAGTAATCCCGAGCGCTTGCGAAGCCGTGCATAGGCGCGGTATAGCGCTCGTCGAAGGCTTCGAAGGTGCTGATGCCCTCCAGTCCCCGCGTATCGATCAGATCGGGAAAAAGCTGTTTCTTTTCTGCTATCTTGCGGCGCAGGGTGCGCAGGAAATAGCGCATGTACACCCGGTTGGCAGGCCTGGCCAATGCCGCGGCCGAATCCTCCAGGTCGCAGGGCACGCTCAAGGTGGCCGCCGCGCGCACCTGGGGCGGCACGCGCCCGGGGTTCTCGCCCAGGTACTTGAGGATCTGGTTGCCGCCCATGGAATAGCCCACAAGCGAGGCCGTGGCATAGTCGCCATCGGCCAGAGCCGCGCCCAAAGCGAAGTGCAGGTCGCTTGTTTCACCCGAGTGGTAGAGCCTGGGCAGCCGGTTGGGCTCGCCGCTGCAGCCCCGGCTGTTCATGGCCGCGACGTCCCAGCCGCTGTCGAACAGGTGGGACATGAGGTTGCTCGTGTGCAGCCCGCGCGAGTTGCCTTCCAGGCCGTGGCACAGGAAGGCCAGCCGGCCGTGGCCGCCCGTGAGCCAGTCGATGTCCAGGAAGTCTCCGTCGGGCAGTTCCAGGCGCTGCCGCCGCACGGGCAGTTCGCGGCGTTTGCGGAACAGGATTGGATAGACGGTCTGGACGTGGCCGTTGGTCAGGAAGCGGGGAGGCTGGTAATCCGGGACGACATTCATGGCGGTGAAGGATTTGTTTGTTAAACCGTTATATCCAAAGGCTAATGCCTGTACCTTTTAAGGCGAAAGAGTCAATATGCCCGGCATGAGCAAACTGTTCAAGACGCCCAGGAACGTGGCCTGGTTGTCCGTCGGCGCGGCCGTGGCCACCATGGCCCTCAAGATCACGGCCTGGCTGCTCACCGGGTCCGTGGGCCTGCTTTCGGACGCGGCCGAGTCCATGGTCAACCTCACCGCCGGCAGCCTGGCCCTGCTGGCGCTGACCGTGGCCATGCGGCCGGCCGACGAGCGCCACGCCTACGGCCACGACAAGGCCGAATATTTCTCCAGCGGAGCCGAGGGCGTGCTCATCCTGGTGGCCGCGGCAGGTATCGTTTACGCGGCCGTCAGCCGCATGTTCGATCCGCAGCCGCTGCGCGAGCTGGGTCTCGGCCTGGCCGTGGCGATCGTGGCCTCGGCCGTCAACCTGCTGGTGGCCAGGATCATGCTGCGCATGGCCAACCACTTCGACTCCATCACCCTGGAGGCCGACGCCAAGCACCTCATGACCGACGTGTGGACGTCGGTCGGAGTGGTCGGCGGGCTGGCCGTGGTCTGGGCGGTGCCCTCCTGGCGCATCCTGGACCCGATCATGGCCGTGGCCGTGGCTTCGCACATAGTAGTCAGCGGAGTCGGCTTGCTCAAGCGATCCTATCAGGGCCTTATGGACCATGCCCTGCCGCCCGAAGAGCTTGCGGCCATCCACGAGTGCATTTGCGCCAAGGCGGGCAAGAACGCCGTCTATCACGGCCTGCGCACGCGCAAGTCCGGTCCGCGCCGCTTCATCGACTTCCACCTGCTGGTGCCGGGCCGCATGAGCGTGCAGCAGTCCCATGACCTGACCCAGGCCATCGAGGAGGCCATCAGGGAACGGCTGAACCGCAGCCAGATCACCATCCACGTGGAGCCCATCGAGGACGGCGGCTCCTGGGACGGTGAGCATGTCGGCGGCGTGGCCAGCGACGCGCGCTCCTGCGGGCCGGACGACAAAAAGGCCTGAGCGTTCCGGATCTATTCGCGCAAGAGCCGGGAAGGGCGTCGCCCTCCCCGGACCCCACCCACCAGGGCGGGACGCCGCCCTGGACCCGCGCAGCCTACTTGTGAACCGCGTCAGCAGACTGCCATACACCCTGCCGTGATCATGGATCTAGGGCGCTCCCGCCTGCATCCTCCAGCCTCATACCTCGTTCGGCTTAAACCTCCGACCTCACCTCGATAGTATGCTTTTGGGTACTACATTACTTATTCGTGCGTACTTGTCATTTAATCCGCATAGGCGGAAAGGATAGCAAAAGCACAGTGAACACTATTTTAAGAAGGGGAAAGCCATGAGCTTTATATGCCTGGATAAAGTGAACTGCCGTCGAGACGGGATATGCATGGAGGTGTGTCCGGGCGGGGTTATCACGGCCGATGCCGAGGGTTATCCGGTCATGAAGGATGGAGCGGAGGCCTTCTGCAACAAGTGCGGGCACTGCGTGGCCGCCTGCGCTACGGGCGCTTTGTCGCACGAGCGCTTGCCCATGATCGATTTTCTGCCCAACCGTAAGCTCAGGCCCGGGACGGCGGCCGAGGTCGAGCCGCTCATGCTGGGCCGGCGCTCGGTGCGGGCGTACAAGGACAAGCCCGTGGAGCATGCTCTTCTGGAGCGCGTCCTGGAGGTCGCCCGTCGGGCGCCCACGGCCGTCAATTCGCAGCAGGTGGGTTGGATCATGGTCGAGGACCCGGCCAAGACCCGCCGCCTGGCCGAACTGGGCATGGAATGGATGCGCGGAGCAGGAATATTCCCGCGCTATGTGGAACTGTGGGATAAGGGCCGTGAGGTTTTTCTGCGTGGTGCTCCACACGTGGCCGTGGCTCATGCTCCGGCCGATTATACTTGGGGAGCGGTGGACTGCGCCATCGCCCTGACCTACATGGAGCTGGTCGCAGCGGCGCACGGCTTGGGGGCCTGCTGGGCCGGGCTGCTGACCCGGGCCGCCTCGGCCCATGCGCGCGTGGCCGAAGCGCTGGAACTGCCGCAGGGCAGGACGGTGCACGGCGCGCTCATGCTCGGCTGGCCCAAGTATCGCTACAGCCTTGTCCCGCCCCGCAACGCGGCCAACGTGGCCTGGCTGTAAAGCAGGAAGGCCAAGAGCCGGGAAGGGCGTCGCCCTCCCCGGACCCCACCCACCAGGGCGGGACGCCGCCCTGGACCCGCGATGTATCGGGAGAATGCCGGCAAAGCCCGGCATTCTCCCGACAGCTCAATTCACACCCGGAAGTCTGGCGTCCGACACGCCTGGACAGAACAACGCTCGAAACACGGGGTCCAGGGAGCCGTTGCTCCCTGGTGGGGAGAGGTCTGGAGAGGGGCGACGCCCCTCTCCAGCTGCTACGCATGCAATGCTACCCGGTTCTGCGCTTGGCGCGTCCCGGCCGTCCGGGCCGGTCAGGCTTGCCGGACGTGCGCTTTTCGGCAGGTCTGTCCCTGGGGCTCGGCCGCGCGCCGCGTTCCTCGCGCGGGCCGACCAGCCGGCCGTGCTGGCGCAGCCGTTCGGCGTCGGTGCGCGCCACGGGGATGGGCTGGCTCTTGGGATCGATTCCCGCGAAATACATGGCCGCCGCGACCGTGCCGGGCAGGGGGATGAAGCACTGCACCTGCCTGGGCTTCCAGCCGCGCTTGGCCAGCCAGGCCTTGAGCTCGTCCATGTGCCTGTCCTCGCAGCCCGGAAAGGCGCTCATGAGGTAGGGCACCACGTACTGCTCCTTGCCCGCCTGGCGCGAGGCGCGGCCGAACAGCTCCAGCAGCCGCTCGAAGACGTCCACGCCTGGCTTGCGCATGAGATCGAGGACTTCCCGACTCACGTGCTCGGGCGCGATCTTGAGCTGTCCGCCAACGAACTCCGCCACGAACTCCGCCAGGGCCTCGGGCTCCCGCATGGCCAGGTCGTAGCGCACGCCGCTGGCCACGCGCACGTGCTTCACGCCCCGCGCGGCCCTGGCCTCGCGCAGGAGGGCCAGCCATTTGCGGTGATCCATGCGCAGGTGCGCGCAGACCTTGGGCGTGAGGCAACTCGAACGGCGGCACTCGCCATCGGCCAGGGTGCAGCGCGCGCCCCACATGTTGGCGCTGGGGCCACCCAGGTCGCTTACGCTGCCACGAAAGCCCGGCCTGCCGGCCATGGCGCGGACCTCGGCCAGCACCGACTCGCGGCTGCGCGAGGCGATGCGTCGTCCCTGATGCAGGGCCAGGGAGCAGAAAGAGCAGCCGCCGCCGCAGCCGCGGTGCGTGGTCACGCTGTCGCGGATCATCTCCTCGGCCGGAATGGGCGCGTTGTAGGAAGGGTGTGCGCGGCGCGCGAAGGGCAGGGCGTACAGGGTGTCCAGTTCGGCGCTGTCCAGGGGCGCGGCAGGTGGGGCCATGAGCACGGCCCGGCCGCCGACCTCCTGCACGGTCCAGGCGCGTGCGCCGTGCACCTGGCGCTCCATGGCCAGGGTTGCCTCCATGAGCTTGCGCGGATCGGCTTGGATGGCCTCGTGGGAAGGCAGCTCGACAATCTCGGCGTCCTGCGGGATCTCGTCCCGCCGTCCGGCGCGCACGGTGCCGGGAATGCCGGCCAAGCCGCGCGGATCGTTCGCGTGGAGCCTGCTGGCGATCTCCAGCACCTGGCGTTCGGCCATGCCGTAGCAGAGCAGTTCGGCCTTGGCGTCCAGCAGGATGGAGCGGCGAAGCCCGTCGGTCCAGAAGTCGTAGTGCGTGGCCCGGCGCAGGGAGGCCTCGATGCCGCCGAGCGCCACGGGCAGGCCGGGGAAGGCGCGGCGCACGAGGTTGGCGTAGACGATGCAGGCCCGGTTGGGGCGGCTGCCGGACTGGCCGCCCGGCGTGTAGGCGTCGTCGGAGCGTTTCTTGCGGAAGGCCGTGTAGTGGGCCAGCATGGAATCGAGCGCGCCGGCCGTGACCCCGGCAAACAGCCTGGGCCGGCCCAGTCGCAAAAGGTCCGTCTCGCCCTCCCAGCGCGGCTGGGCCGCGATGCCCACCCGGAAGCCGTGGGCCACCAGCCAGCGGCCCAGCAGGGCCATGCCGAAGCTCGGATGGTCCACGTAGGCGTCGCCCGTGACCAGCAGCACGTCGATCTCGTCCCAGCCCAGGGCGGTCAGCTCCGGGCGGGTCATGGGCAGGAACTCGGGCTGGCGCAGAGGCGGCAGGGAAGACGGAGCGGGTATTTGCATGGGCATCGTATAATGCCGGGCAGGCCTCTGGGCAAGCTGGTGGGCAAGCGGGCCTTGCCCAGGCCGGACCGATTGGCGTAAGCACGAGGCGTGCGGCCGACAAGCGCATTCGCCGTGCTCCGACAAACGGATTCCGCTGGATGAAGATCCCCGGCTTGGCGTATGCTTGGCAGCGTGGAAACTTGGCGGCGGCACATGGACCAGATTTTCCAAATCATTCAGAAGCACTGCGCCCGTACTGCGTGACCGGCGCGACAAGAGGAATACCGCATGCTCATTCCAGTCATCCTGTCCGGCGGCTCGGGAACACGCCTGTGGCCGTTGTCGAGGACGCTCTACCCCAAGCAGTTCCTGCCCTTGGCCGGGGAACGGACCATGTTCCAGCAGACCGTGACCCGGGCCATGGCCGTGCCCGGCGCCACGGCCCCGATCATCCTGTGCAACGAGGAGCACCGTTTCCTGGTGGCCGAGCAGTTGCGCCAGATGGACGTGACCCCTTCGGCCATCGTGCTCGAGCCCGTGGGCCGCAACACCGCGCCCGCCGCGGCCGTGGCCGCGCTGCACGCGGCAGGCGTGGCGGAGGACGCCTTGACCATGGTCCTGCCCGCGGACCACGTCATCGGCGACGAGGCGGCCTTCAGCGCCGCCGTTGCCAAAGGCATCCCGGCCGCGCGGGCGGGCCGGCTAATCACCTTCGGCATCCTGCCCGCGCATCCCGAGACGGGCTACGGCTACATCCGCCTGGGCAAGCCTCTTGGCGCGGAGGGCGTGTGCGATGTCGCGGCCTTCAAGGAAAAGCCCGACCTCGAGACGGCCAAGGCCTACGTGGACTCGGGCGAGTACGTCTGGAACAGCGGCATCTTCCTCTTCAAGGCCAGGAGCTACCTGGAGGAGCTTGGCAAACACTCGCCGGCCATCGTGGACTCCTGCCGCGCGGCGCTCGACCTTGCCCGCAGGGACATGGACTTCACCCGCCTGGACAAGGAGGCCTTCGAGGCCTGCCTGGACGACTCCATCGACTACGCGGTCATGGAGAAGACGCAGCTCGCCTCGGTGGTGCCCATGGACGCCGGCTGGAGCGACGTGGGCTCGTGGAAGGCGCTGTGGGAGATCGGCGACCGGGACGCAAGCGGCAACGTGCTCTCCGGCGACGCCCTGACGCACGACACAAAGGGCACCTACGTGCGCGCCGAGGGCCGCCTGGTGGCCACGGTGGGCGTCTCCGACCTGGTCATCGTGGAGACTTCCGACGCGGTGCTCGTGGCGGCCAAGGACCGCGTGCAGGACGTCAAAAAGATCGTGGACAGCCTCAAGAGGTCGGGCCGAAGCGAGGCGACCATCCACCGCAAGGTCTACCGGCCCTGGGGCTCCTACGAGGGCATCGACCTGGGCCAGGGCTTCCAGGTCAAGCGCATCACGGTCAACCCGGGCTCGACGCTCTCCCTGCAGATGCACCACCACCGGGCCGAGCACTGGGTCGTCGTGCGCGGCACGGCCAAGATCACCAGGGGAAGCGAATCGCTTCTGCTCTCCGAGGACCAGTCGACCTACATACCGCTTGGCACCACGCACCGCCTGAACAACCCGGGCAAGATCCCGCTCGAGCTCATCGAGGTTCAGACCGGGTCGTATCTGGGCGAGGACGACATCGTGCGCATGGAAGACGTCTACGGACGGGATAAGAATTAAGCCGACCCGCACAAGAGCCGGGAGAGGGCGGAGCCCTCTCCCGGACTTTCACACCCGGCAGGACTCTCCTCGTATAGGGCACGCCCCTGGATCCGCGTATTCCGGTGACGATATTTTGAGATAGTCGTGCTTTCCAGGCGGCCTTGTGGCGCATAGCCTTTGCTAGGTTTCCGACAAGGCCCGCAATATCGTGGTCTTTTTCCCCCTTAGCGGCTAAGGATGAACAGGAAGCCAAGCCGCCATGTCCAAGCACAATTCCTCCAGCACGGGCCAGCCCCGCAAGTTCGGCACCTTCGCCGGAGTGTTCACGCCGACCATCCTGACCATCTTCGGCGTCGTGCTCTTCCTGCGCATCGGCTGGGTCGTGGGTCATGTCGGGCTGGCCAATACCCTGCTGGTCATCCTCCTGGCCAACGCCATTTCCCTAGTCACGGCCCTGTCCCTGTCGGCCGTGGCCACGACCATGCGCGTGGGCGCGGGCGGGGCCTACTACATGATCTCGCGCACGCTGGGCCTGCAGATCGGCGGGGCCATCGGCGTGCCTCTGTACCTGTCCCAGGCCCTGGGCACGGCCTTCTACACCATCGGTTTCGCCGAGTCCGTGGCCAGCCTGTTTCCCGGCCTCGACGCCCGGATCGTGGCGAGCTCCACCGTGCTGTTCTTCGGCCTGCTGGCCTGGCTGGGCGCGGGGGTGGCCATCAGGGCGCTGTACGTCATCATGGCCGTGCTGGTCGCGGGTCTGCTGTCCTTTTTCCTGGGCGCGGCCGCAAGCGACTGGATCAGGCCGGAGCTCGACGCGCCGGAAGGCGTGCGGGTGAGCCTGTGGCAGGCCTTCGCCATCTTCTTCCCGGCCGTCACGGGCATGATCGCCGGCCCCAGCATGTCCGGCGACCTGCGCAGTCCCAGCCGCAGCCTGCCGCGCGGCATCCTGTCGGCCGTTGCCGTGAGCGCGGTCGTCTACCTGGCCGTTGCCGTGTGCCTGTCCCTGCTGGCCGATCCGGAGGTCCTGCGCGCCGACAGTCTGGTCATGGTCCACCTGTCCGCCGTGCCCTGGCTTGTCGTCGCGGGCATCTGGACCGCCACCCTGTCCTCGGGTCTGGGCGGCATGCTCACCGCGCCGCGCACGCTCATGGCCCTGGCGCATGACGACATCGTGCCCGCCTGGCTGGCGAGCCACATGGGGAGCGCGGGCGAGCCGCGCGCGGCCGTGCTCCTGACCACGGCCTTCGCCGCTTCCGTGGCCTGGCTGGGCGGGATCAACGTGGTGGCGCCCATCATCACCATGTTCTTCCTGAACACCTTCGGCATGCTCAACCTCACGGCAGGCCTGGAGCGGCTGGTGAGCAGCCCCGGCTTCCGCCCGCGCATCGCCGTGCACTGGTCCGTGAGCCTGGCCGGGGCCCTGGCCTGCTACGCGGCCATGTTCCTCATCAGCCCGCCGGCCACGGTCCTGGCAATTCTGGTCAGCTTCGGCATCTACGCCTTGCTCAAGCGGCGCTCCCTGGCCCAGGACTTCGGCGATATCCGCGGCGGCATCTGGCTGTCCCTGGCGCGGGCGGCCCTTCTGCGGCTGCGCGCCTACGCTCCCCATCCGCGCACCTGGCGGCCGTTCATCGCCGTGTTCACCAAGCTGTCCTCCGGCAACGGCGTTGAGGACGCCCGCGAAGGCTGCGCGCTCAGCGGGCCGTACGGCGTGTGTCGGGACGACCTGCTCGACCTGGGCTCCTGGCTGTGCGGCAAGTCCGGGCTGGCCACCTTCGTGCACGTGCTGTCGGATCCGCTCGGCGACATGGCCGGCCGGGGCCTGCGCGCGGCCTCGCGCCGCTACCTGGCCGGCTTTCTGGGCGATCGCGACGCCGTGGCCTTCACCGAATCCATCTTCGCGCGGGACTTCGACCAGGGCGTGCTGTCGGTCATGCAGGCCCACGGGCTGCCGGGGCTGGAGCCCAACGCGGCGCTCATGGGCTGGAGCCACCACCCGGAAAAGCGCCCGGGCCAGCTTCGCCTTGCACACACGCTTCTGGCCTTCCGCAAGTCAGTGCTCTTCCTGCACGTTCCTCCGCGCATCGGCTTCGGGCAGCGCAACCGCATAGACATCCTGTGGACGGGCGGGCAGCGCAACGGCCAGCTCAAGCTCATGACCTCCCACCTGCTGCGGCGGACTCCCGCCTGGGAGCGGGCGACTACGCGGCTCATCCGGCCCGTGAGCGGCCAAGCCGGCATTCCCGGCGCGCGGCGGCACATGGCTCGGCTGCTGCGCACGGCGCATCTGCAGGCCGAGCCGGTGCCCCTGGTGCTGGCAGAGGAACGGCCGTTCCTGGAGCAGATTCGGGAGGACACGGCCGGAGCCAGCCTTCTTCTGGTGGGACTGCGTCTGCCCGAGGATGGCGACTTCGAGCGCGCCGCCCGGTCCATAGACGAATTCCTGGCCGGGCTGCCCTGCGCCGTGCTGCTCGTCAGCAGCGCCGAGGCCGGCGACCTGCTCAAGCTGGAGGAAGCGAGCGTATAAAGTTGCTAATTAAATGGATGGAAGAGGGCAGGGAGTGCCGCTCCCTGGCTGGAGAGTCCGGGAGAAGGGCGAACCGCCCCTGGCAGGCGCGCCCTCTCCCGGTTGAATGGCGAAGCGCCTACATGGGCCGCAGGGCCGGGTTGAACTCGCCGATGGAGGCGTACAGGTTGGCGATGGCCGTCTGGTAGTCGGACAGGGCCTGGGCCAGCAGCGCCTCGCTCTGCGTGACATTGGACTGGGCGTCGAGCACCTCGGTGTAGGTGCCCACCTGGG
>JAEYOJ010000057.1 GCA_023411815.1 Pseudomonadota bacterium | reverse complement strand
CATTTCAGTACTAAATCATCCGGTAAGTTCGTCCTGCTGCCACCGTCTTTAGGGATCGCCGCGATTCTTTTTTTCACTTTTTCACCGGACATCAAAACAAGTCGATGAAGTGGGTTTTTGCTCTCTTCCGGCGTCGGGAGATGGCCTATGGTGTCTTCTACGGTAGAGGGTGGAGATGTTTCAATGTCGTTGATGTCCGGCTTGACCCCGGTTCTCACCGCCAACAAAACTAGACGCTTTCTTCTTTGTGGAACCCCATAATTTTCCAGTCGGAGGGTATCATGACTAATACTGTAACCTATACCCTCCAGCTTCTTGCAGAATTTCTTGAACCTAACGTCCTGCTCTAAACCTGGAACATTTTCCATCATTACGGCTTTCGGAAAAAGGGCATCGACAATTTCGGCGTAGTCGTTTACCAGATCGTTTCGTTCGTCCGGCATGACTTCCGACTGGTTTAGTCTTCTTATCCGTGAAAACCCTTGGCAGGGAGGGCACCCGGCCAAGAGATCAAGATCTCCCCGAATTAGGCCGGACGGTTCAATCAGTTTTCCTAGATCGAAGCCTCGAATGTCCTCAGCATACATTCTGACTTCCGGATGATTTTCGTGGTATATTTTTGCGATCCGCTCGTCGAGTTCGACCGCAGCAATAACATCAAAGCCTGCGCTCTTAAGACCGAGGGTCAACCCTCCGCAACCAGCAAAGAGATCGATTGCAGTCGGTTTCCGAGTCATCTGATCTTACATGATTATGCACGATGCGGGGTATAAAATTGCCGGCAAGTTCATACCCTAGAAGGAGATGCATCTCCACTCTGTTCCACATCTAAACCCGTTCAGCCTACTTTTTACTTTGCCGCGCGAATTTTGCAGGGCTCTATCCTTGTGATGCCGTCGAGTCGCCGCATACCTAACACCCGGATAAACCGACTCTACCCTTCCTCTCCCACCTCATGTCGGGCAACCGGTTCGACGTCTGATCAATCCAGGCCTTACAATCCTGTTCGTAGGAGCGCCGGGTCAAGAACATCCGGCGGAGAGCCCGGAATTCGGAGAGCACGCCCACCAGCACCCAACCCCCACCTCCCTCCCCACCCCCGCAACTGAAACCGTTAACCCCCGGGACACCCCACCTAAATAACATTCAGCCATGATCACCTTCCTCTCCGGCGGAGCCGGGACCCTCTCGCTCATCCGGGGCGTCCGCCAGATCCTCTACGACAGCGAGATCGCCGTTGTCGCGAATACCGCCGAGGATCTCTGGATATCGGGCGGCCACTGTGCGCCGGATATCGACACCGCCGTCTTCCTCTTTGCCGGCATCCTCGACACCGGCCGGTGGTGGGGGATCAAGGGCGACACTTACGCCACCCATAACTACCTCCCGAAGGTGGCGGGCGGCGAACCCTTCCCGGTCGGCGACCGTGCCCGGGCGGTCCAGATCGCCCGGGCGGCGCTGCTCCGGGAGGGGAAAACCCTGACCGAGGCGGTCCGGGCGCAGTGCCGGTCGCTCAACATCGGGGCGACCGTCCTCCCGATGACCGACGGCGACGCCGCCCTCTTCGTCGATACCGGCACCGGACGCCTCCCGCTCCTCGAGTACCGGATGGCCGCCGATCCCGGGACGGAGGTCCGGGAACTCGTCGGGCCAGAACCCCCGGCGGTCACGGACGAGGTGCGGGCGGCGATCGAGGAAAGCGACGCCGTGGTGATCGGGCCCGCCAACCCGGCGGCGAGCATCCTCCCCATCCTCGACTGCGCCGGGATGCGGGACCTCCTCCTTGAGAAATTCGTCGTCGCGGTCTCGCCGTTTTCGGGCGGCGTCGCGCCGGACTCGAAAGACGCCGCCCTCATGTACGCCGTCGGCGAAACCCCCACGTCACCGGCGGTCTCCCGGCTGTACGGGGATATCGTCGACGTCTTCGTCCAGGACATCCACGACCCCGACGACGTCCCCGGCTCGCTCCGCCTCGAGACGCGCCTGATGCACGATCGGCAGGCCGAATCGCTCGCGTGGGACATCATGGCGGTCATCCGCCACGCCGTTTCGTGAAAAACAGTCCTGTAGGAGATCGGGTTCTATACCCCTCGCCGTTACCCGCCCCCCCTCTGTATCTCACGCGAAGGCGCGAAGGCGCGAAGTCTGTGTGGTTGTTGGCAACCTTCCTTCGCGTTCTTCGCGTCTTCGCGCGAGGCCATGCGGCTTGCGACACATCACTGATTCACGCGAAACCGCATCGTCGTCCGGGCGAGCAGGAGTGTCATGCGTGGCAATTCTCTGGAACCCGAAAAATCCGCCCCGAATCGTCCCGCCCGATTTGGGAAAATTCATATACGCATGCGCTTGATACGCTAATTATCCAATGATAACCTTCCTCTCGGGCGGGACCGGAACCCCGAAACTCCTCCGCGGGGTGCGGGAACTGCTGGACGAGCGGGACATCGCGGTCGTCGTCAACACGGCCGAGGACACCTGGCTCTCCGGCAACCACCTCTCGCCCGACATCGACACGGTCATGTACCTCTTTGCGGGCATCCTCGACACCAACCGGTGGTGGGGGATCAAGAACGACTCCTACATCACCCACGACCTCCTCGCACGGCTCGGCATAGACGAGTACATCGCCGTCGGCGACCAGGACCGGGCGGTTCACGCAGCACGGGGAGAGATGCTCCGGAGCGGCAAGCGGCTGACGGAGATCACCAGGGCGCTCTGCCGCACGCTGGACGTCCGGGCGACCGTTCTCCCGATGACCGACTCCGTCGTGACGACCTACGTCCGGACGGCCCTCGGCGAGATACACTTCCAGGAGTACTGGGTGAAGCACCGCGGGGACGTGGCGATCGACGGCGTCGTCCGGAGATTCGACGAACCGCCGGTCGCGACCGACGAAGTCATCAAGGCGATCGAGGAAAGCGACGCCGTCGTGATCGGGCCGAGCAACCCCGTCACGAGCATATCCCCGATCCTCGAGTGCGCCGGGGTGCGGGAGGCGCTCCGCCGGCAGCACGTCATCGCGGTCAGCCCCTTCATCGGCGATGCCCCGGTCAGCGGCCCGGCGGCGGCGCTGATGCGGGCGTTCGGAAAAGAGCCCTCGTCCGCCGGAACCTACGGTCTCTACGAGGACTTCGTGGACGTCTTCATCCAGGACATCCGCGACCCGGTCGAACTCGAAGGGGCGCTGCGCCAGGACACCCTCATGGTCAACCGGGGCAAGAGTCTCGACCTCGCGAAGAGCATCCTGACCCTGATCTACGGGTGCTGATAAGCCCCCTCACCCATTCTTCTGTTTCTCCCGGTAATCCTGTATCGCCGCGTGGAGCGCGTCGGCCGCCAGGTTCGAGCAGTGCATCTTCCTGGGCGGCAGCCCCTCGAGTTCGGTCGCGACGTCGTCGCGGGTGATCTTCATCGCCTCCTCAAGCGTCTTCCCCTTGGCGAGATCGGTCACCATACTGCTCGTCGCGATCGCCGAACCGCACCCGAACGTCCGGAACCTGATATCCTCGATGACGTCGTCTTTGACCCGGATGAAGATCTCCATGATGTCGCCGCAGACGGGGTTGCCGACCTTGCCGTAGCCGTCCGGGTTCTCGATCACCCCGACGTTGTGCGGGTTCATGAAGTGCTCCATCACCTTCTGGCTGTATCCGATCTGGTCTGCCAAATCCTTCACCTACAGCGGTGTAATAGTCCGCAGGCGTTTAACTGTTTCTTCGACCGCTCCGGGGCACCCGGGCGTCGCGGCCGTCGATCCGGGAGAAGGGGAAACCCGCACGGCCGGTGGCCGGTCACGACGCTTCTGCCGCCGGTGCCGCCCCCTTGCGCACGATGAGGGTCGTCACGCCGCTCGCAACGTGCTCTTCCTCGATCTTATGCCCGTTTTCATCGGCCCAGGATCTGACCGCCTCGACAAGGTCGTGCCTGTCGGCCGTCACCTGCATGACCTGCCCTCTCTCGAGCACCTCCATCTCCTCCTCGATCAGGAGCATGGGCGACTGGCAGGATCCAACACAATTTACCGTCCTATCCGCGTACATTCGTCTCACCTCATTTCATCTTCCGGATAGGGAGCCGCATGGCCCCGACATCCGTCTCGAACCTCACAACCACGTGCCCCGCACGGTGCAGGCCACGGCCGCCGCAGGTTCTCTCCCCGGATCCGTCGCCGTACCTTCCGTTGCGGGCGCGCGTGGGAACCCGGGCTCCGTGACCCATCCGCGGCGCACCCCCGGGAGCACCGGATGCTGTCCCATCCCATATA
>JAEYOJ010000013.1 GCA_023411815.1 Pseudomonadota bacterium | reverse complement strand
CCTCTTTGGCAACCTTGGCCTTGAATTCTGCCGAATAACGTGTCCGCTTGCTCTTCAAAGGTGTTCCCCCTCGTTCGTCGGCTCCACCTTACACACCTGTCCAAATTTTGGGGACCACCTCTGAGCGACTCTAGGGACATCTTGCTCGATTACCCAAAAAACAGGATGTCCACCCTACACAAATTGGGACATATCGACACAGGCGACATGTCTTCTTTTTGCGTACACAGAATGTGAATTGGTGCCGCATGTGGAAAACTAGTTTTCCACAGCTACGTTTCTCGCTGCTACAAAAAAAGGGAAGGAGCTTGTAGCTCCTTCCCTTTGCTCATCTGCTCTTCCAATATTGAGTCAGACTACGTCTAATCCTGACTAACTTTCTTCACGGCTTCAGTGTCTGCGCCGATCTGCTTGATATACTTGTCTCGACACTCATAACTGCAGAAGCAGTAGACTTTGCCGTCTTCACGCACCCGGATATCGCTATCCTGGGGCACAAAAGTACCGCACATCGGATCACGAACCATCTGCCCCGACGCAGCCTTGGCCTCCTGGCCCTTGCGCTGCTCTACTTCCTTTTTCTTCTTATCCCCGGTGAGGAGTTTCCAGAGGATAAAAACTGCACCAACAAAAATGAGTAATTTTATCATACAGGTTCTCCGGCGTTATATAAGTGGACTCCCGTACTTACGACAGAGGCTCAAGGCAGCTCAAATTCATCCCTGGCAAATTCGATTATCAATCACAGTGAAGTGTAAGCAAGCCAGAGCTTGATCCAAGGTATTACCTTCGGGAAATGTAAGATTTCCCGCAACCTCCCGCAACGGAACGAGCACGAAGGCTCTTTTGCGCATACGGGGATGTGGCAGGATCACATCGCCCTCAGTGATTATCCTGTCGCCAAACAGGAGTACGTCGAGATCGATATAACGAGGGCCAAACCGCACATCTCGGTTCCTCCCCATGTGCTGCTCAATTTCCAATAGCGCTTTCAAGAGCCCAATCGGTGTCCACTCCGGGCCGCATCTCACTTGCAGGACTTGATTGGCGAACCAGGGTTGATTCTTTAGATCCTGCGGCTCGGTCAGCCAAATCCTGGAGCGTGCGGTAATGCTGACTCCCTTCAGGGTATCGATGCTCGTCCCAGCTTCAAGCAGGTTCTTCTGCGCATCTCCCATATTGGAGCCTAGACAAACGTATGCTGTTACAGCTTGATGATGCGCGATACGGCTTCCTCCAGCAGAGGCGTGTCCACGGTAAGGGAAATCCGGAAATAACCTTCGCCCGGCGCACCAAACCCGTTGCCTGGAGTGACCACCACTCCGGTCTGTTGGAGAACCTTGGTGCAGAATTCAGCCGAGGTGTAACCCTTGGGCACATTGCACCAAATATAAAAACTCGCTTCGGACTTACGATAAGCAATTCCTGCCTTGTCCAAAGCACTGAGCATCACGTCACGGCGCTCACGGTATATGGCCCGGTATTTTTCGGCGTAGGGCTCACCATGCTGCAGGGCCGCGACGCCGGCTTCCTGCACAGCCTGAAATATGCCAGAATCCACATTTTCCTTGATCTTGCCCAGGCCATTCACCAGCGTTTCGTTGCCTACGGCCATGCCGATGCGCCAGCCGGTCATGTTGTATGTTTTGGACAAGGAATGGAATTCGATGGCGACGTCCTTGGCGCCGGGAATCTCAAGGATGGACATCGGCTTCTTGGAAGGATCGAAGTAGACTTCGGTGTAGGCAGCGTCATGAAGCACGATGACGTTGAACTCGCGGGCCTTCTCCACCACTCTTTCATAAAATGCGCGGTCGGCCGTGGCCGAGGTGGGATTGTTTGGATAGTTGATGAACAGCAGCTTGGCCTTCTTCCAGGTATCATTATCGACAGCGTCCAAGTCCGGAAGGAAATTATTGTCGCTGGTCAACGGGAGAAACTTGACCGTGCCACCGCAGAACCCGATGGCGATGTTGTATACGGGGTAATTAGGCGTGCAGACCAGGGCCACATCGCCGGGATTGATGAAGGCCAGCGGAAAATGGGCGATGCCTTCCTTTGAGCCGATGAGACTGACCACTTCTCTCTCGGGCGACAGTTCCACGCCGAAGCGAGTCTTGTACCAGGCGGAGACGGCCTTGCGAAAGCCAAGCAGTCCCCGGTAGGAAGGATACTGGTGATTGATCGGCTTCTTGGCTGCCTCGTACAGCGCCTCGATAATGAAGTCCGGGGTTGGCATGTCCGGGTCGCCGATGCCGAGGCTGATGATGTCCACGCCCCTGGCTTTCACCTCCTGCTTCACCCTATCGATTTCTGCGAACAAATAGGGCGGCAGCGCGGCCAGGCGGTCGGCAAATGGGAACTGGGCCATGATCCGGGAATCTCCTTGGTTGGCAGGGTGAAAGGGAAGGATCGATCAAGAAAGATGAATATGTTAGATGGGGTTGACACCACTGTCAATGCACCAGCGGAGCACTCCTTTCTTCTTGTTTTCTATGAGAAAAGCAAAAGGAATTGGTCTTGAGCCCTTTTCTCCCTACGTGTATTGTGGCAAATGTCCAGCCTTTTCCAGAATGGAACCGACATTACTTGGAGCGCTTTTCCGAATGCCCTCATCCTGCACTGATCAGCGACCGGCCAAACCGGCTCATTCCTGGATCGACCGCTACCTGGAGCATCTGCTGGTCTCCAAGGGACTGTCCGAGAACAGCCTGACGGCTTATGCAACTGACTTTGAGAGTCTCCTTGAATTCTTGTCTGAAAAGAAACTACCTCTGGAGCGGGTTAAGCCTCAAACCCTACTCCTGTATCTTCTCCACATGCGCCGCAAGGGGCTCGGAAACAGATCCATGGCTCGTCATCTGTCCGCTCTGCGTGGCTTCTTCGCCTTTGCCCTAGAGGAGGGCTGGTTGAGTGAAAACCCGGCCGAGCTGCTCGAAAATCCCAAATTGCCTCAGACGCTCCCCGAAGTTCTAAGTCGCGAAGAAGTCGAACGCATGCTGGAGCAGCCCGATACCCGCACCAAGCTCGGCTTTCGTGACCGGACCATGCTCGAATTGTTATATGCCGCCGGCTTGCGCGTCTCCGAGCTTGTGGAATTGCGGCCGCTCGACTTCGATCCTCAGACAGGCGTGCTGCGAGTATTTGGCAAAGGCAGCAAGGAACGCCTAGTTCCCTTGCACGATCTGGCTCAACGATTTTTGCTAGCTTACCTGGAAAGCTGGAGGAACAGCTTCAAGCCCTTGGAAGACCGCATGTTCCTCAATCGCTCGGGCAAAGGCCTAACAAGGCAAGCCATATGGAAGCTGATCAAGCGTTGTGCCCAGGAAGCAGCCATTTACCGCGAGATATCCCCCCATACGATGCGCCATAGTTTCGCCACGCATCTGCTCGAAGGCGGCGCAGATCTGCGCACCGTGCAAATACTCCTAGGCCATGCGGATATCAGTGCCACGGAGATTTACACCCACTTGCAAACTTCACGTCTCCTGGCAGTTCACCGCGAGCATCATCCTCGCTCTTCCGGGCAGTCAGGCCACACAGCCGCTGAACGTGATGAATTCAGCAAAAGCTAAAGCAGAACTTTAATATGCCCCCTAAAATCATCGCCGACACCGTTGTCACCGGCCATGGCAACGCAGATTTCGATTGTTTCTCCTCAATCATCGCAGCAGGCAAGCTCTATCCTGGCGCGGCACTTATATTTCCTGGCAGCCAGGAGAAATCCTTGCGCAACTTTTACATCCAGAGCGCCATTTACCTCTTCAACTTCGTTTCAGCCAAGGACATCGATCTCACTCAAGTCAAGCGCCTGGTGGTCGTGGACACCCGTCAACGTTCACGTATCGAGCATATTAAACCCGTGCTGGATAATCCGAGCCTTGAAATCCATACGTATGACCATCATCCCTCCTCGGAGGATGACCTTCAGGCGCAACTCGAAGTCTGGAAACCCTGGGGCTCCTGTGCCGCCATCATCATCCACCAAATGCGTGACAAAGAAGTGGATATCAGTCCGGAAGAGGCCACGGCCGTGGGGCTCGGACTTTATGAGGATACTGGCTCCTTCACCTTTTCCTCCACTACGGGCTACGACCTTGAGGCAGCGGCCTGGCTTCGACACAAGGGAATGGACTTGGAGGTAGTTTCCGACCTCATAACCCACGAATTAACCGCTCAACAAATTTCGATCCTAAACGCCATGCTGGAGTCCGCAACCACACACGAGATCAACGGTGTGGAAGTAGTCATGGCCGAAGTAACCACTGAGCACTATGTCGGTGATTTCGCATTCCTGGCGCACAAGCTCATGGAAATGGAAAATCTCAAGACGCTCTTTGCCCTGGGTCGCATGAACGACCGCATCCAACTCGTGGCCCGCTCGCGCGACGAACGTGTGGATGTCGGCGTAATCTGCGAACGATTTGGCGGCGGCGGGCACCCCTATGCCGCCTCTGCCTCCATCAAGGATCGAACTCCAGCTCAAGTAAAGGATGAACTTTTGTCTCTGCTGCTGGCAAGCATCAACACTCAGATGACTGTCGGCAAGCTCATGTCCAGGCCAGCCGTGGTCGTGACCAAGAATAAGACTCTGGTCAAGTCCGCTGAGATCATGACTCGCTTCGGCCTAAAAGCCGTGCCTGTGGTCGATCCTGAAACCGGCCACTGCGTGGGCCTCCTGGAGCACGAGCTCGCGGACAAGGCCATCGCTCATGGCCTTGGCGAAGTCGAAGTGCGAGAATACATGGCCCGTGAAGTGGCCACACTCTCGCCTTCCGACGGTCTGCAACCTGCTATGGACATCATTCTCGGCCAGCGTCAGCGATTGGCTCCGGTTGTTGATTCGGGACGAGTCGTCGGAGTGCTCACGCGCACGGACCTTATCAACATATTAGTGGAAGAGCCGGCGCGAATCCCGGAATCCCTGCTGCCAGGGAAACGTCAAAAGAAGAGCATCGCCTCTCAACTTCGAGATAGGCTGCCCAAGGATATTCTCGGTATCCTGACAGTGGCCGGCAAATTGGCCGAGGAGAACGGTTTCGAGGTTTTTGCCGTGGGAGGCTTCGTCCGAGACATCCTGCTGCGACAGCCGAATTCCGATATCGATCTGGTAGTGGAAGGCGACGGCATCACTTTCGCTCACAACCTCGCCAGCATGCTGGGAGGCAGAGTCAAGGCCCACCACAAATTCAAAACCGCGGTCATTATCCTTCCCAACGGCCAGCGTATCGACGTTGCCACTGCCAGGCTCGAATACTATGAGTACCCGGCCGCTCTGCCCGTGGTTGAACTCTCCTCCATCAAAATGGACCTCTACCGCCGGGATTTCACCATCAATGCCCTGGCCGTGCACCTCAACCCTGGACGCTTTGGCCTTCTTGAGGACTTTTTTGGTGCTCAAAGAGACATCAAGGACAAGATTATCCGAGTGCTGCACTCCTTGAGCTTTGTGGAAGATCCTACACGCATTCTGCGCGCCATCCGGTTCGAGCAGCGTTTCGAATTCCGCATTGGTGGCCAGACCGAGCGGCTTATACGCAATGCCGTGCAAATGACTTTTTTCCAGAAGCTGTCGGGCACGCGCATCTTCCACGAATTGAGACTTATTTTCGAGGAACGCAATGCTCTGCGTTGCCTGCGGCGCATGGACAGCTTCGGACTTCTGACGCACATCCATCCAAACCTCACGCTGGACGACAAGCTCGTCAAGTTCCTGGAAGAGTTGGAAAGCGTACGCAACTGGTACCGCCTGCTCTATGAAGAGCCGGCCACTGAGTCCTGGCTTCTATATCTCCTGGGTTTGTGCGGACACCTTGCGCCCAATGAACTGGCTCAAATCGCGGATAACCTCGGCTTCACGGAGCGCCAACGCCTCGATTTCCTGGTTTTACGTGAGCGCACCGGTCAAGCCTTGGGAAGGCTCATCCACTGGAGCCAATCCGGCGAGTCCCTCAGCGGATTGTATTTCATACTGCTAGAGTTGCCGGTTGAAGGCGCCCTGCTCCTCATGGCCAAGAGCACGCGGGATCAGGTCAAAAAGGCTATTTCCGTCTATCTTACGCGGCTTCGGCACATCAAGCTGGAGATAGGCGGCGCGGATTTGCTAAAAATGGGCCTGGAGCCAGGGCCACCCTATGGCAGGATCCTGCGCGAAGTGCTGTCCGCACGCATCGACGGCAAAGCGGAATGCCGTGCGGATCAGTTGGCCCTCGCCGGATCGCTGGCCGGACGCATACCCGACCTCAGGACAGAAAAGCCGAGGGCTGCGCCCATGCCATCCTCTAGACATAAACTATGATCATCCTTGCCCTTGCACGCCAAGCTGTGTAGTAAGATGCAGTTGTGATTTGCCTGACAGAAGGCTGAGGCGGGATGCCTTGGACCGAGCACACGCCGTAGCCATCGTGGAAGCGCAGGTAATCATGCGCAGGGGTGGGCTTTGGATGGACATGCACGCTTGCCAAGCGGGACGCTCGTGTCGCAAAGCTGAACATCGCCACGCTGTCTGGCCTTGCCATGGAGATTGCGGTGGCTGGGATATCTATCCCGAGCCGACTGGTCCATAGATTGACAAGGTATCGTCGTCGCAAGCGTTCTTGCTTCGAGGCGTATTTCCTAATTGATTTGGCTGGGCGTTGAGTCGAGTCGAACAAATGCTGCGCAAGGAGGAATAGCAAGTGGACGTGCTCTGGGCACCATGGAGAATGAATTATATTCTCGGCCCTAAACCAGACGAGTGCGTTTTCTGCGTGCCGAGTCATACGGCCGAGGACGAGGAGCGCAAGATTCTCGCACGAGGCAGGCTGTGCTATGTGATCATGAACAAGTATCCTTATAATAATGGCCATCTCATGGTGGCTCCCTACCGCCATGTGAGTTGTCTGACAGATTTGACGGCGGAGGAAAGGCAAGAGGTAATGGACAATGTCACCCGTTGCGTGTCCGTGCTCAGAGAGGCCATGCGCCCACAGGGCGTCAATGCCGGGCTGAATCTGGGTGAAGCCGCAGGGGCTGGTATTGCCGCACACCTGCATTTCCAGCTTGTTCCCCGCTGGAACGGCGATGCATCGTTCATGGCCGTTTTTGGGGAAACCAGGGTCATTCCCGATCATCTTGCGGCTACCTACAGCAGGCTCAAACCCTACTTCGAAACTTCACGCAATTAATCCCAGCGCCAAGGAGGAGCCCATGCGTTTCCTGAAGATCCTAGCCCTGCTCGTTTTCATCGCCATCCTACTTATCTTCTTTCAGCAGAACACCGAAATCCTCAACACAGGTATCCAGTTCCAACTCGATATGTTCGGAAATGTCTGGCGCTCCATGCAAATGCCGCTCTATTTCATTCTTGTCGCAGCTTTCTTTATCGGCGGCGTGCTGACCCTGCTCTACTTCTTTATCGAGAGGCTGCGCCTTGCCAACCAGCTGCGCGCCTGCAGGTCGCAAATAAGCAAACTGGAGCAAGAAGTTAACTCCTTGCGCAACCTTCCCTTGCAGGAGACGTATCCCGCCGTCAGCGAAGAGCATTATGCGGCTTCTCCAGAAAGCAAGGTAGAATCCGGAACGTAAAACGGGGTTGATTATGTTCTGGTTATTCAGGCGAAAGACCAAACAGCCTGAACTGCACTCCGAGACCATGAAGCATCTCGGCGAGGGGCAAGTGCCGCCTTCTCAGGATACTTTGGCGGCTATCGGGGAACTCAGCCGAGTGGTCAAGAACAACCCCGATTCGGTAGAGATCTATCTCGCCCTGGGCAATCTGTATCGCTCTCAGGGCGAGATAGAACGCGCCGTTCAGATACGAAACAATCTCATCGTCCGACCTGGATTGGACAAGGAGTTCAAGACCAAGGCTCTCTATGAACTCGGCCGCGACTACAAACGCGCCGGGTTCATAGATCGCGCCCGTGCTGCTCTGGAAGAAGCCAAGGCGCTGGGAGGGCGAAACAAGCTGATTCTGAACGAGCTGGCCAAGCTGGCCGCCGATGGCGGAGACTGGGAACAGGCGGCTGAACTCTATTCTCAGCTCGGCCATCCCCAAGCGGAGGCCCATTACCTGGTGCAGTTCGCGCGCGAACTGTTCGACAAGGGTCTGGAAGCGCAAGGCAAGAAGGCACTCAAGAAGGCCCTGCGGGTGTATTCAGGAAGCCTCGAAGCCTGGCTTGTCCAGCTGACACGCGAGTATGATGCTGGCGACAAGCACAGGCTGCGCAAGGCACTCTCGGATGCGCTTGGCCATGTCCGATCAGAGCTGAGCTTTGTCCTTTTGGAAGGACTCTTGAGGCATGCCACGAAGGGACATTTGCCTGACTCCGCCAACGCCAGGATGGTGGCGCTCTCCCAGATGGAGACAGAACTCCTGTCAGCCGTACTCGATGAGTTGGAATCCAGAAGCGGCGAAATACTACTTCATTATTACGGCGCTCACATCCTGACTCTCATCGGCCGACATCAGGAAGCTGGTACATGGCTTGAGCGAGCACTTCTGCTGGATCCCACGTTCTGGCCGGCACGACTTGACTTGCTGGGATTATCGCTTGAGGACCAGAATCTATCCCCATTGTTCCGCAGCCAATTAGAGTTCTTCATCAGTAAGGCCAGATCCGTTAAGCGCTTCGCCTGCGGGGTTTGCGGTTTGAAGCAAAGCCAGCTATTTTTCGTCTGTGCGCGATGCGGAAGCTGGCATTCCATAGCCTACCGCATGCTCTTAACCGACTGACAAAGCATACATTACCGAACGCGTAAATGTCTTCCACCCTCAAGCTCACGCCCATGTTCGAGCAGTATCTGGGTATCAAGCAGGAATACCCGGATGCCTTGCTTTTCTATCGCATGGGCGACTTCTATGAAGTATTTTTTGAGGACGCCCAGATCGCGGCCCGCGAGCTGCAAATCGCCCTGACCAGCCGCAATCCCAATTCCGAAGCCAAAGTGCCGATGTGCGGTGTGCCTCACCACTCCGTGGATGGCTATCTGACCCAACTCCTGGAAAAAGGCTACAGGGTCGCCATCTGTGACCAAGTTGAAGACCCGAAACAGGCCAAAGGATTGGTACGTCGAGCCGTAACCCGCGTGCTCACGCCCGGCACAGTGGTGGAGGACGCAAATCTCGCATCCAAATCGCACAACTATCTGGCCGCATTGTGGTGGGATGCTGACAAGGGTTCCGGCGCTCTGGCCTGGGTCGATTTTTCCACCGGTGAATGGAGCGGCCTGTCCAGTCGCCGCGCCGAAATCCTCTGGCAATGGACGGCCAAACTCGGACCTCGCGAACTGCTACTGCCTTTGGGTCAAGAGGTCCCGTCCCAATATGCCGAGGCCGTCGGGCAGATTAACAGGATTCCTGCTCTGCCCGCCTTTGATCTGGCCGCCGCCAAGCGTGAAGTGCCCAAGGCGCAGGGAGTGGCGGACCTTTCGGTGCTCGATCTCGAAGACAAGCCCGAGTTGGCGCGCTGCTGCGGCGCTCTCCTGTCCTACCTGCGTCAGACGCAGAGGCATGATGAACTTGGTCACCTGGGCACCTTTCGCCCGCTCAATCTGGGCGATCACCTCATCCTGGACGAAGTGACCGAACGCAATCTGGAGTTGTTCCGCCGCCTGGATGGCAAGACAGGCCGCGGGACGTTGCGGCACGTGCTGGACGAAACCCTGACGGCCATGGGCGGCAGGTTGCTGGAATCGCGACTTCGACAGCCCTGGCGCATGCTGGCGCCCATCCTGGCGACACAAGAGGCCGTGGCTTGGCTCTTTTCGGACGATGAGCAGCGCGGAAGCCTGCGCATGGCCCTGGAAAGGATTTACGATCTTGAACGCCTGTCTACGCGCGTTTTCTTGGGACGCGCGGCACCCAAGGACTACCTAGCCCTGCGTGAAAGCTTGGCCGTCTTGCCGGAACTCAGGCAGGTGCTGGCGTCACCGGGACATGACCTGCCGACGCAAGCCGCGAGGATCCTCTCGGCATGGGACGACCTGGAAGACATACGCGACTTGCTCGATCGCGCTTTGTCCGATGCCCCTCCTCCGGTGATCACCGAAGGGAATCTGATCAAGTTCGGATTCGACCCCGAATTGGACGAACTGCTCGAGTTGAGCGAGCATGGAGAGGCCAAGCTCAAGGAACTCCTGGAGGAGGAGCAGCGCGCAAGCGGGCTGCCCAAGCTCAGGTTGGGCTACAACCGGGTCTTCGGATACTATCTGGAACTCTCGAAGGCTGCGCATGATCGCGTGCCCGAGCATTTCATTCGCCGCCAAACCCTGGCCAATGCCGAAAGGTACGTAACTCCAGCCCTCAAGGAACTGGAGGAGAAAATTCTTACGGCTGCGGAAAAGCGTAAGCTCCTGGAATACAAAATTTTTCTCAAGGTACGCGAAACCGTGGCCCAAGCCAGGCCGCGTTTCATGATCATGGCCGAGGCCCTGGCGTTAATTGACTACTGGCAGTCATTGGCCGAGGTCGCAAGACGCAACGAGTGGATTAGGCCGAAGCTGCACGAAGGCTTGGAACTGCGCATCAAAGGAGGCCGACATCCGGTGGTCGAACAGGTCCAAGGCCGGGGGAACTTCATCCCCAACGACCTTCGCTTGGACGAATTCTGCCGGCTCATGCTTATCACGGGCCCGAATATGGCCGGTAAATCAACCATACTTCGTCAGTCCGCCATCATCTGCCTCATGGCTCAGATGGGATCCTGCGTGCCCGCTTCGGAGGCGGAAATCGGTCTCGTTGATCGAATATTCTCCCGCGTCGGCGCATCTGACAACTTGGCCCAAGGACAGTCCACGTTCATGGTCGAAATGATGGAGACTGCGCGCATCCTGCGCCAGGCCACCATGCGCAGCTTGGTTATCTTGGACGAGATAGGCCGGGGGACGAGCACCTTTGACGGTCTGGCCTTGGCTTGGGCCGTGGTGGAAGAGTTCACCCGCCGAGGCAAGGGGGCCATCCGCACCCTCTTCGCTACGCATTATCATGAGCTTACGGCCCTGGAAGGACGCATTCCCGGAGTACGTAATTACACTGTGGCCATAAAAGAGTGGAAAGGCGACATCATCTTTCTGCGACGCTTGGTGCCTGGCCCCTCGGACCGCAGTTACGGCATTGAGGTCGCTCGGCTGGCAGGCGTGCCTGACAGCGTGGTGCGACGGGCGCGAGAAATACTCTCCGAACTTGAGCGCGCCAAAAGTGCAGATGCGGCCGTTCCTCCGCGGAGCATATCCTGCCAGACATTATTGCCGGGCCTGAGTGAAAAGCCAGTCAGGATGACAACGCCGCAAGCTCCCCTGGACCATCCTCTGCTCAAGGAGTTACGGGAGATCAAGGTCGATCGCCTGACGCCGCTCGATGCATTAAACCTCCTTCAAACCTGGAAAAACCGCATTGACGGGGAATCAGGCTCATGAGAAATTGCCCCCTTGTGGTACTGATGGCCATCCTGGCTTTCTCTTTATCTTGCGGAAATAAGAAATGGCCCCGGCCAGACCTTGCGGAGGAATCCTTCTCCTTTGCTCAGGTCCAAGCCAGCCGCCAAGGGAAATGCCTGCTGGTGAACTCGGAGCTGCAAGGCAATACCGAATCCGTCCGCGCTCTGTTTTTGCAGATAGAGGATTCCGACGCATGCCTTGATTGCCCATTCTCGCCCGACCAGCGTATCGAGTATTTACCTGGAGATCCTCAGCTTTTGTTGAAGGATAACATTCTTTCACTGAGCTATTGCGGCCTTGACCCCGACCGACATTACAGGTGGCGGCTGACGGGGTCCACCCGTCTGCGGCCAGACGACTCCATTGTCGGGCCAGTCATGTCCGCTGATGCTGTTTCCAGCAATCCCAAGGAGTAACCATGCACCATTTCGAATACCGCAACGGCCGCTTGCATGCCGAGGACGTGCCTGTGGATGATCTGGTTCGGCAGTTCGGCACGCCTCTTTATGTCTACAGCAAGGCTACATTAAGCCGGCATTTTCAGGCCTTTGACTCCGCCTTCTCCGCCTTGCCCCACATCACCTGCTACTCGGTCAAGGCCAACTCCAACCTATGCGTGCTGCGACTCCTCTCCAGTCTGGGAGCTGGCATGGATATCGTCTCTGGCGGCGAGTTGCATCGAGCCCTCAAGGCTGGAGTATCTCCCGAAAAGATCGTTTACTCCGGTGTGGGTAAGCGGCCTGAAGAAATCCGCCAGGCGCTGGATGCGGGCATTCTCATGTTCAATGTTGAATCGCGTGAGGAACTGAGAGCCATAAGCGCCATCGCCAGCGAAAGCTCCCGTACTGCGCGTATTTCCCTGCGCATCAACCCCGATGTGGATCCCAAGACGCATCCTTATATCTCCACGGGCATGAAGAAGAACAAGTTCGGCCTGGACATGGAAACATCCTTGGAAACCTACAAAATGGCCAAGGATTTGCCTGGAATCGAACCAGTGGGCATTGACTGCCATATCGGTTCTCAGCTGACCAGCATCGATCCGTTCCTTGAAGCCCTCGACAAGCTAGTGGAGTTCTACGGAAAACTGAGGGAAATGGGTATCGACATCCGTTATCTCGACCTAGGCGGCGGTTTAGGCATCACCTACAACGAAGAAGAGCCCCCGCATCCAGAAGCTTTTGGCAAGGCTCTCACGGAACGTCTCAAGGACCTCCCGCTCACGGTCATCCTTGAACCTGGACGCGTCATCGCCGGCAATGCAGGCATTCTTGTCACCAAGGTGCTCTACACCAAATCCACTCCCAGCAAGAACTTTGTCATAGTGGACGCGGCCATGAATGATCTGGTGCGCCCCTCGCTCTACGGTTCATTCCATCGCATTGCGGAAGTGGTCGAGCACAAAAGGGCCAATATAAACGTGGACGTGGTTGGGCCAATCTGCGAGTCGGGCGACTTCCTGGCCCGGGACCGTGAACTGCCGGGTGTGGAGTCCGGGGAACTATTGGCCGCCTTCTCCGCTGGCGCGTATGGGTTTGCCATGTCCTCCCAGTACAATTCCAGGCCCCGGGCAGCCGAGGTCATGGTCGATGGAGACAAGGCTATTCTGGCTCGCCGCCGCGAATCATACGAGGATCTGGTTGCCGCAGAAATGGGTTGCCTGACCAGCTTGTAGCTTGACCAAACAAGAGCAGGCCCTGTGTGCAGGGCCTGCTCTTGTTCAAGTATTACTTAAAGAAAAAGCGGCGTTTGCTGATATCCTCAACATCCTGAGTACCCGTTGCGAGGGATGCTCAGGAGCTTGGCTTCTCTTGTGCAACCAACTCGCCGCCTCATCACCTCCATCCCAATGCTCTACATCGCCAGCAGTTCTGGTTTGGCCCGTTTCAAGAAGGCAACCAGGAACATGGTCACCAGCCCCTCGATGAGCATGATCGGCAAGTGCGCGGCCAGAATGACCCACGCCGCCTGCAGAAATCCCTCACCGCTGAAGACGAGAAAGGACGCAACAAGCATCCCGGACAGAAGCACGGCCATGGCCCCAGCCGCAAAAGCGCCCAGGGCGGCAGTGCGGCCAGGACATTTAATCATCTTTCCGAAGGCGTAGTGGCAAGTAACGGCTGGTAAGCCCATAATCACCGTATTCACGCCAAGCACTGTCAGACCGCCGAACTGAAATATGACGGCTTGCAGGAACAGGGCGGTCAGGATTGCGGGCACCGCGGCCCATCCCAGCAAAAGGCCGAGCAAGCCGTTCAGAACCAAGTGGACATTGCCCGGCCCAATGGGAACGTGCACCAGCGAGGCGACATAGAAGGCCGAAGCCAGCAGTCCCACGCGCACCATGCGCTCTGGATCAAGACGCCTCAAGCCGATGAAAGTCATGCCCGCCGCCAAGAAGGCTCCAGAAACCAGAACCGGCCCGGAGAGAATGCCCTCGGAAATATGCATGGTTTACTTCTTCTCGAAGTCGTGCAGTTGAATCCAGAGCACGGCTCCAAGTTCCACGCTTTTGTCCTGGCCTTGCTGCTTAAGGCTATAGTCAGCCTCGTTCAAGGCTGCAAAACCCCACCAGCCCGCCAGCGGACAGGCAAACGTGAACACACCGTTCTGATCCGCCTTGACCGCCTGAGTGATCAGGTAATCGCTCGGAGCCTTATACTTGCCGTCGCGGTTATAATACTCCACCTCGACCATGGCCTGGGGAACAGGCTTGCCATCAAGCAGCACCTGGCCTTGGAACACATTGCCTGCGTAATTACCAAAGGGACGCGTCAGAGGCACGATCTCGGTCTTGAGGCCAATGGGTTGATCCCAGCCGTCCTCCTCGCCGAAGGCGGCCACAATGGTCTTGGTATAATGGACGATAAAACAATCCTCGGCCGGCTCCCAGTAAGGTTGCGGCTCCATGTAGAATATGGCCAGTCCCGGACGGTTGAATACGTACTGAGAAGACCAGGCCGTGTGCCCCATGATCTTGGCGGGCTTGAGACTGCCAAGCAGGTCGCTTTTTTTGCCATCGAGCATGACGCCGAAAGCTTTTGGCTTTGCCATCTCCATGCCCCGCCCTTCGAATGGATGAGAAAAGGACAGTTCGAGGGCCACTTTTCGATCGGGCTGCATGACCGTGGATTGGTTAGGGATTAGCATGCCGAAATGCGCTTGCGCCGAAAGCGTGCTCATGAAGAGAAGAAGAAGAGCTAAAAGGCCGCTGGACATTGGACGCATCATGGAAATACTCCGTTTCGCTTGGGTTCAAGTGGTGCGCAGCCGCCCATGTAGCACTATTTTATTTTTAGTGGCACAGTCAAGCTTTGCTTGATCCCCACAGCACGCTGGACTTTTCCGCACACCCACAAAAGCAAAAACTCGTTGCAGGTCAACCCAGCGAGTTACCTTGCAAACCCTCCAGTCCGCCAAGGCGCCCGAAACTGAAGATGGCCCGGCGGCACGAGCGTGATTTGGCACGGTTTGGATTTTATTATCCGTTCAGATACACACGCCGGTTGAGCCCAAGAATGCAGAACACCTCATAAGATATCGTGCCCCACCAACCTGCCAGTTCCTCGGCCGAAACATGGCCTTCGCCTCTGCCACCCAGCAGATGAACAGTATCGCCTGGGCGCACATCCTCTCGGCCCGAGATGTCCACGGCGGTAAGCTGCATGCACACGCGCCCCAGGATGGGAACCCTCTTTCCCTTGAGGTATACCTGGCCCCTATTAGTCAGGCCGCGGGAATATCCATCGGCGTAACCTGCGGCCATGATGGCCACGCGCATGTCTCTGGGAGCTGTAAAGGTGCGCCCATAACTGATGGTTCCGCCTTGGGGCAAATCATGCACGTCCAGAATACGGGTGGTCACGCTCATGGCCTGCCTGAGGGACCGGCCGAGTTCCTCGCGACTGGTGCCAAGGAAAGGATTTGATCCATAAAGAGCAATACCGGGCCGCTGTAGATCGAAATGCAGTTCGGGAAAGGCCAGGATGCCGGCCGAATTGGCTAGATTGGCCTGGAAACGTAACCCTGCGGCGGACAGTTTGCCGGTGATCGCGCTGAAGCGGTTAGCCTGTGCCACTACATAATCCACTCCACTGTCCTCGTCCGCCGTGGCCAGATGCGACGTGACCAACTCGAGACGCACGTTTGGCGAGGCTGAAAGAGTCTTGATGATGCGGGGGGCATCTGCCTCGGAGAAGCCCAGACGCGACATGCCTGTGTCGAATTTCAAGGCCAGAAGAGCAGTTCGGTCTGAGGATGAAGCCGCTGCCTGCAATAGGTCCAACTGTTCGTGTCGGCCGACCAGCAAAGTTACCTCGTGCTCCACAGCCTCGTCGTAATCTTCCGCGTTCACAGGACCGAGCAGCGAAACTACGCGACAGCCCGGGTCAAGCCTCCCCTCTCGGCGCAGTGTCACCGCCTCGTCGACACTGCCCACGCAGAAAGCATTCGCTCCGACAGCGGCCAAGGCATTGGCCACAGGCAGCAATCCATGGCCATAGGCATCGGCTTTGATAACCGGCATGAGACTGGCAGCCTTGCTACGCAAGAAATGGTAATTGTCAACGATGCGCGAAAGGTCCACCTGGACCTCAAGCATATTGTAAGTAATGGCCATGGCGTCCTCGCTGAACTGTGGTGAGCCCGCCTCTGGCGGGCCGCTCAACTTTATCCCCTTCCCGTTGAAAGGAAAAGCCTTGGCATTGCTCCTGACAAAGACAGGAAGCTGGCTCTTTTATTTTGGGTGGTTGTATGCTATCTGGTAAAATTGCCCGCCTGCCGGTGCTGGCGGACGTACCCCTCCCCGAGGATGAGGTGCCAGGACACAAACACGGCATGAAGGAAACCATCTCCCTCTCCATGATCCCTTATTCCGCGCCTCATACTTCTGTACTCCGCGTAAGCGGCATAGCCCTCGCGCTATGCTTGGCGCTCGCCATACTGTCCTTGCCACCCGCGCACGCCCAGCGGCTGAACGTCCAAACCTTCGATGAGTTGAGGCCCCTTGAGAGCGGCCGCCAACTTTTTGAAGGTCGACGATGGCGGCTCACGGCCGAGCGCATGGCGACAGATCACGATGCAGAGATCGTTGATGCCGAAGGCAAGGTGCTCGTACGAAGCGGCGACGACTACCTGCAAGCCGACTTTGCCCGCTATTTCCACTTTTCCGAATGGATCTATCTGCGCGGCAATGTACGTGTCAGCTGGGACAAATATTACATTGAGGCCGAAGAGGCGGAATTCGATCTGAGCAACCGTGTCGGCTGGTTGAAGCGGGGCAGAATCATAACCGAGGACCCGCGTATATCCATCAGCAGCGATCGAATCGAAAAAAAGGGCGACCTGCAGTACTCCTTTGCCCAAGCAGAGGTCAGCGCCTGCGAAGACGATCCCCAGGCCTGGTCCTTCAAGGTGAGCAGCGCGACCATTACACAAGAAGATAGTGCTGTGTTATGGAATCCTAGATTGCATATATTGGATATACCTGTGCTTTACTTTCCGATTCTTGCATTTCCGACGATCTCCACGCGCGAATCGGGACTGCTCTACCCTGATTTTGGATATAGCAGCCGCGATGGCATTACATACCTGCAACCCCTTTACATTGTCATTGATGATGAGAATGACGCGACCCTCACCGAGTACTACATGACCGAGCGTGGGGTCATGCACGATCTGGAATATCGATCCACACCGGACTCCGCCACCAAGCTTTGGCTGCGCGGAAGCTGGTTGGACGACCGAACGGCGGCTTCCACGGAGGCCGAGGAATACAGCCAGTTCGCCGGCGACGGTTTAATCCGGCCCAATCATGAACGTTACTGGCTTCGTGGCATGCTCGACAGTTATCTCCACGATCCGAATTGGCAGATCAAGATGGATCTCGATTACGTTTCGGACCAAAACTATCTGCGGGAATTCGAAACCGGCCGCATAGGCTACCTTCGTAGCCGAAACACGCTCCGCAGCGAGTTCAGTAGGGATATCGCCACTAAGGACAGCCTGACCCGCACCTCGGCCCTGCTTGTATCCAGGCAGTATGATGATTACGGAATGAACCTGTCCGCGGCTTACACTCAGAACTTGGCCTACATGAACGACAACCTGACGCCGTCCAACGATCCTACTGTCCAACGTTTGCCGGAATTCAGCGCATTTGCCTATAAGACCTCTCTCGGCGAAACTCCTTTTGAATGGGAAGCTCAAGGCATAGCGACTTACTTTTGGCGTCGCGGCGGCACCACCGGCTTGCGCCTGGACGCTCGCCCCGAGCTCAGCCTGCCTATCACAAGCAGCTATGGCTCCATTATCCCCAGCGTTAGCTGGCGCCAGACCCTCTACTCTCTCGGCCGGCACGAGGATATCGATACGAGTACAAACACGCTCGCTACCGCCTCCTCGTCGACTACAGATGAAGATTTCATCAGCCGGGGCATACCCGAATTATCCGTTTCTGCCCTTTCCGAGATCTCACGCACTTTCGACCTCTCGCCTCCCCCCATGGTCAGCCTGGACAACGCCGGGGAGTCCTCCTGGACCAAACTCAGGCACACGCTTCAACCGCGTTTAGTCTATACATGGAGACCTGATGTCAATCAGGATGATACTACGTATGTTGTGGAAAACTCGAATACCAGCCTGACAGGCAGCGAGGTGAAACCCCTCTTCGACAGCGTGGACTACATCCAGGAAGCCTCACAACTGCGCTACTCCCTGACCAACATATTTGACCGCAAGCGGCAGTCGGTGGTGCTGGCCCCCCAGGATGGTAATTTTTACCTGCCTCAAGAGGCCGTGGATTACCGACAGTTTTTCCGTCTGCGTCTTGAGCAATACTATGATTTCATTGAAGCGTCGCGCACGGACCTGCTCGACCAATACGAACGCCGGCCTTTTTCGGATGTCGAAGTCGAGGCCACCTTATACCCTGGCAAATTCGTAAGCTTGACCAGCAGCACCTTTTTTTCGCCATATGACCTGCGCGTCACGGAGCATGAGCATTGGCTGACTCTTTTCTATGAGGATAAGGCCAGCCTGCGCTTCGGTTTCGATGTCCTGCAGGAGGTGAATACTTATCAGCGCCGCGACGATAGCCGATTACGCACGGTGACCCTGGGCGGAAGCCTCCATCTGTTGTCCGACTGGATTCTTGACGCCCGATACGAGTACGACCTTCTGCGAGAAGAGGAGGTGGAGAGAGAGGTCGCCTTGACCTACAGGCACCACTGCTTTGATTTTCAGTTCGTCTACTTTGACGACACCTTTGAGCAGACCTATACCTTCCGCGTGAACCTGATGGGCATCAGCTCTCCGACGCTGAGCTTCTAACGGATCAAGGCATGGCCGAGCGACGCCCCATCCACATCCTCCCTGCAGAACTCGCGGACCAGATCGCTGCCGGCGAGGTCGTGGAGCGCCCGGCCAGCGTGATAAAAGAGCTGGTGGAAAACAGCCTGGATGCGGGAGCCCGTCGCGTGGACATAGCCATAGAGCATGGCGGTCAAGGCCTGGTGCTCGTGCAGGACGATGGCTGGGGCATCCCACCGGATGAACTAGAGTTGGCAGTTACTCGCCATGCCACGAGCAAGATCGGCCGCGTAGAAGACCTGTTCTCCATCCGCAGCTTTGGCTTCCGTGGTGAAGCCTTGCCGAGCATCGCCTCGGTCAGCCGATTACGAGTTGCCAGTCTGGCAGCCGACCGGAAAGAGGCTTGGTCTATCACTGTTGAAGCAGGGCGCATCACGGCGCAAGGGCCCGATGCATTGGCTTGCGGCACGCGCATCGAAGTGCGCAATCTATTCTTCAATGTTCCGGCCAGACTCAAGTTTCTGAAGACACAAGCCACCGAAACCAAACGTTGTCAGGAGATCGTAGCCAGGCTGGCCTTGGCCCATCCGGACTTGGCCTTCGGATTCATGGCCGACGGCCGAACAATTCTTCGATTTCCGCCTGGTCAAGATTTAGTCCACAGATTGGCCGAAATCTGGCCGCCGGCTGTCTGCGAAGGACTCGCACCCTTCGACTTCAGCCTGCACGACATTCGTGCCCATGGCTTGGCTGGAAAGCCGGAAGCCGCCCAAGCGCGCGGCGATCGTCTACTCTTCTACGTCAACGGCCGCCCCGTGCAGGACCGCCTGCTGCTAACGTGCGTGCGCCAAGCCTATTCGGGCCGCCTCCTCTCACGCGAATATCCTCAGGTGCTGCTCTTTTTGGAGTTGCCTCCCGAGGAAGTGGATGTGAACGTGCATCCGGCCAAGCTTGAGGTGCGCTTCAAGGATGAGTCCGCCCTCTTCGCGGTCGTCCGGCGCGCTCTTTTGCAAGCCCTGGATACTGAAGGCCACATGCACCGAACCGAAAACAGCTTGTGTGAATCCGCCATGCCGTTCGGTCGTAGTGCGTCCATCGAACAGCAGCAGCCTGCAAAATTTCCTAGTTACAAGGAATTTGAGTCTGGCGAAAGCCGTCAGGCAAAGCTGGACATCAAACCCCTGCCCTCCCCACATCCTGCCCCAACCCTGATGCAGGCCAAAACCGAAGTCCGGGCCAGCGCAAGCGAACTCGCTGACTGCGAAGAACCACTCCGCCCCACATGCGATAGTCATCTTCATGCCGAGACGCCAGGATTTGCCCACTCTCTGAGAACTGCGGAAGCGTTCTGTGTGACCGGCGATGACCGGCCCGAGCACGCAGTGGCCGGCACGACTGCCTACCTGGGCCAGGTAGCCGATACATATCTCGTGCTGCGCCTGCCCGACGGTAGCCTCGGGCTGCTTGATCAGCACGCGGCGCATGAGCGAGTGCTGTACACACGCCATTCGCGCCAGAGTGGAGGCAGGGATGGACGCGATTTAGCCGTGCCTTTGGAATTGCCCCTGCATGCATCGGAGCAAACAAGGCTGGACGAACTGTGGTCCGAACTGCTGGCTCTCGGCTTCAGATTGCGCAGACCAAGGCCTGACCTGCTGGAGATCATGTCAATTCCAGCCATGCTGGAACCTCCCGCCGCCAAGGACCTCCTGCGCGAGTCCTTGGCCGGCCAGAGCGGACCGAATGGCAAGCTGCACGACTTGTGGGCTCTGCTGTCCTGCAAGGCCGCACTCAAGGCAGGCCAACCTCTGGCGCAAGCAGAAGCCATGGCGCTGCTCAAGGAATGGGCCACAGTGCCCGAGCGCGAGTATTGCCCACATGGCCGTCCCATCTTGGTCCACCTGGGCATCAAGGATCTAGAAAAGCTCTTCAAACGAAGCTAGCGCAGCAGTTTGGGGCACGAGCGTGTACGACTATTCTCGCTCCGGCATGTGGATGACTCCCCAGAACCGCAAAACCCGTCCTGGATCTGAGGCGGTTTCTGGAAGCAAGGCAATCCATTCAGCATTTTGATAATGCGCTTCGGTTTACTTTTTTCATGATTCCCTCAAGTTTATTCGCTAATCGCCGATCAATAAGGTTACCTATTCTCCATGTCAGTGTGTGTGGCATGACCTTGCCGCTAGCGAGTTTCATAGGTCCGGTTGCCTTTAATGATATCAGCGATTTCTGTCATTAGAAACCGCCTTGGCTTATGTAACCCAGCTGCATGTTTTCGCAAGGCAGCCTTATCTGATTTTGCATTAGGTTTGAATACAGCTAGGAACTTGTACTCTGTAAAGGGTACATCTAATACATATAACATCTGCGACTACAAGTCTAAGGAGGATTGCGCGTGAGCCTGCGCTACAAGATCTCTATTCCGCTCATTGTGGCAGTCATTATTCTTGGCACAATAAGCTACTTCGTTACCGATAGCGGCCTGGAGGAACTCAAGGATAGCACTTTGACCTTGATGGTGGACAACAAGGCTCACGAAGTGGAACAGGGCATAGAGCAGGCTGCTCTAGAAGCCTTGGGGCTCGCTTCGCTCTTCAGCAGGCTTCCCGAAGTGGCACAAGCCTACGATGTTGCCTTTTCGGGTAATATCAATGACGAAAGCAGTCCCCAGTCCCAGCAAGCCCGCGAGATGCTTCGGCGCGTCCTCATGCCAACTCTTGCAGGCTATAAATCGGCAATGGGCAGCGACCTCAAACTGCACTTCCATTTGCCCAATGGACGCAGCTTGCTGCGTGCATGGTGGAAGCAAAATGTGCAGCGGAAAGGGCAATGGCTGGACATCTCCGATGACATCTCCGGTTTCCGTCAGACCGTCATCGACGTGAATCGCACTGGCCAAGCACTCAAGGGCATTGAATTGGGCAGAGGCGGCTTCGAAGTTCGCGGAGTCCTCCCTGTGTTTAATGCTCAGGGCCGACAGCTTGGTTCAGTGGAAATACTCTTTCCATTCGATCCGATAATGGAGCGCGCCTCCAAAGGCAAGGGCCAGAGTCTTATAGTGTATATGAATGCCGAGGGCCTCGAAATCGCAACAGGCCTGAGCGATGAAAACAAGTATCCACGTGTGGGCTCCAAATATGTGCTCCTGTCCGGCTCACCTACTGGCGAAGTGGAAAATCTGGTGAATCTGAATTTGCTGGATCGCGCCAGGCAGGGCTTGTCCACGGTGGAGCACGGCAACACACTGCTCGCGGCCTTCCCCATCAAAGACTATGCGGGCAAGCAGACCGGTGTCATCATCTACGCCATGGACACGACCCGCCAAGCCGGGATTATCAGGAAAATTCAGCTGATTTTCGTGGGAGTAATGGCCGCGCTGCTCATAGTGCCGACGCTTATCGGTGGGCTGTTTGTCGCGCGCTATGTTGTCACTCCGACGAGAGGCATGATCTCCAGGATCAAGGACATCGCCGAAGATCGTGCGAATCTCAAGGATCGGCTGGACGACTCCCAGCGGGATGAGATTGGCGAGTTGGCCACTTGGTTCAATCGGCTCATGGGCAAAATCGACACTATTATGTGTGATGTCCAAGGCTATGTGAACATGATCAACGCCGTGCCTGACCCGATTTTCTCAGTGAACGACAACTTCCAGATATTGCAAGCAAATACCGCTACTCAGACTTTTCTGGGCAAGACCGAAAAGGAACTCAAGGGCAAGTTTTGCCACGACTTTTTCCAGACTTCCGTCTGCAAAACAGATGATTGTCCTATCGTGATGGCCAAAAAAAGCCAGGGAGAGTTCAAGAGCGGTATCATTGATCTCAGTCGCGACGGCAAGATCATGTATATTCAACCGGCTGGCGATATCCTGCGCGATTGTGATGGCAAGAAGGTCGGTTATGTCGAAGTGGCCCGCAATGTAACGGAACTTGTGCTTAAGGAACGTGAGATCCATAAGAATCTGAGCCTGATCAAGAAGGTCAATAACGAAACGCGCGATGCTGCTTCTCAAATTGCCGCGGCCTCGGATCAGATAATGTCGCGTCTGGAGAGCGTAAACGAAGGTGCCACGAAACAACGCGACAGGGCTACTGAAACAGCCACGGCCATGGAGCAAATGAACGCCACGGTGCTTGAGGTAGCGCGCAATGCCGCCGATGCCTCGAAGCAAGCGGATGCGACCCGCCAGAAAGCCTTGGAAGGCGCGGAAGTCGTCTCTAAGGCTGTCGAGGCAATCTCCCAGGTTCGTGATCGGTCCATGGGCATGAAGGCTACTCTTGGTGAATTGGGCGGCCAAGCCGAATCCATCGGTCGCATCATGAGTGTCATCAATGACATCGCCGATCAAACCAATCTGCTGGCCCTCAACGCGGCTATCGAGGCTGCGCGTGCAGGTGACGCCGGACGCGGTTTTGCCGTGGTGGCGGACGAGGTTCGCAAACTCGCCGAAAAGACCATGACCGCCACCAAGGAAGTCGGAGAAGCCATCTCGGCGATCCAGAAAGGCACCGAGAGCAACATCAAGGAAATGGACCGCGCCGTATCCGCAGTTGAATCCGCAGTGGTCTTGGCCAACAACTCGGGCACGGCTCTGCAGGAGATCGTCAAGCTCGTGAACACCACCACTGACCAGGTGCGCTCCATCGCCACGGCGGCTGAGGAGCAATCTTCCTCAAGCGAGCAGATCGGTCAGGCTATCGTCGAGGTCAACCGCATTGCCGGCGACACGGCTCAGGGCATGAGCGAATCCGTGCAGGCAATTTCGGAACTTGTCGCCCTAGCCGATCGGCTGCGCGATTTATCCGATGTGGAAGTGACCGGACAGGATTAGGATGGTCAAGACAGCACAGAGATAACCGTGGATTAAATTCAATGAAGAAAACGCTGGCAGTCTGGGGGAACGCCTTCCAGACTGTCAGCGTTTCCATATATTACATAGTCATCCTGAGCCATGCGAAGCAAAAGGCCTCGTATTTACGGGCGGATAGGACTTCGCACAGATGCCCTAAGACGGCTTCTATCGAGCCAATTCGGTTTGCAGTTGCTGCAAGAGCTGCTGAGCTTCCTGCAGTCTCGCGGCTTGTTGTCCGCTCAATTGCGAGCCGATGTGCTCAAGACGCTGGTTCATGGCGGTCAGATCATTCATCAGGATCATGTTTCTGGTCTGAGCTGGCAGCTTTTCCAACTCAACCAGCCTGCCATCCATCGATCCGACATTCTCCTGGACATTCCCGACGGTCTGTCGAACCTCGCCGAGCTGAGAAGAAAGAGTACCAACCTCTTGACGCAATGCACCAAGGTTTTGAACTTCCTGATTCAGGCCGGTGATGTTCTGGTTAAGACCAAAAAAGAAAAGAACGAGCAACAGTACGGAAAGAATAGAGATAAATATAGCTACCTTGCCCATATCCTTTTCGCTTTTGCGCCTAAGCTCCTCCATATGGTCGTGGCTTGCCTTTTCAGACCGCGCGAAATCCTGAATGGAATGTACTTTCTCACGAGATGCTTCCGCCATGGCATGTCTCCTATATCATTTATTTTACGACTATCCCTCCCATAAGGCTCCAGGTTATACCATATTGGATTTGAACCCTTATAGCAACTCAACTTGAGACGAAGAGGCAGTGTTATAGTTCTTTCGAGCTTGTCATAGGCGTGGGGCTGTCAGGCTATTCCTGATCGACCGAACCCGAACAGGACGGTTCAGGCCGCAGCCAAAAGAGGTGGTCCCGGTTGTCAGGACAGGTCGGCGGCGGAAATAAGGTGTAGCCGGGTTACTGTTCACGCCGCCCGGCGGGACGGTGTCATGCCCTGAGCATTTCCCGGTCCAGGCATTGCCGCCTGCGCATATACTTCGTCGGGAGTCCTGCCGTCCAGGCTGGAATGGGGGCGGCCGGAGTTGTAGTAGCCAAGCCACTTCCCAATGCCCCGGCGGACCTCGCTGCCTGTCTCGAAGGCGTGCAGGTACACGCACTCGTATTTGAGCGAACGCCACAGGCGCTCGGCCATGACGTTGTCCACCCACCTTCCCTTGCCGTCCATGGAGATCCTCACGCCGGCAGTCTTGAGGGCACTTGTGAACTCAAGGCTCGTGAACTGGCTGCCCTGGTCGGTGTTGAAGATCTCAGGTGCGCCATAGCGCATAAGCGCCTGCTCAAGGGCCGCCACGCAGAAGTCCGCCTCCATGGTGTTCGACAGCCTCCAGGACAAGACCTTGCGGCTGTGCCAGTCCATGATCGCCACCAAGTACAAAAAACCCTTACGCATGGGGATGTAGCTGATATCGGAACACCAGACCTGATTGGGCCGATTGATCTCAAGCCCGCGCAAAAGGTACGGGTAGACCCTGTGCTCCGGATGCGGCAGGCTCGTGCGCGGCTTCTGGTAGATCGGGTATAGCCCCATGCGCCGCATGAGCCTGCGCACGCGCTTGTCCGAGATATCAAAGCCAAGCCTGCGCAGATGGCGGGCCATCTGGCGGCGTCCGTACCAGGGCGTCTCCAGAAACTGCTCGTCGATCAGGCGCATAAGCTCCAGATTTAAGGGGCTCTCTCCCCTGGGCCTGTAGTAGAACGCAGACCGGTTGATCCCAAGCAGCCTGCACTGCCTCACGATACTGAGCCTTGGATGGGTCGCTTCGACCATCTGTCTTCTCCGGGCCGGGCTCAGCGCCCGGAGACCTTGACTAAAAAATCGCGCTCGACCGTGAGTTGACCGATCTTGGCGTGCAGTTCCTTGATCTCGGCCTCCCGAGAGTGGCTTACCTTCTCAGGCTTTCCGGCGAAGATATCCGTCAGCCCCGTAAGGGCCTGCTTTTTCCATTGCGCCACCTGATTCGGATGCACGCCAAAGCGTGAAGCCAGCTGGGCGAGCGTCTCCTCCCCCTTGATGGCCTCTTTGGCAACCTTGGCCTTGAATTCTGCCGAATAACGTGTCCGCTTGCTCTTCAAAGGTGTTCCCCCTCGTTCGTCGGCTCCACCTTACACACCTGTCCAAATTTTGGGGACCACCTCTTCCTGCCGCCTCGGAGGCGTTCCTGGCTACCTCCAGAACCGTGGCGATCATCTGTTCCATGGCCGTGACTGTCTCGTTAACGCGGTCTTTCTGCTCGTTCATGCCTTTGTTTACGCCCGCTATGTCTTCGCCAAGGCTGACGCCGGTCTTTGAAAGCTCTTTCGAGATCGCTTCGAAGGTGCGCACAGCCTCCAATATTTGGTGGTTGACCTTGGCCATGCCTTGTTCCTTTTCAACTACGCGCGTGAAATCGAAGATCGAAGTGAAGCCGCCGATTAGTACGCCATTTGGATCGAATATCGTTAAGGAGGCCACGGAGATCCATTTCTTGGTTCCTTTGCGGGAGGTCACCTCACCCTTGAGGCTATGGCGCTCTCGCGTGCGGATGGCCTTTTCCGTTACCGTTTCCCGGCGGTCGCCATAGAAGAAGACCGAGAAATCCTCACCATAGTGGCTTTCGGGTGAGCCTCCGGCGTCTATCAGATCAACCATCGGCTTGTTCAACCAGGTGATTTTGCCTTTCGGATCGATGAAAGCCATAGGCGTAGGGATGTTATCGAGCATGCTCGTCATGAAGGCGAGTTTGCTGCCGAGAGTATTGGCCATTTTTTGTAGAGCTGCAGCAAGCTCATTCAACTCGAGGAGGTATTTGCCTTCAATGGAGCCAGTGAGATTTCCGTCTGCAATTTGGCGAGCATACGCGATGATCATTTGCAATGGGTGGACAAATTGGCGGAATGCACAGACAGCACAACACGAAGCCACTCCAGTAATGAAAAGGCTCAGCATGAGATTTGGAATTTGTTCAAGAGAACGGAAAGCAAGTAATGCCGATAAGATGATGATAAGCGCAAACATTGCCGCGAATCTGATCTTCATATCACCCTCGCCTAGAGAAAGTTCCACATGACAAGTTGGAAATTGGTTTGATTATATGGTATGCAGCCATGATACCAAAAAGATAAGTTTAATACAGGTAAATAGTGACACACTTAGAATATGATGGTGTGTCAATGTGACTCAATTCGCGGAAATCGGCTTGCTTCGAGGTTCAAGATAAGGTGGCTTTGCGCCAAGACAATGTTGTATGGCAGATTTACAGACTGAGATAGCTTCCTAAAGATGATAGATCATACATGGATACATGCCTTGGCAAAAAAGTGCTTGAAGGTTGAATCTGACACACAAAGCTTGCGTGATATTTTAGCGAAACGTCTTGGGAAAGAAAGAACCGACGCTGTGGGAATATCATATTTTGGTCTCGGATGGATTTCTGCTGCGGGCGTACTTCTCCATCGGGCTCATTTGTCTGGGATCAATGTTTATATCTCATCTCCAGAAAAATGGAGGTTCCCGGCGGTGCTTGCCATCATGGCTCATTCGGGTAGAGTGCCCCGGCCGAACACTAGCCATGTCTTTCTTGACCATCTCGGGATGCTGATTATTCCATGTCGCTGCGGATACTTCCGTGCGCATGCATGAACAGGAGGATATGTATGAGTAACGCTTGCAAAAGCTGCGGCAAGAACGGGAAATGTTCCTCGCAGAAAGAGGGCAAGGACTGCGGGGAGAAGGTGCCAAGCCCCGAAGACCTTAAGCTGGCCGACAATCTCAGCCGGATCAAGAACAAGATCGTGGTCATGTCCGGCAAGGGCGGCGTGGGCAAATCCACGGTTGCCGTGAACATCGCCCTCGCTTTGGCTCTGTCCGGCAAGAAAGTCGGCCTGCTGGATGTGGACGTTCATGGTCCCAGCGTTCCCCGGCTCTTGAGCCTTTCCGGCCAGCAAGCCCATATCGAGAAGGACTATATCGAGCCCATTCCCTGGAGCAAGAACCTCTGGGTCATGTCACTTGGCTTCCTTCTGCCTGACCAGAATGAGGCGGTCATCTGGCGCGGCCCGGTAAAAATGGGCCTCATCCGCCAATTCCTGCAGAACGTTGCCTGGGGTGAACTGGACTTCCTCGTCGTGGACTGCCCTCCGGGCACTGGCGACGAGCCGCTCACGGTCATGCAGCTGTTGGGCAAGTCGGCCAAGTCAGTCATCGTCACTACACCGCAGATGCTGGCCATCGACGATGTGCGCCGGTCCATTACCTTCTGTAAGCGCACCGGCAATCAGATCCTGGGCGTTGTGGAAAACATGAGCGGTTTCGTTTGCCCTGATTGCGGCAAGCGGCATGAGATATTCAAGTCCGGCGCCGGCGAGCAGATGGCCATGGACATGGGTGTGCCGTTCCTCGGCAGCATTCCGGTGGATCCGGAACTGGCTCGAGCCGGCGACGAAGGCTTCGCTTATGTCAAGGTCTACCCGGACAGCGAAACTTCCAAGATCATGCGGGAGATTGTCCAGCCCATGCTCGACATGCTGCCCGCGACTGTCTGAAGCTGGGAGTTGTATTGGAGCTATCTGTACGCCAGACTCGACTCTCGTTCGAGATACCCAAGCACATACCGCGAGCTCTTAATGGAAGGCCCTTCAGAAAACTGGAGGGCCTTCCTGTTATGGAGCGTTCTTCAAGTCTGGCCAAGCAGGTATGTGTCAACGGCAGCCTAAAATTGACCCAGTTTTGCCCTTTCGCGGCATCTTGGATTTGACCCACCTGCCTTACCCGTCGATGCTTGGAGCCGTAAGCTCTGGCCCGATGACTCCGGCCTTGCGCTTGTCCTTGAGACGGTAGCTCTCGCCACGGATCTGGATCACGTGGGAGTGGTGCAAGAGCCTGTCGAGCATGGCCGAGGTCAGGGCG
>JAEYOJ010000154.1 GCA_023411815.1 Pseudomonadota bacterium | reverse complement strand
CGGCGATCGCCTCGAGTTCGATGGCCACCCGGATGATCCTGGGGATGACCCTCGCCGAGGCATGGGACCTCTCGAACGCCGACGTGGTGGACGCCCTCGGCGGCCTCCCGGAACCGAAGGTACACTGCTCGCTCCTTGCCCGCGATGCCATCCGGGCCGCGATCAACGACTTCCGAACCCGCCGGGGACTCGAGCCCCTGGAGCGGGGGTCGGGCTGCTGCTGCTCCGGGGAGGGCAGCTGCGATTCCTGCCCCGGGAACGATTAAATACGGGCGCTACGAAAGGTAAACCATGGTTCTCCCGGAATTCGTCGTGGTCTTCTGCACGGCACCCGCCGGCGAGGCGGAAGACCTTGCAAGAGCGCTCGTCGATGCACGCCTCGCCGCCTGCGTGAACGTCGTCGACGTGCAGTCCTGCTTCCGGTGGGAGGGCACGGTCGAGAGCGAGGCCGAGCGGCTCCTTGTCGCGAAGACGCAGCACCGCCTGCTCGAGCCGCTCATCGAACGGATCAGGGAGATCCACTCCTACGAAACACCTGAGATCATCGCCCTTCCCATCGTCGGCGGTTACGCCCCGTACCTCGACTGGGTCCGGGAGGAGACGGCCTGATGGAGATCGTCTGCCGCGCCGGCATCCAGATGACGGGTGACGGTGCACGCGAGGTTCACGACGACATCATCGTCGAGGACCACGTCCGGCTCTTCCTGAACGGTGAGTTCCTCACGGCGCTCGTGGCGAGCGCCGACCGGCTCGACGATCTCGGGGCCGGGTTCGTCGTCTGCGAGGGGCTGGCCGAGAACGTCGAGTCGGTGGAGGTCGCCGGAAAGGACGTCTACATCACCACCCCGGTGAGAAAGGAGATCAGGCTCGAGACGGAGTCGTCCGGCGGTGCCCGCGTGGTCGGCGAGCCGGGGTCGGTCGCGTCGTCGATCACGATCACGGCGGACGGCATCCGGGCGGTCACGGCGGCGATCGAGTCCGATACGTGGCGGAGAACCGGCGGCGTCCATTGCTCGGTCCTCTTCTGCGACGGCGAGCTCATCACCCGGGCGTGCGATGTCGGGAGGCACAACACCATCGACAAGGTCGTGGGTCATGCGGCTCTCCGGGGACTTGACCGGTCGAAGTGCATCCTCGGCTGCACGGGCCGGCAGCCGGCGGGGATGGTCGCGAAGGCGGCGAACGCGGGGATCCCGATCGTCGTCTCCCGCGCCGCCACGACCGACCGGGGCATCCTCACAGCGGAGCGCGCGGGGCTCACCCTTATCGGCTTCTCGCGGGGGGAGCGGTTCACCATCTACACGCACCCCGAACGGGTGCCCGAAGTCCTCGAACAACTGGAGAAGACCAGAGCATGACGGAGAACGACGAACAAACTGCACTGATCCTGCTCGGGTGCCCGCAGGTGCCCGTCCAGACGAGCATGGCGCTTTACCTGGTGCACGGCTTGAGAGAGCAGGGCATCCGGCCGGTGGTTGCCGGGACGCCTGCGGCACGAAAATTGATGGAGACGGCCGACCCGTCCCGGCACTACCTCTCGGAGATGGCCGATCTCGACGACGCGATCGACGCGATTGCGGAGAAGCAGCGTGACTTCGACCTCTGCTTCGTCTTCATCCACAACGATTCGGGAGTCGCGTATGCCGGGACGATGGCCTACATATCGAAGGCACGGCTGTATGCGCTCCTCTTCGGGGAGCACGCGGAGGAACTCGCCGGCGAGATCGAGTTCCCCTGTGAGGTCGTCGCGGCGAAGGCCGTCCATAACCCCATGCCGCTGAAGCGGAGACTCGACGAGGTGATGCAATGGGCTGTCTCGAAGCGCTGAAACCCGAGATCATCCTCTCGCAGTCGTCTTTTAAGGAGGCGCGGGAGTACATCAAGAAGAACGTCCGGGAGTATCACGAGGTGGAGCCGGGCTACCGGATATTCGACGTCCACATCATCGGCGTCCCGCCGCTCTATGTCGGCGTCGAGGGCGAGAACCTGATCTTCCCCTACACCAAGCCCTGCCACGGGACGTTCGTGGTGAAGGTCGCCGGCGGCGAGGAGATCGCGCGGCTGCGGGCGGGGAAGAAGTAACCCTTTTTTAGAACCCGTAGTGTTTGTCCCGACCGTTCAGTTGCACCGTTGCTTTGCGCGGAACCCGTAAGGCTAATAGCATCTTCGCGCCTGATAGTGCTCGAGTTCCTGCCAGGACGGTAGTCGCACTCACAAACCATCACACCCGGGGTGAGGGTGTATCCCCACGGCGCACGCGAAGCCGCGAAGAACGCGAAGGGTCGCCGGAAACTAGTGCTTGTTGTCATCTTAAAATTAGAGATCGCCCATCCCTCTTCGCGACCTTCGCGTCTTCGCGTGAGACTTCGCTACGCTCTAGTATCCCTCACGCGAAGCCGCGAAGAGCGCGAAGGGACGTTTCAGGGGGATTATATCGACCTTCGCGCACTCCCGCATGAGACCGGAGTGTCCGTCCCAACATGCGACAAAAGTTTCTGAAATAAGATGATACAATGCACTAGATGCCGGAGTTCGCGCCTTCGCGTGAGGCAACTATGCAGGAGTGATGTATGGCTAGGAGGTGATTCGTCCTCCGGGGAAGGATTTCAACAAATCCGGTTTTCCCCTTAATATAGTGTATTGATAGAGACTCCCGGGAATCCCCTTACAAAAATATGGGGGCAATCTGCCCCGGTTCATCGATCGCGGAGTCAGTCGTAGTCCCGGAAGAGCGCCGGGCTCTGCCGGTGCGTCCACCAGCGGCGGACCAGGAACCCGCCGGCGGTGAGCACCAGGATCACCCCGGCTGCAAGGACGATCGGGGTCTGCTCTGCGCCGGGCCCTGCTGGCCGCGCACGACACCGCCGTCCCCGGAGCCCCCGGCCCGGTGCGGCGGGCGCGGCCAAAGAACGAGATATAAATTCCCGGAGAACCGTACTACAGTAGTGAGAACCCGGCCGCGTGCGATCATGCCCGCGGCGGCCGTCTGCGGCCGGGAAACCTGAATCTACACCGATACGGGCAGGTACCGGCCCTGGATGCGAGTGAGACCATGAGCGAACCCTTACGCGTGCTGTTGATCGGGAAAAGTCCCGGCAATCTCGGGGAGATGCTTCGCGAGTGCGGGCGCGACGTCGAGTTTATCCACTGCGAGCGGCCCGAGAACGGTTTTGCCGCGGTATCGGGGGGCGGAATCGACGTCGTGCTCCTCGACCTCGATCTCACGGGCGGACGGGGGGCGGCGGCCTTCGACCGCCTGCGCCGTACGGTCCCCGACGTCCCGGTCATCGTGCTCACCGCGGCGGGAGAAGACCCCGCTGCGCTCCACGCGATGCAGAACGGCGCGCAGGATTACCTGGTCAAGGAAAAGACCGACGGGGAACTGCTCTGCCGGGCTGTGCGGTACGCAGAGGAACGGACGCGGGTGGAGGCCGCGCTCCGGCACTCGGAGACGATGTACCGGAGGCTCGTCGAGAACCTCAACGAGGGCGTCATCGCCGTCGACGAGACCGGTTACATCACCTTCGCAAACCCCCGCATGGGGGAGATCCTCGGCTGCCCCGCGG
>JAEYOJ010000090.1 GCA_023411815.1 Pseudomonadota bacterium | reverse complement strand
TCATCGGGCCGTGCGACGACGGCGGCTACTACCTGATCGGGATGCGGAAGCATGTCCCCCGCCTCTTTGAGGGCATTCCCTGGAGTTCGGCCCGCGTGACGCAACGGACGGTCAGGATCGCCGAGCGCCTGGATCTCTCGGTCTCCCTGCTCGAGCCCTGGTACGACGTCGACACGGCGGCCGACCTGGATCGCCTCTGCCGCGAGGTAGCGGCATCCTCGAAAGGATCCGATTTCGCCCGCCATACCCGCCGTGCCCTGGCGGAGATCGGGCGGCGGCCGTAGCACCGTACCCGGAAGACCTGCAGGTAGCGTCTAAAGATCGGCACCGCATCCGGCTTACCGGCGGTTACGCAAAATAGCCGAGTCCTTCGGGGAACTCGCTGACGTTCTCGTAGTGTTTGACGTCCTGGGGGGTGATGACGGTGAGCGAGGGCACCACCACGCCGAAGCCGTGCGCGGGGAACCAGTACGATCCCTGCCCGTAGTCGTTCGACGCGTCCTTCACGCGCACCTCGATACGCTCGAGGTCGAGGTGCCGAACGCTGACGTTGTCGAAGTTCAGTATATCGAGTGCCTTCTGCCTCAGATCGGATTTCCCAAGGAGGAGAACGAGGAACCCCATGCCGTCGTCTATCGTATAGTTCATGGTGACGACGGCATCCGCCTTCTCCAGCCGGACGGTGACGTCTTTGACGGTGATGTAACTGTACCGCTCCTCGCCCGCCGCCATCGCGGGAGCAATGAGAGCAGCAACCAGCATCAGCGCCATGCCGACCGCCAACCGTTTCATAGTATAGCGTATATGGTGCGGTTCTTAAAGCCTTTATGGTCGAGCCGCGCCAAACCGGCCGTATACGCGACCGTCTGACGGATAGGGCGCGCCAGACAGATTTTTCCGGAGCGCCGAAGATCTCCGGCGCACCGTGCAGGAACGCCGCCACGAGAAAAGCCGTTCGAACGGAGGAGTTCCGCCGACAGCCAGCCGCTACGCTCTATTGACCGGTATCAAAAAAGTGCTTCGGGATCTCACTTCGCATGAGCGAGGACAATCTCGATGCTTGATACGTTCGTCTTCCCGGTATCGGTGTCGATCATCTCGGTCGACGTGAAGATCTCTTTTTTGTCCACGTTTGCAAGGAACCGGTTGAGTGCGATCTCCGCCGTATCGACCGCACGTGAAATTGCCTTTCCCCGGGCCTTAATCGCGACTTCCTCCGCTCCGTTATTGAACTGGGTGACCACCGCAAGCACGTAGTTCATGACCGGTTTGTTTCCCACGAATACTGTGTTGTCCTTTATCATTAGCCCACCTCGTCTAAAGGTACTTCCTCGAGCATATCAGTTCTGCGTTGAGGACGGATGCGCCTGCGGCCCCACGGATGGTGTTGTGGCCGAGCGCAACAAACCGTAATCCTTCGCGGATCCTCCCGACGGAGACAGTCATGCCCCGCCCGCGGTTACGGTCGAGCCGTGGCTGCGGACGGTCGGACGGGTCGAGGAGCTCAACGGCCTTCTCCGGCTGTAAGGGTAGATTGCTTAAGGGGGACTTAAAGTTTGCGTAAACTTTTTTCACCTCGGCAACCGGCTCCTTTACGTCGACCCAGACCGCAATGGTGTGCCCGTCGATGACGGGGACCCGGTGACAGCTTGCGCTCACGCTGAACGGAGCCGGAGTTACCGCGGAACCGTCGAACGACCCCATGATCTTCAGCGTCTCGCTCTCCATCTTCTCCTCTTCGGAGCCGATGTAGGGGACGACATTGTCGTAGATGTCCATGGCGGAGACGCCGGCAAATCCGCCTCCCGAGATTGCCTGCATGGTCGCCACGCGGACGTCATGGAACTCGAACGACCGGAGGGGTGCAAGGGCCAGCGCAAGGACGATCGTCGAGCAGTTCGGGTTCGTCACGATGAATCCCTCACGTCCAAGATCCCGCTGGACGTCGATCAGGCCGAGGTGATCCGGGTTGACTTCCGGGATCACCAGCGGAACATCCGCGTCCATGCGGTGCGAGCGGGCGTTGCTGCAGACACCGATACCCGCTTCGGCGATCTCCGTCTCAAGGGACGTCGCCACTTCGGCGGGCAGTGCCGAGAAGACAAGATCGCAGTCCTTCAGGCTCTCGACGGTTGTGGGAGTGACGACGATATCACTGACGTTGTCCGGGTACGGCGCATCGAGGCGCCAGTTGACCACCTTGCCGTACGGTTTTCCCGCACTCCGCTCAGATGCAGTCAGCGTCTGGAGATGAAACCAGGGATGATCCGCCAGCAACTGAACGAAGCGCTGTCCCACCGCTCCTGTGGCACCAAGCACTCCTACATTTATCATAGACAAAAATATCTGTAGTGTAGGTGGTATTAAAAGAGTTGGTTTCTTTATTCCATGGAGATTGCTTCCGACGGGCACTCGTCGACGCAGGTTTCGCAATCAACACAGAGGTCGACGTCGACTTTTGCCTTGCCGTCTTCCATGGTGATGGCGGAAGCCGGGCAGACGTCCACACAGGTTTCAC
>JAEYOJ010000164.1 GCA_023411815.1 Pseudomonadota bacterium | reverse complement strand
CGTCTGGGACGGGCGGGCCGCCACGACGGCGATCCTGCCCGTAGAGCGGCAGGATGACTGCAGCGCGTGCGGAAACGGCAGGTGTTGAGGAGGGGAAAATGCAGGTTCGGGTACGGGCTTTTGCGCGGCTGCGGGAGGCCATCGGGGGCGATCTCACGCTCGAGGTCCCCAAAGGGGCGACGATGAGCCGGCTGCTTGCGGCGGTCGGCGAGACCTCGGAGCAGGCGGGGGAGGCGCTCTTTGAAGAAAGCGGAGAACTTCGGGGATATGTGATCCTGATGCACAACGGCAGGCGCGTGCGGCGTGCGGAGGCCGGGACGCTCACCCTCGCCGACGGGGACGAGGTCGCACTCTTCCCGCCGGTGGCGGGCGGGTGACGGAGGAGACTGGAATGTTCGGCTTAACAGAAGACGATTTTGACGTGAATGCCGTGATCGACCGGGTGCGGAAGCCCGATATGGGCGCTCTCGTCACCTTCCTCGGCACCGTCAGGGACGACGGCGGGACGGAGGTTATGGAACTCGAGGCCTACGAGGAGGTCGCGGTGAGGGAACTTGAGACGATCCGGGACGAGGCGTTTGCCCGATACCCCATAGCGGCCGTCGAGGTCATCCACCGGGTAGGAAGGCTCCGGGTCGGGGAGAACATCCTCCTCATTGTCGTCGGCGCAGGTCATCGGAAGGAGGCTTTCGACGCCTGCGAGTATATTCTCGAGCGGATCAAGGAGAGCGTGCCGATCTGGAAGAAGGAGATCGGCGAGGGCGGCGAGCGCTGGGTTCCGGGCGAGTCCCACGGGGGCGACGCATGATCCGGCTGCAGTCGTGCAGGAAGGCCTACGCGAAGGAGACCCAGCGCACGGTTCCGCCCGAGGAGACGCTCCGTCTGGCACGGGAGAGGCTCCCCGTGGCGGGGATCACCCGCGTCGCCGATATCACGAACCTTGACCGGATCGGGATCCCGGTCTTCTCGAGCATCCGGCCGACCGCCGGGGCGGGGGCGATATCGGTCTACAACGGCAAGGGCGCCACCCCCGTCGAGGCAGAGGTCTCGGCGATGATGGAGGGGATCGAGCGCTATTCGGGCGAAATGGATAACCGGGAACCGATAGTCGGGAGATACAGCGAGATCTCGGCCGGGGAGAACGCGCTCGACCCCGCGGACCTGATCCTCCCCGACCGGGTTCCGGCCGACATCGTGGTTCCCTGGGTCGAAGGATACGACATCGTGCAGGAGGAGGAGGTGCTCGTTCCCGCCCACGCGGTCTACCACCCCCTCCCGGCGACTTATGGCCGCCTCTTCCGGACCAACACCAACGGGCTTGCTTCCGGCAACACCCTCGAGGAGGCGACCTTCCACGCCCTGATGGAGGTGGTCGAGCGCGACGCCTGGTCGCTCGTGGAGGTGACCAAAAACACCGGCCCCCGGATCGAGGGGATCGACGACGGGCTCGCCGCCGACCTGCTCGCGAAGTTCGCGGCCGCCGGCGTCGAGGTCACCCTCAAGGACATCACGAGCGATATCGGGATCCCCACGGTGGCCGCGGTGGCCGACGACGTGGTGCTCAAAGACCCCACGCTCCTCACGATCGGGATGGGGTCGCACACGAGCGCCCATATCGCGGTTCTCCGGGCGCTCACGGAGGTTGCGCAGAGCAGACTGACGCAGATCCACGGTGCACGCGAGGATACCGATACGGCGGACATAAGAAAGAGGATCGGCTACGACCGGACGAAGCGGCTGAACCGGCACTGGTTCGCGGAGTCCGAGACGATCCGGTTCCCGGAGATGCCGTCGTTTGACAGCGACGACTTCCTCACCGACATCAACCACGTTACCGGGAGGCTCGATGCGGCCGGACTCTTGCGTGTGATCGTGGTCGACCTCACCCGGCCGGAGATCGGCATCCCGGTCGTCCGGGTGATCGTGCCGGGGCTGGAGATGTACGCGATGGACCAGGACCGGATGGGCAGGAGGTGCCGTGACGCACGAAGTCGTCGTCTTCCTCGGTCCCAGCTGTGACCACAAGACTGCCCGGGAAGTCCTCGACGCCGAGTACCGTCCTCCGGCGAAACGAGGCGATATCCTGGAGGCCGCACGCGCCGGAGCCCGGATCATCGGGCTCATCGACGGTGTCTTCTTCCAGGACTGCGCCGTCGCCCACCGTGAGGTCCTGGCCGCGCTCCGGGCCGGGGTGCGGGTCGTCGGCGCCTCCAGCATGGGAGCGCTCCGGGCTGCGGAACTCGACAGCCTCGGGATGGAGGGTGTCGGGGAGATCTACCGCGCCTACCGGGAGGGGAGGCTCGTCGCCGACGACGAGGTGGCGCTCCTCTTCGATCCGGAGACGTTCATGCCGCTCTCCGAACCGCTCGTGAACATCCGGGCGACCATCCAGCGGGCGCTGGAGTGCGGGGTTATCGGTGCCGACGCGGCCGGGTCGCTCCTTGAGGCCGCCCGGGGACTCTATTTTCCGGAACGAACCTACGACGCGGTCGTCGAGGCGGCTGAAGGGAAGGCGGACCCGGACGACCTCGCCCGGTTTCTGGCGTTTGCCGACGAGCATGCCGTCGACCGGAAGCGCGAGGACGCGCTGCTCGCG
>JAEYOJ010000160.1 GCA_023411815.1 Pseudomonadota bacterium | reverse complement strand
TCTTACTTCTTCTCTATTGCAATCCCAGTTTCCGCGCGATGGCCTTGGCCGCACGGCGACCCGCGCCCATGGCCAGGATGACCGTGGCCGCTCCGGTGACGATGTCGCCGCCGGCATAGACGCCGGGCAGGGACGTTTCGCCGGTCTCCTCGTCGACCACGATGTAGCCCCACTTGTTGAGGGCAACTTCCGGCGTGTCCTGGAGCAGTATGCGGTTGGAGCCGGTGCCCACGGCGATGATGGCTTGGTCGCAGGGCAGCTCGAAGATGTCGCCGGGCACCGGTTCCGGCCGGCAGCGGCCCGAGGTGTCGGGAGCGCCCAGGCACATGCGCTGGAGGCGCAGGGCGGCCAGGCGGTGCTTGCCGTCGCCCACGTAGGCCGTGGGGTTGCAGAGTGTCTCCAACTGCACGCCCTCTTCCAGGGCATGATGGATCTCCTCGCGGCGGGCGGGCATCTCCTCCATGGTGCGGCGGTAGACGATGCTGACGCGCTCGGCGCCAAGGCGCAGAGCCGTGCGCGCCGCGTCCATGGCCACGTTGCCGCCGCCGATGACCGCCACGTGCCTGCCCCTGGTCACGGGCGTGTCGTAGGCCGGATAGTCGTAGGCCCGGCCCAGGTTAACGCGCGTCAGGTACTCGTTGGCCGAATAGACGCCGACGAGATTCTCGCCGGGAACGCCCAGGAACTTGGGCAGACCGGCGCCCACGCCGATGAACACGGCTTTGTAGCCGTCGTTAAGGAGGTCGCGCACGGCCACGGTCTTGCCGACCACCCAGTTGCAGCGGATCTCGACACCCTGGCCGCGCAGGGCTTCGATCTCGCGGCCAACGGTGGCCTTGGGCAAGCGGAACTCGGGGATGCCGTACACGAGCACGCCGCCGGGCTCGTGCAGGGCCTCGAACAAGGTCACCTGCACTCCCATGGCGGAAAGATAGCCGGCGACCGTGAGACTGGACGGACCGGAACCGATGCAGGCCACCTTGAGCCCGTCGCGGGTCATGGCGCACACGGGCTTGCCCGTCAGCTCGTCACAGGAGTTCTCGGCGGCGAAGGTATCGGCCGCGAAGCGCTCCAAGCGACCGATGGCCACGGACTCATGCTTCTCGCCGCTGGCCTTGTCGGTCATCCGGCCCAGGATGCACGCGCCCTCGCACTGGCTCTCCTGTGGGCAGACACGGCCGCAGACAGCGGGCAGATTGTTGGTCTCGCGGATGATGCCATAGGCCCCGCGCACATCGCCCTGGGCCAGCCTGGCGATGAAGCCGGGGATATTGATCTCCACGGGGCAGCCCTTGACGCAGGCGGGCTTCTTGCACTGCAGACAGCGCTCCGCCTCGGCCATGGCCATTTCGAGGGTGTAGCCCAGAGCCACCTCGGAGAAATTCCTTACTCGCTCGGCCGCGGGCTGCTCGGGCATGGCCACGCGGGGCATGGGGGAGGGCTTGGTCTTTTTCTCAGCCATGGCTGCAGCCGCACTCCTGATAGGACTTGAGTTCATAGGGCTTGTAGGCGCACAGCCGCTCGCGCAGCTCCACGAAATCCACCTGATGGCCGTCGAACTCCGGTCCGTCCACGCAGGCGAACTGGATCTTGCCGCCCACGTTCACGCGACAGGCGCCGCACATGCCGATGCCGTCGATCATGATGGAGTTGAGGCTCACGGTGGTCTTGACGCCGTAGGGGCGGGTCAGGTTGGCCACGGCCTCCATCATGGGCACCGGTCCCACGGCCACCACCTCGGCCACGTCCTTGTGCGTGTCCAGGTAGTCGCGCAGGGCGTCGGTGACAAAGCCCTTGATGCCATGGCTACCGTCGTTGGTGGCCACCAGGATTTCGTGGCTGAAGGCACGCAGCTCGTTTTCGAACAGGAGCAGGTCCTTGGAACGCGAGCCGATGACCGAGACGACCTTGTGCCCAGCGACGGCGAAGCCCTTGGCGATGTGATGCATAGCCGCGATGCCCGTTCCTCCGCCCACGCAGACCACCGGCTCGGGACCGGGCGTGATGTGCGTGGGCCTGCCCAGCGGGCCGCACAGGTCGTTCAGCTCCTGGCCTTCCTCAAGCTGGTTGAGCAGCCAGGTGGACTTGCCGAGCACGAGGTAGACCAGGGTGATGGTGCCTTGTTTCGGATCGGCGTCGGCGATGGTCAGGGGAACGCGTTCGCCCTTGCCGTGGACGCGCAGGATGACGAAGTTCCCCGGCTTGGCCTTGGCGGCCACGTGCGGAGCGTCCAGGACCAGCTTGGTGGTCTGGCCCGGGATGAGCACTTCCTTGCGGATTATGCGTGCGGCCATGATGTCTCCAAGGAAATACGGCTTGCCGGCCAGCCATGGGAAGGCGCCGGCCTTGCGGTGTAGAGGAGGGGGCCTCGCTTGTCATGTTGTCCGCGATGACATAGGAAGAAATAGTCCCGTCAGCGGGCTGGGGCACTTTATACGCCATATTGTCCGCTTGCAAGGCGCAATGCACTTGCCCATGCGCCGGGCGCAATGACAGGCCGAACCCGAGCGCTTGCTAGCGATCATCAGGCAGGGGGCGTTACCCGAAAATCGGCGATTGTTTCCGGCGTATGCACGGCGGCAGCCGGCATGTCCAAATCCTGCAGGCCGTTGAGGTTTCCCACCTGTATCGAGATTTCCGCTATTCAGTCTCCCTATCGAACCAGCTCATAATCATCGGCCCAAACGATTTGCCACTCCATTAAGGCTCCCGCATAGATGATTCTCTCATCTCCAATTCTCCGTTTCAACGAGCCAAGGAGCGCGCATGACCAACTACACGGATATGTGGGAGCGGCTGAACCTCGACCTGAAGGCCCATGACGGCCTGATGCAGGTCCTGGGCAAGTTCTACGGCGACATCTACCTGTCGCAGCAGGGCCGGCTCAAGGGCGCGGAGTACCTGGACTTCGTGTTGTCCGAAGTGCACGGCCTGCGCATCCAGGAACTGCAGGAGGCCAAGGCGCAAGGCCGCAAGATCGTAGGCACGTTCTGCGTGTTCGTGCCCGAGGAACTGACCCTGGCCGCCGACGCCGTGCAGGTCGGCCTGTGCTCCGGCGCGGACGCCGGCACCGAGCTGGCCGAGAAGCTCGTGCCGCGCAACACCTGTGCGCTCATCAAGTCCTTCATGGGCTTCAAGCTGGCCCGGCTCTGTCCGTACATCGAGTCCTGCGATCTGCTCGTTGGCGAGACGACCTGCGACGGCAAGAAGAAGGCCTACGAGCAGCTGGCCGAAATGGCGCCGACCCACACCATGGAAGTGCCCCAGAAGAAGGACGAGCACGACCGCGCTCTGTGGAAGACCGAGGTTCTGCGCTACAAGCAGGTCATCGAGAAGCTCACGGGCAAGGCCATCACGGCGGACAAGCTCAAGGCGGCCATCAGGACCGTGAACGCCAAGCGTCGCGCCCTGCAGCGCCTCAACCGCCTGCGCGCGGCCGAACCCGCGCCCATCTCCGGCCGCGACGTGCTGCTGGTGAACCAGATAAGCTTCTATGACGATCCCGTGCGCTTCACGGCCAAGATCAACGAATTGTGCGACGAGATCGAGGCGCGCATCGCGCAGAACCAGGGCGTCGCGTCCCAGGGCACGCCGAGGCTCATGCTCTCGGGCTGTCCCATGGCCGTGCCCAACTGGAAGCTGCCCTACATCATCGAGTCCTCGGGGGCGGTCATTGTGTCCGAGGAGTCCTGTATCGGCTCGCGCAACACGCGCGACCTGGTGGACGAGTCCGCCGATACGCTGGAAGGCATGCTCGAGGCCATAGCCGAGCGCTACCTGCGCATCGACTGCGCCACCTTCACGCCCAACACAGAGCGGCTGGACAATATCGTGCAGCTGGCCAGGGAATCCAAGGCCGACGGCGTGATCCACTACGGCCTGCTGTTCTGCCAGCCCTACGCCCACGAATCCATCAAGGTGGACAAGGCCCTGAAAGACGCCGGCATCCCCATGCTGTCCATCGAAACCGACTACTCCATGGAAGACGTGGGGCAGCTCAAGACGCGCGTGGAAGCATTCGTGGAAATGCTGAAGTAAGCAGCAAGCAAGGAAAGGCATGCCTCCGGCGGCCGGGGGGAGAAGCCTCCCCCCGGACCCCCGCATGGGAACATGGCGTGCGTTCGTAATAAGAGGCTCAGATCTGTATTCCAGATCAGAGAAATGAAAAGGTTTTGAGGAAGGGATGGGGTCCAGGGGAAGGGAAACCCCTTTTGCAA
>JAEYOJ010000142.1 GCA_023411815.1 Pseudomonadota bacterium | reverse complement strand
GGCGATGTGAGTGCGTTTCTGCCGCTTGCCCATCGATGGTGTGCCTTTTGACATTCTCTCTCACCTAATGTTATTCGACTGAAGGGGTAATGTAAATCACATTGTCACCGCGGACGATCAACGTGCCGAGTTTCTGCGCCGCGCCGTCCACTTCTTCTTCTGCCTTGTCCAGTACCAGATTCATGTGAACGTCGTATCCCTGGAGGATCCCCCGGATCTCTCTCCCACCTTTCAGGCTGATGATGACGGGCTGACGATTCAGTACCTGATCTAAAATATCCAACGGTCTTGGCGTCATATGATTACCCTTTGCCGTCCATTCTGGAGTAATATATTTGAGTGAGGAAGCTACTTAAATATAACCGCGTTGCTGCGCGAGAGTCAGCGCCACCTCGAGGTTTCGACACATGCCAAAGATTACCGTAAAGAAGCGCCACGTCATCCGGAAATCACAGATAAGCGAACTTCTCGAGCGACTCACGGACGAGATCGGGGCATCGGCCGACCTCTTCCGGTCGGACAGGATCGAGCGGGTGGAGACGGATGCTCCCGTCGGGATCTATCTCATCGATAAAAAGCCCCTCCTGATGGGGGCCGAAGACTGGGCGTTCCCGACCCTGCGGGGGCTCGTCGAGCACCCGATCCCCGAGCGGCGGGTGGTGGTCGATTCCGGCGCGGTCAGGTTCGTCGCAAACGGCGCGGATGCCATGCGCCCCGGGATCGTATCGATCTCGGCGGACATCCGTGCGGGGCACCCGGTGCAGGTCGTCGAGGAGCGGCACGGAAAACCGCTTGCCGTGGGGATTGCGCTCTTCGATGCAGCCGATATGGAGCGGCAGGAGAAGGGCAAGTCCGTTAAAAGCATCCACTACGTCGGGGACGATCTCTGGAATCTGGAGATCTGACGGAGAAAATAATGGATACTATTAAATAAAATTCATTCCTCAATTTTTCTATGGTTAAAAAACTCTTTGACAGCATCCTCGGCAAAAGTCCGGCAAGAAACGAAGAGGACTACATGGAACTCGATCTCGCCTCCTACGAGGGATCGAGCGACGAAGAACCGGCATCCATGTACATCAAGATCGCCACCATCGCCGACCTCAAAGATACCCCGCGCGTCAAAGACGAGGTCTATAACGGCAATATCGTCATCGTCGATATCGGGCGGCTGAAGATGGACAAGGTGACGTTCGAGCGGGTCTTGAAGGACCTCCGCGACGTCGCAAAGGACGTGAACGGCGACATCGTCGGCCTTGGGGAGCAGAAGTACGTCCTCATCACCCCGATGTCCGTCAAGGTCTCCCGCGAGAAGATCGGCGGGGGCCTCTAGTGCGGGAGTCCCATCCGGGGACCTGTCCCGCCTGCGGGAGCGAGATCCGGATCGTCCATCACCATCTCGACATCCCTCACTTCCCGGATCTCCTGCTCGTCTCCATCGCCTGCGAAGCCTGCGGCTACCGTCACACCGACACCATCATCCTCGGGGAGGGCGACCCGGTCCGGTGGACGGTGCGGGTGGAGGAGCCCGATGACCTCGCCATCCGGGTGGCGCGGAGCACGACGGGGAAGATCGAGATCCCTGAACTCGGCCTCGCGGTCGAGCCCGGCACCGCCTGCGAGGGTTTCGTCACCAATATCGAGGGAATTCTCTACCGCTTCGAGCAGGCGGTGGAGACGATCCTCGCGAACCCCGAGAGCGAAGACGAGCGGGCGGCCGCAATCAGGATGATGGAGACGATCGCCGCCGCACGAGAGGTGGCTTTCCCCTTCACGGTCATCCTCGAGGATCCTGCCGGGAACAGTGCGCTCGTCAGTGAGAAAGCCGAAAAGATGCTCCTCGATCAGGAAGAAGCCTGACCACTTTTTTCAACCCTCCCGGGGGGTTAACCTGAAATAGAACCTCCCCCCATACGGCAGCGCCGTGAGGTGAAGAGCGATGGCACGAACGATATCGGTGCTGAAATGGGAGAGCGAAGAGGAGGTCGAGAACGCCGTCCACGACATAAGAGCGGAGATGGGCCGGGCAGGCGGGCTTTCCAAGGAGACGGAGCGGGCGATGCAGCACTCGTTCTGGGTGGCCGACCCTGACCTTGCGAACCACTTCCTGCGGCGGGTTCGCGCACAGGTTCCCGAGGCGCTGCACTACTTCGAGGAGGAAGGCGGCGGGGCGTGAGTGGCGACTGTCCGCAGGATGCGACTTCCGGAACGGCAGGAGTTCGAGAAGATGCGAAGCATCTTCGAATGGCGACTGTCCGCAGGATGCGACTGCCGGAACGGCAGGAGTTCGAGAAGATGCGAAGCATCTTCGAATGCGACGGGCCAGAGGGCCGGAGCCTGGGCCCCGGAGGTGTGACTTACGACGTTTCGTCAGGAACGGAGTTTGAGCACCGTTAGGTGCGATGAATGTCGTTCTTCGCGTGAATTACTTGCCGGGGATAACGATACAGTCTCAGTACTTCGCTGAAATGGCTGAGGTCGTTCTCAAAAGGTCAACCAGTCGACTTCCCTTTTCTCGAAGGGAACGGAGCTTGAGCACCGGAGGTGCGAGTGCGGTGGAAGTTCACGAGGTGCCGGGTTACAGCCCGGCTCTCCTGAACATCGGCCGGACTTCGGCGCCCTCCATGTTCCCCGCGGCCCAGGTGTAACGCTCCCGGATTCGGGGAGGGAGGTTGCGTTCCGGTATCGAGATGAACCCGAACTCCGAGTAAAACCCGGCGAGGCTCTCGACCGCGTACATATGGAGGTCGTCGTTGTGGCAGGCGGTGACCAGAGCGGCCATCGTCGTGCGGGCATACCCCTTGTTGCGGCAGCCCTCGGGGGTGAAGACGCCGTCGACCTCCAGGCCGCCGGGATGCCTCCTGCACCGGGCG
>JAEYOJ010000153.1 GCA_023411815.1 Pseudomonadota bacterium | reverse complement strand
CGGCTGACGGCCTCGGGCACCGCACCGGGACTGTCGCACTTGTTCGCCATGAACGCGAGCGGGACCTTGAGGGCCTTCAACTGGTCATAAAGATGCCGGGTCATTGCGTCCACTCCCGTTGTGGCGTCCACGACGATGATCGCGCCGTCCATCCCGCGCGAGAGGATCTGCCGGACAAACTCGAACCGCTCCTGCCCCGGCGTGCCGAAGAGGAAGATGGACTTGTCTCCCACCATCAATCTGCCGAAATCGAACGCAACGGTCGTGGGACCCTCTTCCGAGGACGCCTCGATGTGACGGCTGCGGGGGTCGAGTGCCTGGATGAAGCTGGACTTGCCTGCATTGAAGGAACCAAAAACGACGATCTTGAGCCTGCCTTCTGCCATTAGACTTCTATCTGTATCAGGATGTTTTAGGGTTTCGTTATGGTGGCGCCGTGGCGAGGATAAAGACGTATCCGGCCAACGATGAGAAAAATAATTTCCCATTGTGCCGATAGAAACGAAACAATAATTCTCCGCTCTGCAGGGGCCTTTGCGCCCTCACCGGCGCAAGCGCCCAACATCCATATAGCCGGTAAATCCAAGGTACAGGTATGGAGCCGGACGAAGTGGATTCGGTCGCACAGGAGATCATGGCTACCCTGGACAATCTCTTCCTTGCAGAGAAACAGGCGCGGCTCCAGGTATCCGCACTCGAGGAACAGCAGTACCCCCTGGCCGCGACATTCGAGATGGTCAGCGACATGGGTACGGACACCGCCATCGAGGAGGCGCTTGCCGGATTCGGCTTCGAGTACCATACCATCGACGAAGACGCCGAACTCTGGATCTCGGACGAGCACGGGCTGATGGTCTTTCTCTTCTTCACCGATCCCGATGGGCGGTACTACAACTACAGGATCGTCGCGTTCGACGTCGTCGGCGAGGAAGAAGAGATATCAGCGTAACCGGCGCTGACGGCGGCGGGATGATGCCGTGCCAGATGCTATATACCGTAAACGACATCTGGTGTGCGGGGAGAATCTGGAGGGATTGAGATGGAGCGCTCGGTAAAACGCCTCATGGAGGACAGGGAGAAGCGGCGCGAGGAGAACATCGGCAAGTATATCGAGCAGCTCTCGGACGAGAGCACCCCCTACCGGCTGCGGGCGGCCGAGGCGCTCGGGGAGTGCGCCGATCCCCGCGCAGTCGAGCCGCTGATCGCCGCCCTCGCGGACCGCGAGAACGAGGTCAGGTGGGTCGCCGCGCAGGCGCTCGGGAGACTTCACGACGCGCGGGCGGTCGAACCGCTCCTCCTTCTCCTCGAGGACCGCGACCGGTGGGCGCGGCGCGGCGCCGCCTGGTCGCTCGGCGAACTCGGCGATCGGCGCGCGGTCGAGCCCCTCCTCCCCCTTCTTGCGGACAAAAAGAAGGACGTCAGGGTGGCCGCCGCCGAAGCGCTCGGGAAACTCCGCGACCGGCGGGCGGCAGACAACCTCTCCGCCGCGCTCGAGGACGAGGAGGAGCCCGAAGTCCGGACGGCGATCCGCCGTGCCCTCCGCGAGATCACCGGCGAGGCGGGATTTTGACCGGAGAAGGCGGAGAGCGGAGGCTCTTTCGCTACTACCCGGAGGACTTCGGGGCGCTCCCCGTCCGGGTCGTCCACATGGACCTCGTCTTCGACGTCTACGACGGCCACACCCGGGTCGTCTCCGCCCTCACCGCCGGGACCCTCGACGCACCGCTCTCGTCGCTCTCCCTGAACGCCCGCGATCTGGACATTCTCCGCGTGGAGTCCGCCGGACGTGCCGTCACCCATACCTACGACCGGGACGCGGCGACCCTCACCGTCGCCTTCGATCCCGCCGTCCCGCCCCGGACACAATTCACCCTTGAGACCGAGACGATCTGCCGGCCGAGCACCCACGTTCTCGAAGGCCTCTACTATGACGGGCTCTGTCCCGGCGGGCCGCCCACCCAGATCACCCAGTGCCAGCAGTGGGGGTTCCAGCGGCTGGTTCCCTGCCTCGACGACATGACCGCGAAGTGCACCTACACGACGACGATCGTCGCGGACAACGGGTACACGAACACCATATCGAACGGCGACCCGGCAGGAGATCGGATCCCCTGCGCTCCCGGCCGCTCCGTGCAGAGATACGAGAACACCAGAACCCCGATGGCGCCCTACCTCTTCTTCCTCGGGGTGGGGTGCTACGACACCCACCGGCGCGAGTTCGAGTACCCCGACGGACGGACGTTCGCCCTCGAACTCCTCGCGAAAACCGGCTCGGATGCAGCGGCTGCGGAGCGTGCGCTCGATATCCTCGCGGACGGGGTGATGTGGGTCCACCTCTTCACCGGCCCGGAGCAGTACCGCGATCGCGAGACCCGGGAGGAGGTGTGGCGTCTTACGCGGGTGCGCGACGAGGCGAAACGCTCCGGGGATCTTGAAGCGCTCGAAGAGACCAGGAAGACGCTCAAAGAACTCATCTCGACCATCACGCCGGGCTACGCCTACACGGGGGCGGTCTACCGGGAGATCGCCATGCAGAACTCCGACTTCGGCGGGATGGAGAACGTCGGGAACACGACGATCGC
>JAEYOJ010000122.1 GCA_023411815.1 Pseudomonadota bacterium | reverse complement strand
AACATCGGAGGGCTCTGATGCGGATCACCATCAGCGGTCCGCCGGGGAGCGGCACCACGTCGCTCGCCCGCTACCTCGCGGGGAAGCACGGGCTCGACCTCATCTCCGCGGGAGAGGTCTTCCGTCAGCTCGCGAAGGAGCACGGCATGGATCTCGCCGGGTTCGGGAAGTTCGCGGAGAGCGATCCCTCGGTCGACCGGATGATCGACGCCCGGCAGAAAGAGATCGGTGAAGCCGCCGAAAACATCATCATCGAGGGCAGGCTCTCGGGCAGGATGGTCGAGAACGCCGATCTCCGTATCTGGCTTTCGGCGTCGCTTTCCTGCCGGGCAAGACGCATTGCGGGACGTGACGGGATGGACGAAGAGGGAGCCCGGGTCTATACCGAGAACCGGCAGCGTTCGGAATCGACCCGCTACCGGAACTACTACGGTATCGAGATCGACGACCTCTCGCCGTACGACATCGTCCTCTCGTCCGAGACCTTCGGCGTGGACGCCCTCGGCACCATCGTGGACGCCGCGATCGCGTGCCTTGCACGGCAGCAGGCCGGCGACCTCTAGCGGTCCCCTACCCTCTTTGCTTTTATCTTTTTGATGCGCCGGAGCCGGGTCCATTCCTGCCGCTCCATCTCGTCGCGCTGGTCTTCGATGAACCGGCGGATCTCCGTGAGTTCCGGGATGATCTTGAGTTCCAGTGCGTTCACCCGTCGCCGCGTCTTCTCGATGTCGTCGAGCAGGTGCTTGACCCCTCCTTCGAGTTCGGCGGTTGCGATGATCGCTTCGAGAAGTTCCTCGTAGGCGTCGGCCGCGTCGTCGATGACCGACGATGTTCCGAGGATACCGTAACCCCTCTGGTCGAGTGTCTTTCTCACCATCACCGGTTCGAGGTCCGGGAGCCGCACCCCGAATATGTTCCTGTTTCCGGTTGCATAGGAAGGATAGGCCTCTACCGAGAGCGCCGCGAGGAGCACTCCCGTCGCCCCCTCCATCATGGCGGCGACCGCTACCATCTCCCGTGCGCCGGCGAACTTCTCTTCGAGTTCCCTGCGGTTCAGGGCTGCCTGCTCGGTGAGTTTGACCAGTTCCAGCATCATGCCGTCGAGTTTCATCGACAAAAGCCGGTGTACCCGCTCTGCGAGCGCCTGCCTCCGCCTGACGATCAGGAGGCCGGCCCTGGTGGGTTTGATGTCGTCGACCGGCATGGTGCTCTCCTACAGGACGATATACTGCCATATCCGTTCGGGCAAGAGGCCGAATGCTTTCCCCCGTGCGATTGCCCGCAGGTTCGCGACCTCGTACTTCTTCCGCTCGAGGTATGCAAGCACCGGCAGAACCGAGAACGGGTGCCGCCGGGAGAGGGCTTCCAGCTGGTGGAGCCTGACGCGGGTGACCGCCATTTCGACCTCGTGGACGGGCCGCCTGCGCCGGTGCCATCGCTGCCAGACCAGTTCTGCGGCATCTGTGCTTGAGAAATCCGGATCCTGCCGGAGTTCGCGCACCGCCTGGGCGAGAACCGGGACGATGTCGGTCGAAAGAAAGGCGCTGACGAACTCTCCTTCCGTCTCGATGCCGTAGAGCCTTCGGAAGAGGTCGACGGGGATACGGCCGCCGGGGATCATCGTCCGGTCGATGGTCGCGATATCGCACGCCTCTTCTGCGCAGTGGAGCCGGAGGAGGTTTCTCATGTTGGTGATGTCGATCTCGAACCGGAGGTAGCCGATCAGCTCCTGGCATCCGCTGCACCCGGTTGCGGCAAGACCGAGAAGGTCGGTGTAGTATTGCCGGTAAAGCTCGTTCTCGATCCGGGCAAAGACGCCCGTCTCACCGCAGATCCGGTAGTACTCCGCGAGAACCGGGTAGAGCCGCCAGCCCTGGAGCGCCTCGATAGCCTCGCCGCAGTTCGTGAAGTTAAGAAGGCGGTCGAGGAGCGTGCCGTCGAGTTCCCCCGCCGGGACGAGAAGATCGCGGATCTGGCGCCGGGGTATGTCGTGAACCGTGCCCCGCAGGATCGCCATGACGTTTGCGATGTCCCACCGGTTGAGGTATTCCCCGGTCAGGGTGTGCAGGTCGCCGGGAGCGGTCGCCATGGCGTGCCGGAACGACTGCGCCAGGTTGCGGTTTACCGCCTCCTCGATGAGCTGGGCGCCGGAGAAGTCGTGCGCGAGCTCAAGGACAGGCTGTCTGTAATCTTCCCGTCGGCTGAGGAACGTGACGATCTCCGGTATGCTCATCCGCATGATCCGCAGGTATTCTTCACGAGGAAGGAGCGTCGTCCTCCTTACCCGGAACCGGGTGCAGGCGTAGATGCACGAGGGGGAGGTCACGCCCAGCGGGGGCATACGTCCCTATTATCGTTCCCTTCTATAAATGCGCACCCGGTTGAGATCAGGGGTGGGGAGGCGGCCGGGAGGATGGCGCAGGCAGGCCCGGCGCCGGTGCGGGGGGCCTTGAAGAGTACCGGCAACAGCCCGGGGCGACAGGATGAGGTGTTTCCCCCGGAGAACCGGATGGGAGGCGTGTTTGGGGCTTACAGCAGCGG
>JAEYOJ010000121.1 GCA_023411815.1 Pseudomonadota bacterium | reverse complement strand
GTACCGGTTCATCCTGCAGGGGCTCGACGTCAGAAAAGACCTCTGGTTCTCGACCGCCTGCATCTTCATCTCCCAGACGGCGAACCTCATCGTCCCCGCGCGTCTCGGCGATTTCGTGCGGATGCTCATCCTGAAGCACGAGGACGACGCCACCTACTCGCAGGGGTTCTCGTCCCTCGTCGTCGAGCGCGTCTTCGATATCCTGATGATCGCGGTGCTCGGCGTCATCGCGCTCCCGTTCGTCCTCGCGGTACTCGACGTCCCCGACTGGTTCATCACGGTCATCGTCGTCCCCCTCGCCGCAGGGGGCGTCTTCTTCGCCGTGCTTCTCTGGTCGGGCAGGATGGAGTCGGGGAACCGGATCGTCGCCGCCATCCAGAAGATGCTTGATGAGGTGAAGCGGGCCTCCCTCAACCCCCGGGCCCTCGCCGTGCTCAGCGGCTCGTCGCTCCTGATATGGCTCGTCGACGTGCTGGTCTGCTACGCGGTCGTCCTGATGTTCCAGGAGCCGGTGCCGTTCGGCATCGTCATTCTCGCGATCGTCATCGGCAACCTCGTCAAGGCCGTTCCGATCACCCCGGGAGGGGTGGGTACCTACGAACTCGCGCTCGCTCTGACGTTCGGACTCGCGGGAACCCCGGCGGTCACGGCAACGCTGATAGCGGTCATCGACCACCTGATCAAGAACCTGGTCACGCTCGTCGGGGGCGTCGGGTCGATCTACTACTTCGGCGACTGGTCGATGAGCCTCTTGAAGAGAGCGTTCAACAGGGAGATCGAGACGGAGGATACGTTTGGCGGTTGAGTTCATCGTTCCCGTGCTGCTCTGGCTTGCGGTCGTCAAAATGCTTCATCTCGCCGTCTGGCCGGCGCTCGACCGCACCCTCGGCAACCTCTCGGCAGCCGCGGCATACCCGGCATCGATCCTCCTCTTCACGCTTGCAACCTGGTACTGTGGTCTTTCAGGCCTTCCGATCGTCCTCGCCCTCCTGCCGTTCGCGGCCGCGAACGCGTATGCAGGAGTGCGGCGGTTCTTCACGAAGGAGCGGCTACGGTCCGCGCTCACCTGGGACCTGGCCTTCCTGGTCCCCTTCCTCTTCATGCTCGAGGTGCGCTGGATCAACCCGAGCATCTCCTACGCCGAGAAGTTCATGGATCACGCGATCCTCGCCTCGATCATGCGGGTGCCCACCGTCCCGCCGCTCGATCCCTGGTATGCGGGGGGGACGCTGGACGTCTACTACTACCTCGGCTACTGGACGAGCGGGGCGCTCGGGCTCGTATCCGGCGTGCCTTCGACGATCGCCTTCAACCTCGCACTCCCGACGGTGCTCGGCCTCTCCGTCGTCTCACTCTACGGCCTCGGGCACCTCCTCCTCGATCGCTACCGGTGGCTCCCGGTGGTTGCGCTCTTCCTCCCGAACCCTTCGGCGATCTACCATATCCTGATCGGGGACACCTGGTTCGACGTCCTCTGGGGGAGCACCCGGACGATCGAGAACACCATCAACGAGTATCCCATCTTCTCGATGCTCTGGGGCGACGTACACCCGCACGTCATGAGTTTCTTCAACCAGGGGTTCCTGCTCTTTCTCCTGGTCTTCGCCTACATGCGGTGGGGGACGCTCTCCACGCGGGGGCGAACACTCCTCTGCGGGCTCGCCGCCCTCTCCCTCGGGTCGATGCCCGGGTTCAACTCCTGGGACGTGCTGGTCTATGCTCCGGTCACGCTGGTCTTCGGCCTCCTGATATGGTGGCGCTACGGGGATCTTCGGCCGGACAGCCTGAATTCCTGGATGGTGCTTGCCACGGTGCCGCCGCTCGCGATCCTGACCTACCTCCCGTTCTACCTGCAGCTCAACAGCCCCGGCGTCGCAGGAGTCGGAACCGTCCCCACACCCTCCGAACCGGTGGAGTTCCTGCTGGTTCACGGATTCTTCCTCGCGGTGCTGATCGCCTACTGCGCACCGGATATCCGGAGACGCCCCTATCTCCTGCTCGTTGCGGTGCCGTTCGTGCTCGCCGGCTACCCGGCCGCGGCCATCGCCGCCGTCCCGCTGGTCTACCTCGCCGCCCGTCGCCGCTTTACAGCCGTCGATACGCTTGCCATGCTCGGGCTTGTGATCGTCCTCGTCACCGAACTCGTCTACCTCATGGACAACATGGGAGAGACCTACTTCCGGATGAACACGGTCTTCAAGTTCTACCTTCCCGCGTGGTTCCTGATGGGGACGGCAACCCTCGCCGTCGTCGGGGAGTGGCTTCAGAGCGCCGGGATCGACCGGCACGTCCCCGACCGGATGGAGAAGGCACTCCCGGCACTGGCAGCGGTGCTGCTCCTCGTCGCACCCTTCGCGATCAACGTCGACTTCGGCTACGGGAGCCACACCCTCGACGGGGCGGCATACCTCGAAGGCTCGAATCCCTCCGATGCGGCGGCGATCGCGTTCCTCCGGACTCTCCCCGGCGACCATGTCATCGTCGAGGCGGAGGGCGGCGACTACACCTACTATTCAAGGGTCTCGTCGTTCACCGGGATCCCGGCCGTCATCGGGATGCCCTTCCACGAGTACATGTGGCGGGGCGACGAGGGCCGCATCAGCGAGCGGAGCGCCGACGTGCGGACGATCTACGAGCAGCCCGGCCGGACCGTCGCCCTTGCGCGGGCGTACAACGCCACCCTGCTGTACGTGGGTCCGGCAGAGCGCGAACGCTATGCCGTCTCGATCCCGACGGATGCGCTCGAACTCATTTATGATGCGCAGGGAGTCCGGATCTACCGGATCCCCGCGTAAACCGTCTGCGGCCATGTCCATGCGGGCCGGCGCGAAAACAGCGGAACCCTACCCCCGAAAACGGGGTAGAATGACAAACCTTTATCACTCCTCTTATTGACATAATACAGCGCATTCGATCAGCTACGCTACTGATGAATGATGACGGAGCAGCAGAGGGCTGCACCCGAAAGAGGTGAGTTATGGCAAAGGCATATGTAAAATTCGAGATTCCGGAAGAGATCCAGAATAAGGCCCTTGAAGCCCTTGAGATTGCAAGGGACACCGGTAAGGTGAAGAAGGGGTCCAACGAGGCAACAAAAGCAGTCGAGCGCAACATTGCCCAGCTGGTTCTCATCGGTTCGGACGTTGAGCCTGAAGAAATTGTGATGCATCTGCCGCCGCTCTGCGACGAGAAGCAGATTCCGTTCGTCTACATCTCCAAGCAGAACGACATCGGCTCCGCAAGCGGCCTTGAGGTCGGCTCGGCAGCCGCCGCGATCGTCAAGTCCGGCAAGGCAAAGGACCTCGTCGAAGAGATCGCGAAGCAGATTGCTGCACTGAGAGAGTGAGGGATAAATCATGGCAAACGACGGAACGCCCGCAGAAGTTATCGAGATCATCGGCATGACCGGGATGCATGGCGAAGCCCAGCAGGTGAAGTGCCGGGTTCTCGACGGCCCGAACAAGGGGCGGATCATCACCCGCAACACGGTCGGCCCGATCAGGGAGGGAGACATCCTCTCGCTGCTCGAGACCGAACGTGAGGCCAAGAAACTCTCGAGGCGGTAACCATGGTCGACAAGTACGTCTGCAATTTCTGTGGAGAGGTTCTGGAGCCGGGCACCGGCAAGATGTTCGTCAGGAAGGACGGAACCATCTACTACTTCTGCAGCACCAAGTGCCAGAACAACTACAGGCTCGGCCGTGTGCCGCGCCGCGTCGAGTGGACCGCGATGGGACGCAAGGCCCGCGGTAAAGAGTGATCGGCATGGACCGCACCTTCGTGATGGTCAAACCCGACGGCGTCCAGCGCGGACTCGTCGGGGAGATCGTCTCCCGGTTCGAGGCGAAGGGCCTCAAGCTCGTCGGGGCGAAGCTCGAGCTCCTCCCCGAGGGACGGGTCGTCGAGCAGTACCGCGAACACCTGGAGAAGCCCTT
>JAEYOJ010000065.1 GCA_023411815.1 Pseudomonadota bacterium | reverse complement strand
CGCCGCTTGGTCAGGGATTACGAGCGGTTGCCGCAAACGGTAGCTGGGCTGCACTTCGTAGCTTTTGCCTGCCTCATGCTGCAGAAAGTCGCTACTCTGTTCGCGGCGGTTCATAACAGCCTCTAGTGAAGGGGGTGAACGGAAGGATCGGACCTGCGTCGAGCGCTCTGGACAAAACCGCAGCCTGCCAATACATCTTTGCACATGACCATGCGTTGCATCATTGCGGACGACGAGCCGCCTGCGCGGGACGAACTGGCTTGGCTCCTGTCCCGCCAGGAAGGTATCGTGCTCGTGGACAGCGTAGGCTCGGCGGCCAAGGCAGTGGAGTCCATTCACGCGCATGCTCCCGATGTCGCCTTCGTGGATATCCGCATGCCCGGCAAGGACGGCTTTCATGTCCTGGCCGAGGCTGCGGCCATGGAGCGGCCGCCGCTGATCGTCTTCGTTACTGCCTATGATCAATATGCGATCAAGGCTTTCGAGGAGAACGCCGCCGACTACCTGCTCAAGCCTGTGGCGGAAGAGCGCCTGACCAAGACCGTGGAACGTCTGCGCGAGAAACTGGGCGGACGCGGCAGGCCTTCCGGGGATGATTTGCGCAGACTGCTCGCCTCCCTGGGGCTGGAGCCGCAGCCGGGCCTGGCTCCCATCGCCGTGGAGCGCGCGGGGCGCATAGCATTGTTGAATCCCAGGGAGGTAGCTTTCCTGCGCCTCGATGGCCGTCGCGTCGTGGCGCACACGCAGGACGCGGCCCTGCCGTGCGCAGGCTGCCAGACCCTGGACCGGCTCGAGGAGCGTTTGGCCTCGCGCAACTTCTTCCGCGTAAACCGCGCCGAACTGGTCAACCTGGGCCGCATCCGTGAATTCTCGCCCTGGTTCAACGGCAAGTACAACCTGATCATGGCCGACCGCGCCGGCACGGAAATCACCGTGAGCCGAAGCCGGGTGCGCGGTTTCAAGGAACGGCTCGGACTGGGCTGAAAGAGAGCTTGAACAAGCATGGACGACCTCTTCTTTGCTCTATTGCAGCGGGGCGGCATCATGGTGGCCTGCTCATTCGTTCTTTTGCTCATCACGCCCATGCATCGCCTGGGGCTCGGCTTCCTGCCGCAGCCCAACCGGCTAGTGACGACGATCCTCTTCGGCATCCTGGGCATTCTCGGTACGTATGTCGCGGACCCGGTCATGGACTCCTATGCCAATCTGCGCGCCATGTCGGTCATCACCGCGGGCCTGTTCGGAGGGCCCCTCGTGGGTACGGGCGCGGCCCTGATCGCCTCCACGCACCGCATACTCATAGATGTCGGCGGATTCACCGCGATTCCCTGCGCCCTGGCCACACTCATGGAAGGCGCAGTTGCCGGCTGGCTGTCCGTACGCCTTCCGGACAGGCTCAACTGGCGCGTGGCACTGCTGCTCGCCCTCGTCGGCGAGTCGGTGCACATGCTCCTCGTGCTGGGCATGTCCAGGCCGTTCGAAAAGGCCCTGGCTCTGGTGGAGCTCATCGCCGTCCCGATGATATTCATCAACGCCATCGGAGCGGCGCTGTTCATCAAGGCGATCGCCGCTGCCTACGAGTACGGCGAGCGCCGCGATTCCTTCCGCGCCAACGAGCTCCTCGATATCGCCAATCAGACCGTGGTCCACCTGCGTTCCGGTCTGAACCGCGAAAGCGCCGAAGCCACCGCGCGCATCATCCTCAATCACCTGCCCGTGGCCGCCGTGGCCCTCACGGATGCCGGCCGCGTCCTGGCCCATGTGGGCGTAGGCTCGGACCATCACAAGGCGGGCAAGCCCCTGCTCACCCGCGCGACGCGCGCGGTCGTGGCCAGGGGCAAGGCCATGCGTCTGAACACGCCGCAAGGCATAGGCTGCTACCTTGAGGGCTGTCCGCTGACGCAGGCCATCATCGTGCCCCTGGAAAAAGGCGGCAAGGTCGTGGGTAGCCTCAAGCTCTACGGCGACCGCGATCATCAGCTGGACCGCGTCCATGTGGCCCTGGCCAAGGGCCTGGGGCGTCTCTTCTCGACACAGATCGAGCTTGAGGACATCCAGATAAACGCCCAGCTCCTGTCCCAGGCCGAGATCCGCCGACTGCAGGCCCAGATCAATCCGCACTTTCTGTTCAATTCGCTCAACACCATCGCGTCCTTCACGCGCACGCGGCCGGACAAGGCCCGCGAGCTGATCCTCGACCTGGCCAGCTACATGCGCAAGAACCTGGACAACACGCGCTCCTGGGTGCCCCTGGACGATGAGCTGGCCCAGGTCGCGGCCTATCTGGCCATCGAGGAGGCCCGCTTCGGCGAGCGCCTGCGGGCGCGGGTCATCTCCGATCCGGCGCTCGGGCAGTGGCCCGTTCCGCCCCTGACCATCCAGCCCCTCGTGGAGAACGCGGTCAAGCACGGTCTGCAACCCCTGGAAGAGGGGGGGGAAGTCGTCATCACCGTGCGCTGCGACGGCCGCGAACTGAGCGTGAGCGTATCCGACAGCGGTGTGGGCATGCCGTCCGGCCGTGTGGAAGAGATTCTGGCCAGAAGCCGGGAAAGCGTTTCCGAGGGAATCGGCCTGTCCAACGTCAATGCGCGCCTGCGCACCCAGTTCGGTCCAGACTACGGCCTGCGAATCGTCTCGGCCCCGGGCAAAGGCACGGTCGTGACTTTTCGCGTCCCCGAGTCCGGCTTGGCCGAGGAGGACGAAGCGGCCGATGCCTCGGACAGCCTGCCGGAGGAACTCCCGCAGCTTCAAGGGGCTCCCGCCTCGAGCAACGCAGCTTTGTCCGACGGTGTCCGAAATGTCGGGATCGCCGCCAGGAAACGCTTCGCCGCACTGCTGCGCGCGGTTTCGCCCGTGTGACAGTGCGCTTCGCGCGTGACAAGTGCAGCTCACGCGCGAAAAGCGACGCTTCGCGTGTGGAACATTGCGTTTTTCCTCACATAACAGCGACCATGGCGACATAATAATACATACTGCCCGCCCAGGCGGCGGGGAGGGAGGTCGCCATGACACTATTCTTTGCGTGCGTAGCCTCGTTGATCATCGGCTACGCCATTTACGGCAAGGTGATCGAGCGTATCTTCGGCATCGATCCCGAGCGGAAAACGCCCGCCTATTCCATGCAGGACGGCGTGGACTTCACGCCCATGCCCAAGTGGAAGCTCATCTTCATCCAGGTTCTGGACATCGCCGGCATCGGACCCATCTTCGGTCCCATCCTCGGCGCGCTCTACGGCCCCGTGGCCCTGGTCTGGATCGTCATCGGCGGCATCTTCGCCGGCGCGGTGCACGACTACTTCAGCGGCATGCTGTCCATCCGCAACAGGGGCGAGAACATGCCCGATGTCGTGGGACGATACATGGGCATGCCGGCCCGCCATCTCATGCGCGTTTTCGCCATGACCCTGCTGCTCCTGGTGGGCGTGGTCTTCGTGCTCGCGCCGGCCAAGCTGCTGACGGAGCTCACAGGCGTGCAGACCGGCATTCTCGTGGCGGCCATTTTCGCCTATTACTTCCTGGCCACCATTCTGCCCATCGACAAGCTCATCGGCAGGCTGTACCCGCTCTTCGGCATCCTCCTGTTCGTCATGACGGTCGCCGTGGCCGTGGCCCTGCTCGCCAGCGACCATGCCATCCTGCCCAACACCGACTTCGCGGCCAACGTGCATCCCCAGTCCCTGCCCATCTGGCCGCTCCTGTTCATCACCCTGTCCTGCGGCGCCATCAGCGGCTTCCACTGCACCCAGTCGCCGCTCATGGCCCGCTGCTGCAAGAACGAGCGTGAAGGCCGCTCGGTCTTCTACGGGGCCATGATCCTGGAGAGCATCATCGCGCTCATATGGGCCACCGTGGGCATGTCCTTTTATGAAAATCCGGGCGCCCTCCAGGCCGTCATCGCCTCGGGCAGCCCCTCGGCCGTGGTCTCCGAAGCCTCCCGCGCCCTGCTGGGCACCGTGGGCGGCGCGCTGTCCATCGTGGCCGTGGTCATCCTGCCCATCACCAGCGGCGACACGGCCTTCCGCAGCGCGCGCCTCATCGTGGCCGACGCCCTCAAGCTGAGCCAGCGCCCCGTGGCCAAACGCCTGTTCATCGCCGTGCCGCTCTTCCTCATCGGCTACGTCGTCTCGACCCAGGACTTCTCGATCATCTGGCGCTACTTCGGCTTCGCCAACCAGTGCCTGTCCGCCATGATGCTCTGGACCGCGGCCGTGTACCTCGCCCGCAAGGCCAAGCTGCACTGGATCGCCAGCCTGCCGGCGACCTTCATGACCGCCGTGGTCGTGACCTTCATCCTGAACGCCAAGATCGGCTTCAACCTGCCCTACGAAGCCTCGGTCATCGCCGGCATCGTGGCCGCCCTGGCGACCCTGGCCGCCTTCATGGTCAAGTACGGCCTGAATCGCGTGCCCATGGTTGAGGAAGAGGCGGTGGCCGGCGAATAGGCCGATGCCTAGCTAGCTTTACTGCAGACCTACTCCAGGCAGAGGGCGCGTTCCATGCGGGGCGCGCCCTTTGCTGCTTGCGGGGGCCGCGCCCTCTCTGTCCAAATGCATGTGCTGCGGGTGCGGCCGGATGCGGCGGGATGTGCGGGAGGCGTATGAGGTAGCCCGGGTAGCGGGGCAGGGCAGGGGAAGGGAGCCGAAGCGAGAAGGTTCAGGACATGAGCCGCTCGATGCCGGTCCAGCCGAAGACCGCGGCGAAGACCGCCAGCGCGACTGCGCAAGCGGAAACGATCCGCCGATAGACCGTATCGCTGAGCAGCCGCCTGCCCCTGGCTCCGGCCAGGGAAACTGCGGAATACCAGCCGAAGTCGGCCGTCAGGTGCCCCGCGAAGAAGACCAGCACGCCCAGCCAGCCCAACTCGCGGCTCTGCAGCACGTAACCCAGACCGATGGTGGCCCACCAGATGGACCAGTAGGGATTTGAGACGGACAGGAGCACGCCGGACAAGACCAAACGGTCACTGTCCCGCCTCTCGGCGTCCAGGGACAGGGTGAGGCTGGGGACCGAACGCAGCATGGACCAGGCAAGCCAGGCCAGGATGATGGATCCGCTCAGGGCGATGACGATGAAGGCCCCCTTGCTCGTCAGCAGGGGCGCCAGCCCGAGGAACAGTCCGGCCAGCAGGACGCTCTCCAGGACGGCATGGCCGACCATGAGCAGCGGCCCGGCCGAGGCTCCTCGCCGGATACTCCCGCTGATGGCCGCCGTGAACAGGGGGCCGGGCATCATGGCCCCGGACAGGGTGACCGTGAAGGCGGTCGCGAACAGAATCGAGAGCTGCAGGAGCTGGTTTTCCGCTGTCATCTCCGCCAGCTAGCGCATTTCATGAGCTGCCGCAACCCGCTTGTCCGGTCAGAGGGATTCCCGCATGGCCGGCTTTGTCGCGAACACATACGCCCTGCGGCTCTGGTACTCCACGTCGGGGTACGGCTCCCGCTCGACCATCTCTATTGTGGCGAATCCACAGTCCTGGAGGCCTTTGCGGATGAAATCGACACTGAAGAACATGAAATCCACGTCGATTGCCTTGTTGAGGAAATGGTCCAAGTGGATCGCAGATTCGCCGATGTGAAAGGTAAATAGCAGGAGCCCGCCAGGTTGCAATACACGGAAGAGTTCCTTGAAAGCCAATTCAACTTGATCTTCCGTGAAGTGGTCTATGGCATAGAAAGATACTATGCCGGCGATCGAATTGTCTCCAAATTCGAGTTGGAGCAAGCTACCTTTCCTGAAGTGCAGTCCTGGATGACTTGCTCTGGCCTGCTCCAGAATCCTTCCCGACAGATCCAATCCGGAGGTCTCAACTCCAAGGTCCGTCAGATAGCTTGCAGTGTGGCCCGGACCACAGCCCAGGTCCCAGACAGGTCTTCTGTTGCCGATCTCTTGCGCGAAGCGGCGCAGCATGTCCCGGTCTTTCGGTTGCTTTTCGTGCTCGTCGGCGAATGTCTCGGCATACTCCTTGGCCAGCGTGTCGTACACCTTCTCTATTCTGCTTAAGCTTTGCCCCATGATCACGGCTCTCCGGACAAGGTGGTCCCGGGAGAGGCAGAGCTCTCCCGGTCATGGGCGCCAGCCCGCTACATGATATCGCGTATCGCTCCGATCACCTTCTCCGCGTCAGGCTTGTAGAACTGCTCCTGTGGCGGGCAGAACGGCACGGGGGCTTCCGGAGCGGCGACGCGCCGTATCGGAGCCTTCAGGCTGCCGAAGGCCTCTTCCGCGACCATGGCCGCAAGTTCTGCCCCGAAGCCGCAGAACTTGTTGGCGTCGTGCACGGTCACGAGCCGGCCGGTCTTGCGCACGGATTCAAGCACGGCCTGCTTGTCCAGCGGCACGAGGCTGCGCAGGTCGATGACCTCGGCCGAAATCCCCTGGCCCTCAAGCCGGCCGGCGGCCTGCAGCGCCGCGTATACGGCCGAGCCGTAGGCCACGACGGTCACGTCCTTGCCCGGCTTGGCCAGCCGCGCCTTGCCGAGCGGCACGCGCGCGTCGCCCTCGGGCACGTCGCCTTTCATCCAGTACAGGCCCATCTCCTCGATGACGATGACCGGGTCCGGGTCGAAGATAGCCGACAGGAGCAGCCCCTTGGCGTCAGCGGGCGTGGAAGCATAGACGACTTTCAAGCCGGGAATGTGCGCCACCCAGGCCTCCAGTGGGTGGCAGTGCTGGCAGCCGGCCTGGAAGCCGATGCCGGTCTTGACGCGCACCGTGAGCGGAAAGCTGCTCTTGCCGCCGCTCAGGTAGCGCAGCTTGGCCGCATGGTTCACGAGCATGTCCGAGGCCAGGGTGATGAAGGGGAAGAACATGATCTCCACCACGGGCAGGAGTCCCAAGTTCGCCGCGCCCACGGCCAGTCCGGCAATGGCCGCCTCACTCACGGGCGTATCCTTGACCCGTCGGGGGCCGAACTGCTGCAGTAGGCCGTAAGTAGGCATGAGCGGGTTGTCATGAATGGACACGCCCACGCCCTCACCGGCCAGGAAAACTCGCTCGTCCTGCTCCATGGCCAGGGTCAGGGCTTCGCGGACCGCGACTCCGGTATGCATCTCGCGCATGTGCGACCTCCTTTAGCGACCGGTCCAGGGGCTTTGGACCCAGACGTCCTCGCGGGCAGCCTCGGGCGCGGGGAACGGGCTCTCGGCTGCGAAACGCACAGCCTCCTCCACGCGGGCGGCGGCTTCCCGCTCCATGGCCCGCACATCCTCCTCGGCCAACAGCCCCTCCTCGACCAGCCGCTCGCGGTAGATGCGGATGGGGTCCTTGGCGGCCCATATCTCCAGCTCCGCCTTATCCACGTAATGTTGATGGTCGTGTTCGCCGTGGCCGCGCATGCGGTAGGTGTAGGCTTCCAGCAGAGCAGGCCCCTTGCCGCTGCGGCAGTGCTCGGCAAGCTCGGCCGTAACGGCGAAGACCTCGTCGGCGTCGTTGCCGTCCACCAATTTGCCGGGCATGCCGTAGGAGGCCGCGCGCACGGCGATGTTGCCCACGGCGCAATGTTCCTTGAAAGCCTGCGCACCGGCCCAACAGTTGTTCTCGCATACGAAGAGCAGGGGAAGCTTCCATACCCCGGCCAGATTCATGGCCTCGTGCACATTGCCTTCGGCCGCCGCTCCGTCGCCGAAGAAGACGGCCGTGATGGACCGCTCGTCCCTGTACTGCTGGGCGAAGGCCGCGCCGGCTGCCATGCTCGGACCCGCGCCGACCACGGTGCTGGTCATGAGCGCGTTCACTTCAGGCACGATGAGGTGCAGGGTGCCGGATTTGCCTTTGTTCACACCCGTGGCCTTGCCCATGATCTCGGCCATGAGCGTTTTGGGATCCGCATCCCGGGCCAGAAGGTGGGCATGGCTGCGGTGGTTGGAGACAATGACATCCTTGCAGTCCAGGGCCTGCACCGAGGCCACTGCCGCGGCCTCCTGGCCCGTAGCCAGGATTTGCATGCCCAGGACGCCTTCCTTGTCGGCGGCCAGTCCGGAAAGTCTGTCTTCAAAGGCGCGCGCGAGGATCATGCTGGCGAGCAACCGACGACGGGCCGTGCCGTCGGGCCTTGAGGTCGGCATCTTATTCCTCCTTTGCTGCGGGAAAGACCTGCCTGTTTGGAAAAATGATGACACAAAGGAGATAAATGTCCAACGAGGAAAACTGGTTGGTGAAAGCCTGACTGATCGCAGAGCGTGCGGCGTACAATCGGTCAAAGGAGAGAATGGCCATTGTCCGATGCAAACGGGCGGAAGGGCATCGCGGGAAAGGAAACGTCCGCATTCATGGAAGGATCAAGAGAGGCATGGGCGGAGCTTGATACACTCGAGCGGTGAGGGCGAGTTGGGCGACGGCGTTGCAAGGGTCGTCCATAATTGGCGCTGACAAGACAGACATTGGGCGATGCGAAGAATGCCGTCAATGATCCCCTCATGTCGCGCTGGGCTGCCTAGTCGTTGTCCCCCCCCAAAAAAAAGACGAGGGGGGTACCCTCGTCTTCACGTGTCGGCTTTTTGCGATTCGGACGATTCGGTTTCAAGGAAGCCTCCTGCTCGCAGAGCAGCGAGGGCTTTCCTGAAGTGCCGGCTAATTCAGGATGTAGCGCATGGGATCCACGGGCAAGCCGTTCAGGCGCACCTCGTAGTGCAGATGCGGGCCAGTGCTGCGCCCGGTGCTGCCAACGTAGCCGACGAGCTCTCCGCGAGTCACGGTCTGGCCGGGTTTGACCGATATGCGGTGCATGTGACCGTAGCGGGTGATGACGCCCGCGCCGTGATCAATGGACACGCGCAGTCCGTAGGCTCCCCTGCGGCCGGCGTTGACCACGATGCCCTTGGCAGGAGCGTAGATGGGAGTGCCCAGCGGACAGCTGATGTCCAGGCCTTTGTGGAACTCGCGTTTGCCGGTGAAGGGCGAGGTGCGGTAGCCGAAGGAGGAGGAAATCCAGCCCTCGGCGGGCCAGATCGACGGCGTCGCGGCAAGCATGTCCTCGCGTTCGCGCAGGGTCTGAATAAGCTCCTGCTGGCGGGCCTCCTCCAGCCTAGCGTCGGTGGACAACTGCTGCAGGAAGTTGTGCATCTTGCGCGCGAGAAGCTCCTGCCTGTACATGGTAAGGTAGTTCTTGGAGAAGTCGCGGGTCTCGGGTCCGCCCACGGGCGTGGGCAATTGGGCCTGCTGGTGATCCAGGTTTATCATGATGCGCAGTTTGGAATCGAAATCCCGCACGCGGTAGAGATCCTTTTCCAGGATCTTCATCTTGCTGGCCAAGCTGAGCATCTGCGTCTTCTGTTCCTGAACCGTTTTTTCGGCTATGCCCAGGCGCCCCTCCATGACTCCGTACTCATGATAATAGCGCCATAGGTAGACGTTTCCGCCTATGAGACCGGCGAGAAACATCAGGATGGAAAGCACCATCCAGCCATGCAAGCGGAGCTTATGGCATTGGCCCTTGCTGTCTTTGAAAATAACGATATGGAATTTCCGCAGTAGCATGGCTCTAGCGTCCTTGGCTTGCCGGTTCCGGGCTTACGGCGTGAGATTTAGGATTGACCTCGAATCGTTTAGGATAGGGTCTTGTCCAAGTCAAGTTGCCACTTGCCGATGGCGTTATGCACATTCCGTTTGATTTCAGGAGAATGACTCCACAAGTCCGAGAGCCATCCACTGATTTGGGATCGCCTGCTGGTGTCGCTGACCGGACAGGGGTTGGTCACGATCGGCAATCTCCAAGCCTTGGCTGCCCTCCGGATCATGTCCTTCTCTATGAGCAGCATGGGCCTGACGAGCATCAATTCTCCCCCGAAGTACTCATCCCGGCTGTGCAAGCCATCGACCGTTCCTCCTTGCATCATGTTCATGAAGAAGGTCGTGACCAGATCGTCTTTGGTATGTCCTAATGCAAGATGCGTGACATTGTAGCTTCTGCAAAGCTCGAACAGACGTCTCCGCCGGTGCATGCTGCAAAAGAAGCATGGAGATTTTTCCCTGTTCTCCTCGGTAAAGGCTCGCGGCCCGAAGTTCGTGACTTCGAAATGGGCGGCCAGGCCGTTTTTGTGGCACCAGTCGGCCACCGGCGCGTGGTTTGCGTTGTCGAAGCCGGGATTGATATGGAAGACGATGAGCTCGATGGGAAACGGCACGATGCTTCTGCGGATGAGTAACGTCTGAATCATGACGAACGAATCCACGCCGCCGGATACGGCCACGCCGATGCGCGCGCCCGGCGAAAGCATCCGCGTCTGCTGCATGAGCATGCCGGCCCTGGCGACGCAGGTTTTTTGGGCGTAATTCAGCTTGCCCCAGCGTTTCATCTGGTTTCTCCGTCGGGCGCCGGATGTCCTCGATCGCCCGGTGCTTTTCTTTTTTTTTCATTTGGTCTTAAGATGGATGGCAACAGCAACGAGCCGCAAGGAGTATCGAACATGGCCTTCATCAACAAGGTTTTTCCAGAGGAGCAGGCCAGGGCGCTCGTGCGCGGCGACAGGTGCGACGGCTGCGCCTTCTGTGTGGATGTGTGCCCGGTGGGAGCCATTGCCCTGGATGCAAACCCGAAGCGTCCCGGCAGGCGCATAGCTGTTCTCGATGGCGAGGCCTGTCGCGGCTGTGGCGTGTGCCAAGCCACCTGTCCCAAGGAGGCCGTCTACATTCCCGGTTTGAGTCCCGAAGACCTGAGGGAATATGTCGATGCGGCCCTGGCCATTCCTGCTGCCAGCCGGCCGGGTTCCAGCCTCGAATCCCCCCTTGACCTGGGCGTGCACATGAAGTAGCTACCATTCTTTTCATGATGGCGGAGCTGTGTACTCCGAGCATGAACATTGACAAGCGCCGACAAGGACTTAGCTGTATTCCCGCCAAGGTCCGCCCCTGGGGGCGCCACCAGGACACATCAGCATACGCTCGTAGGAGTGCTATATGGCTCGCATTACCGTCGAAGATTGCCTTGAGCAGGTGGACAACCGTTTTCTCATCGTTCAGATGTCCATCAAGCGCATCAAGCAGTACCGAGAGGGCTACAGGTCTCTCGTGCATGCCGACAACAAGGAAGTAGTTACCTCCCTGCGTGAAATCGCCGCAGGCAAGGTCAAGCCCGCCGAGTCAATCGAAGAGGCCGGCGTTTTCGTTGAACAACAATAGACGACATGGCACCAAAGCGAGATTATTACGAAATCCTCGGCTTGGAGCGTGGAGCGAGTGAGGACGACATCAAGCGCGCCTATCGCAAGCTGGCCTTCAAGTACCACCCGGACCACAATCCGGATGACCCGGAAGCCGAGACCAAGTTCAAGGAAGCCGCGGAAGCCTATGAGGTCTTGCGCAACCCTGACAAGCGGGCGCGCTATGATCGCTTCGGACATGAGGGCATGGGCGAATTCGGCTCTCAAGGTTTCTCCAACCCCGAGGACATCTTCGGCGCATTCGGAGACATCTTCAGTGAATTCTTCGGCTTTGGCGGCTCCGGCCGCCGCGGGCCGCGACCCCACGCCGGCGCGGACCTGCGCTACAACCTGACGATCAGTTTCCGTGAAGCCGCCAAGGGCACCGAGGTAACCCTGCGCCTGCCCAAGCAGGAGCTTTGCCCCGAGTGCGACGGAAGCGGAGCGGCTCCGGGCACATCGGCCGAAACCTGCCAGCAGTGCCAGGGCGCGGGGCAGGTCTACCAGGCCCAAGGCTTTTTCCGCGTGGCCATTACCTGCCCTGTCTGCCGCGGCGAGGGCAAGATCATCCGCTCGCCGTGCTCCGAATGCCGGGGGCGCGGGCGCGTGGTGCGCGAACGCGAGATCAAGGTCCGCGTGCCGGCCGGCGTGGATGACGGCAGCCGCCTGCGCCTGCGCGGAGAAGGCGAGGCGGGCGGCTACGGCGGCCCTCCGGGTGACCTGTACGTGGTCATTTCCGTGCAGCCGGACAAGACCTTCCGCCGTCAGGGCCAGGAACTCGTCGTGACCAAGGAAATCAGCATGGTCCAGGCCGCTCTCGGCGACAAGATCGAGGTGGAGACCCTGGACGAGCCCGTCAGCATGGAGATCCCCAAGGGCACGCAGAGCGGCCGGGTTTTCCATCTCGCCGGATTGGGCCTGCCGCAGCCCGGAGGCACCCGCATGGGCGACCTGCTGGTGGAGGTCATCGTCAAGACACCCACTAGTCTGTCCAAGAAGCAGGAGGAACTCCTGCGCGAGTTCGCCCGCCTGGAGGAGGAGAAGCCGCTCAAGAAGGTCAAGCGCTTCTTCGATAAGGCCAAGAAGGTGGCTACGGGCGAGTAGGGAAGCCAAGATGGAATATGGGGGAAGCCTTGCTTCCCCCTTTTGTTTTCTTACCTTAGCAGCCAGGAGGCGGGACCATGAGTCGCAAGCTCTCCCATATCGACGAGCACGGAAATTCCCGCATGGTGGACGTGGGCCACAAGGATGCGACCAGGCGCGTGGCCGTGGCTCAGGCCGTGGTGCGCATGGCGCCCGAAACCCTGGCGCTTCTGCGGGACAAGGCGTTGCCCAAGGGCGATGCTCTGTCCACTGCCAAGATCGCCGGCATCCTGGCCGCCAAATCGACTCACCAGCTCATCCCGTTGTGCCATCCGCTTCCCTTGTCCTTCGTGGATGTGGATTTCGAGGTGGACGAGCCGGGCTCGCGCATCGTCATCCGCGCCGAAGCGCGAACGACCTCGCAGACCGGAGTGGAGATGGAGGCGCTGACCGCCGCCAGCATCGCGGCGCTGACGATCTATGACATGTGCAAGGCCGTGCAGAAGGATATGCTTATCGAGGGCGTGAGGCTTCTGTATAAAAGCGGCGGCAAGAGCGGTCTTTACGAGGCTCCCCGGGAGTAGGGGCCCGTAAAGCTAGTCCGCGCTGCACCGCGTTGCGCAATGAGCGAAGAAAAACCCCGCCGGGCGAAGCCAGGCGGGGTTTGCCGTTTCCGAGGAAGATGTGTCGGACCGGTTGGAAGCAGGATGAGCTGTTTCAGCAATTGCAACTTCCGCCACAGGCGCTTTTGCCTCTCAAGGGCATGGCCGAGGTGATATGAAAGCCAAGGTAGGTCATATCGACCTGGATGGGTTTTATCCGGGAGTACAGTTCCCGCTCCACCACGAATATGAACCCTTGGGCATGAATTGTTTCATCGGTATCGTCAGGCTCATCCAGAGCCATGGACAATCTCGGCCCCGCTCAGCCTCCAGAAGCAAGATAGATCCGGATAGCCGAGTACTTCTTGTCTTTAAGGTACCTCTGCAGCTGTGCCCTGGCGGACTCGGTCAGTTCGACCATGCGCATCCTCCTGCTCTATTGGATGCACTTCCGATACTCTGTGGATAAGTGCTTGTCAAACTGCATAGGGCTCCATGGCTGAAGCTGCAGTTGGTTCGATGCTCCTCGACTGTATTGAGTAATAATCCTGAGTAATGTTTCAATACCCAAACATTGCCTGTCAATACATTGTGAAACAGGCTAAGCGCTAAGCAATGCAGATGGAAAAGGCCTTTCCGGAACGAAATGAATCGGAATACTTGTTATTGGGATTGTGCCGGCGTCTGGCAGGTTCAACCAGTAATCCCGATCATGACCGGGGTTTGCCAGATCGAGGCGTGATCCGCTATAGTGCAAGCTACTGCCAGCGCACAGGAGTTTCCATGGACAAGGCGAGCATGATCATTTCGGCGGAAGAGATATCCCGGCTGTTGAATGACCTGGCCGCCCAGGTTCTGGCCCGACATGGCCAGTGCGAGGACTTGGCCATCATCGGAATCCAGCGCCGCGGGGCGGATCTGGCCGTGCGGCTCAAGGCCATTCTCGACGAACGGCTCGGCCGGCGCATTCCTCTAGGCAAGCTGGACATAAATCTCTATCGCGACGACTGGAGCGATCTGACGGTACAGCCGCTCATCAACTGCTCCGAGATTCCCTTCGACATCACCAGCCACAAGATCATCCTGGTTGACGACGTGCTCTTCACGGGGCGCACCGTACGCGCGGCTCTTGAGGCCATTCTGGACTACGGCCGTCCCAAGCGGGTGGAACTCATGTGCCTGGTGGATCGCGGCCATCGCGAACTGCCCATACAGCCTGACTACGTAGGCATGAAGATCGAGACGGACCTCACGGACCATGTCAATGTGCTGGTCCGGGAGAGGGATGACGAGGATAAGGTCTGCGTGACCCGTTCGGCGCAGGCCGCCTGCTGATACATGCCGATGGCGCTTGCGCCGCTGGACGCGCTTTCACCAGGCATACGCTGCATGATCGCGGCGGCCTTCTGGTTCAGTGTGGGCAGCGCATTTACCAAGCTGGCGGGCACGCGCCTGCCGTTTCTGGAGGTCGTCTGGGTGCGGGCGGCCTTGGGCTTGGTTTTCACCCTGTTGCTGCTGCGCCGGGCAGGCTCCTTCACGCTGGGAAACAGGCGCGGGCTGCTGCTGGCCCGAGGCCTGTTCGGCTTTTCGGCCATGGCCTTGTCCTTCTACGGCTACATGCATCTGCCGCTCGGCGAAGCCACCGTGCTCTTCTTTCTCAATCCCGTGTTCGTGGCTGTCCTGGCCGCTATGTTCCTTGGAGAACGCCTGAACCGCGACAGCGTGTTGTGCGTGCTGGCCGGTTTGGGCGGAGCACTTCTTATCGCCAAGCCAGCCTTTCTCTTTGGCCACGGCCATGCCCTCGATGTTCCGGGCACGCTGGCCGCAGTCGGAGGGGCATTCCTGGCCGGCTGCACATACATTCTGGTCCGCAAGCTCGGCGCCACCGAGCAACCATTGACCCAGGTGCTCTACCTGTCGGGAGTGGCCTTCTTTTGCTCAGGTATACCTGCCGCCGCGACATGGACATGGCCAAGCGGCCTTGAGTGGCTGCTGTTGCTGGGCGTCGGCCTGACGACCCAGGCGGCCCAGATGCTCATGACCAAGGGCTATTCCCTTGAGCCGGCAGGGCGCGCCTCGGCCGCCACGTATTTCCAGATACCGCTTGCCGCGGTATGGAGCGCCTTGCTCTTCGGCGATCTGCCTGATGTCTGGAGCGTGTTGGGCGCTCTGCTCATCGTGTCCTCAACCGTGGTGCTCGGCCACACACGCAAGAAATCCCGGTCCGGACTCGCCAAACCGGGATCCCAAAAGCGATGAGCCTCGGATTCTTTTGCTGCTGGATCAGACCGAGACGATCTCCGAACCGATGCCGCCCTGAGTGAACAGCTCCAGCACCAGCGAATTCTCCAAGCGGCCGTCAAGGATGTGGGCCTTTTCCACGCCGGAGTGGATGGCCTCCAGGCAGCATTTGATCTTGGGGATCATGCCGCCGGTCACCGTGCCGTTCTCGATGGCCTGCATGGCCTGGCGCTCGTTCATGGAAGAGATGAGCCGCTTGTCCTTGTCCAGGATGCCGGCCACGTCCGTGAGCAGGATGAGCCGTTTGGCCTTGAGGGCTCCGGCCACGGCTCCGGCCACGGAGTCGGCGTTGATGTTGTAGGTCTCGCCTTCGTCATCCACGCCCACGGGCGCGATGACCGGTATGAAGCCATCGCGCTCCAGGGACGCGATGAGCCGGGTGTTGATGTCCAGCACCTCGCCCACCTTGCCCAGGTCGATGATCTCCGGCGGCATGTCCTTGCGCTCCAGGACCATCTCCAGCTTGCGGGCCTTGATGAGCTGCCCGTCCTTGCCGGACAGGCCCACGGCCTTGGCGCCCTGCAGGTTGAGCTGGTTGACGATCTGCTTGTTGACCTTGCCCACCAGGACCATCTCCACCACATCCATGGTGGCTTCGTCGGTGATGCGCAGCCCGTCCCGGAACTGACTGACGATGTTCAGCTTCTTGAGCATCTCGCCGATCTGCGGCCCGCCGCCGTGCACAATGACCGGGTTGAGCCCGATGTATTTGAGCAGGATGACGTTCAGGGCGAATTGGCGCTTGAGCGTTTCGTCCACCATGGCATGGCCGCCGTACTTGATGACGATGGTCTGGCCGTGGAACTGCCGGATGTAGGGCAGGGCCTCCAGGACGACCTTGGCCTTGAGGGTCGCTTCGTGCATGGCGTCTGGGCTGGGGCAGGTTTGGCTTGTCAGTTGGGACATGGGTTGTTCTCGCGTTCGGGTTTCAGCACGGGTTAGGGCATTTTCACTTTGAAAACGCTCTGCAAGCCAAGCCTTGACCTGGCTTGCCGCCCACGAGGAGTCGGCCGGCTTTGCCGGCCGTAAGCGACGAGTGAGGCGTCTTAAAGTTGATCTGCCTAGAGTATGTAGCGCGACAGATCGTGATCCTGATGCACGTCCTTGAGGTGCTCGCGCACGTAGGCGCGATCCACGACGACCTTCTGGCCCGGCCGGTCGGGCGCCTCGAAAGAGAGATCCGAAAGGATGCGCTCCATGATGGTGTACAGCCTGCGCGCGCCGATGTTCTCGGTTTCCTGGTTGATCTGTTCGGCAAAGGCCGCGATCTCGCGCAGGGCATCGTCTCCGAAGCTCAATTCGATGCCTTCGGTACCCAGCAGGGCGCTGTACTGCTTGGTCAGGGCGTTGGCCGGCTCGGTCAGGATACGATAGAACTCCTCCTGTCCCAGGTCCTTGAGCTCCACGCGCAGAGGGAAGCGGCCCTGCAACTCGGGGATGAGGTCCGAGGGTTTGGCTATGTGAAAGGCGCCGGCTGCCACGAACAGGATATGGTCGGTCTTGACCATGCCGTACTTGGTGTTCACGGTGCTGCCTTCCACCACGGGCAGCAGGTCACGCTGCACGCCTTCGCGTGACACGTCCGGCCCCCCTCGACGCGCATCGGAACCGCAGATCTTGTCGATCTCGTCGATGAACAGGATGCCGGTCTGCTCCACGCGCTCCTTGGCCTGCTCCACGACCTTGTCCATGTCCACGAGCTTGTCGCTTTCTTCCTGCACGAGCAGATCGTAGGCTTCCTTGACCCTGATCTTGCGCGTCTTCTTCTTGGAGGGAAAGACTTTGCTGAACATGTCGCGGAACTGGGAACCCATCTCCTCCATGCCGGGGATGGCCATGACCTCGACCTGTGGCCCGGTCTTGGCCGTGACCTGCATCTCCACTTCGCGCTCGTCCAGCATACCCTGACGCCAGAGCGTGCGCAGCTTCTCGCGGGTGGAGTCCTTTTCGGACCCTGCGACTTCGCCGCCTGGCGCGGCCGCGAAAACGTTGGGCTGACTCGAACTGGGCAGCAGCAGGTCCAGGAGGGCTTCCTCGGCACGCTTTTCGGCCTGCACGCGCACCCGGGCAAGCTCCTCCTCCTTGACCAGGCTGACGCCGATGTCCATGAGTTCGCGGATCATGGACTCGACGTCCCGGCCGACATAGCCTACTTCCGTGAATTTCGTGGCCTCGACCTTATGAAACGGCGAACCGGCCAGCTTGGCCAGCCGGCGGGCTATCTCGGTTTTGCCTACTCCCGTGGGGCCCATCATGATGATATTCTTGGGGGCAATCTCGTCGCGCAGGGCCGGGTCGAGCTGCTGCCGACGCCAGCGGTTTCGCATGGCGACGGCCACCATGCGCTTGGCCTCCTTCTGGCCCACGATGTAGCGGTCCAGTTCGGAGACGATCTCTCGCGGCGTCAGGTTGCTCGCGGAAGTCAAGGGTTTGGGGGCAACGGCTGGAAACGGCATGTCGATCACCCCTTCTCGATGGTCTCCACGACCAGTTTGTCGTTCGTGAATACGCAAATCTCCGAGGCAATGCCCATGGCTTTCTCACAGATTTCGCGTGCGGCCATGGCGGTGTGGCGCTTGAGCGCGCGAGCCGCGGCCAGGGCGTACGAGCCGCCCGAACCTATGGCGGCCATGCCGTCGTCCGGCTCGATGACGTCGCCGTTGCCAGACAGGAGCAGGATCTGCGCGCCGTCGCTGGCGAGCAGCATGGCTTCCAGCCGTCGCAGGTACTTGTCGGTGCGCCATTCCTTGGCCAACTCCACGCAGGCTCGCGGAAGGTTGCCCTTGAACTGTTCGAGCTTGGCCTCGAAGCGCTCCACCAGGGTGAAGGCGTCGGCCGTGGAGCCGGCGAAGCCCACGAGAATGCGCTCCTTGTAGATGCGGCGCACCTTGCGGGCAGTATGCTTCATGACCGTCTGCTGGCCCAGGGTGACTTGGCCGTCGCCGGCCATGGCCACGCCGTTGTCATCCAGGACGGCGAGAATTGTCGTAGCGTGCATGTGTCCTTCCTTTGCTTGTGGCGAGGCACCGCAATTCAGTCCCATAAGCCTTTCCAGAGGGATTCGTCCACACCCGGCCCCAAGGCGCACAGGCAGGCTTGGTCCGGTGTTAAAAAATCCCGGGCCACTGCGCGTATGTCGTCCAGGGTCACCGCGGTCAGTCCGGCTGCGGTCTCGTCCACGGGCACATGCCTGCCGAACAGGTAATGGTTCTTGGCCAGACGCATCATGCGGTCCTCGGCGGATTCGGTACCCAGGTAGAGCATTCCGAGCAAGTGGTCCCGGCAATGGGCCATCTCGGCCTCGTCCACCTTCCCCAGGGCCAGATCGTGCAGTTCCTGCAAGATGACCTGGAGCATCTCGCGGCTTTTATCGGGCTGGGTCGCGGCATAAATCTGCAGCACGCCCTGATGCGCGAGCGCCTGGTGCGAGGAATACACGGAATAGGCCAATCCGCGCCGCTCGCGCACCTCCTGGAACAGCCGGGAGGACATCTGGCCTCCCAGCAGGCTGTTGAGGTAGGCCAGAGCGAACCGCCGCTCGTCCGACAGCCCCACGCTCGGGAAGCCGAGAAGGATATGAGTCTGCTCGATGTCCCGCTCGATGACTTCACGGCGCTGCCGCACGCCGGACAGGCATTGTTGCCGCGCATCGCTCGCGGGAGGCAACGAGCCGAATGTGCGCGAGACAAGGCGCACCAGTTTGTCATGGTCCACGGCGCCCGCGGCGGCCACGAGCATCCTGCCAGGTTTGTAATGTTCCTGCCGCCAGGCGTCCAGAGGAGCCGGAGCAAAGCCTTGGACCGTCTCCTCGGTGCCCAGGATCGAATGGGCCATGGCCGGCTCGCTCCAGTAGACCGACCAGAAATGCTCGAAAAGGTGATCCTCGGGCGTGTCGTTGACCATGGCGATCTCCTGGAGCACGACGTCCTGCTCAAGGAGGATATCCCGAGGGTCCAGCCGCGGACGAAGCACGAGGTCCGAAAGGATGTCCAAGGCGTCCGCCAGGCCGGTATCGACCATGCGGGCATGGAAGCAGGTATGCTCGCGGCCGGTGAAGGCGTTGGAGAATCCGCCCAGTCGGTCGAGATCCTTGGCGATATCCAGAGCCGTGCGGGTGAGGGTGCCTTTGAAGGCCATGTGCTCCCAGAAATGGGCCATGCCCTCCTGGTTCGGCCGCTCGTCGAGGGAGCCTGCTTCGATCCAGATTCCCAGGCTTGCGGAGCGCGTCGCGGGCATGCGTTCGGTCACCACACGTATGCCGTTGTCCAATCGAGAGGCGTGGGCGAAGCTGTCTGTGTTCATGCTCATAATGTGGAGTGGATGTGCAGCCGGAATCTGGCAGGTATTGGCATTGCCGCCTGAACTTACCAGAAACGCGAGCGTTGTTTGAGACTGACCTCGAACAGGTTCAGTTCGCGGCGATCGTTCTCGCTGGATGCGAGAGCGCGGGCTTTGTCCTGGTGGAATTTGGCCTGGCTGGCGTTGTTGGAGTACAGGGCGCCGTAGGCCAGGTTCAGGTGGGCCTTGAAGTAGTCCCCGGCCTGACCGTACATGCGGCCCAGGGTCAAACGGACTTCGCTGTCCAGGGGTAGGGCGGAGGAGACCCGCTCAAGGTAGTCGATGCCGTGGCGCAAATCACCCTTGTCGGCCAGGATGCGCGCATAAAAGAACATGGCGACCATGTCGTTCGGGTTGAGCAGGATGACTTTCTGGAGGTGCTTGGCCGAGCCTTCGAAATCGCCCACGCCGAACAGGAAGCGGCCAGCCTCGCGCAGGATGAGCGGATTGTCGCCTCCGCACTCCAGAGCCTGCGCGAAGGCTTGCCTCGCCTCGGCGACGCGGTTGAGCCGGCCCAGGACGATTCCCCGCCCCATTTTATCCAGGCAGGACTTGCCTGCCTGCTCGCCTTCATAGAAGGCCAGGGACATCTGCTCATCCATGAGCCAGGCCCGCACCAGGGTTCTGATGCGCAGAAAACGGCTGTTGTCGCTCTTGTAGGCGGGCATTTTTCCGAGCGTGGCGATACGGTCTTCCAGGTAGCCGATGCGCTCGGCAAGGGCAGGGTGGGTGCTCAGGTAGCCGGGGAAACTCGAACCCATGAGCCATTGCTTGCTCTTGAGAATCTTGAAGGATCTGACCATGCCCTCGGGATTGTACCCCGCAGCCCGGAGGTATTGAAAGCCGACATCGTCGGCCTCGCGTTCGTCCTCGCGGCTGTAGTTGAGCATGGCCGCCTGGCCGGCGGCCTGGGATCCGTAGGCCAGGGCCTGGCCGCCCTCGCTGCCGAGAAATACGCCAGCCAGTGTTCCCAGCATCGCGGCGAGGCCGACCAGCTGGGCCTTTTCGATTTTCTTCGCGATGTGGCGCTGGGAGACGTGCGCGAGTTCGTGGGCGATGACGGCGGCCAGTTCGTCCTCGCTTTCCAGGTTGGCGATGAGGCCCGTGAAGACAAACATGTGCCCTGCGGGTCCGGCAAAAGCGTTGAGGGCGCTCTGCCGGAGCACGCCGACCTTGATGGGCCAGGGCTGGGGGGGCATGTGCCGAGCGATGTCGCTCACCAACTCGGTGATGTAGCTGACGATCTCGGGATCTTCGACCAGGGCCATCTTGGACCGCACGAGATGGTCGAACTGCTCCCCAAGCTCGCGCTCCTTTTTGACATCGAAGCCGCCGAACAACTGCGCGATTCCAGGCAAGGCCGTACCGGCGATGAGAAGTGCCGTCAGGACGGCGACGGTGACGTAGCGAGCGATTACCCCGCTCGGTGAACTGGCTTGCGGGATCATGCTGACATTCCTCGGCGGCAGGATACCAGAAACAGCAGGGGGCGCAATGAAGGCGGATGGTCAGGCGCCTTCCGGACCGGGGAGAGCCCGGAAGGCGCAATTCAGGCTCTATTTGTTCATGATGTTCATGAATTCATTATTGTTCTTCGTTCCGCGCATCTTGTCGAGCAGGAACTCCATGCTGTCGATCTGGTTCATGGGTGCGAGCACCTTGCGCAGGATCCAGACGCGGTTGAGGACCTCATCAGGCAAGAGCAGCTCTTCTTTGCGTGTTCCGGAGCGGTTTATGTCGATGGCGGGGTAGACGCGCTTCTCGGAGAGGTGGCGGTCAAGGTAGATTTCCATGTTGCCGGTACCCTTGAATTCCTCGAAAATGACTTCATCCATGCGCGAGCCCGTATCGATGAGGGCCGTGGCGATGATGGTCAGGCTGCCGCCTTCCTCGATATTTCGCGCGGCGCCGAAGAATCTCTTAGGTCTCTGCAGGGCGTTGGCGTCCAGACCGCCCGAAAGCACGCGACCCGACGAGGGAGTCACGGCATTGTAGGCCCGTCCGAGACGAGTGATGGAATCCAGCAGTATGACCACGTCGCGCTTGCGTTCAACCAATCGCTTGGCCTTTTCCAGGACCATCTCGGCGACCTGCACGTGCCTGTGAGGCGGCTCGTCGAAGGTGGAACTGACCACTTCGGCCCTGACGGAACGCTCCATATCCGTAACTTCCTCGGGCCGTTCGTCGATGAGCAGCACGATGAGGTAGACGTCGGGATGGTTGGCATTGAGGGAATTGGCGATGGTCTGCAGCAGCATGGTCTTGCCAGTGCGCGGAGGGGCGACGATCAAGCCGCGCTGCCCGCGACCGATGGGCGCCAGGATGTCTATGACCCTGGACGAGTAATTCTTGTCCCCGTTCTCCATGTTGTAGCGCTTGTTCGGATAGAGGGGGGTGAGGTTGTCGAAGAGTACGACCTGCTTGGTCTCCTCGGGCTTGGCGAAGTCGATCTCCTCCACGCGCAGCAAGGCGAAATAGCGCTCACCCTCCTTGGGAGGACGAATCTGGCCCGACACGACATCGCCGGTGCGCAGGCCGAAGCGCCTGATTTGGGAAGGGGAGACGTATATATCGTCGGGGCCGGGCATATAGCTGTACATCGGCGAGCGAAGGAAGCCGAAACCATCAGGGAGAATCTCGAGAACGCCTTCACCGTATATGGATCCGTTCTGCGACGCGCAGCTTTGCAGAAGCGCGAATATAAGCTCCTGCTTGCGCATGTTGCCGGGGTTTTCGGTCTTGTACTCGCTCGCGAGTTCCATCAACTCGGGCATGCTTTTACGTTTTAGTTCAGACAGGTTCATACATTCTCCATGACTGGTTCAGACTGGCAATTATTCCGCTATTAGGTTTGCACCTAAACATGAGCTTGAAACGGACTAAGCCGCTTAAAGAACACTGACAGCAAGTTGTTGAGAAGCAATATGGCCAGATTGCGCCCGCGATGTTTATACAGGATTGCTCTTGCTGTCTAATTAGTTGAGAAAGAGGGGATTATTGGTGCAATGACTCGTATCTGGTACGGGCCATCATCACAGCACACGCATGGCCATCAGCAAGCCAAAGATAAGTACGTTAGCTTATACAAAGCGCTGGGAAGGATGACAAGTGATTTCTATTCATCCCGATCTTTATTCAAAACATCCTCGAAAAGGGAATTGATGCGATCCTGGATTTCCTTCTGAGGTTTGCCGAGGCAGAAAGACAACTCAAGAGTAATCAGGTTCATGGCCTGTTCAAGAAGGCGGCGTTCGCCAAAGGAGAGTTCCTTGTCGTTGCCAATGAGAAGAAGTTCCTTGAGGACATAGGCGACATCTTCCAGGGCGCCGCTCTTGAGTTTCTCCGAATATTCTCGATAGCGCCTGTTCCAGTTTTGTCCAGTATAGCCGGTAAAGCCGGAGCGATCCTTGAGAGATTCCAGGATCGCCTCTCCGTTTGCGGCAGAGCATACGGAACGCAGGCCAACGTTATGCGCGTTGGCTACGGGCACCATGAGCGTGACGTTATTGCTCAGGATGCGCACAATGTAGAATTCGGCGCTGGAGCCGCCGATTTCCTGGCGTTGGATTCGCTCGACCCGACCCACACCCTGGGCAGGATACACCACCAAATCGTTTGGGGAAAACACGGGCCTAGTTCCCTCCCGCAGGCTGGCAGACTCAATTGGAGATAAATAACCTAAATACCCAAGCAAGTCCATCCTAGCCCCGTTTCCTCCATGTTTTAAGGGCGCATCACGATCAGGGGATTTCCTCCCGAGGGCATTCGGCCATGACGGCTAGTCCTGAATCGGAGCCTGAGGCTCCGCCTTGAATGAATTCACAGCCTGCATGGCCGCTGTAAGTCCCTTGCCAAAAAAGACCGGCAAGGCGTCCCGCGCGGCGGCGATAACCAAGCCTACGAGCGAACGTTCCGCAGGGGAGAATTCAGTAAGCACATGCTCTCGCATCAAGGCTCCGGCCGGCCGGCCTATGCCCAGGCGCAACCTGGGAAAATCCCCGTTGCCAAGCTCCTTGACGATGGAGGTCACCCCGTTATGGCCTGCGGCTCCGCCTCCGACCTTCAGCTTCATCCTGCCCAGGGGCAGGTCCATTTCGTCATGGGCGACGAGAACATTGCGGGGCTGAATGCCATTCTCCCGGCAGATGCGCGCCACGGCTATGCCGCTAAGATTCATGTACGTCAGCGGCTTGGCAAGAAGAAAATCGCCCTTTACCCTGGGCAGCGATATCCGCCAGAGATGATAGACATCCGTGGCTGGCAATTGCTCCATTCGCCGATAGGGCTTGGATGCGATCTCCTCCAGGATGGCATCGACGAGCATGAAACCGATGTTGTGTCTGGTCTGCTCGTATTCCGGGCCTGGGTTGCCGAGGCCGACAATGAGGCCTTTGAGGTCCATGGCTTGATCGTCCGGAAGTTAGCCAAGGCACAAGATAGGACGGTATTGCGGTATGTAAAGACTTGTCGTCCGGTTGGCCTTGAGAATGTGAGGCTCCGTTTCCGGAGCCCCACGAAAAATGACAGCTAGGATGACGCTAGGCGCCGGCCGCGGTGGCAGCCTCGCCGGCAGCCCCTTCAGTCTCGGCCTCGGGAGGCACGACACCGACCACGGCGAAGTTGTCTTCGCCGAAGATGGCCTTGACGCCCTGGGGCAGGGCCACGTTGGCAATGTGCACCGTGTCGTTGATGTTCAGGTTGGAAACATCGACGGTAACGGCAGCCGGGATTTCGAGCGGCAGGCATTCGAGTTCGATCTTGTCGCGGAAGACCTGCAGCACGCCGCCAAACACCAGGCCGGGAGCCTTGCCCGTGACGTTGACGGGAACCATGACCCGGATGGGCTTGTTCAGATCCACGCCGTAGAAGTCGACATGCGTGATCTGCTTCTTGTAAGGGTGGCGGGAGATCTGCCAGATGAACACGGGCTTCTCCTCGACCTTGCCCTCGGACTCGATCTTGAGGGTAAACACGTGCGACGAAGCTACCTTCTCATAAATCTTGGTCAGGGGAACCTCGCGGACTTTCACCGGGATGTTCTCGCCCTTGGAGTTGTAGTAGATGCCGGGCACGAAGCCCTCGGCCCGCACGTCGCGCACAGGACCCTTGCCGACTTTGACACGCTTTTCGACGCTGAGCTGGTTTTCATTGGACATTGATTCTTCTCCTTGTTCCCGGATCCTGAACGGTCTGGCTAGCCCTGAGGGCTTGCGTTATGCGCTAGACGAACAGAACGCTGACAGAGGATTCCGTATGGATGTTGTGAATAGCCTTGGCCAGCAGGCCAGCCACCGATTTGACCACGATCTTTCCACATTCCCTGGCCCTGGGGCTGAGCGGAATGGTGTCGGTGACGATGATCTTGTTGAACGCGGACTGCTCCAAACGCTCGATGGCGGGCCCGGACAGCACCGGGTGCGTAGCGCACGCGATGACTTCCTTGGCGCCGTTGTCCAGCAGGACATGGGCAGCGGAGCAGATGGTTCCGGCGGTATCGATCATGTCGTCGATCACTACGGCGATCTTGCCGTCCACATTGCCGATGACGTTCATGGCCTGGGCCTGGTTAGGCGCGTCGCGGCGCTTGTCGATGATGGCCAGGCTGGCCTCCAGGCGCTTGGCAAAGGCCCGGGCGCGCTCCACGCCGCCGGCGTCGGGAGAGACGATGACGAGTTCCCGGTCCTGCTTGTACTCCTTGAGGTACTGCAGAATGACGGGCGCGGCATAGAGATTGTCCACGGGCAGGTTGAAGAACCCCTGGATCTGGCCGGCGTGCAGGTCAATCGTGAGCAGGCGGTTCATGCCCGCCACAGAAAGGAAATCGGCCACGAGCTTGGCGCTGATGGGCGCACGAGGGGCGACCTTGCGGTCCTGGCGTGCATAGCCGTAGTAGGGCACGACCGCAGTGACCCTGCCGGCGCTGGCCCGCTTGAGCGCATCGAGAATGAGCCCAAGCTGCATGAGGTTGAAATTGACCGGCGCGCAGGTCGGCTGCACGACGAACACGTCGGCGCCGCGGACGTTGGCGCTGATCTCGACGCGTATCTCGCCGTCGCTGAAGGTCTCGGCCATGGTGGGCAGCAGCTTGCAGCCCAGATGGTCGCAGATGGCCTCCGCCAATTCCGGATTGGCTGATCCGCTCAGGATACGGAGTTCTCTATGCACAGCCATCGCATCAATATCCTCAAGAAATAGGTTGGCTGGGGCGGAAGGATTCGAACCCTCGGATGTCGGGACCAAAACCCGATGCCTTACCACTTGGCGACACCCCAGCACGGAAGAGGAAATACATACGCGGGCATTGATCGGCCCTCGAATGCCGCCTGGGCATTCTTTGCGGCCTCTGCCTCTCGATATAAGGCAAAAATTGCGGCTCCGCTGCCGCTCATGACAGCGTGGGCCGCACTCTTATCGAGCAACTCGTCCTTGACTCTTGCCAGCTCGGGAAAAGCAGGGAAAACCGCTGCCTCGAAATCGTTTCCCAACTCGGCAGTCTCAGGGCAAAAAGGGTTACTAGCCTCTTGATTCGTTGCTGTCAATATGGCCCTGCTGCCGTCGGAGCATGTTTTTTGCGGATGCAGCCGGTCCCAGGCTCCGTAGGCCCAGGGAGTGGAGACATGCACCGGCGGACATACCAGGACCAGCCAGTAGCCATCCAGATCGACTTGTACCGGACGGAGCGATTCGCCTATGCCCGTGGCCAGCGCGGGTACGCCATGCCGGCCGTGCAGCAGGAAATACGGCACATCCGCTCCGAGGCTTGCAGCCAGGGTCGCCAGATCCGCGGCGGAAAGAGCCTGCTCTCCTGCCAGGCCGTTGAGGTGCGCCAGCAGCGCGGCGGCATCGGAGCTGCCGCCGCCGAGGCCTGCTCCCGTGGGGATGCGTTTCTCCAGGTGAATCGACAGTCCGGGCGCGAAACCGGTCAGGCGGGCAAAGGATGCGTACGTCTTGGCCAACAGGTTGGAATCCGTCTCCAACTCCTTGCGGGTACAAGTCAGCTGGAGTCCCGATTCTTCGGGCAAGGGGGTGATCAACAGGGTGTCGTGAGGGTAGGGCAGGGGATAGAAAAGGCTCTTGAGTTCATGATACCCGTCAGGCCTTCGACACACGATGCGCAGGAAGAGGTTGATCTTGCAGCAGGCGTGCAGCGTGATGAGGTTATCCGCGGGGGAAGCCATGAGCGGTCCGATCCTTTCTTCCTGGCGTTCAGCGAAGGGCCATGGTTATGTAAAAATTCTTGGTGTCACGCCGGATGAGCAACATGATGACGCCTGTTCCCTTGCGCGCATGGTCCATGAGGTTTTTGAAATCCTTCAATGAGCGGACGGTCCTGCGGGTCGCCTGCATAATGAGGTCCCCTCGCTGAACCCCGGCTTTTTCGGCGGAGGAGCCTGGCTCGACACTCACCACTAAAAGACCCTGTGCGGAATCGAGGCCCAGCCTCTTGCCTTCGGATTCCGTGACTGGCCGCAAGACGAGGCCTTCGGGGTTGAAGGCGTTCCCAGCCTGCCCGTTGCGGGGGGCCTGCGCAAGGAGCATGTCGTCCCTGTTGCCCACGATGACTGTCAAATGCCGCTCCAGGCCGTTGCGCCAGACGACAACCGTGGTTTCCTGTCCTGGTTCCAGCGCTGCCGCCATGCGCTGCAGATCCGTGGCGTCCTCGACAGTTCGATAACCCAAGCGCAGGATTACGTCACCCATTTGCATGCCGGCCCTGTCGGCCGAGGCTTCCGGGACAAGGCGGGAAATAAGGGCTCCTCCCGGGCAAGGCAGATCCAGGGCTTTGGCGGCAAGCATGTCGACATCCTGCGCCGAAACGCCCAGCCAGCCCCTCGTGATTCTGCCGCGTGCTCGAAGCTCATGGATGATGTCCCTGGCCAAGTTGCTGGAGACAGCAAAACTGATGCCTTGGCTATTCGCCATAATGGCCGTGGTGATCCCCACGACCTCTCCCTCGAGGTTGATGAGCGGTCCTCCGGAGTTGCCCGGGTTGATAGAGGTGTCGGTTTGAAAGAATTCGTCGAAGAAACCTGCGCCCAACGCCCGACTCTTGGCGCTTATGATGCCCAGAGATACGGAATGGTCGAGTCCGAAGGGATTGCCGATAGCCAAGACCCACTCGCCGACGCGCACTTGGTCTGAATTTGCGAATGCCAGGGTGGAGGAATTCCGTGGAGCATCAATCTTGATGAGGGCCAGATCGGTTTCGAGGTCGAATCCGAGCATGACAGCCTGCCGGGGAGCGTCGTCGTCATGCAGGAGAACAGCGATTTCTTCCGCTCCGGCGACAAGGTGGTTGTTGGTGACAATGTGCCCGTCGGTCGAGATCAGGAAGCCGGATCCCATGGAGCGCTGACGCGACTCCGATTTCGGGTTGAGGTTCTCCTGAAATCGATCCGGGAAGTACTCAAAAGGATCGTCCTGACGCCCACGCCTGGCAAATTCCCCCCAGATTTCTTGGGAATCCATTGGGCGCACGGCGCTTATGTTGACGACCGCCTTTCTGGATTCCTCGGCCAATGATGCGAGATCGACTTGTATTGTTTTTCCCTCTGACCATGCCGGATGAAGCAGGCATGTACAGACGCAGAGCAGCTGAATGATCCGGAGGGGCATGGAAATCTCCTGGAAAGCGGCGGATCATGCCTGGGGATGGCACATCAAGAAACGCTCCTAAAAGGCTTGCAGGGTGTTGTAAACCCGGAAGGAAACACCCGGTCAGCACGCTTGGGGCATAGGGCGGCTTCGCCTTTCAGGCGCTGTTCGCATCAATAGATGGCGTGCGCGCAGAGATCCGGACCTTGGCAGTCCCTGGTGCGTTTTAGGCTGCGTTCAATGAAGAGAATGACTTCGGGATACAGGTTGGACGGCGCATAACCCGTTAGAAGCCGCGTGCGTACGGTTCCCACCAGAATGCCGAGCAGGGCCGCGGCTGTTTCGGGAACCGGTACCTCGCGTATGGTTCCATCTTCGATGCCGCGCCAGATGCTGGCTTCCAGATCATGCAGCAGGGCGCGAAAGCCGTCTTGGATGGACTCCTTACTCTCGCGGGTTTTTAGGTCGCTATATGGTGAGCAGCGTACGAGCACCATGAAATGCGATTTCGGGTCAGTGGAGAAGGCCAGATATTCGCGACAGAAGTTCAGGATCGAGGTCAACCCCGTATCGCCTTCGATCATGGCTTTATTGACCCGCGAGCGCAGGTCGTTGAGCACTTCCAGGCCAGTCTGCAGGAACAGGTTTTCCTTGGTGCCGAAATGGTGAGTCAGCAGGCCGAACGCGACTCCGGCGCGTTCGGAAATCTTCTTGAAGGTCGTATCGGCATATCCGCACTCACCGAAGACCTCCTTGGCGGCCTGGATGAGCATTTCTTTCTTGGTCATGATCTCTGCCCGTAGGAGACTGTTTGCATAATCATTTTATGTCCGCAGCCTTGCTAAAACAAGAACCAGTCAGCGTCAATGCGGGCCTTGCCCCTGGCTGCGACAACTTGACTCCGTTCAAAACCACATATCCGTGTTGCCAAGCCATGCGTTATTACTATATATACACCCCTCGGTTTTGAAGCTATCCCATTCGGCCCCGTAGCTCAGGTGGATAGAGCGTCCGCCTCCTAAGCGGAAGGCCACAGGTTCGAATCCTGTCGGGGCCACCACCGTACCCTTCAAGCCTTGTCCTCCTTGGAAGCCTTGGTATCAGCGGCTCTCACAGCCTCCCGGTGGTACAGGGAGGTAGTACAGAGTGGTCGCTATGCCTTCACCGTGGAAACACCCCCAAGACAGGATTTTTTTGGTTCCGCCGATCCGTTCCCGCTGACCTTCGCAGCAAGCTGGGTTGGGAGTTCATAAAGTCGCTCGGTACCCGCAATCCAGCGGAGGCCAAGCGGCTTTTCGTCGTTGAGTTGGAGAAGTCCGACCGAACCATCGAGGCCGTGCGCTCTGGCTTCACCCTGACCAACACGACCTCCAGGCCCTGGCTGACAAATGGCTTGCCCAGGCCCTGGAGCAGGACGAGAAGCACCGTCTGACTGGCGACCTCCCGGAGGAGGCCCATGCCCCAGAGGACGACTACCTCTTCACCTCCCACGACCATGAGCTTGACGCCATGGAGTCGGCCATGGAACGGGGCGACCTCGCCTCGGTCGTGGGCGAGGATGTGGATGCGCTCATCCGTTCCGAGGGCCTGCCGCTTGGGAAGGATGATCCCGCCTACGACAAGCTCCTGACCCAGGTCTTCTGGGCCAAGGCCAAACTGATGGGCGTGCTCAAGAGGCGTGCTCATGGTGACTGGTCACGCGACATCACAGTCGAGCAGTACCCGACCTACACCTCGCCGCTCTCCATGGTCCCGGCCAGGAAGCAGGCCGTCCAGGCAAGCGGGAAGGGTGATCGACTCTCGGACCTCTTCGATGCCTGGAAGGATGAGCGCAAACCGGCCCCCAAGACCCTGTCCGAGTTCTCCAAGGCCATCCGGCGCTTCATCGAGTTGCACGGCGATGTCCCGGCCATCTCCATCAGCAAGCCCATGGTGCGAGCCTTCAAGGACGCCATGCGCCAGTTTCCGGCGAGCCTCCCTGGAAAGCTACGGAACATGACCATGCCCGATTTCCTGGCGGCGGTCGCGGAAAATCCGCCCGAGCGGACACTCTCGGCTGGCTCCATCAACAAGGGCCTTGCCGGACTGGCTGCGGTTTTGGCCTGGGCCTCGAAACAGGGCTACTCCGATGCCGCCCCAAACTGGTCGAACCCTGTTACCGGGCTAACACTCAAGGAACAGAAGAGCGATCACGAGAGGCGGCTGCCCTACGACCTGGACGACTTGCGTACCATCTTCGCGTCGCCCGTGTTCTCGAAGGGTGAGCGGCCCATGGCTGGAAGTGTAGGCCGCGAAGTGGCTGCCGCTTTTGGCCCTGTTCTCCGGCGCGCGTGTGGAGGAGTTGGGCCAACTGCTCGTCACGGACATCTGCCACGAGGGCGATGTCTGGTACATCGACATCAACACGCGGGACGAGGGCAAGAAGGTCAAGAACCGCAGCTCGCACCGCAAGGTGCCGTTGCATCCCGAGGTCGTGCGCTGCGGCTTCCTGGAGTACGTGGAGGAGCGCAGACGCTCGGGTGATGTCCGACTGTTCCCCGACCTGCGCGCCGACAAGCATGGCCAGCTGACCGGCAACTGGGCGAAGTGGTGGGGCCGCTACGCCCGCACCATCGGCATCACGGACCGGCGAAAGGTCTTCCACTCCTTCCGGCACACGTTCAAGACCGCCTGCCGGGCAGCCGGGATCGGCAAGGAGTTTCACGACGCCATGACCGGGCATAGCTCGGGTGACGTGGGCGACCAGTACGGCGACAAGTATCCGGTCGGAGTGCTCGCCCGTGAGCTGGAAAAAGTCGCCTATGAGGGTCTTGACCTGGAGCAGCTGAGACTACCGCAATAGTTTTTCCGCAACCCTTCGAGGTTTGACGCTCTGAGAGACCGTATGGCGGCTTTTCTTCTTAGTTGCCAGAACGGATGGTTGCCTTCTAGGGCCAATTCCGGGCGTCTGGCGCGATGTGGCCAATCAAGGCAGTGTCGGTGGTCACAGAGGGCATCGGTGGCATCCGGGATGCCACTATTTGGCCATTGGACACAAGGGAAAGCCGCTGATAGCCACATGTAACAGCCTTTGACACGATTGCGGGCATCTGAGAAACTGCTGCCGTTGGTGGTCTTGTGCGAATGAGCACGCATTGCGGCCATTCGTGAGGATCACCGACCCAGGGGATGGAGTCCCCCTTGAACCGCCAGGATGCTGATGACTCCTACTGTCGAACCGGCGGTAGGAGTTCTTTTGTCTGAAGACCACGCCGTCGAAGCGTGGTCTTTCTTTTTTGGTGCTCTCTTCTAAGGGGAAAACGCATGTTCAAGATAGCGGAAGAATCACGCAACGAGGCGGGCACGAAAAGTCCAGGCCTGCCCGATGAGGTGCGCAAGCTCGGCTGGGTGAGCTTCTTCACGGACGTGGCCTCGGAGATGGTCTACCCCGTGGTGCCACTGTTCCTGACCTCAGCCTTGGGCGCTCCGGTGGTCGTGCTCGGGGCTATCGAGGGCGCGGCCGAGTTCATCGTCAGCATCATGAAGGGCGCATCCGGCTGGCATTGCGACAGGCTGGGCAGGCGCGTGCCGTACATCCGCCTGGGCTACGGCCTGGGCGCGGCCTCCAAGCCGCTTATGGCCCTGGCCTTCGCCTGGCCCATGGTCTTTATGGCCCGCGCCGTGAACCGCCTGGGCAAGGGATTACGCACCACGGCCAGGGACGCCCTGATCGCCGACGCCGTGGACGCGCGCATGGCCGGACGGGCCTACGGCTTCCATCGCATGATGGACACCTCCGGGGCCTTCGTGGGCGTACTGGCGGCCTTGCTCCTTCTGTGGCTGCTTCCGGGCCAGTACAGGACCATCTTCCTTCTGGCGACCATTCCCGGAGCCATGGCCGTGTGGCTCACCTTCTGGCTGCGCGAGGCCCGCAAGGAATCGGCCGTCCCGGCCGAGGTCTGCGCCCGGGAGCCTGAGCCGGGCCTGGCCCAGGCCAAGCCAGTCCCAGGCGGCAAGCCGACGCTCGCGCGTCTCGCTCTGCCCGCAAACTACTGGTGGACGCTCGGCGTGCTCGGGCTGTTCGCCTTCGCCAACTCAAGCGACGCCCTGCTCCTGCTGCGAGCCAAGAGCCTTGGCTGGGGCGACACGCAGGTCGTGCTGGCCTACGTGCTCTTCAACCTGACCTATGCCCTGGCTGCCTACCCTATCGGCATCCTGAGCGACCGCTTCGGCCGCTGGAGGCTCATCATCCCTGGCTGGCTGCTGTACTCCCTGGTCTACTTCGGCTTCGCCGAGGCAAGCGCCCTGGACATCTGGTGGCTGTTTCCGCTCTACGGCCTGTTCATGGCCCTGACGAGGGCGTGGGCAAGGCGCTCATCGCCGGACAGATACCGCCCGAGCGCAAGGGCACGGCCCTTGGCATCTTCCACATGAGCATCGGCCTAATCGCGCTCGCGGCCAGCCTCGTGGCCGGCCTGCTATGGGACAAGCTCGGTCCGGCCGCGCCTTTCAGGCTCGGCGGCACGGTTGCCTTGCTGGCTGCCCTGATGGCCGTGGGCGGGGCCTTCTGGACGAGACGGAGAGTGGTGGCCTGATGAAGATGCCTCTGTCCCGGAAGCTCCAGGAAGCCTTGCGCGAGGCGCAGACAACAGCCGTGGCCATGGGCTTTGGCTACACGGATTGGGAGCACCTTCTGCTCGCCCTGGCACGCCAGGACGGAGGTCTGGCCGCCTCTGTCCTGGCCGAGGCCGGCATTGATCCGTCCGCATATGCGGAGATGGTCGCGACCCACTTGTGCCGTATGCCAGATCCCGGAGAGGCTATGAGCGAGTGCCGGGGCCGGATCGTCAGCAGTCTCCTGGCGGAGATGCTCGCCGCCGCTGAACGGCTGGCCGACAGCCTGGGCGACACCGTGCTCTGCACGCCGCACGCCCTGGCTGGTCTGCTTACGCTCATGCCCTGCAATCAGGTCGGCGTGCAGACGGACATGCTGCGCCTTACGCCACGGCGTTTTCTGGATTCCTGGCTGCGTCTGTGCCAGGGCCGCAAGGCGCGTGGCGTCCTGTACGAGAGCCAGGAGTTGCTTGGCCGCTACGGCTGTGACCTGGTGGAAGACGCAATACGCGGCCGGCTCGACCCTGTGCTCGGTCGGGATGCGGAGCTGCGGCGGGCCACGGTCGTTCTGGCCAGGAGATCCAAGCGCAATCCGGTCTTCGTGGGGCAGCCGGGCGTGGGCAAGACCGCCCTGGCACATGGGCTGGCCCTGCGCCTGGCCCAAGGCGACGTACCCGCGTTTCTGAGGGAGCGGAGCCTGTACGCCCTGGACTTGGGCTTGGTCCTGGCCGGGTCAGGCAGCACCAGAGAGCACGAGCAAAGGCTTATGGCACTCGTGCGGGAGCTGGAAGGCTGCCAGGGCCGCATCATGCTCTTCCTCGACGACCTGCCGCAGGCCCTGGAGGGGCAGACGATCATACGCCAGGCTCTGGCCAGAGGCGAACTTTCCTGCGTGGCCACGGCCTCGAACAAGGAGTACGCACGGCGCATCGATTCCGACCCGGCGCTTGCGCGTCTGTTCATGCCCATCCGTGTGGAGGAGCCAAATGAGACGGCCACGGTTTCCATGCTGCGCGGTCTCACGTCCAGGCTGGAAGCGGCCCATGGTCTGCGCATAACCGATGCGTCCCTGACGACTGCCGTTGGCCTCTCCCTGCGACTCATGCCGGACAGGAGATTGCCGGACAAGGCCGTGGACCTGCTTGACGAGGCCGCGTCCATGGCTCGCCTAGCCATCGAGACCCTTCCAGGGGAGGCGCTTGTCCTGAAGCAGAAGCTGGCGGACACGCAGGGAAAGGGACAAGGCCCTCGGCGAGTTTCCGGGCGTGGCAGGCGTGCGGCGAACTTGGAGCAGCGGCTGTCCCTGGCCGTGTCCCGGCATGATGAAGCCATGGCGGACCTGCATGCGCTGGCCAGGCTGAAGCGCGAACGCGTCAGGCTCCTCGGTCCGGCTCCATGCATGGCAGCCGCTCCGGGAGCCATCCAGGCCCAGGTGGACAGGCTGGACGCGCGTATCGCCGACCTGGAGTCGGGTTGGGGGCAGCATGCCTTAGCCGGTACTCGGCCATCCCTGCTGGTCATGCCCGAGCTGGTCAGGCAGGCAGCAGCGGAGCTGACGGACGTGCCGGCTTCGCGCCTGGGCCTTGCGCCTGGCGAAGTCCTGCACAGGCTTGAGCGCGCCATGCTCCGCACGGTCGTGGGTCAGGCCCGCGCCGCACAAGAGGTTTCCGGGGCATTGGCCAGAGGGCTCGTTGGCCTGGGCGACCCGGCGCGGCCCATGTGCTGCCTGCTCTTCTGCGGCCCGCCGGGTGTGGGCAAGTCGTTGCTGGCGCAGGTCGTGGGCGAGGCCCTATTCCCGTCGCCCGAGCATGTCAGCGTGGTGGACATGGCCATCTGCATGGAGCCGGGCGCGGCCATGAGGCTCATGGGCCCTCCGCCCGGCTACGAAGGCCACGAGAAGGGCGGGCTGCTCACCGAGGCCGTGCGCAGGCGGCCCTTCCAGTTGCTCCTTTTGGAGCACGCGGACAAGGCGCATCCCAAGGTGCTCGGGCTGCTGCTCCAGCTCATGGACGAAGGCAGGCTCACCGACGGCATGGGTCGGACAGCGAGCTTCCGCCATGCTGCGGTGATCCTCACCGTGAGCCTGGAGGCTGCTCGGCCGAGTCGCACTCACGCCCTGACTAGGCTAAAGGGCCTGTTCGCCCCGGAGTTCCTGGATCGGCTGGACGCGCTGATTCTGTTTAGGCCGCTCTCACGCAGAAACCTGCGACGCATAGTGGCCTTGGAATGCTCCGCTCTGATGCGCCGCGTAGGGGAGCGCGGAATTCGGCTTGAGATTTCGGCCCGACTCGTCGAGGGCTTGGCCGGGGCTTTGGCGCTTCAAGGCAGGGGTGCGCGACCAGCAAGGCGCGCCGTGGGGTTGCGCGTGGCCACGCCGCTTGCCAGGGCCATTTTGTCCGGCGAGGCCTGCGCAGGCTCGACCGTAACCATGGACATGCAGGCCGGGCAAATTAGCCTGACCACATGTGGACCTGAAAGGAGGCTGTCCGTATGACCAAGGTCCTGCTCATCGGCCTGGCCGGCATGTGCGGCACCCTGGCCCGTTACTGGCTCTCGGGTGCAGTGTATGCGATTCTTGGCCGGGGCTTTCCCTGGGGCACGACGGCTGTCAACGCGATGGGCTGCCTGCTTTTCGGCTTCGTCTTCGTGCTGGCCGAAGATCGCCTGCTGCTGCGCGGAGACGCCAGGATAATAGTACTGGTAGGTTTCATGGGAGCATTCACCACCTTTTCGACCCTGGTTTTCGAGTCCAACCAGCTCCTGCGCGACGCGCAGTGGGCATTCGCCGCCCTGAACCTCGTAGGGCAGAACATTCTCGGCTTCCTGGCCTTGTGGGCCGGGATGGCCTTGGCGCGAATCATCTAGAGGCTGTTATGAACTGTAGATAGTGCTTATAGAGTGAGCATGACTCACCCAAAGCCCTATCCCACGGACGTAAGCGACGAGGAGTGGTCCTTCGTCGCACCCTATCTTACTCTTCTGCCTGA
>JAEYOJ010000037.1 GCA_023411815.1 Pseudomonadota bacterium | reverse complement strand
GTCATCCACCATGGAGTCTTCGGCGGTGCGCACGCACTCTCCGGTAAGCGTGTCGCCCGCGCAGAAGACGGCAGCGCGACGGATGAAATTCTGCAGTTCACGCACATTCCCAGGCCAGGGTCTGGTGCTGAGCCAAACCAAGGCTTCGGGAACGATGTCCTTTGGCGCTATGCCCATTTCCTCGCAAGTCTGGTTCAGGAAATAACGTGAAAGCAGAGGGATATCCTCTCGCCTCTCGCGCAGGGGCGGCGTGCGGATGGTCATGACGTTGAGGCGGTAGTAGAGATCTTCGCGAAAGCTCTTGTCCTCCAGCTTGGCCTCTAGGCTTTGGTTCGTGGAGGCCAGTATACGCACGTCCACCGGGATGCTCTTGTTGGAACCCAGGGGGCGGATGGTGCGCTCCTGCAGGCAGCGCAGAAGTTTAGTCTGTACCGACGGGCTGATGTCGCCGATCTCGTCCAGCAGCAGGGTGCCCCCTCCGGCGGAGACGAACAGACCCTGGCGGGGCTTGTCCGCTCCGGTGAATGCACCCTTGACGTGGCCGAAAAGTTCGCTCTCCAGAAGCTGTTCCGGAATGGCGGGACAGTTGATATCCACAAAAGGCTCCTGAGCACGGCGGCTCAGAGAATGGATCGTGCGGGCCACCAGTTCCTTGCCGGTGCCGGATTCACCGCGGATCAGCACGGTATAGTCCGTGCCGGCAACGGCGGCCACGGTCTGCCGCAGCTTGACCATGGCCGGGCTCTCCCCGATGAGCATGACCCGTCCTGTCTGCAGCGAGAGCAGTTCGCGCAATCGCAGGTTCTCGCCGATAAGCTGGGCCCGTTCCAGGCCTTTGGCGATGACCAGCGAAAGCTGTTCACGCTCCACGGGCTTGGTCAGAAAGTCGCAGGCGCCGGCCTTCATGGCCTGGACCGCGGTATCGATGCTGCCGTACGCGGTAAGCACGACCACGCTCAGATGCGGCGCCAATTCCCTGGCCTTGGCCAGCAGATCGAGCCCGCTCATGCCGGGCATGCGCATGTCCGTGATGCACACGGCCACGTCATGCCCGGAGAGTATCTCCAAGGCCTGCTGGGCTGATCCGGCCACATGGACGGTCTGGTCGGGAAAAAGGCCGGTCGCGAGACGGGCCAGCCCCTTGGCGAAATCAGCCTCGTCATCGACGATGAGAATGCCGTTGACTACGGACATGGGCGTGTGCGGGAACTCCTGTCGGCTACGCTGGATGGCCGGTAAGCGGTAAAAAGAATAATCACTCGGGGAAGTGCTACAATATACTTCGCCAGGGCCACAAGGCAAGGGCAAACCCGGATGAGCAGGCAACCAGAGGGCTTTTCGGCCCAAGGGTTGCAATGGAAAATAAAGTGACTAACTATCGCCCCGGCGCCTCCGCCGACAAGGCCTAGGGCGCCGCCCGACGCCGCATCGGCGAGCCCCAGTTCGTTCCACACCTCATGCCTTGACGGAGCTTCCATGCCTTTTCCCCGGCTGCAGACAATACAGCACCGTTTCCTGTTCGGCCTGGCGATCATGGTCTTTCTGTTCGGCTTGTTCTTTTCCGCCGGTCTCTATTTCCACCTGCGCTCCCTGCTCTATTCTGAAGTCACGGACAAGGCCAAGCTGGTGCTGGCGCATGTCGACTCGGTGCAGATCTACGTGCGGGAATCCCTGCGGCCCAGGATGTATACGGCGCTCCCTCCAGACGAGTTCATCATAGAGGCCATGTCCTCCTCCTATATTTCCCGGCGCATCATGGAGCAGCTCAATGCCTCCATGGGCGAGTACCACCACCGCAGGGTCGCGGTGAACGCCCGCAACCCGGACTTCGAGGCCAACGAGATCGAAGTCGAGTTGCTGCAGCACTTCCGCGCCAACCCGGAGCAACGCGCCTGGGAGGGCTACCGCAAGATCGAGGACCAGGAATACTTCGTTATGGCCCGGCCGGTTTATTTCGAAAAATCCTGCATGACCTGCCACGGCAGTCCGGAGCAGGCCCCCAAGGAACTTCTCGACCGCTACGGCGACCAGCGCGGCTTCGGCCGCAACCTCGGCGCCCTGGACGGGCTGGATGTGGTCGGTCTGCCGGTGCAGGAGGCGGTCCTGCGCATCCGCGAGGCCACGGTCAGCTACATCGGCATCTACATCGGCGGCATCCTGCTCTTCTTCGCCCTCATCCAGTTCTTCTTCAACCGGTTGGTGGTCGACAACCTGCGCCGGCTGGCCCTCTATTTCCGGGCCAGGTTCCAGGACCAGACCGGGACGCAGCTCTTCGACAAACTCGACCAGGGAGACGAGATCGACGAGATGGTCCGGGGCATGGAGGAGCTTGGCGACCACCTGCTGGAGGCCAAGCGCCAGCTCCAGAACAACGCCGCCGACCTGGAGCGGACCGTGGCCAGACGCACCGAGGAACTGACCCGCGAGGCCGCGGAACGCGAGGCCGACGTGCAGCTCTTTGTCCGCCTGCTGGACGGGCTGAACCGCAGCATGAGCCGCCGCGAACTCTGGCAGCAGGCGCTGCCCCGCATCGGCGAACGCTTCGGCGCGGACGAGGTCTCCTTCCTGTGCATGATAGCCTCGCGGAACTTCCACACCTGGCCCGACGCCCGGAAGCGGCCCGACTTGCCTGACGACTGGCGGACCCTTGTCATCGAGGCCAGGCCTTCATTCACGGCCGAGCGGGCCGTCATCCCGGTAGGCGCGTCCGAATCCGCCGTCGAAGGCCTGCTCATCCTGACCTGGGCCCAGGGCGGCGCGCCGGTCAAGGAACAGGATCGCGCAGTACTGCGCGCGCTTGGCCAGCAGCTCGGCATCGCCCTGGAGAACCTCTCGGCCCTGGACAACCTCATGCGCCAGAAGGACGTCCTGGCCTCGATCATCGAGGGCATCAGCGACCCGCTGTTGTTCACCGATGAAAACTGCTCGGTGATCCTTGCCAACCAGGCCGCGCGCAGCCTGGCCGAAGCCCTGGCATCGGCGGACAACGGCAAGGACCACGAAAAGGGAGAGGATTCCGGGAAGCGCTCAGGGACTGACGTGAACACGATCCTGCCGCGCCTGTTCAAGGACGAGGACGACTGTCTGGCGCACAAGACCCTGGGCTCCAGCCGTCCCTACAGCCGCGAGGTCTGCTGCCAGGGCGGACGATCATTCTTCGTCAGCCTGTATCCAGTGCTCACCCAGTCCGGATCGGGCGGCCGCATGGTTGTCTACATCCGCGAGAACACGAACGAGAAACGCGCGCTCGCGCGCATGCAGCAGAGCGAAAAGCTGGCCACGGTAGGCAAGCTCGCCGCCGGGCTGGCCCATGAAATCAACAACCCGCTGGGCGTCATCCTCTGCTACGCTCAATTGCTGCGCGACAGCCTGTCCGGCCCGCAGGAAAAGGACGACGTGGAGGTGATCATCCGCCACACCCGCCAGGCCAGGAATGTGCTGCTGGATCTGCTCAACTTCGCCCGGCCCAAGAAGGACGGACCGGAAATCCTGGATGTCCGCTGGGTCGCCGAGTCCGCGGCCAAGGTCTTCCAGGTCCATGCCGAGAACAAGCGCATCCGCCTCAGGGTGGAATCCCACGCCGAGGAACTGCGCTTGTGCGCACCCCAGCAGGCCCTGGAGCAGATCCTCACCAACCTGCTCAACAACGCCCTGGACGCGGTCACGCCCGGCGAGGGCGAGGTGCTCATCCGCACTCTCCGGGATCCGGACAGCAAGGAAATCGTGCTGCAGGTGATCGACAATGGTCCGGGCGTGCCGGACGAGCATATGGCCCACCTGTTCGATCCCTTCTTCACCACCAAGGAAGTGGGCCAGGGCACGGGCCTCGGCCTGGCAGTGGTCTACGGCCTGGTGCGCGACCTCGGCGGACGCATCGAGGTCGCCAGCAACTTGGGAGCCATGTTCAGCCTCTTTTTTCCCCACGACGAAAAGCTGGAGAGTTCTGGCGCCGAGCGCACGGCAGCCAACTAGCGCGATTTGTGCCTGAGCCGGGAGGGGCGGAGCCGCCGGTGCGGCCCGCCCTTCGGATATTCGTCACCCAGGGATGCGCCTTCCAGGCCGCGCACCGCTGCGGCAGCCGAACCGGTACGCTCTCTCGCATTCGCAGGCTCGGCACGGCCCGGGCCTTCATCCCCGCCACTTCGTCTTCCTGGAGCCGTATTGCTCCCGCTATCGGAACTCCCTTCTCGCGTTTTTACTGCCATTCGTGATACATTGAGGGGCGGAAGCCCCGATCACGGCTAAGGTCCGCCAGGGCATGGCCTGTTCGGGATGGAGCCCGGCGCCGATGTCCTACAGGACGAACAGCGACGGCAGGGTGGTTCCGGGATCGGCGAACCTGAAGGCCATGCCGCGTCCAGCGCTCTTTACACATGAAATGAGGAGCAAGGGATGCATCCCTTGGGCGGGAGGAGTCAGAGGAATGGCAGCACAAGGCTGGTCGCAAGCTGTTGCGATGACACGTCCTGGGCTATGCAATCAGCTCATTGGATCGAGATTTCTCATGCGGCTTGACGCAATCATGAACCAGCATGTAAGACTCGACAGGATGGCAGGCAAGTTGCTGAAAAGGTTAGCACATATCTAGAGGACGTCAGGCTGGGACCTCTGGTCCGGGGTAAGGCCGGAGGCAAGGCCGCAACTTCTATACCGGAGGTGCTTCATGGAGAGGAGTTTCAAACGCACATTGACGACACTGGCGACCGTCGCCGCGCTCCTGGCCCTGGCCGCCACGCTTTGGGCTCAGGGCATCCCTGCCAAAGTGACCATCACCACTCCCGAGGGCGCCAAGCCCCGCTCCACCTGGATCAAGGAAGTGCAGTTCGACCACGAGACCCACTCCGGCGTTGCCGAGTGCCGCACCTGCCACCACATGGAAGACGAGTCGGCCGACCAGGAATCCTATGTGGCCTGTCGCGAATGCCACGCCGAAACCAAGGGTAACGATCCCAGCGGTTTCTACATGGCCTGGCACGGAAAGACCGAGGCGAGCTGCGTGGCATGTCACCGCAACAACGGCATGTCCGTGTCCTGCACCACGACCTGTCACCAGCATCCCAAGCAGGGCAAGAAGGCCGCGGCCAAGAAGTAGCCGCATGCGCGGGATGATCGATCCCGCCTGCGTCGCCCTGCCTGATTGAGCCATCCTCAAGCAAGCCGGAAGCTGCCGCCTATGAAGCAGCTTCCGGCTTTCCCCGGCGGTCGCCCGCCATAGTCCTCTCTCCTGCTTCGAGACAATATCGCTCACGTCCTGCCGATTGATTTCCAGCCAATGTCAAATAGTGCAGCCAGGTCGAAGCATTCCGCCCGCATGGCCTTTCGAGCAGTCCCCCGATCCTGGCCAGGAACCATTGCGTAGCGTCCTGCGCAAGGGTTATCGATAGTCTGGAGATACTGTTCCTGGATCCGGCCGATCTGGCTCATGACCCAAGAAGCAAACAAGGAGGGCTCCATGGCGAAGTTCGTGAACGGCATCGACATCGAAGGGCTCGGAAACACCCTCGCCGCCATCAGGGATAAGCCCGAGCTTGCCTCGTTCAAGTTCCGGGCGTCCAACAAGTGGATCAAGGGCACGAACAACCGGGCCACGGTCAAAGGCTATTACGGGGCCGGGGAAGAGCACGGCAAGCGCGCGGTATCCATGACCTTCGATGAGGACGAGCCGCCGGTTCTGCTTGGCAACGACAAGGGCCCGAATCCCGTGGAGTGGGTTCTCGTCGGATTGTCCGGCTGCCTGACCACCTCGCTGGTGGCCTACGCCGCGGCCAAGGGCATCGAGTTGCGCTCCGTGGAATCCGAGCTTGAGGGCGACCTTGACGTGCGCGGCTTCCTGAACCTCGATCCCGGTGTTCGCAACGGCTATCAGAACATCCGCGTGCACTTCAGGATAGATGCCGATGCATCCGACGAGGAGCTTCGCAAGCTCGTGGAAACCGCCCAGAAGCGTTCACCCGTCTTCGACATCGTCACCCATGAGGTGCCGGTGCAGGTGGATTTCGAACGCAAAGCCACCCAGAGCAAACAACAGACGGCAACCGAGAGGCGGACCGGGGTGGCAACACGGGCGAGGATGGCCCGCGGCAGGCGAGGCCAGCGTCCCAATGCCTGAGACCTGATCGAGCGGCGCGGCATCGCGGCTGTCCAGGCCGGCATCTTGGAGAAACGAGGCGCAGTCGCCGCCGAAAAACAAAATCCTGTGCCTCATGCCGGGCATGAGGCACAGGATTTTGAAAACGGGTACTCGAATCTGCCCGATGTCCGCCGTTTGCGGAGGAGCATCGATAAAGCCGGAGGACCGTGCCCCCGGCTCAGGCTACCTCTTCACGTGGCATTGGCCGCACATGACCGGGCCCTTGCCCTGCTTCTCGTGACAGCCCCAGCACTGCTGGTGGTAGGCGTCCTGCAGTCCGGGCGTGTCGCCGTCCTTTTTCAGGGCGTGGCAGTCGGAGCAGGGAGTGCCGACCGAATCCTCGTCCTCGGCGAACACGCCGTTGACCCAGACATGGTGGCAGGCGTTACAGCTCTCGATGCCGGCCTTCTCGTTGTGCTCGTCATGGTTGAACACGGCCGCCGGACGCTCCAGCTTGCCGAAGGCGTCCGTGGGCACATGCGTCATGTCCTCCTGGGAGAAGGCGGGCAGGCAGAACAGGGTCGCGGCCGCGAGGAGCGTCAGGGCGATGAGCGTGTGCTTGAACATGTCGTCCCTCCGGCCTTAGACGGCCTTGGTCTTCTTCATGTGCTTGTAGATGATATCACCGAGGAACATAAGCTTCATGTCCAGGTGATATGCGTGGATGATGTCGTCAAGGCCACCATGGCAGTTGTGGCAAGGCGCGATGACGATCTTGGCGCCCGTGGCCTTGAGCTGCTCGGCCTTGGCCCGGTTGCCCTTGACGCGCGTCTCCTTGAAGGGCGGGCCGCAGTTGATGACGCCGCCGCCTGCCGCGCAGCAAAGGTTGTGTTCGCGGTTCGGGGTCATCTCCACCATGTTCTTGCAGAAGGCCCTGGCGACCTCGCGGCCCTGCTCCATGAGGCCACGGCCACGGATGATGTTGCAGGGGTCGTGGAAGGTCACGAGATCCTCGATCTGCGTCTCGACCTGGATACGGCCCGAGGTGAGCAGCTCGTGGTAGAACTGCACGCCGTGCACGATCTCGATGGGCGAATCCCTCCAGCCCAGCCAGCGGTTGCCCACGTCGTACACCGAGCGGAAGGCGTGGCCGCACTCGCCCATGACGACGCGCTTGACGCGCAGCCGCTGGGCGGTCTCGTAGTGCATGCGCTTGAGCCGGCCCATGATCTCGTGGTTGCCCACGAACATGGCCATGTCCGAGTTGTCCCAGCCCGGCGTTGCCGGGAAGGTGTAATCGATCCCGGCCTCGTGGAAGATGGCCGCGGCCTGGTAGATGAGCTGGGTACGGAACTTGGGCTCGGGCGCGATGACCGAGTACATGATCTCCGCGCCTTCCTTCTCGAGCGGGATGCGCAGGCCCGGGAACTCGTCGCGCGCCTCGTCCTCCTGCCACATGAGAGAGTCGACCCACTCGTCCTCCTTGACCCACATCTGGTTCATGGTCGCGGAGTGCGAGTTGGTCGTGTCCTGGATGTACTGGGGCGTGACGCCCAGGCGGTTGCCGATGCGGCGCACGATGCCCATGACATAGGCCGTGTCGATGCCGAAGGGACAGTAGTGCAGGCAGCGGCGGCAGAGGTTGCACTCGGTGTGGGCGAGCTGCACGGCGTTGCGCACGAACTCGGCGCTGACCTTGCCCTTGCGGCGCACCATCTCCCAGGCCGTCTGATGCATCTTGGCCACGGGCGAGTAGGTCGGGTCGCGGTCGCGGGACAGGAAGAAATGGCAGCCCTCGGCGCACAGGCCGCAGCGCACGCAGTCGCGCATGTAGGCCTGGAAACGGATGGAGGTCTCCTTGTCGATGACCTCGTTGATGACCTGTTCTATGCGCTCGGGAGTCAGCCTGGCCGCGCCGCGGTCCAGGCCCGCGTCCTCGACCTTGCGCCACTTGTCCGTCTGGGTGAGCGGTTTCGTCATTGTATGCTTCTCCTTGCTGGCCTGTGGGCTACCAGTCCTTGCAGTGGCGCACGGCGCCGAACTCGGAGGCGATGTAGCCGCGCATGAACAGGCCGTAGAGCATGTGTTCGGCCCTGGTGAATGGAATCATGACGAGGAAGGCCTCGCCGGCCAGAATATGCAGGTACAGCATGATCTGATAAGGCCCGAGCTGGTGGTAGGCAAGCACGCCGGACAGGAAGGTCACCAGCACGGTGCCGACCATGAACCAGTCCTGCCAGCCCGTGACGTAGCGCACCTCGGGCGTGGTCCAGCGCCGCCAGATGAAGTAGCCGCAGCACAGCACTACCACGATGGCCAGGATGTCGGCCAGGGCCTGGGGCAGCGTGGGCCAGGACAGGCCGAGCCACTGGTTGAAGAGGATCACGTGGGCCGAGAGGAATATGGGCACGACGATGATGAGGATATGGAAGATGAAGGTCACGGCCGTGAGCACCGGCGTGGTGCGCCAGCGCATGGTGCCGTAGGGGAGCAGCCAGTGGGCCAGGGAGCGGAAGACGTGTTTCCAGCTCCAGTACACGATCACGAACTGATCGCGGCGCTTGGCTTCCATGTAGGCGTAAACCAGCCTGTAGACGCTGCCGGCGAGGAAGACCAGGAAGCTGATCCAGAGCAGCGGACCGGTGATGAAGTCGTAGAAGGTATGCATGGGTTCCTCCTAGCCCAGGATGTCGCCCAGGGACACGACCTGGCGCAGGTACTTGCCATCCTTGATGGCCCGGATGAGGACGCGGTCGGACTCGGGGCCGAAGGTCGGATCCCAGAGCATGTCGAAGTCCTGGGCGTGGACCTTGCCGTCGACGCACAGGGCGTAGCGGCCGCCGCGCTCCATGCGCGCTGCGCAATGCCTGCCGTCGGGCGAGAACTGCGGTGCGAAGGCCCGATCGAAGCCGCCGGTCCAGCGTCTGCCGTCGACCATCACGCACCAGCCGTCCTTATCCTTGCCGACGCAGGCCAGGGAGTTGCCGCTTGGCGAGAAGGTCAGGTCCGTGATCACGCCGTCGAGGACCTGCTCCCAGGGCTGGCCGTCCACGGCCACGGTCCAGTGGCCGAGGCCCGTGGCCACGATGGCGGCAAGCCTCTCGCCGCCCGCGGAGAACTTCTGGCTCCAGAGCTGGGTGAAGGGCTTGTCCCAGATCCTGCGGCCGTCCTGGAACAGGAACCACTTGCCGCCCAGGCGGGCCGGCGCGACCACCCCGCCGGTGGCGGGATTGAAACAGGGCGCCCAGACGCTCTGGAAGATCTGCTCCCAGGGCTGGCCGTCCACGGCGATGGTGTACTCGTAGGGGCTTACGCGCACTTCGGCGGCCAGGCGGCTGCCGTCGGGGTTGAAGGCCAGGCTCCAGACGTTGACGAACGCGCGCTCCCAGGTCTCGCCGTCCACGGCCGCGCTGAACACGCCCTGCCGGAAAGTGTCGATGTCGGCCTGGCCAAGGGACTTGATCTGCACGGCCGCGGCCGAGTGCGCGCCGTCATCCGAGAGCAGCCAGTTGTTGGCGTTCTCGTACATCTGCTCCCAGGGCTGGTCGTTTACGGCGATGCCGTACTGGCCGTCCATCTGCACGGCCACGGCGATGGCGCCGGACTTGGGAGCGAACATCGTGTTCCAGGCGAAACCGAAGCGCGACTCCCAGGGCTGGCCGTCCACGGCCACGGTCCACTCGTCCTCGCTCTGCACCAGGCAGGTCAGCCTGCCGTCCGGCGCGTAGCGCAGGAACCAGGCCTTGTCGAACTCCTGCTCCCACGGCTCGCCGTTGACCAGGACAGTGAAACCGGCGTCGGGCTGCTTGGCGACACAGGCCGCCGACTCACCGTCCGGCGAGACCACTGGCTCCTCGCGCCACTCGTAATCAGCGCCCTTGGCCGACAGATCGGCCACGACCCTGCTGCCTGGCTTCCAATCCCAGGCCGTGAAACTGCTCATGCGCTACCTCCTGCCGGCAATGGGCGTGGGTGAATAGGCTCCCTCGCAAGGGGTTCCTGCATCATCCTTCACAAAAAATCCAATAAGTCAAGGATGACAGGGAAAAGCCAATTCGAGACGCGCTCCGGCGTGATATCGATATGGAATTGCCCCTGGCCTTCTATGGCCAAGCTTGAACACTTCACTTAACATGAGCATGATCAAAAATCATCGGAATTTTTAATATAATTTATCTATCAATATGATACAAATAATTTTTTTAACCAATACAGCCAGTTGATTTCCAAACACCCATACTACTTGATTGGCCAATCAAATAGTCTCCCTATCTTCTCCGGCTTCCAACCCGCGCCAGATTTGCATTTGCCGCAGCCAATGCTAGTGAAGACCCCGCTCGGCCGGTGTATCGAGCCTTTCGATACCTGGATTTCACCATCGCTGCCCGAAGGGGCTAAGGAACCTGGAACTCGTCATGCGCATCCAATCAAAGTCGACCAGAGCCGAAACAGCCGCAAGCGACGGGGCAGACTCCGCGGCCCCGGCCTCCCCTCCCGTTCCCGATGCGGCCCTGGGCCGACACCTGTGGCGGCTCGTGCCCTACGCCCGCCCCTACGCCAGGCGCATCCTGGCGGGCCTGGGGACCAACGCCCTGGCGCGCCTCTTCGACTTGCTGCCGCTTGTGCTCGTGGGCCGCGTGGTGGACCTCATCACCCCCGGAGCAGGCGGCCTGACCCCGGCCGCGACCGCCCCGCACATGTTCTGTATCTACGGCCTGGCCGTGCTCGGCGGCTTCCTGGGGCTGGCCCTGTGCCAGTCCGCCAGCGACTACGCCCTGGACTCCATGGCCCAGATGGTCCGGCACGACATCCGCGGCCGGCTGTACGAGCACATCCAGCGCCTGGACGTGGCCTTCTTCGAGGAGCGCCAGACCGGCGACATCATGTCCGTGGTCTCCTCGGACGTGGACACCCTGGAGCGCTTCTTTTCCGACGTGTCCACCTCGGTGGTGCGCCTGGTCATCACCTTCACGGGCACCTACGCCGTGCTGTTCTGGCTTGACTGGCGGCTGGCCATGCTGCTGCTGGCCCCTCTGCCCTTCGCGATCATAGCCGTGCGCTTCTTCGCCACGCGCGTACAGCCCCGCTACCGCCAGGCCCGCCGGGCCGTGGCGGCCATCAATTCGATCATCGAGAACAACCTGCAGGGCATGGGCGTGATCCAGGCCTACACGGCCGAGGGCCCGCAGGCCGAGCGCGTGCTGGCCCAGTCCGCCGAGTACCGCGACGCGGCCATTCACGCCGCCGCGGAGCGCGCGCGTTTCCTGCCCATCATATACGTGCTGGCAGGACTGTCCTTCGGGACGCTCATCGCCCTTGGCGGCTGGCTGACCTTCACGGACCGGGGACCCAGCGTGGGCGACTTCACGTCCTTTGTCCTGCTGGCCATGCGTCTGGTGCTGCCGCTGTTCGTCTTCGGCATGCTCATCAACCAGATACAGCGTTCCGAGGCCGCTGCCCAGCGCATCATGGAGCTTATGGACACCGAGCCGGCCATCCGCGACCACCCCGGAGCCAAGCCCCTGGTCGAGCGTCCTTCCCGCGTGGAGTTCCGCGACGTGCGCTTCGACTACAAGGGCCGCGAGCAGATCATCAACGGCGTGGGCTTCACGCTGGAGACCGGCCGCCTGATCGGCGTGGTGGGCCCCACGGGCGCGGGCAAGTCCACTCTGGTCAAGCTGCTCCTGCGCTACTACGAGCCCGACTCGGGACGTATCCTGGTGAACGGCCTGCCCCTGACCGACCTGGAGTTGGAGAGCTTCCGCCGCCATGTGGGCTACGTATCCCAGGACCCGTTCCTGTTCTACGGCCCGGTGCTGGACAACATCCGCCTCGGCTCGCCCGAGGCCTCGGACGAGGACGTGCGCCGCGCGGCCGAAGTGGCCGGAGCCGACGAGTTCATCAGCTCGCTGCCCCAGGGCTACCAGACCTTCGTGGGCGAACGCGGCCTCAAGCTGTCCGGCGGCCAGCGCCAGCGCATCTCCCTGGCCAGGGCCATCCTGCGCGATCCGGCCATCCTGCTGCTGGACGAGGCCACGGCCAGCGTGGACACGCGAACCGAGGAGATCATCCAGCGCAACATGGACCGGCTGCGCAGCGGACGCATGATCCTGGCCGTGGCGCACAGGCTGTCCACGGTGCGCAACGCGGACGAGATCCTGGTGCTTGTGGACGGACTGGTGGTGGAACAGGGAAGGCACGAGGAACTGGTGCGAAAGGGCGGGGTCTACGCGGGCCTGTGGAGCGTGCAGAGCGGAGAGGGCGCGCCTGTCGCGCCTGTCGCGCCTGTCGTGCCTGTCGAGTCAGCCGGCCAGGAAGCTTGATAGCCCCTTGATGGAGCACTCGTGAATTGCGCGGCTCCAGAAACGAGGGGGGGCGGCGTCACGCCCTGGCGGGATGGGTATGGGAAGGGCAAAGCCCTTCCCGGCTCTTGTGCAAAACGCGCCGGGTAACCTCAAGCCGGCTACGGCCTTTCTGCCTTGCCAAGCTTGCCCATGTTCAGGGTCAGCAGCTCCTTGCCGCGCAGCACGGTCAGGGTCAGGGGCTTGCCAGCCTTGTGCGCCTCAACGCCGGCCTTGTGCAGGTCCCACAGGCTGGTCACGGGCGTGGCGCCCGCACCGGTGATGACGTCGCCGACCCGCAGGCCCGCGTTGTCCGCTCGCGAGTCCACTTCCACGTCCACGACGACGACGCGCTTGCCCTCCTCCTGCAGGACCATGCCCATGGAGCTGCGGTGCGTCGCTGGGCAGTAGTAGAAGACGTCCGCGCCCTCCAAAGGCTCCTTGCCGCGCCAGGGCAGCGCGAGCAGAATCCTAGCGCCCGGCTCGTAGGCCTTCAGCCGATGGGCGATGCCCCAGCCGAACTCGACGTGACCCGCGCCGGCCACGATGGCCACGGGCCGCGCGAAGTTCCTGCGGGCCTCGACCGCACGCTCGGCCATCCCGCTGTCCCACAGGGACTGGATGAGAAAGAACCGCTCGCGGCGCAGCGCGGTTTCCTCCTCGTCCATATCCTCGCCGGATCTGTGCCGCGCGAAGACCTCCTCCAGGACCTCGGCCTGCTCAGCCGGCGGCGGTACGATCTTCTCGGGTAGGAGAACGGTCTCCTCGGGAGTCAGGGAATCCAGTCCGCCGGCGCTGATCTGCTCGATGAGCGCCCTGGGCAGGTTGAGGGCCGTCACGGGCAATCCGTGTTCCTGGGCGGCCAGGAAGATGGGCTCGTAGAGGTCGAAGGCGTAGCCCCAGGACTTCTGCCACTCCAGATATCCTTCCACCACCTGGACGTCGAGGATGCCGTCGGAGAATTCGTCCAGGACATCCTGGCGCGTCACGTCGACCATTTCGAGGCCGACCGCGGGCCCGGGGCCCCGTTCGGACATGGCCCTGATGAGCGCGGCCTGAGCGATGTGGTCGCAACGGCTGGAGTGGCTTTCGCCGAGCAGAATGTAGTCGTAGCCGGAGGCCAGGGCGGCAAAGGCCTTGTGCGTGATGCGCTGGCCCTGGGCGTTGAACAGGCTGCCCGGCTCAAGGCCCGCGGACGGAGCCGGCGGGCGGGACGCGGATGGCGCGGGAGCGGCCGGAGCCGGAGTGCGCCCCGGCCCGGCCGCGCAGGACGCGAGCCAGGCCAGGGACACGGCGATCAGAAACAGGCGAAGGATGATTCCGGGGGCTAATCCCACTTGCGCTTGTCCTCGATGGGACGAATCTGCGGCGGCAGCGTGCCGGGAGCCAGGATCTTCAGTTCCGGGCGGAGCTTGATCTTCTCGCGGAAGGTGTGCAGCAGCTCGTCCTGACGCTTGAAGTTGGAGGCCTCGATGTAGAGCTCCATCTCGTCTATGCCTTCGGGGTTGGTGACCACGATCTGCCAGCGCTTGATCTCCTCGTAGGTGGACATGACCTGCTCGACCTGGTGCGGGTAGACGAACATGCCCTTGATGCGGGCCGTGGTGTCCACGCGGCCGACGATGGTGCCCAGCCGCGGCGTGAAGCGGCCGCAGGCGCACGGGGCGCGGTCGATGTAGGACAGGTCGCCGGTGGCCAGACGGATCAGCGGGTAGGTCTTGTTGAAGGCCGTGACCACGATCTCGCCCACCTCGCCGTCCTTGAGCGGGATGCCCGTGTCGGGATGGCAGATCTCCACGAAGGCGCGGTTGGAGATGTGCAGGCCGGTCTTGTGGAAGCACTCGTAGCCGATGCAGCCCACGTCGGCCGTGCCGTAGCCCTGGCGCATGATGCAGTCGAACTTCTTCTCGATCTGCGAACGCATCTTTTCGGAGAACTTCTCGCCCGTGACGAAGGCCACTTCCATGAAGAGGTCCTTGCGCAGGTTGAGGCCCATTTCCTCGGCCTTCTGGGCGAGGTGCAGCAGGTAGCTCGGCGTGCCGATGTAGCCGGTCACTCGCAGCTTCTGCATGATGTCGAGCTGGCTGTTCGTGTTGCCGGGGCCGGCAGGGACGACGGCGCAGCCCAGGTTCTTGAGCGGCTCCTCGAACATGAGACCGGCCGGGGCCAGGTGGTAGTTGAAGGTGATCTGGGCCACGTCGCCGGAGCGGAAGCCGCAGGCGTAGAAGCCTTCGGTCCAGCCCCAGTAGTCGTCGGCGCGGTCCTCGGGATCGAAGATGGGGCCGGGCGACAGGAACACGCGCCGCAGCTCGCCCAGATCCTTGGTCAACAGGCCGCCCAGGCGCGGGCCCATGGACTGCAGGAAGATGAGCTCCTTCTTCTTGAGGATGGGGATGTGCTTGAGGTCGGACAGGTTCTTGAACTTGTCCACGTGGAACTGCGCGCGGTCGAAGCGCTTCTTCACGTCCTCGGAGTAGCGGTAGGCGTAGGAGAGCAGCTCCTTGAGCTGGATGAGCGAGTACTGGTTGCGCTCGCTTCCGTCGAGGACCTCCCTGCGCGAATATATGCCTTCTGTGCGATCTTTGCGGGTCATGTATGTCCGCTCCTGAATATCTGGCGGGGTAGGATGGTTATGATGCCGTCAATCTTTAAGGGCTGCTCAGAAAAAAAGCAAGCCCCTGTCGTCTTTCGTCAGGTATTACGAACGGATACCCCTAATCTAGCCCAGGCCGCGGCTGTCTTCCAGCTCCTCGGCCGCGTCAAGGCAGCCCTGGGAGCAGGCTTCGCCGGGTCCCGGCTCGCCGGACGCACTCTCGCCGGCGGCGCATGGCGCGTCAGCAACGGCGGAGTCGGCCACATCGCCGCTCTCTTCGCCTTGGGCCGCGGTTTCGGCCGTGTCCGCGTCGGGTTCCGGAGCCGGCTCCTGCACGCGGGCGAACACGAGGAAGCCAGTGTGGGCCACCATGCGGTCGTCGGGCCGCAGCCGCTCGGCCACGGGCTTGTAGCGACGCAGGAATATCTCCAGCATCTCGATGTCCGCGAAGGGGCCTTTTTCAAGGGCCGCGATGAGGGCGCTGACCTGGTTGGTGGTGGGCACCAGGAAGCCCACGGGCGCGCCGGGCTTGACCGCCTCGGGGATGCGCCACACGTAGTCCTCGGGCGTGCGCACGTCCAGGAACAGCGCATCCGCGTCCGTGCAGCCGAAACCCTCGGCGATGTCCTTCTCCACGTGCGTCACGCGGCCGTCGTCCAGCCCGGCCCAGGCCAGGTTGCGCGCGTTGAGTTTGAGAAACTCGGGCCGGCGCTCGTGGGTGTAGACCTTGCCCTGCGGCCCCACGAACCAGGCCAGGGCCACGGTCAGGCTGCCAGAGCCGCAGCCGGCCTCGACCACCGTCGTGCCCGGTCCGATGCCGAGCTTCATTATGAGATAGCCGATCTCCTTGGGGTAGATGATCTGGGTCTGGCGCTTCACGCCCTTGACCAGATCATACAGTGTGGGCTTCATGATGCGGTACGACCGGCCGAGATGCGTCTTGGCCGTGTGGCCGAAGCCCGCCTCGGCCACGGCGGCCATGGCCAGTTGGCCGTCCTGCGTGTGCAGGGTGTCCTCGAGAGCCAGCTTGCGCAGGTAGCGCTTGCCTTTGGGACTGACAAGCAGTACCAGTTCGCCAGGCTTGAGCATGTATAACCTCCGAAAAAGCTGTAGTCTGGTAGTCGCGGCCGCAGTTCCTGTCAAGAATCTATGGTTTGCATAGAAACCAACGATGAAATATAAGTACGTCTTCGGGCCGGTGCTCTCCGGCCGCCTCGGCCGCTCCCTGGGTCTGGACCTCACCTCCGCCCCCATCTGCTCCATGGACTGCCTGTACTGCGAAGTGGGCCGCACGGCCGTGCTGACCACCGAACGCAAGGCCTATGTGCCGGCCAGGGCCATCCTGGACGAGCTCGCGCACTGGCAAGAGCATGTCGGCCAGCCCGTGGACGCGGTGACCCTGGGCGGCTCGGGCGAGCCCCTGCTCAACACGGAGTTCGGCGAGGTCATCCGCGGCGCGCGGCGCATCATGCCCTCGACGCCCGTGGCCGTGCTGACCAACGCGAGCCTGCTGGTGGAGCCCGAGGTCCGGCGCGAACTGGCCCAGGCCGACATCGTCCTGCCCTCCCTGGATTCCCTGGTGAACGAGGAGTTCGCCGCCGTGAACCGGCCGGCCGAAGGCGTGACCCCGCGGGCCGTGGCTGAGGCCCTGCTGGCCTTCCGCCGCGAGTTCGCCGGGCGCATCTTCCTGGAGGTGCTGTTGGTGGCCGGGGTCAACGACAGCGAGGAGAACCTGCGCAGGCTCAAGGCCATCATGCCCGGGCTGGCGCCCGACCGCGTCGACGTGGTGACCATGACCAGACCCGGCGCGTACGCCGAGGCCAAGCCCGTATCCAAGGAAACCTTGGAACTCTGGCGGCGCGAACTGCGTGCCGACATTACTGAAGCTGTCGGACAGAGTTCATCCGCTTTGTCGGCCAACCTGTTGACGAAACAGGAAATCCAGGAGATAGTTCAGAATTCCGTGCGACGCAGGCCGCAAACCGCAGCACAGCTCGCACAAGCCACGGGTCTGAGCGCCGAATGCGTGCGCGAAGCCCTGGCCGCCTTGAGCAAAACGGGCGGAGTCCGCACCATCGCCAGCACGGCTGGTGAAACCGCCGGCGAGCAGGACGGACCATACTACGCCGCGGGCCGCAGGTAGGCCCACCGTCCCTCATCCAACGAGGGTCCCGCCCGACGATCTTTCCCATAAATTTCTTTCCCAAGGATACCGGAGCGCAATGGCATCAGCGAAGAAACGCAAAATGTTCATCAGCGTCCTCCCCGGCGAGCAGATCGAGCTCGTCCTGGCCGAGGACGCCAAAATCCAGGAATACTACGTCGAGCTTCTGCACCAGGCCAAGACCAAGGGCAACATCTACAAGGGCGTCATCCACAACGTCGACTCCGGCCTGCAGGCCGCGTTCATCAATTACGGCGCCAAGAAGAACGGATTTCTGCAGATCGACGAAGTCCATCCCGAATACTATCAGGGCGGCTACCAGATGCAGAAGGGCAGCCGCTTCCCTCCCATGCAGTCCGTCCTCAAGCCCGGCCAGGAGCTGCTGGTGCAGGTGGTCAAGGAGCCCACGGGCTCCAAGGGCGCCTTCCTGACGACCTATCTGTCCCTGCCGGGACGCTATTTCGTGCTCACGCCCGGCCGCGAGCAGCTCGGCATCTCGCGCAAGATCGAGGACGAGGAGGAGCGCAAGCGCCTCAAGGAGCTGGTGGAGTCCATGCAGCCCGGCGAAGGCCTGGGCCTTATCGTGCGCACGGTCAGCTCCTCCGAGACCAAGACCAACCTGGACAAGGACGTGCAGTACCTGAAGCGGTTGTGGAAGGAGATCCGCAAGCGCGGCACCACGGCCGCCACGCCCTCGCTCATCTACCAGGAGATGGAGCTTTCCTCGCGGGCCGTGCGCGACTACCTCACCGCCGACGTGTCCGAGATCTGGGTCGACGACCAGGAGACCGCCACCCAGGTCACCGAACTGGTCAGCATCGTCTTCCCCAGGCGGCAGAGCATGGTCAAGGTCCACTCTGATCCCGAAATTTCGCTTTTCGACCGCTTCAACCTCACGCGCCAGCTCGACCAGATCTACAGCCGCACCGTGACCCTGCCCTCCGGCGGCCAGATCGTCTTCGATCACGCCGAGGCCCTCACGGCCATCGACATCAACTCCGGCCGCATCGGCGGCAAGAAGAGCTTCAAGGACCTGGCCCTCAAGAGCAACCTGGAGGCGGCCGAGGAAATCGCACGCCAGCTCAGATTGCGAGACATCGGCGGCCAGATCGTGGTAGACTTCATCGAGATGAAGGACAAGAAGCACGTCAAGGAAGTCGAGAAGATCATGCGCACGGCCATCAAGAACGACCGCGCGCGTACCGACGTGGGCCGCATCTCGCGCTTCGGGCTCATGGAGCTGGTGCGCCAGCGCATGGGCGTGTCCGCCGTGTCCCAGAGCCATGAGCTCTGCCCCTGCTGCCAGGGCTACGGCCTGCGCCGCAACATGGAATGGCAGGCCATGCAGGCCCTGAAGGAAATCTACCGCAGGCTGCGCGGCCACAAGTCCGGCGAGCCGTTCGAATATGTCGCGGCCTCGGCCGAGGTGGCCCGCCACCTGCTCAACGACAAGCGCGGCATGATCCATGAGCTGGAGGATAAATTCGGAGCGGTCGTGCGCGTTATCTGGGTCTAGTGATGGAAAGCGAGGAAACCAGGACCGAACCCGAGACTGGCACCGCGCAAACCGATACCGGCCTAAATGCCGAAGAGACGCCCGAGCCCGGTTCGGCTGGCCGCGTGCTGCTGCACATCTGCTGCGCGCCCTGCGCGGTTTACTCCGTACAGGTCCTCAAGGCCGAGGGCTTCGAAGTCACCGGCCTGTTCTACAATCCGAATATCCACCCGGCGGCGGAGTACATCCGCCGCCGGGACACCCTCCGCCAGTTCGAGGCCGAGCTGGGCATCAAGGTCATCTACAAGGACGCCGGGTACGATCCGCAGGTCTGGTTCCGCGAGGTGACCTTCCGCGAGGCCAACCGCTGCTTCCACTGCTACCGCATTCGCCTGGAGAAAACCCTGTTCATCGCCAGGCACGGCCGATTCGATTACTTCTCCAGCACGCTGCTCTACTCCACGAAGCAGAAGCACGAGGTCATCGCAGCCCTTTGCCGCGACCTGGCCGCCGACGGCCCGAACCGCTTCCTGTGCCGCGACTTCCGGGTCGGCTGGCAGGAGGGCATCGAGAAGTCCACGGCCATGGGCATGTACCGCCAGGACTACTGCGGCTGCCTGTACAGCGAGGTGGAGCGAAGGAAGAAGGAGATCAGGGCGTAAGCACGCCCTGGACCCGCATGTATTGAAGATCGGCTACAAAGGTTTTACGCCCCCAGCTCGGCCTGCCCCTCGGCGGGCAAAGCCTGGTCGTCCTTGAGCTCCACGCCGGAAATGCCTTTGGCCAGGGCCTGTGTCACGAGGTAGTCCAGCGTGCGCGCGGCCTCGGCGTATGCCTGCCCTTCCGGGCGGATGTTGGAGATGCAGTTGCGGCGCTCGTCGGTCAGGCCGACCTCCGGGCCGTAGGTCATGTACGCGCCCATGCTGTCCGGCGAGCTGAGGCCGGGCCGCTCGCCAATGAGGATGACCGTGGCGCGCGTTCCGAGCAGGAAGCCCACCTCGTCGGCCACGGCCACGCGGCCCATGGATACGAAGCACACCGGCGACAGGCGCAGGTCCCTTTGCGCGGCCAGCGGCAGAAAGGTCTCCAGGAAGGGCTTCACGTTGCGCTGTACGGCCGAGGTGGATAGGCCGTCGGACACCACCAGAGCCAGGTCCGGCCGCTCGTTTTCCTCGCGCTCCTTGAGCAGTTCCCGCGAGACGTCGTCCAGGCGTCGTCCCAGGTCGGGCCGCAGCAGGTATGTCTCGCGATTTTCTGCGCGGCTGCGCAGGTCCAGCACCTTCAATCCCAGAGAACGCACGTCCGCGAACAGGCGCTCCTTGTCCAGGGGCAGGTGCACGGCGTCGCGCGCCTGGGCGTGAGCCAACTGGAACTTGAGTTGCTCGGCCGTGGTCATGCTCACTCCGGCCCGGCCCAGGGCGATGCGCGCGTTGGTGTAGGCGCGCAACATGGACCAGGGGTCCTGGTGCACGAAATCCCGAGGCGTTTGAGGCGTGCCAGGGAGCTTAGGCCGGGACATGAGGCACCTCCATCTCCATGGGCAGTTTGCCCGCTTCCAGGGGAATGGGCTCGAAGTCGCTGGAGAAGAAGCCCATCTTCTGCAGCCAAGCCTCGAACTCGGGCGCGGGCCGCAGCCCCAGCAGCCTGCGCACGTACAGGGCGTCGTGAAAGGACGTGCTCTGGTAGTTGAGCATGATGTCGTCCGCCCCGGGGATGCCCATGATGTACGTGCAGCCCGCCGCGCCGAGCAGCGTGAGCAGCGTGTCCATGTCGTCCTGGTCCGCCTCGGCGTGGTTCGTGTAGCAGATGTCCACGCCCATGGGCAGGCCCAGCAGCTTGCCGCAGAAATGGTCCTCCAGTCCGGCGCGGATGATCTGCTTGCCGTTGTAGAGGTATTCCGGGCCGATGAAGCCGACCACCGTGTTGACCAGGAACGGCTTGAATTCCCTGGCCACGGCGTAGGCCCGCGCCTCCAGGGTCTGCTGGTCCACGCCGTGGTGGCCGCCCGCTGACAGCGGCGTGCCTTGGCCGGTCTCGAAGTACATGACGTTCTGTCCCAGCGTGCCTCGCTTGAGCGACAAGGCCGCCTCGTAACCCTCGCGCAGGACCTTGAGGTTCACGCCGAAGCTCGCGTTGGTGATCTCGGTGCCGGCGATGGACTGAAAGACCAGGTCCAGCGGCGCGCCGCGCTCGATGGCCTGGATGGAGGTCGTCACGTGGGTCAGCACGCAGCTCTGGGTCGGGATGGCGTACTTCTCGCGCAGACCATCCAACACCTTGAGCAGGCGCATGACACAGTGCAGGTTGTCCGTGGCCGGGTTGATGCCGATGCAGGCGTCGCCGCTGCCGTAGACCAGCCCGTCGATGGTTGAGGCCACCACGCCGCGCGGGTCGTCCGTGGGGTGGTTGGGCTGCAGGCGCGCGGCCAGGCGGCCGGGCAGGCCCAAGGTCGTGCGGAAGGCCGTGATGTTGCGGATCTTGCTGGCCACCAGGATCAGGTCCTGGACGCGCATGAGCTTGGAGACCGCCGCGACCATCTCGGGCGTCAGGCCCGGCGACACGGCGCGCAAGGCCTCGGTCGTGGCCTGCTCGGACAGCAGCCATTCGCGCAGCTCGCCTACGCTCAACCCGCTCACGGGCGCGAAGGCCGCCTTGTCGTGGGTGTCCACGATGAGCCGGGTCACCTCGTCGGCCTCGTAGGGGACGAGCAGCTCCTCCAGGAATGCGCTCAGCGGGACCTCCGCCAGGAGCATCTGGGCCACCACGCGCTCCTCGGCGCTGGAAGCGGCCAACCCGGCCAGCCTGTCGCCCGAGCGCTCGGGCGTGGCCTTGGCCATGAGCTCCTTGAGGTCCTTGAAGCAGTATGTACGCGTGCCGATGGTGCAGGTGCGCATGTGTCCGTTCCTTTCCGCGCCGTCCGCCGGACAGGCCGGAGCACGGTCCTGTCTGTTTTTGCAAAATAAGGCGTTCCAACGGTGCTGTCAGGCAAGGACAATGCCAGCCATGCGCTTCAAGTACCGGAGATGCGCGCCGCGCATGGGCTGCAATGATCGGGATCGCGTCGGCGCCGTGGGCCGTGGCCGCCGGCACCCATTTCAATCGAGGCTGTTTTCCATTTCTGCAAACATGGCGCACAAAAATGGATAGACGGCGGAGGTTCGGGCCAGGACACGCCCTCGAAACTCCGCTACCGGGCCTAGCGATCCAGGGCCTCGCGCACCTCCACGAGCCTGAAGCCGCCCGCGTCCTCGCCGCCTTCGCCGAAGTACAGGAATATCGGCCCCAAGCCCTGGGCGTAGCTGCGCTGCTCGTGCAGGGTTACGCCCTCGAAGTCGCCGACGCACTCGACCGTGAGCACCTTGCGCTTGCGGCCGAAGATCTGCGCCTCGGCAAGCTTCGTCGCGCGGCAGACCAGGGCGGAATTCGGCATGGGCGGACTGGTTTCCACGGGCATGCGCCAAGGGTCGCCGGAGATATCGAGCACGGTGGTGGACTCGCCGTCCTCCACGAGCATGAGAGCCGTGCCCTTGGCCATGAAGGTGACCTGCCTGGACAGGACCTCGGGCAGGCCGGTGTCCGTCAGGGTGGCGGGAATCATGGTGCGTTCCTCCACGAGCACACCGCGGCCGCCCGAAACGCGCTTGATACCCGTGGCCTCCAGCCGCACCCCGTCAGGGCCGGCGAAGACGTGCGTCATGTCGGGCTGCGGCCCGATGAACTCGGTCAGATCGATGTCCCTGGCCCATTCCGGCGCGGAGGGCCTGACGCCGGCGCAGCCGGTCAAGGACAAGGCAAAGAGGGCAAGGAGCAATGCTGCCGGCGCAAGGGCCGGGAAAGGCACCCCCTTGCGCGGCTTCGGCCCTTCGGCGCCTGCCCCCGGCAAAGCGGCTCTCTTGAACCGGCGCGCGACGGCGGAAAGACGCAAGGATGCGGCAATGGTTCTCTTCACGGTTTTTCCTCCTGGGCCCGCTGTATCATCGGCAGGCGCTTCCCTATCCGGCTCCTGCGATAGGCCTTTTTATGGCCAAGGGCAATCATCGCGCCGGCTGCGCCGCGCCGTTGCAGGCCTGCCGGGAAACCTCTACAATCGCATGAACCGGCGCTGTCCGCCAGGCGGACGCGCCGCGCACGAGGAGGATTCATGCGCGCGAGAATCGCGATATGCATCGTGCTGGCCGCGCTCACGGCCGCCTGCGCCGGCCTGGGCCTGAGCAGGAGCGCCAAAAACGAATTCGAGGAGGGTCTGCGGCTCTACAATGCCGGGCAGTACTCCGAGGCGGTGCCGCACTTCCGCAAGGCCACGGAGGAGGAGCCGGAGTACACCGAGGCCTTCCTGTACCTCGGCCGGGCCTACCTGAACCAGGGACAGTGGCGCCAGGCCCTGCCGCCCCTGCGCACGGCCTGGAGGCTGTCGCCCGACGAAACGCGCGACCAGGTACTCGACGTGCTCATGGACGCGCTCATCGGCGCGGGCACCAGCGCCTTCGAGGCCGGGAGCTACACGGACGCCCTGGGCTACCTGCGCGAGGGGCTGCGCACCGCGCCCCAGGATTCCGCCGCCTGGACCGCGACGACCCAGCAGATGCTCAATTTCGGCGGCCGGCTCCTGTCCAAGGGGAATTTCTCCGAGGCCATCGTCCTGTACCGCAGCCTGCTGGAAGCCGCTCCCGGCGCGCAGCCCAGCCTCAGCGCCTACCTGGGCCTGGCCAAGGCCTACCTGCAAAGCGGGCAGTTCATGGAGGCCCTGCGCGCGGCCACGGAGGCGACGCGCATCGACCCGGCCCTGCAAGACCCGAGCTTGCTGCTGGACAGCCTGCGCAATTAGGAGCCCGAGTGGTCAAGATCATCCTGCCTCCGGGCGGTCTGGCGACCAAGCCCAAGAAGCCTCAGCCGCCCAAGGTCATCAAGCAGCCCGCCAAGGCCTGGCTGCCGCCCCGACTGGCGCGCTCCGCCCAGGTCGCCGAGCCGGAGCCCGAGGATACGTCCAAGCCGGCGCGCCAGGGGCTGCTCGTCTACGTGCATGTTCCCTTCTGCCGCAGCAAATGCCGCTACTGCGCCTTCCATTCCGTGCCCCTGACCATGGACTCCATGGAGGACATGGAACGCTACGCCGAGGCCGTGGCCCGCGAGATGAACCTGTGGAGCCAGCGCCTCGGCAGGCCTCCGGCGCACACGGTCTACTTCGGCGGCGGCACGCCCTCGGTGCTGCCCGAGTACGCCCTGGAGCGCATCATACGCGCCCTGCGCGACGGCTTCGACCTCTCGGCCTGCCAGGAGTTCACCTTCGAGGCCAATCCGGACTCGGTGCACCTCAACTACCTGCGCGGGCTGCGCGACTTCGGGGTCAACCGGTTGAGCCTGGGCGTGCAGAGCCTTAACGACGAGGAGCTGGCCTTCCTGGGCAGACCGCACAACTCCCTGCAGGCCGTGCAGGCCTTTCATACCGCCCGCGCCGCCGGATTCGGCAACGTGAGCCTCGATTTCATCTGGGGCCTGCCCCGCCAGAACGCCGCGAGCTGGCTCAAGACGCTCAGGAAGGCCGAGGAGCTGAAGCCCGAGCACATGTCCTGCTACGGCCTGAGCATCGAGCCCGGCACGCCCCTGGAGGCCGATGATCAGGCAGGCCTGCTGAAGCTTCCCCAGGAGGACATGCTCGCCAAGTGCTACATCTACGGCGCGCAGTTCCTGGAGGAGCACGGCTACCTGCAGTACGAGATCTCCAATTTCGCGCGCATGGGCTATGCCAGCAAGCACAACCTGGGCTACTGGGCGGGCCGCGAGTACCTGGGCTTCGGTCCGGCCGCCGTGTCCACCTTGGCCGGAAGGCGCTGGACCAATCCCCGGGACCTGCACGACTACGTGTTCCAGGTGGACGCAGGCGGAACGGGCAAGCGCGCCGAGGATCTGGATGAGGCCACCCGCCTGCGCGAGCGGATCATGCTGGCCCTGCGCACGACCCAGGGGCTGGACCTGCGCGCCCACGACAAACGCGCTGGCGGCAGCTTCCTGGAGCGCCACCGCAAGCTCCTGACCCTGCTGCGCAACAACGGCCTGATCAGGCTGAGCAAGGGACACCTGAGCCTCACGCGCACCGGCATGCTCGTCTCGGACACGATCATCGAGAAGCTCGCTTTTTCGGACGAGGAGACCGCGCCGGGGGTCCCGGCAGCGTCGCCCGCACCGCAGGCCCCGCAAGGCGCAGGCCCCACGGGCGGCCCGCCCTGCTGACGGAGGGCCGCCGGCAGGCACATTCCACGCAGCGAAAGGAGAAGAGCCATGATCCGTTTGATCCGCACCGCCTGGCTCATTCCGCTGACCCTGCTTGCAAGCCTCGCCGCCTCCGCCCTCCCGGCCCATGCCGGCGGCTACTGCAGCAGCTACGGCGTCATGTGCTACCGGGCCTGGACACCCGAGGAGCGCCCCGGCCTCCTCTCCCGCCTGCGTGCGGCCGACGGCGACTACATGGGTTCCATCTTCCTGCCCGAGGGCATGTGCAGCACCCTGAACCTGGGCATCTCCTGCCGGCCCTGCGAGGCCTCGCGGGCGACCGACTGGAGCCGGGCCTGCAACGCGCGCTTTTCCGAGTGCCTGGGCCAGTGCTTCGCGCAACCGCAGTAGCGGACCGGACGCTTCATTCGACCTTCGGCCAGACGCCGTGCGCCGCGCAGCCATTACACCTGACGAGGCCCGCTTTTACGCACGCCGATCGCCTCAAGCGGCCTTCCGGCAAACTCCACGGAGCCGTCTCCACGCACGCGGCGGGCGCGGCAACATGGCGACACGAGCCCGGACATGCTGCCCGGCAGCTCCGCCCATCTGCTCAGCCGATCATTCATGCAGGACCAGGTAATGGTGCTGGCGTATTTCATCCAAGCGTACTATAGGCGGCCCTATGGAAACGAGCTTCTATCGCCCGTGCAGATAAACCATGTTCACACGGATTGATGCAATAGTGCGCGAACATTCGACGCCATCGCAGACGCATATTCTGACCGAGTACCTGGACAGGCAGTTGCTTGCCGATATCGCGCGCAACTATCTGGATCTGCTCCAAACATCTATGGTGCTGTATGAAGCCGACGGTGAATACGTTCAAGGCTTCTTTTCCTCAAAATGGTGTGAACTGCTGAACAATATCCCCCGCGAGACGCCCGGGGGGCCACACCCGGACGGACCTCCGGCTTGCGGCGCAACCCCGTGCCTTGCCTCCTGCTGGAGCAGGGCCGCCAAGCCCTGCATACAATCGGGCAAACCCGTCGATGGGCACTGCGCGGGCGGCCTGAAGCTCTATGCCGTGCCGATCAAGGTCAAGGACACGGTCCGGGGCGCCATGTGCTTCGGCTACGGACCCCCGCCCCAGGGCCCGGCGGCTATAGAGGCGATCGCCGCCAGTCACCATGCGGATCCCGCGCGTCTCCGGGCGCTGTCAGCGGAATACACCCCGCTCCCGCAGGAAATCATCGAGATCGCCAAGGCAAACCTGCGGGCCTCGGCCAGGCTCATGGGAGAAATCCTCGAACGGCGCATGGTCGAGGAGGAACTCAGGGCGAGCAAGGAAAAGTACCGCACGGTATTTCACACCAACCCGGTATTGACCATGATCGCCGCTCTCGACGACGGCCGCTGCCTGGAGGTCAACGAGGCCCTTTTGCAACTGACCGGCTACTCGCAAGAAGAGCTGGTCGGCCGGCACATCCACGAACTTGACATATGGACCGACACGGAGGCCAGCAGCGACCTGCACCGGCAGCTGAAGACACACGGCCGCTTCGAAATGAAAGAGATCCTAATCCGATCAAAGTCCGGCGGACTCAAGACGCTGCTGTTTTCCGCCGAGACGAGGACGCTTCGCGGGCGTCCCTGCATCATGGCGGCCGGCCAGGACATAACCGACCGCATCGAGCGGGAGAGGCTCCTGCGAGAAAGCGAAGAGCGCTATGCCCTGGTCGTGAACGGCACGAGCGAGGGCATCTGGGACTGGGATCTCAGGACCATGCGGGTCTATTTCTCTCCGCGCTGGAAGGAGATTCTCGGCTATGCCGACGCCGAGATCCGCGACGAGCTCGACGAATGGAAAGGCCGCATCCATCCTGACGACTTGGACCATGTCATTGAAACCCATGAACGCTTCTTCCGGGACGAGGATCCCGTGTTCGAGGTCGAATACAGGCTGCGGCACAAGGACGGCTCATACCGCTGGATACTCGGCCGCGGCGCGTGCCTGCGCGACGAGACCGGCAGACCGTATCGCATGGCCGGGTCCCACACGGACATGACCAGGCGCAAGCAGATCGAGGCGGAACTGTCCAGGGCCAAGGAGGACGCGGAACGGGCCAGCAAGGCCAAGAGCGAATTCCTGGCCAACATGTCCCACGAGATCAGGACGCCGCTCAACGGAGTGCTCGGCATGACCGAACTGGCCCTGCTGAACGAGCCGGCTCCCCCGATCCGCGAATACCTCCAGATGGCCAAGGAATCCGGGCAGAACCTTATGGCCATCATCAACGACGTGCTCGATCTCTCCAAGATCGAGGCCGGCAGGATCGAGATCCTGCGGAGGAAGTTCAGCCTGCGCGAACTGCTGGACTCCACCATCAAGCCTCTGGCCCTGGTGGCCAAGGCCAAGGGCCTGCGCGTCTTCCACGCCGTGGACACGGAGACCCCCGACGATCTTGTAGGCGATCCGGGACACCTGCGGCAGATCCTGACCAATCTCATCGGAAACGCCATCAAGTTCACCGACCGCGGCACGGTCACTGCCTCGATGGCTGCCGAGGAGGTCGATTCCCAGGCTGGCAGGGTCATCCTCAAGACCGTGGTCAAGGACACCGGGATCGGCATTCCCGAAGCAGTGCACGGTGAAATCTTCCGCAGCTTCAATCAGGGAGCCACCTCCTCCCATGCCAATTACGGCGGCACGGGTTTGGGGCTGACCATATCCAGGGAACTCGTGGAGATGATGGGCGGCCGGATATGGGTCGAAAGCCAGCCCGGCCAGGGCAGCGCTTTCCACTTCACCGTCGAGCTGTCCCTGGCGCATGAGGAGCCGCCCTCGCCCGAGGAGCCGGCCTCCCCGCCGCCGGTCAAGGATAAGCCGAGCCTCAGGATTCTGCTGGCCGAGGACAACAGGATCAACAGCCTCTTCGCCGTCCACCTCCTGGAAAAGATGGGACACCGCGCCCGCCCGGTCGAGAACGGCCGGCAAGCCCTTGCGGCCCTGCGCGAAGAGCGTTTCGATCTCGTGCTCATGGACGTGCGCATGCCCGAGATGGACGGCGCGGAAACCACGAGGCGCATCCGATCCGGCGAGGCGGGCGACCCGGCGATTCCCATCGTGGCCCTGACCGCCTATGCCCTGCAGGGCGACCGGGAACGCTTTCTCGCCGCAGGCATGGACGACTACGTGTCCAAGCCCCTGGACAGCGCGGAGCTGGAGCTGGTGCTCGAACGCGTGGGCGGGCGGGGGTGAAGATTTCAGGAAGGGCCGAAGCCCTTCCTGTCTCTCCCGTGTTTACCTAATGGTCGTACTGACTGGCGTAGGCCGCGTCGTTGTACAGCGCCTCGCCGTGCTCGGACTTGCCGTAAGCGCGGATGATGTCCTGGCCATTTTCCGCGGCCACGAAACGGATGAAGCCCACGGCCAGGTCCTGCCCCGCGGTGGCGCCCGCCGGCTGGGCCAGGGCATGATAGGTATTGACGATGAACGGGTCGCCCGAGAACAGCACCTTCAGGTTGACCAGCTCCTTGCGCGCCGCCACCCAGGTCGAGCTGTCGGTCATGAAGTAGCCGCCTTCCGAATCGGCGCGGCGCAGGGTGGCCATCATGAAGTCGTTGGTCACCACGTACCAGTCGCCCGTGGGCTGGATGCCGGCCTTTTTCCAGACGTCCAGCTCCTTCTTGTGCGTGCCCGAGTTGTCTCCGCGCGAAAAGAACAGGTTCCGCGACCTGGCGATGCGAGCATAGGCGTCGGCGATTCCCGAAGCCTGCCCGACCTTGGCCGGGTCCGAGGCCGGGCCCACGAGGAAGAACTCGTTGGAGCCGATGAGCGTGCGCTCGATGGCCCAGCCGTCCTCGACAGCCTTCTTCTCGGCCGCGGGCGCATGGACCATGATCATGTCCACCTTCTTTTCCTTGAGATATTTCAGGGATTCGCCCGAACCAGCCTTGACCCAGCACATGCGCCCATCCGTGCCGGCCAGATAGGCCTCGGCAAGCACGCGCAGCAGGCCCAGCTCTCCGGGGCTGCCCGTGGCCAGGCGAAATTCCCGGCCGCCGGATGCATAGGTCTCCTCGCAGTGCTGAGCCAAGGCCGTGACCGGCAGGCAGGAAATGACGACAAGCAGCAGAAGGCCGACGAAGCGTTTCATGTGCGACTCCTTGGCTAGGCGATTATGTCAACCTGGACACAACTACGCCAAGCCCTCGGAATGTCAACTTGATCAATTGGTGCTGATTTCTAGGGATCGCCGCCAAGCAACACACCGGCCTGGCGGCGAGGGACGGTCACGAGGCGGGCGTCATCCGGTCTGACGCACGCGCCACTTGGGACAGCCGTAGAAGTCGATGTCCCCCTGACTCTCGGGGTAGCGGCCGCAGTTGAGGTAGCGCCAATGCGGCGAGCCGTAGCTCAGGCAGTAGCCCGTGGTCTTGTCGTGCAGGGGGCACTTGATCCTCTCGCAGCAGCGGGTGCAGTCGCCGCAGGCCGAGGTGCCCACGAAATCGGGGGAGACTTCCACCAGGGCCGGGTCGGGAGCCGCACGAGGCTCCTTGAACAGCGGGCTACCCACGCCGATCTTGCGGCGGGCCACGTTTACAGCCAGCGGGTAGCTGTAAAGCCACAGGCGCAGCAGCAGGGACAGGCGGCCCTGCTCCCAGAAGCGCGGGTTGCCGAAGAACCACCAGCTGAAGTACGGCAAGAGCGGAATGCCGCCCGCAACGGTGAGCATGGACACGGCCACGCTCCCGCCGAAAATCAGGCGTGCGCCGGCCCAGCGCGCCGTTTGCCCTGCCTGCCTGACGGCCTCCATGCGGCCGATGTCGTCGATGCCTTCCATCGTTTCCCTCCTGGCTACAGACGTACCCGTCAACATAGCATTGCCTGGCGGTCCGGTGTCAATGCGCAGGCCCGACTTTCGAATGCCAAGCTGGCAACAGGCTTGTCTTTTCCCTCAAAACAGGTACAACCGGCCTTGTCGGTGCTGATTTCTCTCCTGCCCAACCCTCCGGGATACCTTGCGATGACTCAATCCGGCCTGCTGCTTCTCGATGTCGGCAACACCACCATCAAGATCGGCGTGCTGCCGGCCCAGGGCTCCCTTGCAGCCTATTCCCTGCCAACGCAGCACTTCGCCACCTCCGACGCCCTGGGACTGCAGGTGGCCGAGATATGCCGCCGGGAGGGCCTTGCGCCCGAAGCAGTGGAAGCCTGGGCCATATCCTCGGTGGTGCCCCAGCTGGAGCCCACGCTCACGGCCGCGGCCGAGCGCTACTGCCGCTGCCCCGTGCTCTTCGCGCCCGCCGACCTGCCGCTGTCCCTGACCAACCGCTACGAGCGGCCGCAGGAAGTCGGCGCGGACAGGCTCGTCACGGCCTACGCCGCCACGCGCCTGTACGACGCGCCCGGCTTCATCGTCATCGACTTCGGCACGGCCACGACCTTCGACTGCGTGGCCGGCGAAGACTATCTGGGCGGGCTAATCTGCCCCGGCATCCTCAGCTCGGCCTCGGCCCTGTCCAGCCGCACGGCCAAGCTGCCCCAGGCCACGCTGCGCGTGGACCCGGCGGGCCTGCACATCGGCCGCTCGACTTCCGCCAGCCTCAACCAGGGCCTTGTCTACGGCTTCGCGGCCATGGCCGAGGGGCTGGTGGACCGCCTGAAGCAGCAGTTGCCCGCGGGCAGCAAGGTGGTGGCCACGGGCGGCTTCGCCGAGCGTCTGGCCCCGGTATGCCGCGCCTTCGACCACATACGGACGGACCTGCTGCTGGAGGGCTTGCGCCTGGCCTACGGGGATCGGCGGCAAGGTGCGCGAACGCCCGCCTAGCAGCCCGCTTTTATCAGCCGCCGGACGATATCAGGGTATTTGACACACCCTGCCGCTTATATTTGTATGCGACAATGACCCGTTGATCCCACAGGCGGACCCCGACGCCCGCCCGAGCACACGAACGAGAGAGAGCACACAAGGAGACAAGCCATGAGCAGCAACATCGTATCCGTCTGGGCCCGCGAAATCCTGGATTCCCGCGGCAATCCGACAGTGGAAGTCGAGGTGACCCTGGAGTCCGGCGTCATCGGCCGCGCGGCCGTGCCCTCGGGCGCGTCCACCGGCTCGCGCGAGGCCCTGGAGCTGCGCGACGGCGACAAGGCCCGCTACCTGGGCAAGGGCGTGACCAAGGCCGTGCAGAACGTCATGGACGTCATCGCCGAGGAGATCGTGGGCATGGACGCCCTGCGCCAGCTGGCCCTGGACAACGCCCTGCTGGACCTGGACGGCACCGAGAACAAGTCGCGCCTGGGCGCCAACGCCATGCTCGGCGTGTCCATGGCCACGGCCCGCGCCGCGGCCAACTTCCTGGGCCTTCCGCTCTACCGCTACATCGGCGGCATCAACGCCAAGTTCCTGCCCGCGCCCATGATGAACATCATCAACGGCGGCGCCCATGCCTCCAACAACCTGGACATCCAGGAGTTCATGATCATGCCCCTGGGCGCCGAGTCCTTCGCCGAGGCCCTGCGCATGGGCTCCGAGACCTTCCACAGCCTGAAGAAGATCCTGGCCAAGGACGGCCTGACCACGGCCGTGGGCGACGAGGGCGGCTTCGCGCCCAACCTGAAGAGCCACAAGCAGGCCTTCGAGTACATCACGCGCGCCATCCAGGAGGCCGGCTACACTCCCGGCGCGCAGATCGCCCTGGCCATCGACTCCGCGGCCAGCGAGTTCTACAAGGACGGCAAGTACGTGCTCACGGGCGAGAACCGCAAGCTCTCCTCCGAAGAGATGATCGAGTACTACCGTGACCTGGCCGGCCAGTTCCCGATCATCTCCATCGAGGACGGCCTGGCCGAGGGCGACTGGGAAGGCTGGGGCAAGCTGACCGACGAGCTGGGCGACGGCCTGCAGATCGTGGGCGACGACCTGTTCGTGACCAACCCCGAGATCCTCTCCCACGGCATCAGCGAGGGCCTGGCCAACTCCGTGCTGATCAAGCTCAACCAGATCGGCACCCTCAGCGAGACCATGGACACCATCGAGATGGCCCACGGCGCGGGCTACTCCACGGTCATCTCCCACCGTTCGGGCGAAACCGAGGACGCCTTCATCGCCGACCTGGCCGTGGCCGTGAACTCCGGCCAGATCAAGACCGGCTCCCTGTCCCGCTCCGACCGTCTGGCCAAGTACAACCAGCTCCTGCGCATCGAGGAGGACCTGGAGGACGAGGGCTTCTATTACGGCCCGGTCATGGCCGAGCAGTTCTTCGGCGCCGGCTGCGAATGCGGCGACGACTGCGTTGACGATTGCGGGTGCGACTGCCACAAGTAGACTGCAAGGCGGGGGCGCGGATGCGCCCCCGCCTTTGTTTTCAGGGGGAACGCTCATGCGGGACGAGGTCAAGGCCCAGGTCTGGGCGACGGTGGAGGCCATGCTGAACGCCTACTGCCGGCGGGATGTGCAGGCCACCATGTCCTTTTTCGCCGACACGCCGGAGCTCGTGTGCATCGGCTCCGGGCCGCGCGAGAACAGCGTGGGGCTCGAAGGCTTGCGCCTGGGGCTTGAGCGGGACTTCACCGACACCGACGCCATGGAAGTAGCCTGCGGCGACCCCTTCGTCTCGGTGGCTGGCGATGTGGGCTGGGTAGCCACGGGCTGCCTGTTCACGGTGCTGGCGGACGGAGAGACCGTGCGCGTCATGGCCAGGCTCACGGCCGTGCTGCGCCGCATCGGCGATGCATGGCGCATCGTGCAGTCGCACCTGTCCCTGCCTTTTCCGCCCGAAGAATAGTCCCAAAAGGCAACACTCCGCCCTTGCATCACGGGTTCCAAGCCTTGCCCGCTCGCGGGCCCGGTTCTGGACAACGGTCTTGGGATCGTGCAGACAGCCTGAAACAGATCACGGACGAATTTCCGGTACGGTTCCGTTCAAAAAAGCGGCAGAACCTTTCAGGTTCCTTTTCATACCGCTCCAGCCCACGCGCCAACGCAGCACGAGAGGACAGATCATGATGCTCATCGACGGCAAGGCCACGGCCCAGACCATTCGGGAAGAAATCAGGACCGAGGTGTCCGCGCTCAAGGGCAGGATCGGACGAGCTCCGGGCCTGGCGGTCGTGCTCGTGGGCGAGGACCCCGCCTCGCAGGTCTACGTGCGCAACAAGATCAAGGCCTGCGAGGAGACCGGCATCTTGTCCAAGGCCTTCAGGCCCGAGGCCTCGGTAGCCCAGGCCGAGTTGGAGAGCCTCGTGGGCCGGCTCAACGCCGATCCCGAGGTGGACGGCATCCTGGTGCAGCTGCCCCTGCCCAAGGGCCTGGACAGCCAGCGCATCCTGGACCTCATCGATCCGGCCAAGGACGTGGACGGCTTCCATCCCGTGAGCATGGGCCGCCTGACCCTGGGACTTCCGGGCCTGCGCCCCTGCACTCCCGCAGGCGTCATGGAACTGCTGCGCCGCTACGACATCCCGACCAAGGGCAAAAAGGCCGTGGTCGTGGGCCGCTCCAACATCGTGGGCAAGCCCATGGCCCTGCTGCTGGCCCAGCCGGGCATCGACGCGACCGTGACCGTGTGCCACTCGCGCACCGCCGATCTGGCCGCCGAGTGCCGCCGGGCCGACATCCTCGTGGCGGCCATCGGCAGGGCCAACTTCATCGGCGCGGACATGGTCAAGGACGGCGCCGTGGTCATCGACGTGGGCATGAACAGGACCGACAAGGGCCTTGCCGGGGACTGCGACTTCCATGCTATGAAGGACAAGGTCGCGGCCATTACGCCCGTGCCCGGCGGCGTGGGTCCCATGACCATCGCCATGCTCATGGTCAACACGCTCGCGGCCTGCAAGGCCAGGATGGGGCTGGAGGATTAGGAAGGGGGCAAACATCCCGGCGGGAGGGCGCGCCCATGAGAATCATAAACAGTGGCCAATACCGTTGGCTTCAGGCTATAATCCTGCTGCTTTGGGCAGCAATCCCCTGCACGGCGCAAGCCCAGGAGGCCACGGACATGCGCATCTCCAGTCCAGCCTTTGAAACCGGCAAGCCGATCCCCGAGAAGCACTCCTGCGACGGCGAGGACATCTCCCCCACCCTGGCCTGGGAGGATCTGCCCCCAGGCGCCAAGTCCCTGGCCCTCATTGTCGACGACCCCGACGCGCCCAGGGGCACCTGGGACCACTGGCTCGTGTTCAACATCCCGCCGGCCGTTAAGGGCCTGCGCGAGGGCGCGGGCGCGGACAACCTGCCCGGCCAGGCGCGGCACGGCCGCAACTCCTGGAACCGCAACGACTGGGGCGGCCCCTGCCCACCGGGCGGCACGCACCGCTATTTGTTCAAGCTGTACGCCCTGGACACCATGCTCGACCTGTCGCAGGGCGCGTCCAAGGCCGAACTGCTCGAAGCCATGGACGGCCACATCCTGGACAAGGCCGAGCTCATGGGCACGTACAAGCGTTAGCCCCGTTTCCAAACTGTTCTACCCGAGAGCGGAGGAGTTGCAGACTCAGGTCTTGCTCTCCAGCTCCTTCAAGGCGTCCCGCCCGATCCAGCGCGCGGTCTTGTCGCCGCGCGCCATCAGCCGCCGGGCAGTGTCCATGGCCGCCTCGCGCAGCCTCGCGTTGCGCTTGCCGATCTGCCGCAGGGCCCAGTTCACGGCCTTTTTGACGAAGTTGCGCGGGTCTTCGGCGTGGCGCTCGATGAGCGGCAGAAAAGCCAGGAAGCGCGCATCCTCGGCCTGCTTGTCGTGCACGGCCAGCACGGCCATGAGTGCGAAACCCGCGCGGCGCGTGAACTCCGGCTCGCGCTCGATCCATTCGACGGCCTTGGCGTAGGCGAACGGCACGCGGTCCAACAGGTTCAGGCAGCACTGGTCGCACAAGCCCCAACTGTCGAAATCCGCCACCCAGGCCTCGGCCAGGGCCTCGTCCACACGCTTGGGCTCGGCCAGCAGGCAGGCCAGGATGCGCGCCTCGTGCACGGCCGTGTCCCACAGCTCCAAGGCCAGCCCGTGGTCTCGGCCGATATCCTTGGCCATGGCCCGCAGCACCGGCATGCGCACGCCGAGCACCCTAGCCTTGGCCGAAGTTATGCCGAAGCGGGCCATGCCCTGCCGGTCGGCCTCGCTGGATGCGGACGCAAGCCGCGCCACGATTTCCCCCGCGCTCTCCCTCATTGCAGCCATGAATTCCCCCCCGCTTTACCTTGAGGCTGATTTCTGCAAAAAAATGAACGAATAGGACTATCCGGTCCATATCGTCAACGCGAGGTCAGCGCATGCAGCTCAACCGAGGGCTTCTGCCCCAGCCATTTCGCGCAGCCGGACGGCTGCGGGCCGTGGTGGCCATCCTGGTCAAATACGGCTTCGGCCATGTGGTGGAGTCCCTGCACCTGCCGGGCCGCGAACTGGTGCGCAAGATGACCCACGTGGAGTCGAACATCTCGGTCTGGAAACGTATCCGTCTGGCCATCGAGGAGCTGGGGCCGACATACATCAAGTTCGGGCAGGTGCTCAGCCTGCGGCCGGATCTCGTGCCCCTGCCCCTGGCCATGGAGCTCGGCAATCTGCAGGAGCGCGTGCGGCCGGAGAGCTTCGAGGACATCCGAGCCGTTGCGGAAGAATCCCTGGGTAAGCCCCTGGGCGACTGCTTCAGTGAATTCGGCCGCGAGCCCATGGCCACGGGCTCCCTGGCCCAGGTGCACAAGGCCGTTCCGCTCTGCTCCGACCAGGTGGTGGCGGTCAAGATCCTGCGGCCGGACATACGTGAAACCGTGGCCTCGGACCTGGATCTGCTGGAGAACCTGGCCGACCTGGCCAACCAGCATGTCGAGTCCCTGCGCTCCTTCGATCTGCCCGGCGTGGTGCGCGAGCTGGGCAAGATGCTGGCCCGCGAGATGAACTTCCTGAACGAAGCCCAGAACATGGCCGTCTTCCGCCGCAACTTCGCCGAGGATCCCGGCGTGTACTGCCCGGCCGTCCTCCCCGAGCTGACCACGGCCGAAGTGCTGACCATGGAACTCGTCACGGGCGCGCACATCGCCGAGTTCAGCGGTTCCGCCGAGGAGCGGAACCGCCTGGCGCACATAGGCATGGCATCGGCCCTGCGCCAGATCCTGGAGTTCGGCATGTTCCACGCCGACCCGCACCCCGGCAACCTGCGCATCATCGAGCGCCCCGACGGCCGGGGCCAGGCCATCGCCTTCCTGGACTGGGGCATGTCCGGCCGGCTCACGGAACGACAGCGCGGCGTGCTGTTCGACTTCTTCATGGCCCTGGCCCGCAAACAGAGCCGCACCCTGGTGCGCGCGCTCAGGGACATGAGCATGTCCGCTCCGCCGCTCCTGGACGACACGGGCCTGGAGGCCGAGCTGCTCTACCTGCTGGACCGACTGCACGATCCGGCCGGCCAGAGGGAGCTGATCAGCGGGCCGCTCATCGACATGGTCAACCTGTGCCGCGAATACGGGCTCCGGCTGCGGCCGGACTACGTGTACACCACGCGGGCCCTGGTGGCCTCGGAGGCAGCCGGGCGCATTATCTCCCCGGACTTCGACGTCATGTCCGAGCTGCAGCCCATGGCCCGGCGCTACCTGCGCACGCGCATCGGTAAGCTGTTCTCCCAGAACGCCCTCATCGACGGCGCGGAGGACCTGTTCGGATTCGTGCGAGGCCTGCCCGAGCGCATCGGCTTCTTCTTCCGGCTCGTGGAGGCGGGCAAGCTGGGCATCGAGTTCAGCCACAAGAACCTGGAGAGCTTTGAAAAAACCCTGAGCGACGCAGGCAAGCGGCTGGCCACTGCGCTCATCACCGCCGCGCTCATCATCGGCTCGTCGCTCGTCGTCGCCGCGGACGCAGGCCCCCATTGGCGCGGGCAGCCGGTGCTGGGGCTGGTGGGCTACATCCTGTCGGGCGTTTTCGGCGCCTGGCTGGTATGGAGTATGGTATTCCATAAAAAGTAACCGGCCAGACACATGGAGGCACGACCATGAACGAACTGCTCAAGAAAGGCTTCTTCATCGGCCTGGGCGCCAGCGCGCTCATCAAGGAGTCCTTCGACCGCGCCGCCCGCGAGTTCTCCAAGCGCGGCGAACAGGCCTCGGAGGAGACGAGCCAGGTGGCCAAGGATTTCCTGCGCGAGGTCCAGCGCCAGCTCGATGCCGTGTCGGAAAAGGGAGCCAAGGAGTTCGAGCGCCAGGCCGCCGATGCGGGCATCGCCACCAGGGAGGACATCGAGCGGCTGGAGCAGCGCCTAGCCACCCTGGAGCGCAAGGTCGCGGCCATGCGCGCCCGGACCATGACGGATGAGGAGAAGAAGTGCCGGGGCGAGGAGCCGCACGGAAAGACCTTCGAGGTCTGACTGTCCGTTGGATAGCGGGCCGTACGGGCCAGGGGCGCGCCTTGCCGACGGGACGTTGCGCGCGGACCGGGCGAGGCCGCGCTCCCGGCGGTTCTACTGTAGCCCGGCCCTGACCGGCTCCTGCCCGTCGTTCCGTTCGACGTCCCGCGCGATGATGCGGTGGATGTCCGTGGCCAGATCCTTGTGCAGGTCGGAGGAGTTCCGGCGCAGAACGTTGGAGACCACGGCCGAGATGTAAAAGGCCCTGGGGGCCTGGGCCGGCGATTCGACCTCGGCAACTGAAGCCAGCAGGTTGACCTTGTTGCCCCGGTACTGGCCGCAGTCGAAACCAGGCTCGTCCGTGCAGGAATACAGGGAGCCCGACTTGAAGTAGAGCGCCGCGTTGTACAGCGCCGGCGAGGCAGCGTAGCGCATGCGCCCCTCGGTCAGGTAGAGCAGGCGCTTCAACTCGCGGCTGGAGTAGTCGTCCACCAGCCTGCCCTGCTCCATGCGCAGCATGAAACGACACAGCTCGCGCACCGTGATGCGGCTGGCGAATCCCGGCGCCAGGCGCTTGCCGCTGCGGGTGAAGAACTTGCCCTGTTGCAATTGCGCCGAATCCAGGCCGCTGCGCGCCACAGGCTCGACGAGCGTGGCTCGCAACCAGGCCTGGCGTCTCTCCTCGGTCTCGGCGAAGGCGGTCTCGGCCCTGTCCCGGCTCACAGGATACTCCCGGCCGAAGCGCTGCAGCAGCATGGCCTGCTTGAGCACCATGCTCGCGGCCGCGTTGGAGCTGGACGAGAGCATCCAGTCCAGCCAGGTCCACAGGTTGGCCGTATCGCCCTGGCGCAGCGGGCGGAACGTCAGCTCGCCGTCCGCCCCGACAAGCGGAACGTCGTGGGAGTCGCCCAGCACGATATCGTCGGCCATGACCATGGTTTCGCACAGCACCTTCTCCCTGACCCCGAAATCGTCTGGCCAGGCGTCGGCCAGGGCCTGGAAGAAGGCCAGCCCGATGAGCAGCTTGCCCACGCTGCCGGCCGTGCTGATCGCCTCGCCCCGGTGCTCGGCGTAGCGCGGGCGCTCAGGGTCCGAGAGATCGAGCACGGCGAAGGAGAAGCCCGCCGAGTCCTTGCCCAGGCGCGCAGTAATCCTTCCGGCCAGCTCCTGGTCCGGCGGAGGCAGGTCCAGGTCCCGGCGGTCCGTGAGGCGCAGATCCACCAGCGCCAGCGGCAGGCGCGCCCCGGCCGGCAGCGCCGTGGCCTGGTACGGCTCCAGGCGGGCGATATTCCGGCTGCCGGCGTCGTAGACCGGGTAGGCCGAGGCCGGCGCGGCGCACAGCAGGATCGGGAGAACGCACGCAGTAAACCGCAGGCCGATGAGCCGGAGCAGGAAAGAGCGCCTCCGGCGGCCGGGGGAGATGATCTCCCCCGGACCCCCGCGATTTTTGGCGCATTTTGCAATTGAAATGCGCGGGTCCAGGGGCGCGTCCGCCCCTGGTGGGTGGGGCCTGGCGAGGGCAAACCCCTTCCCGGCTCTTATGCAATCTGCCTTATTCGCGGCGCGGCCCAGTCCCACGGCGAGGGCATGACGGGGCGAGCCCATGAAACGCGCCAGGCAGAGCAGGCGCGTCATGGGATGTCCCTCATGTTCACCCGCGCGCTGTCCGGGGCCAGCAGCTCCTTGTCCATGGACAGCAGGAAGGCGTTGCGCCGGGCCTTTTCGCTGGTGACGAATGGCCTGAGCTGGAACAGGGCCAGCCGGCCGTCCGCGAAGCCGAATTCCATGTCCGCCGGCAGGGCCTCGCCGTTCTGGCCGCGCAGGTTCCTGAAGCGCCTGGGCGCGCTTGCGGCCAGCTCGCACAGGATTTGCGCCTCGGCCTGCGTCAGGACCGTGCCGCCGCCGCAAGGCTGCTCGTCCAGGCCGCCCGTGGGCAGGGCCACGCGCTTGAAGGGCTCGGCCGCCGGAGCCAGGAGCAGGGTCTGGCCCGTGGCCGGCGCAAGGCTCAACTCCTCGGCCAGCTGGCCGTCCACGGCTCCGCCGACGCCTTCGTTGGCGGCCACGGAGATGCGGCCCGGCCTGCCTCCATGAATGTCCGTGGTCACGAGCACGCCGGATTTCTCGGCCGGCACGGTCTTCTGTACGAGCACGGACACGAACAGGGCCGAGGGGTCCTCCATGTGCGCCTGCCGCCAGGCGTGGGCTCGCTCGCTGAACGGCGAGGCCCAGACCTGGCGAACAGCCTCCAGAATGTCGTCGAAGCCCACCACGTTGGGCACGGTCTTGTTCAGCCCGGCTCCCGTGAAGCCCGGCAGGTCCTCCACGTTCGTATCGCTGCGCACGAACACGCCGTAGCTGCCGTCCGGCCCGAAACGCTGCTCCATGGCCGCGCGCAACCGCTCCGTAAGGTCCGGACCGAGGTCCAGGGATTCGAACCAGTCCCGGGCCATGGCCAACAGCTCGGCCTCGGCCTTGCGCCGTGCTCCGGCGTCGCTCATGTCGCGCGCCAGCGCATAGCCCTGGCGCAGGAACTCGCGCATGCTCGACCCGCCAGGTCGTGCGGGCTGCTCCAGGGCCTGCGCGTAGACGCCGAATGGAATGACCAGGCCGTCGGACACGGCCTCGGGGAAGGCCGCCTTGAGCTCGCCCAGGTTGCAGGCCTTTGGTCCGGCCACGCGGCCTGCGTCGTCGGCCACCAGATGGCCCAGGGGGATCAGCTCGGTCACGCCCAGTTCCAGCTTGTCCGTGCCCGCAGGGATGAGGAAATCAGCCTGGGCCTGCTCCTGCTGATCGAACAGGGCGTTCCAGCTGGGGTCGTCGCGCTCCAGGCGCACCCGTCCGCCGGGGCTGACGGCCAGCACGACACGCTGTCCGTTCAGGGCCGCCAGATGCGGCAGGAGGAGCTGGTCCACGGCCGCGTTGGGGATGCCCAGGTTGCGCGCCAGGAGCTGCACGTGCGACAGGGAGTTGCCCATGCCCAGAGTCAGGATGCCTGCCACGGGCGGCAGGTCCGAGGTCGTGGCGGCCAGGACGTGGATGCCTTCCGGCTCCAGGTCCGACAGGGGCTTGCCGGCGGGATGCACGCGCAAGACGCCCCTGGCCAGGCCGGGATTCAGCCCGTGCAGCCCACGGGTCAGGGACTGTCCCGCCAGCGAGTTCGAGAGGCCCAGGGCGCGGTCGGCATCGGCCAGCAGCGCCTCGCACACCGCCGCGTGCAATGCCAGGGGGCTGGCGCGCAGGCGCTCCTGGCCATAAAGCGCGGCCAGTGGTTCGATCCGCGCGAACCGCTCGACCTCTCGGGAAAAATGGAAATGCATGGAGCGTGCGGCCCAATCCGCGACCCGCCCCTGATAGCCAAGCGTCTCCCGGTACACGGACAGAGCCACCCATTCCGTATTCAGACCGGACAGCGAAACCTGCAATGCGTCCAGCTCCCTCTGCCCGATCAGGCCCATGCCGTACAGGGCCTGCGCCGTCTGCTCCAGCCAGGCGAACTGCTCGGCCCTGCTCGCTTCGGCGCGCAGGCGCAACATCTCCGACGTCAGGCCGTAGAGTTCGGTCTCCAGGTCCAGGCTCAGATCCAGGGCCGCCAGGCGGTCTTGCGCCGTGGCGAACGTCTCGAAATCCCGGCGCAAGGCAGCCATGGCCCGCGCAGCGGCCGCGAAGCGCAGCGTCTGGCGGCCGTCCCCGCCGAGCAGCGCCGCCTGGGCGCGCAGGTTCGCCGCCAGCCCTGCGTCGGAGGCCCTGGCCGCCATTTTTTCCAAGCTTTCCGTCAAATCGACGGGCCGGTAGATGTCCTGAAGCATGACCACCAGCCGCTCGTAGTCCACCAGCAGCTCCAGCTGGCCCAGATGCAGGGCGTAGTCGCGCACGAGCTGGGCGTCTTCCGGTCCTGGCGCGGCGTGCAGCTTGGCGCGCAGGTCCACGAAGTCCTCGTCGCGGGACTCGATGCTTACGGCCAGGCTGCGCGCCTCGGTCAGCGGCCCCTGCCAGCGTCCGTGCGGCAAGGCCCGCGCGGCCTCGCGCAGCACAAGGAAGCTGTCCGCGCACCACTCCCGACGATCCAACAAAGCCAGGAGCAGCGCCCGGCCGCTCGCGTCCTCGTCCTCGGCCTGCAGGGCGCCCCGGTAGAAGCGCGCGCGGCGATATATCCAGCCGTCGTCGGCCGACACGAGGTAGCGCTCCAGGATCATCTGCTTGAGGGCCGCGGCGAAATCAGGCCGAGCCATGAACTCACCCGCGTCCACGGCGGCCAGGACCGTGGCCAGTTCGTAGCCGGCCCGGCGCAGGGCCACGGTCTCGTCGCTCCACTCGCCGTGCTGGCGGCCTCCGCCGTGTTCGGCGCAGCCATGCGGCTCGGGCGGCAGTATCGCGCCGTCGTTGCAGAACCAGCGCAGACGCTTGAACGGCCCGCGCTGGCCGTCCTTCATATCCTCCACCCACTTCCTGGCCTGCTCCTGATCCAGCTCCGCACGGCTTTCGGCCCCGGCCTCACCCGACATCAGCGCAACGATGAAGAGCAAGGCAAGAACCCAGGCCGCCGGAGCGCTCAAGAGAAAACCGCGCACGCGCTCAATTCCGTTCATCATTACCCCCGCTCGGCGCACACGCGCCAGGTCGATATGCCACATTACAGCTTGTAGGGGATGAGCGGAGGTATGTCAGCAAGCGGAGGCAAATAATCACAATCGTCACCTTGCGTCACCGCAAGGCTCTGCTAGTCTGGTCCGCCAGGCTTGGGCATCCGTTTCGACCTCAACCAGCACGGAGCAACCCATGCAAGCCTCCAAAGCCCCATCCGCCTTGGCCGCGCTTTGCGCTTTCCTGCTCTGTCTGCCCGTGTGCGCCCTGGCCCAGAACGACGTGCTTCCGCTGGACAGGATCTCGCTGCCCGCCGGCTTCGGCATCAGCGTCTACGCCCGCGTGCCCAAGGCGCGCTCGCTGGCCCTGGGCAAGGCCGGGACGATTTTCGTCGGCACCCGCGAGGACAAGGTCTATGCGGTGATCGACCATGACGGGAACCACAAGGCGGACACCGTGTACACCCTCGCCGAGGGTCTGAATCAGCCCAACGGAGTGGCCTTCCGCAACGGCGCGCTCTACGTGGCAGAGATCGGCCGGGTGCTGCGCTTCGACGAGATCGAGACGCGCCTGGACGACCCGCCAGCGCCCGTGGTGGTCAACGACACGTTTCCCAAGGACGAATGGCACGGCTGGAAGTACATCGCCTTCGATCCGGACGGCTGGCTCTATGTGCCCGTGGGCGCGCCGTGTAACGTGTGCGAGCGGCCCGACCCGTACGCGACCATCATGCGCATGCGGCCCGACGGGAGCGGCCTGGAGATCTACGCTCGCGGCATCCGCAACACGGTCGGCTTCGACTTCCATCCCGGAACCGACGACCTGTGGTTCACCGGCAACGGCCGCGACGGAGCCGGCGACACCACGCCGCCCGACACGCTCAACCGCGCGGCCGAGCCGGGCCTGCACTACGGCTTTCCCGTATGCATGGCCCACGAGATTCCCAAGGAGCCCAACAGGAAGGGCAAGTGCGCGCGTTTCGAGCCGCCCAAGCTGGAGATCCCGGCCCATTCGGCGCCGCTGGGCATGAAGTTCTATACGGGCCAGATGTTCCCCGCGCAGTACCGCGGCCAGATCTTCATCGCCGAGCACGGCTCCTGGAACCGCACGGACCCCGTGGGCTACCGCGTGACCATGGCCAGACTGCAAGGCAGCGATGTCGTGGACTACGAAGTGTTCGCCAGCGGCTGGCTGGAGGCGGACGGTTCCAAGTGGGGACGGCCCGTGGACGTGCTGGTCATGCCCGACGGCGCGCTGCTGGTGAGCGACGACCATGCCGGGGCCATCTACAGGATCGCCTTCCAGGGCACTGAACTGGCGCGGAAGAAGTGATCGACAGCCGAGGCAAGTCGCCTGCGTGACGCCTTGGCGCGCGAATTATTGGAGGGGGTTCGGGCCATGGGGGACAAGCAACCGCCGAGGAGGCCGTAATGCTTCAAGCAAGCCATCAGTCGGGGCTGAGCTTTCCGCTCCCCACCCGTGTCATGTCCAACGGCGAGTTCGACGCGCCGCCCAGGACCGCGCTGCAACGCCGCGCCCAGATAGCCATGCTGGACCTGGCCCGGCGCTACGGCAAGCCGCTGGGGCTGGACCCGCGAGGCTATTTCCGCACGGACTCGGGCCTGGCCGCCGGGTTCCTGGCCATGAACATGGTCTACGGCGAGCACTTCGCGGCCGGCGCGGACGAGGCAGCCGATCCCGAAGCCGCCCGCGAGCGCAGCGGCGGCCTCGCCGGGCAGTTCATCCTGGACGACCAGACCCACTACGCGCACGACGGCTACAAGCGCAAGGACGTGCTGCTCATGCGCGAGTACGCCAAGTGGAAGCTCAACCCGGCCCTGCGCGGCGAGGAGCGCAGCCAGGAGCGCGTGTTCTTCCGCAACTACTTCCGCGAGATGTTCCTGGAGAGCACCACGAGCGTGGCCCTGCTCACGAGCGCCACGGCCGACGACCCGCGGGACTGGTTCCTGTCCAACGACCAGATGGCCCTGGGCCGCGACGCCATCAACGACCTGCTCGGCGCACGGCGCATGCTCTGCCACTCGCTCATCGCGCCCAGGCACCCTGGCTGGCTGGACGAGATCGACCGCTGCGCCGAGATGCTGCGGCCCGCGAGCTGGAAGAGCTACCCGGTCGGCGACCCGTTCCACTACAGCAAATGGCCCTACAGGCTGGACGATGAAGAGCTCATGTACCCGGCCTACGCGAAGCTCATGCGCCACGGCATCCGCACCCTGTGCGTGCACAAGGGGCTCATGCCCGCCAATTTCCTCAAGCACTTCGCCAACTGGAAGTACGGCAACGTGGAGGACCTGCCCAAGGCCGCCAAGGACTGGCCGGACATCACCTTCGTCATCTACCACGCGGCGTTCCGGCCCTCGCTCATGGTCCCGGGCGACTTCCTCCGCGACTTCGAGCGCACAGGGCGCATGGAATGGGTCACGGACCTGGCCGAGATTCCGGCCAAACACGGAGTGTCCAACATCTATGCCGACCTGGGCACGACCTTCGCCGCCACGGCCGTCTCCCACCCGCGCCTTGCGGCGGCAATCCTGGGCATCCTCGTCAAGGGCCTGGGCGAGGACCGTGTGCTGTGGGGCACGGACGCGGTCTGGTACGGCTCGCCGCGCTGGCAGATCGAAGCCCTGCGGCGCATCGAGATTCCCGAGGACATGCAGCGCAAGCACGGCTTCGCGCCCCTTGGGGGGCCGGACTCGCCGGTCAAGCGCAAGATCCTCGGGCTCAACGCGGCCAGGCTCTACGGCATAAACCCGCAGGACTACGCGGCGGACGACCGCCTGGCCGCGCTGCATCGGGAGTACTGCGCGGCGGGCGAGCGCGGCGACGAGGTGCTGGACTCCATCCTCGGGCCTGAGCCGCGAAAAAGACGCAAGGCCGCGCGCCGCCCGTCCGGCGAAGGCCGCAGGCCCTCGGCCTGAGCATGGCCGGTCTGGACGAAGATGGACGGATGCGGACCAGGGAAAGGCTGGCCGTGGAGATTGCCACACCCGGCGAGATCGTCTAGCTTTTCGCGCGCATGAGCCGCGTCGGCCGGGCTCGTCCCGGCCCGGCCGGCAATGTGCGTCGTCGGCATGGTGTGGATATGGTTCGGGAGCAGTTTCCCGGTTTCAGCAGTCAGGCGGTATACACATGGAAGTCGTGCGCACGGGCATCGAAGGAGTCCTGCTCATCAAGCCGAGGGCTTTCGGCGACCATCGCGGCTTTTTCCTGGAGACCTTCCAGGCCCAGCGCTACGCCCAGGCGGGCATCGGCCTGCCCTTCGTGCAGGACAACCTCTCGCGCTCCAGGCAGGGCATCCTGCGCGGGCTGCACTTCCAGCGCAAGCACCCGCAGGGCAAGCTCGTCTCCGTGACGCGCGGCAGGGTCTTCGACGTGGCCGTGGACATACGCCCTGACTCGCCGACTTTCGGCAAATGGTACGGGGCGATCCTGGACGACGAGAACCACCACCAGCTCTGGGTTGCGCCCGGACTGGCCCACGGCTTCTGCGTCCTGTCCGAGACGGCCGACTTCACCTACAAGTGCACCGACTACTACCATCCCGAGGACGAGGGTTGCCTGCGCTGGAACGATCCCGACGTCGGCATCGACTGGCCCGTGCAAAGCCCCACCCTGTCCGACAAGGACGCCAAGGCCCCCGGCCTGCGGGAACTCTTTCCGCAGCGCTTCGCCTAAAGACAAGCGCAAGACGAATCGAGGAGGGCCAGCCCTCCTCGAACTCCTCCCGGCAGGGCCTGTCCGATTAAGGCACGCCCCTGCACCCGCGATTTTTCTTACTGAATCGATTGGCATGAGACTCAGGAATGCCGGGACACAGCTGTCTTGCGTATCTCGTGAAGAAAGCGAATCAGGACTTGGCGGATTGCACCAGCGGCAGGACGACCTTGAAGACGACCTTTCTGATCGGCTCCGGCCCGCAGAAGGCGATCTGGCCCATGTGGGCGTCCTGCGGGAAGTAGGCCGCGAAGCGGCCGGGCGACAAAACCGTAAGGCCCTGCGGCCGCTCGGGCCGCCCCAGGACGATGGCGTCCTTTTCGGACGAATACGGCGACAAGGCCGCAAGCCCCTCCAGCGGATGCCACTCCAGGATTTCTGCGCCGGACAGCACGGCCTGGATGTCGATGTAACGCCTGTGCGCCTCCATGTTGTTCTGGTCGCGCGGCCGCGTGTGGTAGCCGAACACACGGGCGAACAGGTCCGTGCCGCGAATCTGGAACTCGCCGTCAGGGGAAGAGGCATCCAGCTTGCGCAGGAACGCCAGGGCATCGTCGAGCCGGTCGCCGAAATACTGGCTCCAGTTTTCCACCACGTCTGCGATCATGAGAACCTCCGGTGGGAGGAGCGAGTACTCCAAGGCTGGGGAAAAAGGAAGGTGGTGCGCAGCCTACCCCCTCAACGCCTCAATCGGGTCCAACCGCGCCGCACTCCTAGCCGGCCTCAACCCAAACAGCACGCCGATCCCCAACGACGCGGCCAGCGCGATTCCGAATATCCGCCACGACAATTGTATCTCCAGAATCTCCAACCGCTCCAAGAATTGCGCCGCCCCCATGCCCAGCGCCACGCCGACCAGCGCGCCCACGAGGGTCAGCAGCACGGCCTCGGTCAAAAACTGCAGCAGAATCGCCGAGGATGGCGCGCCCACGGCCTTCTTGAGCCCGATCTCCTTGGTGCGTTCGCTCACGGACAAATAGAATAGGTTGGCCAGCACGAAGCCGCCCACGGTCATGGCCACCATGCTCGTCACGCCCAAAAATACCATCAACCCGCCCTGGATCACGGACAGGAACGCGAGCACCTCGTCGGCCGTGAGGATGGTGAAATCGTCGGGATCGCCGGGGCCGAGGCCGTGCAGGTGGCGCAGGAAGGAGCGCAGGTTCTCGCGGTTGGCCTCCATGTTCTCGGGGTCGCGGAACTTGATGCGCAAGGCCCGGAAGTATTGGCGGTCCAGGTTGAAGCGCTGAGTCAGGGTGGTCAGGGGCATGACGATGCGCTCGTCCGGGTTGCCTCCTCCGCCGGTGGCCCCGCGCTCCGTGAGCGTGCCCACGACCTGGAAAGGGATGTTGTTGACGTACACGGTCTGGCCTATGGGCGAGCGCCGGCCGAACAGCTCCCAGGTCGGCACGGAGCCGAGCAGCACGACCCTGGCCCCGCGCTCCACGTCCTCCTCGTTCAGGTCGCGGCCCTCGGCCAGGGGCCAGTCCCAGGCCCTGGCGTAATTGGCCGTGGAGCCGATGGCCGAGTCCAGGTCGATGGTCGTGCCGCCGTAACGCAGCTTCACGTTGCGCTTGGCGCGCATGGGCACGACCAGATACGCGCCGGGCAGGGATTGGCGGATGCGCTCCAGGTCGGTCCAGGACAGGGTCAGCGTGCGCATGCCCACGGCGCGATTGAGCACGTCGCCGCCCAGCACGAAGGCCGCGTCCGGCCCGAAGTTCTCGGTGATCTCGCGCGCCCTGCGCTGCGCGCCGTCCACGGCGGCCACTATGATGGTCAGCGAGGCTATGCCCAGGCCCACGCCCAGGATCACGAACAGGCTGCGCAGTCGGAAGGCCCACAGGGCCTGGGCGGCCATGCGCCCGATGCGCTGCAGGCGCGCCGCGCGGCGCAGGCCGAACACGGCCTAGTCTCCGGCCGGAGCCGGGGCGGCGCGCTCCTGGCCCTCGATGAGGCCGTCCACCACGCGCACGCGCCGCTGGGCGTAGGCCGCCGTGGCCTCGTCGTGCGTGACCAGGATGACGGTCAGGCCCGTGGCGTGGATGGAGGCGATGAGTTCCATGATCTCGCGGCTCGTGCTGGAATCGAGCTGGCCCGTGGGTTCGTCGGCCAGCAGCACGCGCGGTTCGTTGACCAGCGAGCGGGCGATGGCCACGCGCTGCTGCTGCCCGCCCGAGAGCTGCGCGGGCGTGAAGCCGACCCGGTCGCCCAGGCCCACGCGATCCAGCAGCTCCTGGCCGCGCCGGCGCAGCTCGGCGCGCTGCGTGCCCGCGTACAGGCCGGGCAGCATGACGTTTTCCAGGGCCGTGGCGTAGGGGATGAGGTAGAAGCTCTGGAAGATGAAGCCGGTCATCCTGTTGCGCAGGGAGGACAGGTCGTCGTCGGACAAGCGCGACACGTCCCGGCCGTCCAGCTCGTAGCTGCCCTGGCTGGGCCGGTCGAGCAGGCCGAGGATGTGCAGCAGCGTGGACTTGCCCGAGCCGGACGCGCCCTGCAGGGCCACGAACTCGCCCTGGCCGATGTCCAGGGATACGCCCTTGAGCACCTCCACGGACTGGTCGCCCTGCTGATAGCGCTTGTGGATGTCGCGCAGGCGGACCAGGGGTCGCGGCATGTCAGGCCCCCGGCATTCCGGAACCGGCGAGGCTCACGCGGCCGCGCGCGCTGCGCATGACGCGCCGCCTCACGCCGCCCGTCCGGCTTCGTCCACGGCCTTGTCCATCTCGCCCGCGATGCGCACGAGAAGCTCCTTTTCCCGCCGGCTCATTTCGAGGAAGGCCTGTTCCTCCTCGGCGTTGCGCGCGTCGAAGGCCATGTTCCGGTAGAGGTCGTAGGCCCTGTACTCGAGTTCCACGGCCAGGCCGATGAGCTGCTCGCAGTTCTCGTAGTGGGCCTTGGCCCAGTCCAGAATCGGGGCCGGATCGTCGCCGCTGGCCATGATGCCGCCGCCGAGGTTCTCGAACAGCCTCTCGAAGGAGGCCATGTGCTCGGTTTCCTCCTCCGCTGACACGGCCTTGAGCGTGTCGTGGAGCATCCGGGCGTTGCTCTTCTTCATGTCCGCCAGCTCCTGGATCGAGGCGCAGGAGAAGCGCTTGGGCGGCGCCTTGAGCAGCTCGACGTAGAAGAGCCAGGAGCCTTTCTCCAGTTCGAGGGCGGTCAGGAGCGTCTCCCGGGTCGACTTGCCTGCCTCGAAGAGCTTCAGGGGCGGCCTGTCGGACAGGCTCTTGCCGCTCCAGGCGGCCATGCCGCCGTCCAGGGTGTAGATCCCCTTGCGGAAAACGCCGCTCTCGGCCGCCATGACCGCCGCGGCCATGGACCGGCCGCCCACCGAACAGTAGAAGATGGCGTCCCGGTCCGGGCGGATGTCGTCGATGCGCGCGGCCAGCTCCCTGAGCGGCAGAAGCTTGGCTCCGGGGATGTGCCCGGTCTCGTATTCGGCGGGCTGGCGCACGTCGATCAGGTCGTACTCCGTCTCGGCATGCGTGTTGATGAATTCACGAAGCTTCTGGGCGCTGATGGTCTGGACATCCTGTTCATCGTTCATCACCACCTCCTGCCTTCCGCCTTCGCCGACGGTCTTTTGGAATGCGCTTTGCCCATGAAATACGGAGTCCAGCGGCTGTCGGCAAGCGGCGGGCCAAGGCCTACTGGTTTTCGCCGCCCGAGCCCGATCCGCCGCCCGAACCTCCACCCGGACTGCCCGGGCTGCCGCCGGGCTCGCTGGGCCTGCCCGGAGGCCCGCCGTTGTCCTGGCGCTGCACGCCTCCACCGCCGCCACCGCCGCCACCGGCCATGCGCTGGCCGTTGGGCGTCTGGGGCACCTTCAGGCCTGGGATGACCACCTGCGTGGCCACCACGTCGCCCACCTGCAGGCCGCCGACGATCTCGCTGCTCTCCAGGCCTTGCAGTCCGAGCTGCGGGTTGACTTCGCGCACCTTGCCGTCCTGGCCGCGCACGAAGACCACCTGGCGGTCGCCGACCCACTTGAGGGCCGTGTTGGGCAGGGCCGGCACGTTCTCGCGGTGCTCGACCACGATCTGGCACTGGGTGGTCATCTCTGGCCGCAGGGCCAGGGCCTGCTGCGGGTCCAGCTCCACCAGGGCGCGATAGTAGACGATGTTGTCGCGTATCTCGGGCTCGGGGTAGATCTGGGAAATCTCGCCGTGGAAGGTGCGCCCCTGGTACGCGTCCACGCGAAACTCCACGGGCATGCCGGGCTTGACCTGGCCCACGTCGGTTTCGTCCACGTAGATCCACATCTCCAGGCGCGTGGGATCGATGACCGTGACCAGATTGGTGACCTGCAGGCCCGAGACCACGGTCTCGCCCTCCTGGGCCGTGACCTGCGAGACCAGGCCGGAGATGGGCGTGGTGATGCGCGTATAGGAGATGCGCACCTGGATGGAACGCAGGGAAGCCTCGGCCACGTCCACGGCCCGGAGCGCCTTGGCCAGCTCCTGCTCGAACTCCTGGCGCAGCCGGCGCAGGGTGGCCTGCCGCGCCCCCAGCTCGTTGCGCGAAACGTCCAGATCTCGGCGGGCCTGGTCCAGGATGTCCTGGGGCTGCACGTCCCTGGCCACGAGATCCTGCTGGCGCCTGAAGTTGGCCTGGGCATAGTCGAACTGAGCCTGGGCCAGGTCGAGCTGGGCCTGGGCCTCGGCGATCTGCAGGGGGTAGACCCGGCGCACGCGGGCCAGCTCGGCCCGTGCGCTGGCCAGGCGGGCCTCGGTCTCGGCCATTTCGGCCCGCTGCTCGCGGTCGTCGATGACCGCCAGGAGGTCGCCCTTCTCCACGCGATCGCCGACCTTGACCGGCATGCGCTCGATGATGCCCGTGGCCCGCGCGCCGATCTTGACCATGGCCCCGACCTGTGACTTGACGATGCCCGTGGCCTCCAGGACCTTGCGCACCGTGCCGCGCTGGATGGTCGTGGTGGCCAGGATGCGCGGCTCGCCGCCGCCGCGGTCCGCGAGCAGGTACCACGCACCCAGGGCCAGCAGCGCCACACCCAAGGCGATGAGCAGGATCTTCCTCATGCGCGTGCGTTCGCTCAGACGTGGGCCTTGGCGAAGGCCTGGGACACGATGGCCTGGGCCTCGTCCTGGATGCGCCGCAGGTGCTCGCGGCCTTTGAAGCTCTCGGTGTAGATCTTGTAGATGTCCTCGGTGCCCGAGGGTCTGGCCGCGAACCAGCCGTTCTCGGTCACGACCTTGAGCCCGCCGATGGGCGCGTCGCCGGCGGGCGAACGCGTGAGCTTGGCCAGGATGGGCTCGCCGGCCAGGCTGTCCGCAACGACGTGCTCGGGCGACAGGCTGGACAGAACCTTTTTCTGGGCCGCATTGGCCGGGGCCTGCAGACGCTCGTAGACCGGCGCGCCGAAGCGCTCGGTGAGGCCCTTGTACAGCTCTCCGGGATCGCGGCCCGTCACGGCGGTGATCTCGGCGGCCAGCAGGTTCATGACAATGCCGTCCTTGTCCGTGGTCCAGACCGTACCGTCCTTGCGCAAGAAGCTCGCTCCGGCCGACTCCTCGCCGCCGAAGCCGTACTCGCCCGTGAGCAGGCCCTGCACGAACCACTTGAAGCCCACGGGCACCTCGGCCAGGGAACGGCCGAGCGCCTTGGCCACGCGGTCGACCATGCTGCTCGTGACCAGAGTCTTGCCCACGGCGCAGGAGGGCTTCCAGTCCGGGCGATGCGTGAACAGGTAGTCGATGGCCACGGCCAGGTAGTGGTTCGGGTTGAGCAGGCCCGCGGAGCGGGTCACGATGCCGTGGCGGTCGGCGTCGGGATCGTTGCCGAAGGCGATGTCGAAGCGGTCCTTGAGGTCGATCATGCCGGCCATGGCATAGGGCGAGGAGCAGTCCATGCGGATGGCCCCGTCCTTATCCACGCGCATGAAGGCGAAGGCCGGATCGACCCGGTCGTTGACCAGGCTGATGTCCAGGCCGTAGCGCTCGGCCATGGGCTCCCAGAAGGCCAGCGAAGCGCCGCCCAGGGGATCCACGCCCAGCTTGAGGCCGGCCTTGGCGATGGCCTGCATGTCCAGCACGTTGGCTAGGTCGTCCACGTAGGGCCGCACGTAATCGTGGGCGCTCACCCGGCCCTGGCCGACAGCCTTATCGAAATCCAGGCGCGGAATGGAGGACAACCCCTGGGCCAGCAGATCGTTGGCCCGCGTCTCGATCCATTTGGTGACCGAGGTTTCGGCCGGGCCGCCGTGGGGCGGGTTGTACTTGAAGCCGCCGTCGTCCGGGGGATTGTGCGAGGGCGTGATGACCACCCCGTCGGCCAGGTGTTCGGCGCGGCCACGGTTGTGGGTCAGGATGGCGTGGGAGATGACCGGCGTGGGCGTGTAGCCCCTGCCCTGCTGGAAGCGGACGTCCGTTCCGCAGGCCGCGAAGACCTCCATGGCCGTGATGAAGGCCGGCTCGGACAGGGCGTGCGTGTCCATGCCCACGAAGAGCGGTCCGTCGATGCCCCGCGCAGACCTGTACTCGCAGATGGCCTTGGACATGGCCAGGATGTGCGCCTCGTTGAAGCTCGCCCTGAACGAGCCGCCCCGGTGGCCCGACGTGCCGAAGGCCACGCGCTGCTCCGGGTCCGACGGATCGGGACGCAGGGTATAGTAGGCCGCCACGAGGCGCGGCACGTTCACGAGCATATGCTTGTCTGGCTGCTTCCCTGCATGGGGATGGACCGGCATCGAATGGGCTCCTTGCGTTTGGGGCTCATGTGGAAGCATTGGCGCGCAACGCTGTATTCGACCAAACATACTCTCGTTCAGGCTTTTTTCCAACGCTTTTCAGGCCATGCGTGCGCAGATGCGCCATCGGACGACAAGGCCCCGGCAGGCCGACGCGGCTCGACATGCATGCGCGCAATTCCGACAAGGCCCGTCAGGGCCCGTCAAATCCGACTTTGCTTGACCAAGCACGGCAACTCGCCTAGTGTGCGTGGACTTATGAACTGGGATTGGGAAAAGCTACAAGGTCAGCGTCGCAGGCAGGGCTACCAGCCTCCTGAGCCGAGCGAGATCAACGATCGCTTGAAGCGGCTCAAGAACGTGCGTCTCCCGTTCGGGGGCAAGCTCATCATCCTGCTCTTGGTCGTCCTCTGGGGCCTGAGCGGATTCTATATCGTGCAACCCGATGAGCGGGGCGTGGAGAAGCGCTTCGGCAAATTCACGCGCATCACCGATCCGGGGCCGCACATCCACTTGCCGTTCCCCATCGAGAGCGTGCACAAACCCAAGGTATCGGAAATCAAGCGAGTGGAGGTCGGCTTCCGTTCCGTCGCGCGCAACGGAGCCCTCCAGCCCGGCCAGTACCGCCTCATTCCCGAGGAGTCGCTCATGCTCACGGGCGACGAGAACATCGTCGACGTGCAGTTCATCGTGCAATACCAGATCAACGATCCGGTCTACTACCTGTTCAACGTCGCGGAGCAGGAAGGCACGGTCAAGTATGTCGCCCAGGCGGCCATGCGCGAAGTCATCGGCAACAGCGAGATCGACTCGGCCCTGACCACGGGCAAATTCGTCATCCAGACCCAGACCCGCGACCTCATGCAGGAAGTCCTGAACCGCTACCAGGCCGGCGTCCGCGTCATCGCAGTGCAACTGCAGGACGTGCACCCGCCCAGGGAAGTCATCGACGCCTTCAAGGACGTAGCCAGCGCGAGAGAGGACAAGAGCCGGCTCATCAACGAGGCCGAGGCCTACCGCAACGACATCCTGCCCAAGGCCAGAGGCCAGGCGGCGATCATCACCAACGAAGCCCAGGCCTACAAGGAAAGTCAGGTTCTGGATGCCCGCGGCGGCGCCGAGAAGTTCCTGGCCGTGCTCGGAGAGTACCGCAAGGCCAAGGACGTGACCCGCCAGCGCATGTACCTGGAGACCATGGAACGCATTTTCGCCAGCTCCGGACTGGAAAAGATCATCATCTCCGGCCAGACCGCCGGCAACGTGGTGCCCTACCTGCCCCTGGACAAGGCCGCTCCGCGGCCGAAGCAGGACGCCGCAAGCGGCTCCGGGGGGAAGCAATAGCATGCGCACGAAACTCGTCATCCTGGCCGTTATCGGCTTCCTGGCGCTCATCGTCCTGGTCCAGTCCATGTTCACGGTCGACCAGACCGAGCGCGCCATCGTGCTGGAACTCGGAAAGCCCGTCGGCGATGCGCCGCTGGGGCCGGGACTGCACTTCAAGCTGCCCTTCGTCCAGAACGTCATCTTCTTCGACTCGCGCATCCTCAACTACGATGCCGAGCCCGCCGAGATCCTGACCAAGGACAAGAAGAACATGGTCGTGGACAACTACACGAAGTGGCGCATCACCGACCCCCTGCAGTTCTACCGCACCGTGCGCACCATCCCCCGGGCCCAGGCGCGGCTGGACGACATCATCTATTCCGAGATCCGTGTCGCTCTGGGCAACCACACGCTCATCGAGATCGTCTCGGGCAAGCGCGGCGAGATCACCACGGAAGTGACGACCAAGTCCAACGCCCTGGTGCGTGAATACGGCATCGAGGTCATGGAC
>JAEYOJ010000143.1 GCA_023411815.1 Pseudomonadota bacterium | reverse complement strand
GGCGCACTCGGTGGTCAGCAGCAGGCCGGCCACGGAGGCGGCGTTCTGCAGGGCGATGCGCGTGACCTTCTTGGGGTCGATGACGCCGGCCTTGATGAGGTCCTCGTACTCGCCGGTGGCGGCGTTGAAGCCGTAGCCGTCCTTGCCGCCCTCACGGACCTTCTCCACCACGATGGAGCCTTCCATGCCGGCGTTGTTGGAGATCTGGCGCAGGGGCTCCTCGATGGCGCGACGAACCAGAGCCACACCAGCGGACTCGTCATCGTCCACGGTCTTCACGTTCGCCAGGACCTTGGCGCAGCGCACCAGGGCCACGCCGCCGCCAGGCACGATGCCTTCCTCGACGGCCGCGCGGGTGGCGTTCAGGGCGTCCTCGACGCGGGCCTTCTTCTCCTTCATCTCCACTTCCGTGGCGGCGCCCACGTTGATGACGGCCACGCCGCCCACGATCTTGGCCAGACGCTCCTGGAGCTTCTCGCGATCGTAGTCGGAGGTGGTCTCCTCGATCTCGCGGCGGATCTGGGCCACGCGGGCCTTGATGTCCTCGGCCTTGCCGGCGCCGTCGACGATGGTGGTGTTCTCCTTGTCAATCGTGACGCGCTTGGCGCTGCCCAGCTGATTGATGGAGATGCTCTCCAGCTTCACGCCCAGGTCCTCGGAGACCACGGTGCCGCCGGTGAGGATGGCGATGTCCTGCAGCATGGCCTTGCGGCGCTCGCCGAAACCGGGAGCCTTGACGGCCACGGTGTTCAGGGTGCCGCGCAGCTTGTTCACCACCAGGGTGGCCAGGGCCTCGCCCTCGATGTCCTCGGCGATGATGACCAGCGGCTTGCCGGCGCGGGCCACCTGCTCGAGCACCGGGAGCAGGTCCTTCATGTTGGAAATCTTCTTCTCGTTGATGAGAATGAGCGGCTCGCTCATCTCGCAGACCATCTTCTCGGGGTCGTTGACGAAGTAGGGCGAGAGGTAGCCGCGATCGAACTGCATGCCCTCGACGACGTCAAGGGTGGTCTCCAGGCCCTTGGCCTCCTCGACCGTGATGACGCCTTCCTTGCCCACCTTGCCCATGGCGTCGGCGATGATGTTGCCGATGGTGGGATCGTTGTTGGCGGAGATGGTGCCGACCTGGGCGATCTCCTTCTGGTCGCGAGTGGGCTTGGTCAGCTTGGCCAGCTCTTCGACGATGGCTTCGACGGCCTTGTCGACGCCGCGCTTGATGGCCATGGGGTTGCGGCCGGCGGCCACGAGCTTGACGCCCTCGGTGAACACGGACTGGGCCAGGATGGTCGCCGTGGTGGTGCCGTCGCCGGCGACGTCGGAGGTCTTGGAAGCGACTTCCTTGGCCATCTGGGCGCCCATGTTCTCGAACTTGTCCTCAAGCTCGATTTCCTTGGCCACGGTCACGCCGTCCTTGGTGATGGTCGGAGCGCCGAAGCTCTTCTCGATGACCACGTTGCGGCCCTTGGGTCCGAGGGTCACCTTGACGGCGTTGGCCAGCTTGTCCACGCCACGCTTCATCTTCTCGCGGGCACGGGCGTCGAAAAGTATTTCCTTTGCAGCCATGCTATTGTCTCCTTCTTGGATTCAGTTCGTTACTCGAAGCCGCAGCTACTCGATGATGGCCAGGATGTCGTCCTCGCGCATGACGAGGAGCTCTTCGCCGTCGATCTTGATCTCGGTGCCGGCGTACTTGTTGAAGAGCACCTTGTTGCCCTTCTCCACGTTCATCTTGATCTTCTCGCCCTTGTCGCTGGTCTTGCCGGGTCCAACGGCGATGACCTCGCCCTTGATGGGCTTTTCCTTGGCGGAGTCGGGGATGATGATGCCGCCCTTGGTCACTTCTTCGGACTCCAGGCGCTTGACCAGAACGCGGTCGTGCAGGGGTTTGAGCTTCATGAGTCGATACCTCCGAGTACTTCTTGATGACTACTTTGATGGACTGCTAGCACTCTCTTGGGAGGAGTGCCAATCCGTGGCGGATGTACCCCCTTCGGAATTTTTTGGCAAGTCCTCCCGCCATCCGAGGGGGAACAATAAGTCGACTTGCCAGGTTGTCAACACGAGGAAAGAAAATAAAAGCCGAAAAAAATTGGCGACCTGCGGAAGGCTTGAAAAGATGCCGGTTCGCGGGCGCCCGTGCTTTTTTGATGCGGAAAGGGTAAAGCAGGTGGCCGACAGCGCGTGAACCGGACATCAAGGCGTTTGCCGGGAGGAGCAAGTCGCTTGTCCAACCCGGCGGGAGGAACGCACCGGAGGCTCGTGCGCGCGGTCCCTCGGCGAGACATGCTCATGGCGGAGCCTGCGCGTGAACGGAAATGGTTTCGCGTGACACAGGCTAGGAAACGCGAGCGCAATGGAGTAGGGTGGGGCCATGCAGGAGAAGAAGGGGCGGCCAGGGTGCGTTGGATAGTACTTGTTCTCTCCGTCGTTCTTGCGATGGTGACCGCGACAGCCTGTTCCGAGGACGAAACGGCGGTGCGCGTGGACTTTTCCAGGCGAGAGGAGGTTACGATTCCCTCTCCCAGGGAGGACCTTACCTACGCCTATCTGCCCCAATACTCGCCGGCGGTGTCCTACCTGCGCCATCATCGCATGGTCGAATACCTGTCCGCGGCCACGGGCCTGTCAATCCGGCAGGTATTCCCCTCGTCCTTCGAGGAGCACATGTCCCTGTTCGGTCAGGGCCGCATAGACATATCCTACACGAACCCGTTCGTTTACATAAAGATCGCCGACCGTTACGGCGCCAAGGCCTTCGCCCGAGTCGTCGAGCCCACGGGCAGCGACACGTTCAGCGGGCAGGTCATCATCCGCGCGGACAACAAGGACATCCAGACCCTGGAAGACTGCCGGGGCAAACGCTGGATCGCCACGGACGAATCCTCGGCCGGGGGCTACCTTTTCCCTCTGGGCCTGTTTTGGGACCACGGCATACGCAAGGCGGACTTCGCCGAGGTCAACTTCGCGGGCGGCAATCAGGAGCGCGTGGTCTATGCCGTCTTCTCCGGCGAGTACGACATCGGCACCATCCGCACCGGCACCCTGGACATCATGCGCAATCGCATCCCTGTCCGCGAGATCCGGGTCGTGGCCGAGAGCCCGGCGTACCCGGCCTGGGTATACGCCACGCGCGGGGGCATGGACCCGCAGGTCGTGGAAAAGATCAGGGCGGCCATGACTGCCCTGTCTCGGGATGACCCGGAACAGCAGGCAATTCTCGACCCTGCCGGCATCCTGCGCATCGTTCCGGCACAGGACCGCGATTTCGATCCGGTGCGCGCACTCATGGCGAAAATCGGCGGAGACCTGGGAGAGTAACCGTGCGGGTCGGATTTCTGTCCGCCATGTCCTTTCGGGGCAAGATCAACCTGGGCATCGCGGCGATCGTCGTCGTCTTCGGCCTGTTCACGGCCATCCTGGTCAGCGGACTGGTCACCGGCTCGCTGTTGGAGGAAAGCAAGAAACGCGGCTCCGGCATGGTGCTGAACTTGGCCGGCAGGGCCGAAGAGCAACTGCTGACCCGGGACTACCTGCGCCTGAAGAAGACCGTGGACCAGTACAGGGCCCTGGACGAGAGCGTCGAGTACGCCTTCATCCAGGACAAGGACGGCCTGGTCCTGGCGCATTCCTTCCTCGACGGCTTCCCGGTGGCTCTCAAGGAGGTCAATGCCGGGCCGGCATCCGAGGAAGTCGGCATCCTGCTCCTGGATACCGGGCGCTCCCTCGTCTACGACTTCGCCGCGGACGTGCGCATCGGCGACAACCGCATCGGCACGGCTCGCATCGGCTTGTCCCGGCAAGAGGTGCAACGCACCGGCCGGAGGCTGTTCTGGGCCACCTTCGCCGTCACCGGAGCCGGCGCGCTGCTCTCGCTCATCCTGGGCTCCTTCTTCGCGCGCAACGTGACCCGGCGCATCAATCTCCTGCGCGCCTCGGCCGAGGAGATCATGCGCGGCAACCTGGACGTGCAGGCGAGCACCGCCAGGGGAAGCAACTGCTGGGAGATCATGGACTGCGGGCTGGAGAATTGTCCGGCATACGGCGACCTTCGCCGGCGCTGCTGGTACATGGCCGGCACGCTTTGCCCCGCCTGCGCCAATGCCGAGGGCGAGGTCAAGCGCGAAAGCTGCAAGAGCTGTCCCGTTTACATGCAGAACGCCGGTGACGAAATACAGAGCCTGGCCGAGGCCTTCGACGTCATGGCCGCGACGCTCAAGGACCATATCGGCGAGCTGGAGACGGCCCGGCGAGATCTGGCCCGCCAGGAGCAACTCCTGCAAACGGTCTTCGACGTGACTCCGGACCTGGTCAGTCTTCAGGACGAGCATCTGGTCTACCGTTTGGTGAACAAGGCCTTTCGCCGCTACTTCTCCCTGTCCGAAGAGGAGGTTGTCGGGCGCACGGACAAGGACATCTTCCCGGCCGGCCATGGGGTGCTCGGCGAGGAGGAGAGTCGGCAGGTGCTGGAAACCGGCATTCCTCTCTCCAAGGAGATATATGTGCAGCGCGGAGAGAACCGCCGCTGGTTCCACGTGGTCAACGTACCGGTCTACGACGGCGAGCCGACGGATGCGGCTCGGCCCCCGCGCATCATCGGCCTGCTGCTCACTGCCCGCGACATATCGGTCATCAAGCGCTACCAGGAACAGCTCATCCAGTCGCAGAAGATGGAGGACCTGGGCAAGCTGGCCGGCGGCGTGGCCCATGAGATCAACACCCCTCTGGGTATTATTCTCGGCTATTCCCAGATCCTGCTGGAGGATCTGTCCGAAGGCAGCCGGGAGCGCGAGGACGTGGCCGTGATCGAGAAGCAGGCCCAGGTCTGCCGCAAGATCGTGGCCGACCTGCTTGGCTTTTCGAGGCAGATGGAATCCAGTTGGGCCGAGGTTGACCTGAACGAGTCCATTCGCGATGTCGTGGCCTTGGTGCGGCACATTTTCCAGCAGGAGCGCGTATTCTTGGAAATGCAGCTCGACGACGGCGTGCCGCCGATCCGCGGGGACAAGGAGAAGCTCAAGCAGGTCTGGCTGAATCTCCTGAGCAACGCCTTCGACGCCATCGGCGCGGACGGCACCATCGCCATCCGCACCAAGCTGTGCAGGCACCGCCGCCGGGTCGTGGTCACAGTGGCCGATACGGGCAAGGGCATCAGCCAGGAGCACATGGCCCAGGTTTTCGATCCCTTCTTCACGACCAAGCCGGTGGGCGCGGGCACCGGCCTCGGCCTGTCCGTGTCCTTCGGCATCATCAAGGACCACAAGGGCAAGATTTCGGCCGTGAGCCCCGCGCCGGTGGAGTACCTCGGCGCTGGTCAGGAGGACGGCAAGCCTGTCGGACCGGGCACGGTTTTCATCATCGAGCTGCCCCTGACCGACGAGGGCCTGCCCGAGGACGAGTGCCTCGATATTTGAGCAGGCCGAGAAAACGGAAAAATCTCCAGGGACTATGTGCATGGCCCCTGTGGGCAGCCTGATACTGGTCGGGACAATCCTGCTCTCGCTTGCAGTCCTTGCACGCAAGGTCGCCGCGCGGTTGGGATTCGCATTCTGTCGTGACGCATAATACGTAAGGCGCTATGCGGCTGGAGCGTCCGCCACATGAGTCTAGGCGCCTGTGTATTGTCTTTTTGGATATCCTTCCTTAAAGTTGACTAATTCTTCGCTGGGCCCGCTTTTGAGTCAAAGCAACAGGCCTGCCTCGATCGCCTTCAGGCGCGTTTCGCTTGGGATTGGCCATATACCACGCCCATCCTGCGTCGATCCTCCCCCGCGCAAAGGCATATACGGCCCATAAGGCACGTCAAACGCATGAACCTGCGTCTCAAACTTTTCCTTATCGTCCTGGCAGCCTTTCTTGGGCTGGCAGGCATCTATGCGCTGGTTTCCAGACATATCGTCCTGGGGAGCTTCGCTGCGCTGGAGAAGAAGGTCGCCGGCGAGAACGCCAGACGTGTCGCAAGCGTGATAGGCGCGGAGGTGGAGTATCTCGACAGGCTCGTGAAGGACTGGGCCTGGTGGGACGACACCTGCGAGTTCGTCGCCACCCGGGACGAGGCGTTCGTGCGCTCCGCCCTGCCCAAGGAAACCTTCATCGACCAGCAGCTCAACGCCATCCTGATCCATGGTCTTGATGGGTCCATGGTCTGGGGCAGGTTCTTCGACCTTGCGGCAGGCACATGGGCCCCGCTGCCGGAAGAGCTGGATACGTTGCTGGCAAGGCATCCTGACCTCTTACGTCCAGTGTCCGAAAAAACCGTCCATGCCGGGCTTGTGCTTCTGGGGGGCAAGCCGTTCCTCTTTTCCTGCAGGCCCATCCTGAGCAGCGAGAACTCCGGTCCGCCTCGCGGGGTCATGCTCATGGGCCGTTACATGACCGAGAGTCTGCTGGCCGACATGGGCGAACGCTTCGACCTGAATATGAGCATGTTGCCCCTTGACGGCCGAGAGCCCGCGGAGTTTTCCGGGGTCATGGAAGCCCTGCCGGGCTCGGCGGCCAAATGGCGGTATTCCCATGAGGGAAATCTGCTGCGCACGATGCTGCGCATGGACGATGTATTCGGCGATCCGGCCGCCATCGTGCTCATCGAAGCCCCCAGGGAGATCCATGCCCTGGGGAAAGTGGCGTTCGTCAACAGCATGCTCGCTCTTTGCGTAGGCGGATTGCTGCTCATGGGCGTGGTTTACGCTCTCCTGGAGCAGCGCATCACCGCGCGGGTGGTCCGGCTGAGCCAGATTGCCGATACGGCCTTGCGACAAGACGATGCCGGTGAACTGGCCTATCTGTCCGGTTCGGACGAGCTGGCGACCGTCTCGCGCAAGATCGGCGTCATGGTGGCCAGCCTGCGCGAAAGCAGGGGATTCCTGTCCACCATGCTCGACAGTCTGGATGCCGGGGTCGTGCTCATTGATCCCCAGAATTGCCGCGTGGTGGAGGCCAACAGCCGTGCGGCCAGGCTTGCGGGAGTGCCCGAGGAGCAAGTCGTGGGGCGCTCGTGCCTCGGACTGTTCTGCGCGCCCCACATCGCCGCATGCCCGTTCCTCGCCGGAGACATCCGGCCGGGCGAGCCTGCCGTGCGAGTGCTCGAAGGACCGGACGGCGCCGGTCGCAGCATCCTCAAGACCGTCACCAGGGTCTTCCGCGAGGGCAAGGAGTATCTCCTGGAAACGTTCCTCGACGTGACCGAGCATGAACGCACCAAGCAGGCCCTGGCCGAGAGCGAGCTGCTCTATCGCACCGTCTTCATGAACTCCGGCGCGGCCAGCCTGCTGCTGAACGAACAGGGCATCGGGACCATGGCCAACGAGGGCTTCTACGAGTTGACCGGCCTCGGCCCTGCGGCGGTGCAGGCCGGCCTGCATTGGGAGGATCTGTTCCCGGCCGAGGAGGTGGCGAACATTCTAGCTCTGGCCGATGCGGTTAGGGGCTCGGGGAAAGCTCTGTGCCTGGAGGCCACGCTTGCGCATGCGAGCGGGACGCAGCACAGCGTGTACCTGACCCTGGCCCGTGTGCCGGGCTCGGGTCGGGGAGTGCTGTCCATGGTGGACCTCACCGAGCAGCGGCGCTACCAGCACGAACTTTACAACAAGGCCTATTTCGATCAGCTCACCGGCCTGCCCAACCGCACGATGTTCTCCATGCGTCTGGAGGCGGCCGTGGTCCGCGCCCGCAGGGAGGGCGGCGGGCTGGCGGTGATGCTCCTGGACCTGGACGATTTCAAGAACGTCAACGACACCATGGGCCATCTGGCCGGCGACGACATGTTGCGCATGGCCGGCAAGCGTGTGAGCCAGGCGGTGCGCAAGGACGATCTCGTGGCCAGGCTTGGCGGCGACGAGTTCGTGGTCCTGGTGGAGAGACCCCATAACGAGAATCTGCTTCAGCGCATGGCCGCCAGGCTCGTGCGCGCCCTTGCCGAGCCCTTCCATCTGTGCGGGCGGGAGATATTCGCCAGCACCAGCGTGGGAGTGGCCCGCTTTCCCCAGGACGGCGACAGCGCCGACGCCGTGCTCAAGAACGCGGACCTGGCCATGTACGAGGCCAAGAATTCGGGCAAGCATGCCTACAGGCTCTTCTCCGGCGAGATGAACGCGCGCCTGCTGCGCAAGGTCACCCTGGAAGCCGAGTTGCGCAAATCCATCAGCCAGCGGCGTTTCGTGCTGCGCTACCAGCCTATCGTGGATGTCGCCAGCCGGGGCATCGTGGGCATGGAGGCCTTGCTGCGCTGGATCGATGAAAGCGGCCGCGTGGTTCCGCCCTCGCAGTTCATGCCCGAGGCCGAGGAATGCGGCCTTGTGGTGCAGATGGACCGTCTGGTCCTGGAGATAGCCTGCCGCGAGGCGCTGCGCTGGAACAACAGCGATGAGACTCCGCTGAGGCTGTCCGTGAACCTGTCGGCACAGCACTTCGCCCTGGGCGGCGTGGAGAGCATGGTCACCGAGGTTCTGGCGGCCACGGGCTTCCCGCCTTCCCGCCTGAGTCTGGAGATCACGGAGACCGCACTCATCAAGGATCTGAAGAGCGCCACCGCGCCCGTTCTGCAGGCCTTGAACACCAAGGGCATCAGTTTTTCCTTGGACGACTTCGGCACGGGCTACTCCTCGCTGGCTTACCTCAAGCACTTGCCCATCAGCGTGCTCAAGATCGACCGCATGTTCGTCAGCGACATAGGTAAGTCGGACAACGACTGCGCCATGCTCGTGCGGGGTATGATCTCCCTGGCCAAGAGCCTGGGCCTGTCCGTTGTGGCCGAGGGCGTGGAGACCGAGGAACAGCTGGCCTTCCTGCGCAGCGAGGGCTGCTCCCTGGCCCAGGGCTTTCTCTTCGCGCCTCCGTTGACCGCCCAGGCCTTTATGGATCTGTTGTCCCAGGGATTGGCCTCGCCATCCGGCCTGGATGTCGTGCCCGAGCCGTCTCCCGCCTGACGGCCGTCTCGGTCGCGGCGGAAGGTCGCGCCCCCGCGGTCCTTGCGCATGGATTCCAGCGTGAAATCATGCTAAACGTCTCGTGGCGGACGGTTGAAGAAAGACCATAGCGGCCTTTTTCAACATCGGACTGGTCGAGCAAAGCTCCGCCATTCCGGACGGTGCCGCGCACCGGCGGTCCATCCTGGCCCGCACAGCGTGCTTTTCAAAGGTCTGTCGGGCCATGTCGGGCCATAGGCCATATTTCACATCCATCTACTCGCCGAACCCGGCTGCCGGGCGAGCACGGAAGCAGCCTCACCCCTTGGCCGGCCGCCGTCGACACGACGGCTCCGCGAGAAGGGCACGCATGCCGCGCAGGAGAAGACATCATGGGCAAGATCATCGTGCTGGATGACGTGGCCGACGCAGGGCGCATGGTCCAGCGCATACTGGAGCGCAAGGGGCACGAGGTGCATCCCTTCACCGACGAGGAGCAGGCCATGGCGCACCTGCGCGAGCACGGCGCGGACGTGGCCATCCTGGACATCAAGCTCAAGCGCATGAGCGGCATCGAAGTGCTCGATGAGATACGCCGCATCTCGCCGGGCACCAAGGTCATCATGCTCACGGGCTATCCCACCCTGGAAACCGCGCGTCAGGCCCAGCAGCTCGGCGCGTTCGAGTACTGCATCAAGCCCATCGACAAGGACGAGCTGGAGGAGAAAGTGGCCATTGCCTTCGGCAGCTCCGGATAAGGATCCTTGAGTGCTCGGCCAGCTCTTCCGCCACTGGACCTTCCAGCTCTTCGCGCCGGGCGCGCTGCTGCGCGAGCGTTACGAGTCCTTTCGCCGGCTGCTGGAGGAGGACAAGCGCTGCCTGGAGCTGATCACCGCCCTGGAGGAGATCCGTTACGGCCAGGTCCAGGCCGATTGGGCCAGGTTGGAAAGCCTGCTGCGCGCCCTGATCTGGTCCGTTGGCAGCCTCGCGCGCCGACTCGTGTCCATGAACCCCGGCCAGTACATGGACCTGGAAGCGAGTCTGAGCGACCTGCTGGCCCGGCTGGAGCCCTTGGCGCGGCTTCCGGAGCCGCATTCCGGACCGCCGTACGTGCTGTCCCTGGAGCAGGCCGCGGGTGCGCGAGACCAGGCGGGCGGCAAGGCCTGGCATCTTGGCCGCGTGCTTGTCGAAGTGGGTCTGCCCGTGCCTCCGGGATTCGCCGTGACCACTTCGGCCTTCTCCGCCTTCCTGGAGCATAACGACCTGGCTCCGCGCCTGGACGAGTTGCTTTCGCGCGTGCGCCTGGACGAGCCCGAGCGGCTGGACGCGCTCTGCGCCGAGATGCAGGGCCTGGTGCTCGGCGGAGCGTTGCCTCCGGACGTGGAGCAGGCCATGTCCGAGGCCGTGGCGGGCCTGCCCGCCGGGGTGGACGCGCCGAGGCTGGCCGTGCGCTCCAGTGCCGTGGGAGAGGATGCGAGCGAGGCGGCCTGCGGCGACGCTTCGGGCGTGTCCTTTGCCGGCCAGTACGAGAGCGTGCTCGGCGTGGCCCCGGCCGATGTCGCCCAGGCCTGGCTGCGTGTGCTGGCCAGCAAGTACGCCCCGCGCGCGGTGGCCTATCGCGTGCGTTACGGTCTGGCCGACCGGGAATCGCCCATGGCCGTGCTGGTGCTGTCCATGATCCGGGCCAGGGCCAGCGGCGTGGCCTACAGCCTGGACCCGGTCGCGGAAGGCCGGCGCGAGCGCATCGGCGTCTATGCGGTGCCTGGCCTGGGCGAGCGGTTGGTCGGCGGGGCCAGCGTGCCGGACATGTTCTACCTTTCGCGCACGGACAATCCGGCCATCCTTAAGTCCGTGGCTCAGCGTCGCGTGCAGGAGGGCGTGCCCGGGCGCTCCTCGGCTGTCCTGGATAGCCCTTCGGTCAAGACGGTCGCCGATTGGTCCATGGTTCTGGAGCGGAGCTTCGGCTGTCCCCAGGACGTGGAATGGTGCCAGGACGAAGACGGCGAGATGTACGTCATCCAGACCAGGCCCTTGCAGGGCGCGGGCGCTTTCGGGGCGCACGCGCGGCCGCAGGCGGATGGGGATGGCCGTGGTCAGGACACCGACGGAGTCGAAGGCCATGCCGTGCTTTTTCGCGGGGGCATGACCGCCGCCGGCGGCGTGGCCCTGGGTCGGGTGCATCCGCTGCGCGAGGGCGAACCCCTGCGCTCGGTGCCGGGCGGCACGGTGTTCGTGTGCGAAAGTCTGTCGCCCGATCTGGTCAGCCTGCTCGGCCGCGTAAAGGCCATCGTTGCCGAGCGGGGCAGCCGGGCCAGCCATTTCGCCTCCGTGGCCCGCGAGTTCGGCCTGCCCGTGCTGGTGGGCGCGACCGGGGCGCGCAAGGTTCTCCGGGCCGGGCAGGCCGTGACCGTGGACGCCGACGGCCGCGTGGTCTACGAAGGCAGCGTGGAGGGCCTGCGCGAGGCGTCCCGGTCCCGCGCTCCTCGCCGCTCCTCGCCCATGTCGCGCAGGCTGGAGGCGATCATGCCGCTTGTCTCGCCGCTCACGCTCACGGACCCGCAATCCTCGCGCTTCACCCCGCGCTTCTGCGCCTCGGTGCATGACTTCGTGCGCTTCTGCCACGAGAAGGGCGTGGCCGAGATGTTCTCCCTGGTGGGCCGGGGCGGCCGGGGACTGGCGCGGGCCAGGCTCCTGCGCACGGGCCTGCCCATGGACTTCTACGTGCTCGACCTGCACGGCGGCACGCGGGCCGAGGCCGCGGAGCGGACCGAGATAGCTCCGGACGACCTGACCAGCAGGCCCATGCGCGCCCTGTGGCAGGGCCTGACCCATCAGGACGTGGTATGGGCCAAGGGGCTCAGACATCTGGACTGGCAGGCCTTCGACCGGGTCAGCGCCGGGGTGGGCGTGCTGGGCTCCAAGGACCTGGCCAGCTACGCCGTGCTCTCGGACGACTACCTGCATGCCATGGTGCGCTTCGGCTACCATTTCGCCGTGGTGGACGCCCTGTGCTGCGAGCGCGAGGACGCCAACTACGTGGCCTTCCGCTTCAAGGGCGGCGGCGCGGATTTCGACCGCCGGCTGCTGCGTCTGGCCTTCATCGCCGAGGTGCTGCAGCGTGCGGGCTTTGCATCGGACACGCACAGCGACCTGCTGGACGCGCGTTACAGCCGTCAGGACGAGCGAAAGTGCTTGCAGCGGCTGACCCTTCTGGGCATTGTCCTGGGGCAGACGCGGCTCCTGGACATGGCCATGACGGACGAGACACAGATCGAGGCCATGGTCGAGGAGTTCTGGAAGAGTTATGGAATTACATGAACGATCGTTAAATCATGCGGCATTTCCCCCTATGAGAAAGTAACATGAACGAAAAGAGAACCATCTGGATCGTGGACGGCTCCTACCTGCTCAAGGCACCCAGGGGCAAGTTCGACTACCTGAAGCTCAAGGACACGCTGGAGGATCTGAACGGCCAGCCTTTCTACGAAAGCTATTTCCTGGATTCGACCATGGACCCCTCCGACGCCCAGAACGCCTTCTACACCTGGCTCAAGACCGCGCCGCCCAAGGGCCCCAAGATGCGCGTGCGCCTGTACAAGGTGAAGACCCTGAGCTTCCGCTGCCCCAACGGCGAATACGTGGAGCGCCACGTGCAGAAGGGCGTGGACGTGGGCATCACCACGCTGCTCATCCGCCTGGCCACGCAGGGCATGTACGACAGGCTGGTGCTGTCCACCGGCGACGGCGACTTCGAGGACGCCATCTCCTACATCAAGGAAGACCTGCACAAGGAATTCTGGCTGGCCGGGTTCATGGATACCATCTCGGCTGACTTGCAGTGTTATGCGGACAGGGTAGTGTGGCTGGATGAGTATTGGGAGAGGATACGGAAGGTGGAGTAGATGCTCGGCGCGATCCTAGGCGACATTATCGGCTCCCGCTTTGAGGGCCGCCCGCACAAGTCGATTGACTTCGACCTCTTCACGCCCGCCTCCCGCTTCACCGACGACACCGTGCTGACCTGCGCCACGGCCGAGGCGCTGCTCGAATGCGATCGGGGCGACGCAACCTGCGTCGCCCCGTATTCCGCCAAGTACCGCGAATTCTGCCGCGCCTACCCCTCGGCCGGCTACGGCGGCAGCTTCATCTCCTGGTGCGCCTCCGATGCCGCCGGCCCGTACGGCTCCTTCGGCAACGGCTCGGCCATGCGCGTGTCGCCCGTGGGCTGGTGGTTCGACGATCTGGACACGGTCCTGGACCAGGCCGAAGCGAGCGCCAGCGCCACGCACAACCACCCCGAGGGCGTCAAGGGCGCGCAGGCCGTGGCGGGCGCGATCTTCCTTGCGCGCACCGGCTCATCCAAGGCCGACATCCGCGCCTTCGTCTCTTCCCGCTTCGGCTACGACCTCTCGCGCTCGCTGGCCGACATCCGTCCGACATACGGCTTCGACGTGACCTGCCAGGGCTCGGTGCCCGAGGCCGTCATTGCCTTCCTCGAAGCGGACAGCCTCGAATCCGCCATACGCAACGCCGTGTCCCTGGGCGGCGATGCGGACACGCAGGGGGCCATGGCCGGGTCCATCGCCGAGGCCTTTTACCATCCCACGGGCGACATTCCCGCGCCGCTCCCGGAGGCCGCCCTGGCCCGGCTGGACGGCCGGCTGGCGGATATCGTGCGGCGCTTCTCGGCCCGGACGGGCCGTCCCGTCAGAGCAGGTTGAAATCCTCGACCACGAAATGGTCGGCCGGCACGCCCATGCGCTTGAACTGGCTGATGAGCGAATCGACCATGGGCGTGGGGCCGCAGAGATAGATATCCTTGTCCAGCACGCCGCCGGGCACGCGCTCCGCGATGTACCGCGCGTCGATGCGGCCCTGCCTGGAGCTTATGTACAGCTCGTAGCCGTGGCCGCGCTTCTCCAGGTTTTCGAAGCCGCGGAACTGGCTGAGGATGACCTCCTGTCTGATGTCGTCGTCGAAGCTGGCTTCCTTCTCCTGGCGGCAGACATAGAAAAGGGACACGCGGGGGCTTTCCCAGGTCTTGATGATCTCCGGGTGCATCCTGCGCAGTTCGCGGGACACGCTTTCCGCGCTCAGGCGCTCCTCGGAGTGCAGGGCCACGTGCCACATGCCCAGGAAGGGCGTGATGCCGATGCCGCCGCCGATGAACACGCAGTCGCGGCCGCCGGACAGAAACCTGTCGCTGAAGCGGCCGTAGGGGCCGTACACGTCGACCTCGTCGCCCTTGGTCAGGGCCTCGATGCTGCGCGTGTGGTCGCCGAGCTGCTTGATGCCGAGCTTGAATTCCGCCCCGAGACTGTAGCCGCTGGCGATGGAGTAGGGGTGCGGCTCCGGCGAGATGCCTGGCTTGCGGGCTACGAGGTACACGAACTGGCTGGGCTTGAAGTCCATCTTCCTGTCCCGGGGCGCGAAGGTCAGCTCCAGGATGTCCGCGACCTTCTCCACGCGCGAAACGACATAGCGATAGCGGGGGCCTAGGAAGCGGTAGAGGAAGCGGATGTAGACGAAGCCCGCCGCGGAGACGGCCAGCAGCGCGTACATCCAGACGCGCAGGAGCGGATAGGCCGCGATGTCCGCGTCCACGTACCAGATGTGCGCGACGACCAGCAGCAGGACCAGGCCGAACCACTCGTGGCTGTGCTTCCAGATGTGGTAGGGCGGCTTGATCCACAGGGTCAGCGCCACCAGCCCGGCCATGAGCATGAGCGTGATGGTGCCGAGGTTCTGCCCGACCAGGTACGGATCTCCCGTGGACTCCTGGAACCACAGGTATGCGAGGAAGGCCAGCGGATCGGGCAGCCTGTGCGCCGCCAGGCAGAGCGGATGGATGAGGATCACGTAGAAGGACCAGCGCCCGAGCCGCTTGTGCACCTGGTAGACCTTGTCTAGCCCGCCGAAAAAGTCCTCGAGGGGCCGCCAGCGCGTGGACAGCGCGATGCACCAGCACATGAGCACGGTGGCGGTAAGGGAGGCCGCCTTGGCCGGGTACTTGAACGGGTCGTCGAACCAGTCCTGGAAGAACCACTTGCTGCCCAGCCAGATGATCTGGGTGAAAACGACGCTCAGGATGACGGGCGCGAGGCGCTGCGAGGAGCTGGAAGTGGTCAGCATGTTCAAGGAATAGCTCCGTTGCGGCCGGACCACAAGAAAGCCGCGAAGGAACGGTCTTGATCGGCGCACATGTTTCGGCTGCGCGCTGCCGTCCGAGTGCCGCATGGTTGCAACCCGCCCCAAAGTGCCTATATCTCAGCCCATGGCCAGCCATTACAAAGTCAACTGGGTGACGGACGCCCTCGCGGTAGGCTCCGCGCCCATGACCCATGATGACCTGGACGCCCTCAAGGCCCAGGGCGTCACGGCCATCCTCAATCTGTGCGCCGAGTTCTGCGACCTGCACTGGATCGAGTCTGAGGCGGGCTTCGAGACCTACTACCTGCCCATCCCGGACGAGCAGGCTCCGGACCTGCCGGAGCTGGAAAAGGCCCTGGACTGGCTGGACGAGGTCATCTACCTGGGCAAGAAGGCGCTCATCCACTGCCGCCACGGCATCGGCCGCACGGGCACGGTGCTCAACGCCTATCTGCTGCGCAAGGGCCTGGGCTCCAAGCTGGCCAACCGCACGCTCAAGCCCTTCAAGTCCAAGCCGGCCAACTTCAATCAATGGTGGTTCATCCGCAACTACGGCAAGCGCGAGAAGCCGCTGACCCTGCGCGAGCCGATGCTCGAAGTGCGGCACATGGTGGATCTGGCGCCTTTCCTGGCCGAGCACGAGCAGATCCTGGCCGCCCTGGACACTCAGCTCGGCGGGGAAGTGCGCCTGTGCGGCCGCGAGCATGCGGGATGCTGCCGTGATCTGGTGGAGGTTCCCCTGGCCGAGGCGGTGTACGTGAAGCATGCCATGACCGGGCTTCTGGCGCGCACCAGCCGCGAAATGTGCGTGCAGCGGGCAGTGGAGGTCACGCGCGCCGTGCGTGAGGCGCGCAGGGCCTGTGGCGGTCGGCGCTTCGGACCGGAGGTGCAGGCGGCCTACCGGGCGTCCGACGTGCTCTGTCCGCTGAACGAATACGGGGAGTGCCTGATCTTCGAGCGCAGGCCCATGGCCTGCCGGGCTTTCGACCTGCCCGCCGGGCAGCGGGACGAGCTGCTGGCCCTGGCCGAGTCGCGCTCTCTGGACATCTCGGCGCGGCTTCTGGCGGCCTATGCCGGAGTCGCTAACGGCCTGCCGCCGCCGCGTTTCACCCTGCCGGAAGTTGTCTCGGGCAGGTTCGTGCAGGATTTCTTCCACCTGCTGTCCGGCCCCGAGACGGAGCAGGCCGGAAACTGATCCGGTCTACTGGCCTTGCCCTTGCGCCGCCGCGACCTTGGCTGCCGCGGCCATCTCCGCTGCCAGCGTCTTCAGCTGGATCAGCGCTTCCTGGGCCTTCTCGTTCTGCGGGTTGAGTTTGAGGGCCAGGGTCAGGTATTTGCCCGATTTCTGGACCTGTTTCCCGCGCAGGAAGGCGTACCCGATATTGTAGGCGACTATGTCGTTGTCCGTGCCGAGGCTGGAGTCCAGGCGGACGGCCTCGTCCATGTGCTCGGCCGCGTGGGCGAAGTCCTCGCCGTCGGTGTAGGCCAGGGCCATGTTGTAGTGCAGGTTGGCCTCGTTCGGCGCGATCTTGAGGGCCGACATGTAGTTGGCGACGGCCTCCTGCCATTTGCCCTGGTTGCGCAAGGCGATGCCTAGCGTGTTGAAGGTCTCCATGTCGGACTTGGAGATCATGTTGCGCTTGGTGCGCAGGCTGTGCATCAGGTACTTTTCGGCCAGCCTGGCGTTCTTCTGGGTCAGGTACTCGCCTATGTTCTTGGAAATACTGGCCACGCGGGCCTTGGCGTCGCGGTTGGTCAGGCGGACCACCTGGTCGAATACTTCCTCGGCCTTCTCGAAGTTGCCTATGTTGGCGTTGATGCGGCCGATGGACATCTTGCGGTCGACGTTGAGCGGCGAGAGCTGGTCGAGTTGGTCCAGGTACACGAGTTCGCGCTGCTCGTCGCCCTCCTCGTTGTAGTAGTCGGCGAGCTTCTTGAGCGGCTCCAGGTACATCTCGGCCATGTCGCTGGCCTGGCGGTAGGCCACCAGGGCCTCCTTGCGCTTGCCCAGCGACTTGAGCGCGTCGCCCTTGAGCATGAGACCGGCCGGGGAGTTGGGTTTGACCTCCAGGACCTTGGTGGCGATCTTGAGGGCCTTCTCGTACTCCTTGAGGAACATGAGCTTCTTGCCGCGCTCGATGAGCGCCACGAGCTGCGTGGGCGGCTTGACCGTGAAGGCGATCTTCTCCACGAGCTGGTCGATGGAAATGGGCTTGGTGATGCAGGAGTTGGCGCCCATCTCCAGGAACAGGATGAGATGCTCCTTGGCGATCTCCGTGGTCAGCACGAGAATGAAGATGTCCGGGATGTTGGCGCGCAGGAACTTGATGAAGTCGGCGTTGGATATGCCGTCGGTCTCGCGCTCCACGAAGATGAGCGGCTTGTTGCGGTTCTTGATGACTTCCTTGAGCTCCCTGATGAGGTGCTCCCTACCAGTGAAGCTGCGTACCGCGCCGGCGCGCAGGGCCAAGTGCTTGTAGGCCGCTCCGCGCAGATTGTTGACGAATACCGAATCGTCGGACAAGGCTATGAAAACGCCGCCCTGTTGCTCGACGAATTCGCGCACGGTCTTTTCATGCAGGCGTTGCTGCTGCAGAAACTTGGTATTTGTTGTCGTCATTTCGGGTCGTATGTAGCGGATGGTTCTGGCAAGGAGTGCCACGAACAAGTGGCTGTAAGATGGTTTTTTTCCGGCTGCGTGTCAAATGACACTTAAGCCGAAGTGGCGGTTCGCCCATCGCCATGAATACGCCGAGCTTGACGCAGCGTAGCTGCAAGGAGGGTGTTGTGAAGACTAGGCAGGATGACAAAGGCTTGAGCGGAAACAAGGTATCCCGGCGCAATCTGCTTCTTGGTCTGGTCAATCGTTTTCGCGGTCCCGAAGAGTCCGGAGGGCAGGTCACCGGCATCGCGCCTGAAACCCTGCAGGCCGATGCGCTGGCCAGAGGCGGCGAGTACGCCCAGGCGGCCTCCGCCTACCGCGACGTCCTGGCGCAGTCGCCGGAGGCTCACGATATCCGGGCCAAGCTCGGCTGGTGTCTGTACAAGTCCGGCAAGATCGTCCAGGCCAAGGTCGAGCTGCAGCGCGTGCTGCGCAAGGCCGAGAGCCGGCTGGCCTCGCTCTACCTGGGCTTGTGCCTGGCGCGCGAAGACAGGCTGGATGCGGCCCTGGAATCCTGGAAAAGCTACTTCAACCCGGATGAGCCCGAGATCATGCGCGAGATCAATCTGATCCGGGCCCGCCTGGAGTCCGGACAGACCCTGGAACCGCAGGCGACGGCCGACCAGGTGGAGGCCGCCGCCGACCGCAGCAAGGCTTGATGGAGATCAGTCGCTCTGAGTCCCCGTCCGGAAGATATTCAGCTACATCGGTTGCCTACACGTCATCCGGCGGCTGGGTGCTGCGGGTTCCAAGGTATATGGCCCCCAGGGCCAGGGCCGCTCCGGCAAGGTCCGTGAGGCGCAGGGGGCGAGCGAAGAAGAGCACGTCCCAGACGAAGGACAGGGTAGGCTGGAGGAGGATGAACAGCCCCGCCGCCGAAACCGTGACCTGCGGCAGGCCGCGGGAGATGAGCAGCCAGCCTCCGCCCTGGCAGAGCACGCCATAGGCCAGCAGCACGCCGCCGCTGCGCAGGTCGGGAATGGCCAGCGATTCGCCCTGCAGGAGCATGACCCCATACATTGGCACGACGCTCAACAAGCTCACGGCGGCGATGCCCGACACCTGGGCCGCATGGTCCTGGCTGGATTGCACCCGGCGCAGGGTGATGAGATAGGCCCCGTAGAACACGGCCGTGATCAGGCCCTCGACCACTCCCATCCTGTACTCGACGCCGAGGTCCCGCCAATCCGTCCCCACCAGCAGGAACACGCCAAGCATGGCCATGGGCACGGCGACGAGCAAGCGCAGGCCGGGCCGCTCGCGGAAGAACAGGATGCCCGCAACGGCGAGGACCAGGACCTGGAAGTTGCCCAGCACCGTGGCCAGCCCCGGTCCCACATGATGGATGGAGCGGTGCCAGAAGGCCAGGTCCAGGGCGAAGAGCACGGCCGCGAGCAGAACCAGCCCCAGGCGGCCGCCCGTGGGTGCCTGGAACCGACCGCCCGCGAGGGCCGCCAGGCTCAGCGCCAGGCCGCCGAAAAGCAGGCGGTAGAAGCCCGCCGTGGCCGGGCCCACGCCTGATATCTTCACGAAGACCGGGGCAAAGCTGATGAGAACCGCCCCGGCCATCAGGGGCAATCCGGTCAGTCCGCCTATGTTCATTCTGCTGCGCATGCATGTCTCCATATCGGCATTCCGCAGCCGGGATCGTCGCGGAAATAATTGTTCAGGACTGGAAAATGTCCACAAGGTAAGATGTGCGAGAATGCTTCGCCGAGTTGCGGGATGAAAAGCCACGGAAGCTTCCCTGCGCAAGGGAGCGGGCTATGCAGGCCGCAAGGCCGAGGAGGCTCGATGCTCTATCTCCTGTTCATGCTAATCATAGGCGCGCTGGCCGGCTGGCTGGCCGGTAAGATCATGCGCGGCGGCGGCTTCGGGCTGCCGAAGAACATCCTGCTGGGCATCGCCGGCGCCTTCATCGGCGGCGTCCTGTTCCGCATCGTGGGTTTCAGGCCGTTCGGGCCGATCGGCGCCCTGATCTCGGCTACAGTCGGCGCATTGCTGCTGCTGTGGATCGTGGGCCGCTTGCGTCGATGACGGCTTGCCCCCGCACGGATCGAAGCCTATCCTGGATCCATGCGCTCTTGCGCCCTTTGCGGCCGGCCGGAGCTGACCACCCGCCACCATCTCTTTCCGCGCAGCCTGCACCGCAGGCTCAAGCGAAGGAAGGACGCTCGCTCCCAGGATCTGCGGGAGACCGTGGACCTGTGCTCCCCTTGCCATATCCGCATCCACCAGATCTTCAGCGAAAAGGAGCTGGCCGGCGAGTATCACAGCCTGGAGCGGATATTGGCTGATGCGCGCGTCCAGGACTGGCTTTGCTGGATCCGCCCCAAGCCCTCGGGGTTCCGGCCGAGGACGGGCAGCTGGAAGGCCAGGCGCGCATGACCCAGGGCATTTGCTTTTGAAAATGCTCTGCAAGCCAGGCTTCGGCATGGCTTGCCGCCAGCTTCGGCGTAGGCGCGATTCGCTTGCGCCGTCAGCGCCGGAGCGGGCGTCTTAAAAGCTGATCAGCTCTATGAGGCAGCCCATGGAAACAAAGGGAAGCCGGCCGGAGTATCAGCGATGTGCGTTTCTGAAGGCCACGAGAGCCTTGCTAACGGCTTCGAGCATTTCCACCAGCCGCTTGTGGTCGGTCGGTTTGACCCCGCTCATGATGGACGCCACCGAGCCGTAGAACTCGGGCATGATGTCGTCCATTGCCTTGCGGCCCTTGGCGGTCATGCGCACGCGCATCTTGCGCCGATCCTCGGAGTGGATGCCGCGCTCCACCAACCCCGCGGCTTCCAGCCCGTCCACGAGACCGGTCATGGTCGCCCGGGATACGCCCAGGGCCTTGGCCAGCTGAGTCGGCGTGAAGGGCTCGTCGGGCGTGCGATTCATGTAGCCGAGCACCATGAACCTGCCCTGGGACAGCTTGCATTGGACGAGGAAATCCTCAAAAGCCGCATTCATATCCGTCCCGCAACGCGCGAGCACCAGACAGGCCCTGAACGAGTCAGGGTCCATGCGCGGATATCGTTTGGACAGTTTTTGCAGAATTTCTTCCGAGGGAATCTCGGGAGTGTACAGCACCGCGACCTGACCTCCGCGTTGACAGCATGAAATATGGCGAACGGCGAGCGTACGGTCTGTAGAAAGCCCGCTTGCCACGTTGTTTCGTGCGCTCGTGACAGCAATTTTCGCAAATTGAATGATTAAGGCAACAACTTTTAGCGGCGGGTGGAGTCCTGGCCGCCGCTGGAAATGCTGCGGTGCGAAAGGCCGTTCTTCCGGCCGGCTCAAACGCCCTTCTCAAGGCTCCATTGGCTGGTGTCCCCTCTGCAAGCCGAGCCTGAAAAGGACTGTCCCGTGGCCCCATCCCGGGTCATGTTCAGCTCGAAATCCCGGCAGCGGAGGCCGCTTGCGTTTCTGTGCTCGCCAGGAGTGAGGGAGTAGGCCCGCCCGGTATCGAAGTTGCGCCAGCCCAGGGCTTCACCTTGCTGGTTGTTTTCCAGGCCGTAGTTGATCGCCTTGAGATCCGTGAGGTCCGCCTGGGTCTGCAGCCAGGCGCGCATGCCTTCGGATAGCTGGGCCGACGCGGGCACGGACAGGGCGCTGCCCTCGGTGACCTCCTTGCCGGGCGGCCGCTCCCGGCTCATGGCTCCGGGCGAGCCCTGGACCCAGACGCCGCCTCCTCCGCTTCCCCCTCCTATGCCCAAACCTATGCCGGCAGTACTACCGGAGCATGCCGTCAGAACCGTGAGTGCCAGTATCGCCATCGTGCGTTCAAGGCGCAGCATGCCGCAACCCCCTTTATTTCACTGGCCATGCTAGCCTCTGTGGTGAAAGAGGGCAAACTCAAGTTGAGAATCGTTGTGCAAACCGTCGCCAGGCTTATGTCGCCAGGCTTATCTTTGACGGATGGTCTTTCCTGGGCTCGTGGGCGCGGAACGGTTTCGGAGATATCCGGTTCCGTACCCCGGCGATACGATCAAAAAATGATGGCGAAGCCGACCATGGCCACCGGGTACCATTTCCATGAGGACAGGTCGTCCTTCATTTCCTCCTGTTCACGTTCCAGGGACTCGGCAAGCCCGGAAGTCGTGTTGGCCTTGGGAGAATTCAAGCTCACCCGCGGCGAGCCCTGGTAGAGCACGCCCAGGTCGGCGGTGAAGGCGAAGGGCAGCAGGCTCGGGCTCGTGCCCCAGCCCAGGCCCACGTATGGGGCGATATTGTTGAACTTCACGTCGGCGTCGAGTCTTTCCACGTCGCTTGCCGCATAGTCCGTGCCGCCGACGGACACGCTTTGCGTGGGCCTGGCCTCCAGCGAGAGCTTGTTGGCGTTGTACAGCGCCCCGGCGGTTACGCGGAAGGAGCCGCCCACGGGCATGATGCCCAGGGGATGGATGTCCAGCAGCAAGCCGGCGGTGAAGAAGTCCAGGTCGAAGTCGTAGTTGATCCCGGACACCTTCTTGTCCTCGAGCGTCCAGTCCAGGCCTTGCACGACCCCGCGCAGCTTGATGAAGTCGGTGAACCCGACTCCGACTTCGGCGCCGACGCCCAGGGTGCCGAGGCGGGGGCCGATGAACACGTCCAGGCCCCAGGCTTGGGCAGGAAAAAACGTGCCGAGGAGTAAGAGTAATGCAATCAGCCGTGCATAGACCTTGTCCATGTATTGCTCCTTTGCTCTGGCATGCCCGGGAGTCCACTGCCGTATGAGCAAGACCCTGACGCCGTCGGCATCCTCACGCTCTATGGGTGCGGAAAGACGTTCATGATCGCCGTTCGGCCTTACAGCCGTATTTCAAGGTAAACTGCTGCAACCATGTTTCAAACTTAAGTATTTGGCAAGCCTTATGCCGGTTGTTTTACGCTATGTACGATTTCCCGAAGGTCGTAACGGGACGAAGCGTGCACAGGCAGTAGTGTGGACACCAGGCGCATGCGATCACGACAAGATCGATCTTCGCGGAGCACCAGCCTGCCGCGCGTCAGGGCTTGCCCGCAACGGTCATGGCAGCGGCCATAGGCATCTCTTCACTTGCCCAAGGGCCTGCAAGCAGGGGCAGCCTATGGGGTATCATGGTCTCGGTGCGATCCAGGCGACATTTCCCCCCGGCAATATGAAGGTCATCAGGCTGGTATGGCCGCTTCGCCAATCGGACTACATGACAATTCCGCCACATGCGCCTTCCCGGCGTAATCATGGACGAAGAAAAATGGCTCCAGCCTTTGCCCCAGGGTCTTGTAGTGCTAAAACCATGTATCCCCCGAAACGCGATCAAGCTGAGCGCAAGCGCTTGGAGAATATGGCATGCACAGTATTCCGCTTTTGGAAGAAGGAGTCATCCTGGGGAGCCGTTGGCGGCTCCTGGGGCACATCGCCACAGGCGGCAAGGGCATCATCTATCTGGCCGAGCACTGCGATTTGGGGCGCAAGGCCGCCGTGAAAATGATCTCGCCCGAGTTCCTGCGCAGCGTGGAGGAGGCGGGCGAAGCCGGAACCGAGGTGGAGCGCTTCCGGCGCGAGATGCGCATCATGGCCCAGATACGCCACCCCAACGTGGTCCAGGTTTTCGACCAGGGTACGCTGGAGCTGTCGGGCCGCGACTACGATTACTACGTCATGGAGTACGTGCCCGGCCCGACAATGCGCCAGTCCATGCCTGAAGCCGGTTTCGGGCAAGACGAGGACGGTTTGCGGCGCTGGCTGGCCGATGTTTTTCTTCCGCTCCTGTCCGGGGTCGAGGCCCTGCACGCCATGGGGGTGCTGCACCGCGACCTCAAGCCGGAAAACGTGCTCCTGGATGGCGGCACTCCGCGCATCGCCGACTTCGGGCTGGCCGGCGCGCGCTTCGCACCGGCGGTCACGCGCAGCCACCACGTCATCGGCACGATCTACTACATGGCCCCGGAACAGTTCACGGATCTGCAGCTCGCCGATGCGCGCATGGAAGTCTATGCCCTGGGCAAGATCCTCTACGAGGCCGCGTCCGGCCGCATGCGCAGGGACAAGAGCTTCGTCATGGAAACCGCGCATCTGCCGAAGGTGGATGGCGACCTGCTGCGCGGTCTGGACCGCATCGTGCGGCGGGCCACGGCCAAGGATGTCGGCGCGCGTATACCCGGAGTGCGCGAACTTCGCGCAGAACTGGAGGCCTTGCCTCTGACCCCTGCGCGCCGCAGCTCTGACAGGGCTCCTGCCGCTGCCCGGACCATGCGTCAATGGCGGCCTGCCTTGGCCATCGTCGCATTGCTCCTGATGCTGGTCATTGTGACGATGCTACGCATCGGCCCGGATCGGCTGGAGACGGTTGCGGTCACGCCACAGGCCGAGGAACCGGGAGAGGATCTGAGGATATCGACGGACAGCAAAACGGCTGGAGCAGAGCAGCCCATGGCCCTGGCCGCGCGGGACGGCGGCCTGCTGCGACTCGTCCCGGCCGGGAAAGTCATGGTGAGCAGGGAGCAGGGCAGAGAAAGAAGCCTGCGCCTGTCCGCTTTTTACCTGGCCAGCACCGAGGTGACCAACCAGCAGTTCGTGGAATTCCTGAACAACAGCCTGAATCGCCTCGAGGTGCGTGACGGTGCGGTCGTCCAGGGTGATGAGATATGGCTCCAGCTTGGCGAGGTGCGCTACGGAGTGGAACCCATCGTCTACGCCGGCGGGAGATTCCGCATCGGCGACCCTGCCCTGGCCGCCAATCCCGTTGTGCGAGTCACGGCCAGAGGCGCGGCGGCATATGCCGACCATTATGGCCTGCGGCTGCCCACGGCAGAGGAGTGGGCCTTGGCCGCGGATATCTTGCCCGCATCTGAAGGCAGCACCGGGGAGACCGGGACGGAAGGACAAGTCCAGCTTCCCGTGGGCTTGCCGCCCGAGAACGGCCTGGGGTTGCGCGGCCTGGACGGCAACGTCCGCGAGTGGGCCGCGTGCGATGCCGCCCTCGATGCGGCAAGGAACCAGGCCTTCGTGGTCATGGGCGATACCGGCGCGCGTGACGCCCGGGACCTCGCGCATGGGGCTCTGGTCGGCAGACAGGAATCCCGCGATTGCGCCCCTCTGCCGCGCCAGCCTTGGGAAGCCTTCGAGGACGTGGGCTTCCGCACGGCCATGAGCGCGCCGCGTCTTGGCCGTGCGGCGTCGCCGAAAGGCTGAATGCGGCTACTCCACGCGCAACCCGAGCCGCTCGGCATCCCTGCGGTCTTCGTCCGCATCGCCGCCGTGGACGGTCAGCAGATCGCCGACCATGATGCCGCTTGCCCCTGCCGAGAGCAACTCCGCGCGCCGCTGTCCGAAGACCTGCATGCGGCCGCCGCAGACGCGGATGTGCCGATCCGGGAGCAGGAAACGGTAAACGGCCACGATGCGCAGGGCCTCTTCGGGAGACAGGAGCGGCTGGTTGCCGAGAGGCGTGCCGGGAATGGGCACCAGGAAGTTGATGGGCACGGACCAGACACCGAGTTCGCGCAGCAGCAGGGCCAACTCCACGCGATCCGCCCAGGTTTCGCCCAGGCCGAAGATGCCTCCGCTGCACACGTTCAGGCCCAGGGTCACGGCTTCGCGCACCGTGTGCACGTCCTCGGCGTATGCGTGGGTGGTGCAGATGCGCGGGAAGAAGCTGGCCGAGGTCTCCAGATTGTGGTGCAGACAGGCCAGGCCCGCCTCCTTCAGGCCGGTCAGTTCGCGGCGGTCCAGCAGGCCGATGGAGACGCCGGGCAGCATGCCCAGGGCGCGCAGTTCGGCCACGCTGGCCGTGATGTCCGCGAATTCCTCCGGCCGAGGCCGCATGCCGCTGGTCACGATGGCGAAGCGCCGTGCGCCCTTGGCCAGGGCATGGCCTGCCGCCCCCCGGATGCCTTGGCGGCCGATGAAGGCGTGCGCCCGTGTTTCCGTGCGATAGCGGCCAGCCTGGGCGCAGAAGGCGCAGTCCTGTTCGCAGCGTCCGCTCTTGGCGTTGACGATGGCGCAAAAGCCCAGCGTCTTGCCCAGAAAGCGTTCCTTGATGCGCCGGGCCCAGGCGCACAACTCAGAAAGACGCTCCTCGGGCAGGCTCACGAGAAAATCGATCTCTTCCGGATGCGGCGCAAGTCCTTCCAGGGCCTTGCCGCCAATGACGTCGAGCGTGTTCATGATGATCCGTGCGGTGGTGAGGCCTTTATACGTGACGGGCCATTCGGGTATCTATGTTTCCGGCTGCGTGCAGTGCATCGACAGACAGGTTCGGCCTGACGGCAGGTCTCATGTGCGGGCGAAGGAGGCGCGGAAAATATGCTCTATGGCCCGTTCCACGCGGAGCCAATCCTCGTCCGCGCGCAGATCCAGGCCGCCGAAAAAGTCCCCGACCCTTGAACGCATGGTGAGAAAATGCACCGCCCCGGCCATCAAAGCCACAAGCACCGACAGGTCCACGTCCTCGGGCGGATCGTCGTGCATGTACTCGAAAAATTCAAGGGCGGTGCGTTCCCGGCCCAATTCGATGACGCGGGAATGGGCATTGCGCTCGCGCGCCTCCCAGGACATGATTTCCAGGGTCCGGGGGCGCCGGCGCATGGCGCGCATGTAGCGTTTGAAGAATTCGGCCATGAGCGCGTCCGGAGGCAACCGGCGTAGAACTTCTTCATCCCCTGCCACCAGCTCCTCGGCCGAGGGCCAGAATTCGGGGCTGTCCCGGAAAACGGTCAGCAGGCCCTTGAGTCCCTGGAAGTGTTTGTACAGCAGGCGGCACTCCACCCCGGCTTCGGCGCAGACCTTCTGGTCGGTGAGGTTCTTGAATCCATCGCGCGCCAGGACCTCGCCCACGGCCCACACCAGCCTTTCGCGAGTCTGCTCCGCGTCCCGGAGCGGTATGACCTTGCGCCTGGCCATCGACACATTCCCTGATCCACATCTCGTTACGGTTTTCGGAGCGCTGGCCGTTGAGCTGGCGTCAGCCCGTGCGTCCGCGATGCACGCGGCCCGTGCCCATACGTTTGCCATGCTTTTCCGGTCGAGAAAAGCGTCGGTGTCCGAGTTCCCGGCGGCGGTCCAGCATAGGCCAGGAATGGGCGCTCGCTGAGCGAGTCCTGCGGCGCAGAGCAAAGCCAAGGCATTGTTTCCCGATGCCTCGCGTCCGGCGTGCCGTCCGGCCGAATTGTCTGCTCGTCGTCAGGCCGCCAAACAGCAGGAAGTCTATAGCATAAGGCGCATTAATAACTTTTGTGCGTATGTTGTATGGTTGATAGGCGGATGTCCGCCTTGGCTGGCCACGTAAGGGAGGAAGCGTTGCGAGACAGATGCTGAATGAGGACTTTTCACGTGCGGAAATAAGCGTCGATTTAAGCCAATCAGTCCTGCTAAATACTCAGTGTGTTCTGCTGTTTTGTTTGCAGCGCTTCGGCGTTGCAGTACTATGCGCTACTATTTTGGACGGCCGGCGGAGATGGTTCGCCGATATTTGGCATTCACAGATTTCAGAGGCACATCGATCATGAGTACTGACGAACGCTATCCATCCGCTGCGGGCATTGTTCTGGCAAAGATACTGACCTGCTTTCGGCCGAAACGTCTGCGCCTTCCTTCGAGCAGGGACGGCTATTCCCGCGATCTGCTCATGCCTGCCGACGGTCGGCCAGAGATCGCCCGCGTCGCTGTGGACAATCTGGATCGGGCCTGCCGCGCCCCGATGATGCGCGAAAAGCTGCGACGCATCTGCAAGCGGCAAGCCGTGCAGGACCTACGCATTAGCGTCCAGGGCAAAGATTACTTCACCAAATGTTACATTTTCAGGGACATTCCGAGAATCCTTGAAGGCCTGGGCTGGTTCGCGGACGCCGAACGCAATTTCCACACCCATTGCTACCTGCATGCGGCGGGGGTGCCCGTTCCGCGTCCCCTGGGACTTCTGCGCGAGCACTCGCACGGGCTTCTGCGTCGGGCCATGCTGCTCACGGAACGCATACAAGGCGTAACGGATTACAAGGAGTTCATCGTCGGCCTGGAAACGTTGTCGGCACGGCAGCGCCTGGGCTTCTACTCCGGGCTGGGCCGTGCGCTCGGCCGACTGCACCGTTTCGGTGCGTACACCGAGGATACGGACAAGAATCTCATGGTGCGCGCCGCTGGAGACAGGTTCGAATTCTTCTTCATCGATTTCGACAATTCCTATCCCTGGCGCATTGCCACTTGGCGCAGGACCCTCAAGGCGGTCGGCAAATACTTCTCCTCGGAAATCAACCACCTGCAGGGAGATCACCAGGCATTTCTAGACGCCTATTTGCAGGAGCGCGGCAAGCCGGCTTGGCGGCCGGTCCTGGAGGCGTATCTGCACGCACGCGCAAGCGGTGCAAGGGACGAAGCGTCACCGGCTGTGCCGGATACGCAGATTTTGGCCGGGAAGCAGCGCGAAGCGGCTTGAGGCATGGGCCTGCCAGAGAGGGGAGCTGTCCGGTCGGGATGACCGGTTATCATCCGCTCGGGCGGTTGCCCGTCCGCGGACGAAGAAGCGGGCAAGTGGCCAGCCGAACGGGTTGGCCGCCGCGGATCATTTCCTGCGCCAGCGCTTCCAGGCCACGGGAGCAAGCAGGGCCGCGCCCAGGAGAAGGCCGTGGAAAAGCGTGCGCGTATCTCCCAGGAAATGGGCATGGCTCAGGAGCGATTCGAGCCCGAGCACGGCCAGGATGGGCCGCACGGGATTTCCCGGCCCGCCGATGACGAGGTAGAGCAGGGTCTTGAGCGACAGCTCCAGGTCGAATTCTCCGGGTGATATGAAGCCGCCGTAGGGGGCGTACACGGCGCCGGCCAGGGCGGACAAGGCCGCGCCCAGGCCGAAGGCCAGCGAACGCGCCGCTGGCCGGCGGATTCCGCAGGACGCAGCGGCCATGGGATCGGACTTGCAGGCCAGCAGGGCGCGCCCAAGTCGGCTGTGGCGCAGGGTCAGATAAAGGTACAGCCCGCCGGCGAGCAGGGCCAGGAAGACGTAGTAATGCGCGATGTCGCCGCGAACATCCAGGCCGAACATGTTCAGCGGCGTGGTCACGAGCATCCCGTCGGGACCGCCGGTGACGGATGCCAAGCTCACGGCCAGATTGGTGAAGATAAGCGAGATGCCCAGGGTGGCCATCGCCAGAAAGCCCTCGCCGAGCTTTTCCATGGGATAGCTCAAGCCGAATCCGATTCCCCAGGCCGTGAGCGCGACTCCGGCGAGGATGAGGGGAGAGGCTTCCGGCCAGGCCTGGTGCGCGAGAACCGAGAGATAGGCCCCCAGCCCGCAGAAAGCCCCCTGAGCCAGGGAGGCCTGTCCACCGAGCCCCAGGCAGAAATTGAGCGCGAGCACGTTCAGGGCCAGCAGAAGGTGCTGGTTAAGGCCCAGGATTTCATAGTCGGGTACGAACGGCCCCAGGACGGCCAGGGCCAGCACCAGCAGCGCGCAACGCTTCAAGCCCGGGGATGCGGACTGCTCAAGGGAGTCGAGTCTGGTCATGGTCAGGCGCGTTCCTCGTGTCTGGTCATGGGCATGAGCAGTAGAAGGCCGATGAGCAGGCTGAAGCTCAAGGCCTCCTTGAGTTCTGCCGACACGAGCAGCACCAGGGCGGCTTCCAGCAGACCCAGGCCCAGGCCACCCAGGAAAACCCGCGACAGCGAAGTGTAGCCGCCAAGGGTTGCGGCGACGAAGCCCTTGAGACCCAGGCCCAGGCCCATGTCGTAGCGCAGCATGGTCTGGGGGCCTACGGCCATGCCGGCCATGCAGGCCAGCACGCCGGCCAGGGCGAAGGCCAAGGCATGGCTGGCCTTGGGGTTGATGCCCTGGAGCCGTGCGGCCAAGGGATTCATGGATACGGCGCGGATGGCCCGCCCGCGGCGGGTGCGCCGCAGGAAGAAGGACAGGGCCGCGCCGCTGGCCAGGGCCAGCACCAGGGCCGTGACCGTATCGCTGCCGAAGTAGAGCGAGCCCAGGCGTACGTCGGGCATGGGCAGGAGCTGGACGAGCATGAGGGGCTTCTTTCCCCAGACTAGGATCGCCAGGCCTTGCCAGACCAGGCTGGCCGCCACTGTGAGCATGAGCTGGCGCAAGGGGCTTTGCGACATGGCCAGGCCCAGGGTGGTGGCGTACAGGAAGTGTCCCAGCAGGAACCCCCATATGCACGCCGCGACCAAGGCCAGAAGGGGATTCAGCTCCATGGCCTGGGTCAGGCTGAACAGGCCGAGCCCGCCCAGGAGAAGCAGTTCACCCTGGGCGAAGTTGATGAGCCGGCTTGAGTTGTAGATGAGCGCGAAGCCGATGGCCATGAGTCCGTAGACGGAACCCAAGGCCAATCCGGAATTGATGATTTGGGCGAAATAGAGCAGCAGCACGGCTGGGTACGTTTCGGGCCCGGCATGGCCGGGCCCGGTTCTTCGCTAGTTGGACATGTCGTAGACCATGAGCAGGCTGCGCGCGCCGCCCAGGCCGGGCGTGGATGCCACCAACACGCACAGGTCCTGCTTGCCGTCATTGTTGGCGTCGGCCATGCGATACGCCATTACCGTGCCCTTGATCCTGGGCGTCTTCCAAAGGGTCGTGAGGCCCACGCCGTCCCAGCGCAGGGCGTGGATCTCGCCCTGTGAGAAGGACCGGTAGCGCTCGAAGAACTGCGCGGCGACGGAGATGTTCAGGTTGACCAGCAGCTCGTGCTCGCCGTCGCCGTCGGAGTCCACGGTGGCCATGGGCATGGGCACGAAATAGAACCACTGTTCCCTGTCGCGCTCCTTGATGCGGCCCATGCCGGGAACGGCCATCTTGTCGAACTCGATGCCGATGCTGGAGCCGTTGTATTCTTCCTCGCTCTTGTACTGCAGGCTGCCCGTGGAGTTGAAGGTGCGCAGATGCTCCTCGTCGTCCAGAACCACGAGCTTGTAGTCCGATCCGGTGGGCAGATAGGCCATGTTGAAGAGGTTGCCTTTCGCGGGTGTGAGCAGCTTGACTCCCACACGCGGCTCCGGGCCTTCCAGGCTCACCTGGCGAACGCCGGCGCGATCGAAGATGTCGTTGGTCCCCTGATCCTGGCAGACGAGCGTCTTGCGGTACAGCGGAGGCAGGCGCATGACGCTCAGATGCAGCTTGATGTTGTCCTTGACGATGGCCAGCTTGCCGTCCCGGCTGCCGATCACGAAGGACAGCGGCCGACCGTCGCGCCAGGCCGAGAAAACGAGTTCCTCCTTGCCGTCTCCGTCGATGTCGAACAGGTTCATGGCCATTATCAAGGAGCGTTTGGGCAGGTTGAAGCTCTCCACGGGTTTCAGCTCGCCGTTCTCGATGCGCAGGAGGTGCACCCGGTTCTGCTCGGCCAGAACCACTTCGTTGCGGCCATCGCCGTCCACGTCGCCCACGTCCATGAATTCGGCGGTGAACGGATAGCTGCGGCTGCGCCAGACGCCGCCCTGGTCGCTGGTCGACTCGTACTTGAAGAGGGGGTTGGCCTTGTCCTGAGCGGCCTGTCCCGCTGCAAGGGGGCCGGCTGGGGCCTTGCCGGCGCTCTGGGCAGCCGTCTCGACGGGGCGTTCGAAAAGGGAGCTGTTGATCTCGCGGGCCATGGATTCCAGGCCGGGAATAAGCTCGCTGAGCGGCATGCTGCCCTGCCTGGTCAGGGTTTGGCCGTCCTTGCCCGCGACATTGACGTCCAGGCTTGCGTTGTCGCCCAGGATGGTCGTGCTGCCCCAGACCAGGTAGTCGATGCCGAGGGACCGCAGGGCCTGTTCGGCCTGGCCGGCCGAGGTCACCGCCCCGGGCAGGGAGCGCTTGAGTTCCGCCGAGTCCATGGGCTCCAGCTTGCCTGCCCAGGTCAGCCTGGAAACGAGCATGGATTGAATGCCGGAGCCGAGATAGGCATACTTGTCCGGGCCGTGCACGCCGAAAACGGCCACGGCGAATTGCTGGGAGGGCTGGGCTGACAGGCTTGCCGGGAAGAACAGCAAGGCCAAGGCCAAGATGACCAGAAGGCGCAGATGCATCGGTGAAATCCTCCGCTATGGGGCACGGCCGGCGGCCATGCCTCGGTGGGTCAGGTTCAGGATTGTCTCAGGACTGCACGACGAACTTGGCTTGGTTGTCGTGGGTTGTGCCCAGCACGCGGGTCTCTGGCGCCAGGCCGCCCACGACCAGGGACAGCTCCTCGGCCAGGGCGGCAACCGCCTCGGGTTTGGCCAACTCGCCGCTCACGCGAAGGCATTCCTGCAGGTCGTCGCCCCCCAGGTCCGGGCCCACCCATACGGCGGTGCGCCAAGCCAGGGGCTCGCAGAGGCTCAGGTACAGGAGCATGGCCCCGTAGAGCCGATCCTCGCGGCTGGCCTGGGGCAGGCGAAGGCTGGCGAACTTGTCGGGCAGGTCGTCGCAAGGCGTGTTCATTGCGCGTTCGAGACGATCCAGGGCGGCGGCGTGCAATGACGCCGGCGTGCCTTCCAGCGTCGCCAGCAGGGCTGCGAAAAGGGCCGCGCGTTGGATGCGACAGGAACTGCCTTGGGGCAGCGCCCTTTCGAGGGGCATGGATTCTCCTTGCGGCTGAGTCTATTTCCTTCCAAGAACGGAAAGACTTGTATCCTCTCCAGCGCTTGGAGGCAACAGCCTTGGCCCTGCGCGGACAAAAGCGGCCGCCCCCCGTCAAGGGAGGCGGCCGTCACGCGTCGCCCGGCACGCGGGCGGCTAAACGCTTCAGGAACCGCCGGCGAAGCCGATGCTGATCTTTCCGTCCTCCAGGATGGTCGGAACCCTGCGCTGCCCGTTCGAAAGCTTGAGCATTTCGTCCAGCTTGGCCTGGTCTCGCTGTACGTCCACGTACTCGGCTTTACCGCCGTAGGCCGACCTGGCCCGGTCGGTATAAGGTCAACCGGACTTGCCGTAGATGCGCACCTGGGGCATACCAGTAACCTCCTGCTGAGTATTTTGAAATATGGATGCCTTTCCCGCAAAAGTACCATGATTGGTGATGGAGTCCAGGGAATCCGCGCCCGCCGGGGGCCCAGGGCGGGTGGATTGACATGGTGCATGGAATCAGGTCTAAGAAAAGCCATTCCAGAGACGACCTGACGCAAGCCTGAACGCGCATCATGCTGGCGCGTGCTGCAAGGAAGCCCTTCGACAATGTCGAATTCGACATTGGAATCGTTCTGTCCTGGTTTGGCGGATGGCGTCTCCATCATGCATTGCACGGAGTAGGACATGAGTGAAGAGTTCAAGGAAGTAATCCGACACATCAACCGCGCCAAGGCGTATGTAAATAAGTTCGAGGCCATCCGAACGATGCAGTGCGTGGTGGATGCGCTCGAACTGCTTATGAAGTCCAACAACATTTTCGGACGGGAGAGGTTCGAGCTGGAAATCCTGTTGGGCGAGGTCTTGCGAACGCTCACCGCCATGGACGAAATGCGCAACATCTTCCCCAAGGGGCTGACGTACAAAAAGGGGCAGGAAAAGGCCCTCTATGATACTCTGACCAAGGTGCTCAAGACCATAAGCGATGCCATCGAGAAGGCCGAGATAGATAAATTCCGCAAGCGTAAGAACGAGATAGACCGCTACATACTGCAGGGGCAGAAACTCCTGGACGAGAAGAACTTCATCGAGGCGCGCAAGGTGCTGCGCAGGACTCAGGAGCTTTTCCCCGACGAGCCTGGCATCAACCAGGACATCGGCCAGCGCCTGTTCAGGGCCGGTTTGGCCCCGGAAGCACTGGAGTTTTTCGAAGCCGCCATGCGCCAGGACAACCGTGACCCGCGACCCTATTCGTACATCATCAATGTGCAGGAATCCCTGGGCGAGTTGGAGAAGGCCGAGCACTTCGTCAAGGAGGCCTTCAAGAACTTTGGCGGCAACGAGCGCATATACCTGCGCATGGCCCAGCTGGCCATCAAGCTGCGCAAGTGGGACGAGGCCTTCGACTCGGCGCAGCAGGTCCTTGAGCTCAACCCCTATTCCGAGGAAGCCAAGGAGATCATGAAGCAGGCCCAGCCGCGCGTGTTCGGCCGCGGAGCCGGCGGCAAGGCCCAAGGCGGCTCGGGGCAGCCCATCAAGTTCGATATCTAAGGCGGAGAGGGCCGCTGCGCCTTCTCTTCTTCCCCGCTTGGGCGTATAGCCACACTCGGGCGACGGCGCGAACTTCGCCGTCGCCCTCGTTTTCATGTCCTGGCCCGACAGGAGCAGAGCATGCGCATGCATTTCATCGAGCACGCTCCCTATGGCGGGGGAGCCTATATGGAGCAGTGGGCGGGCGAAAAGGGCTTCGACCTTACGCGCACGAGACTGCACGCCGGGGAAGCCCTGCCTCTGCCGCGGGATTATGACGCCCTGGTCGTCACGGGCGGCCCCATGAGCGTGAACGACGTTGTCAGGCATCCCTGGCTCAGGGCCGAGAAGGAGCATATCGCCAAGGCCGTTGCCCAGGGCCGCCACGTGCTGGGCCTCTGCTTCGGGGCGCAGCTCCTGGCTCAGGCCCTGGGCGCGCATGTCGGACGCTCGCCCCGGCCCGAGGTCGGCTGGCGGACCGTGCGACTTACGCCCTATGCTTCCAGCCTGCGCTATCTGGCGGACTTCCCGCCTGAGTTCACGGTGCTCCAGTGGCATTACGACGCATTCGAACTGCCGCGCCACGCCCTGCTCCTGGCTGAAAGCGAGACCTGCCCCCAGGCTTTCGCCCTGGGCGAGCAGGTGCTTGGCCTGCAGTTCCACCTGGAGACCACCAGGGACAGCCTGGAGCGCATTGCCGCCGACCTCGGAGGCGCTCTTGCTCCGGAGCCCACGGTGCAGGATGCGCGGACGATCCTTCAGCAAGCCGACGAGTATCTGCCAACCCTCAACCGCCTGTGCCGCAGCCTGTGCGACAGGTTTTTCAGGTAGCCCATGAGACGCAAGGACCGCGAGATCACCGACAAGACCGAACTGGAGGCCCTGCTGCGCCAGGGACGCGTCTGCCATCTGGCCATGTGTGAGCGATCCGGCCAAGGCTCGTCCGGCGAAGAGGACCGCCTCTACGTGTTGCCGGTGAACTACGGCTATGCCGACGGCGCGTTGTACATCCACGGGGCGCCCACGGGACGCAAGGCCGACATCCTGCGCGGCAATCCGCGCGTGGCATTCAGCATCGTGCTTTCCGAGGCGCTCAAACCCGGAGGCAACGGCTGCGATTGGACCACTCATTACGTGAGTCTGTGCGGCGAGGGCAGGGCCGAGATCATCGAGAAGGGCGAGGACAAAGCCCTGGCTTTGGCGAAGTTCATGGAGCACTATGCGCCCGGGCCGCACGAACTGCCGGCAGCGGCGATAGCCGCCACCATGGTCGTGCGCATAGCCATCGAGAGCCTGAGCGGCAAGCGCAACCCCGGCGACGCATAGGGTTAAGATTCCAGGGCGATCCGCTCAACTGCATCGCGAGGCCTTTGCAGGTCGGCGATGGTATTTCCAAAGAGAAAGGCCCGGCAGGATTTCCTGCCGGGCCTTTCGACATGCTTTGGGCATGCTTCGATCGTTCTGTTCTTGCTGACCGTCTGCACCCGCCATTCCGGCTTGCCGATCGCGCGGCGAAAGGCTTGCGGCCAGCGCCATAGCGCGCCTTGCCGGGATGATTGGAACGGGCGGAGACGCGCGGGTTCAGGTCCTCGAATGCCACTTCCAGGCAGTGGAGAGGATGCGCTCGATCTCGATATTTCTGGGCTTCCAGCCGAACTCCGCCTTGATGCGCGCGGAACTGCCGACGAGCCGCGCAGGATCGCCGGGCCTGCGCTTGTCCTCGATGACGGGGATATCCCTGCCCGTCACCCGGCGCGCGGTCTCGATGATCTCCCTCACGGAATAGCCCTGCCCGTTGCCGAGATTGAACACCCCGCCCTTTTCGCCGCCGAGCAGGTACTCCAGGGCCAGGATGTGGGCGTCCGCCAGGTCAGTGACGTGGATGTAGTCGCGGATGCACGTGCCGTCAGGCGTATCGTAATCCGTGCCGAAGACCTTGATGGGTTTGCCCGGGTCCAGGGCCGCCCGGAGCACCAGGGGGATCAGGTGCGTTTCCGGCTCGTGCCACTCGCCGATTTCGGCGTCGGGGTCGGCGCCGGCGGCGTTGAAGTAGCGCAGGCTTACGTATTTGAAGCCATAGGCCTGGGCATAGTCGGCCATGATGTTCTCCACCATGAGCTTGCCTCGGCCGTAGGGATTTATGGGCGCCTGCGGGTGGTCCTCGGGGATGGGAATGACCTGCGGATTGCCGTACGTCGCGCAGGTGGAGGAGAAGATGAACTTGTCGACCCCGGCCTCTCGCATGGCCTGCAGGAGGTTCAATGTATAAGCTACGTTGTTGAGGTAATACCTCTGCGGGTCGCTGACCGATTCGCCGACATAGGCGAAGGCGGCGAAGTGCATGACCGCCTTGATGGGGTAGGCTTTGAAGACGAGCTTCAGCTGGAGCGGATCGGCGATGTCGCCGAGCACGAACTCGCCCCATTTGGCGAACTCGCGGTGGCCGTAGACGAGGTTGTCCAGGACGACCACGTCGTACCCGCGCCGGTGCAGTTCCTTGCAGGCGTGCGAGCCGATGTAGCCCGCGCCTCCGACGACCAGCACGCAGCCCTTAGAACCCATTGCGGATGACCTCCTCGAAATAGGAGATGGTGCGGGCGAGTCCGTCGCGCAGGGGCACCTTGGGCTCCCAGCCGAGAATATCCTTGGCCTTGGCGATGTTCGGCTTGCGCTGGGTCGGGTCGTCCGAGGGCAGGGGCCTGAAATCGATCCTGGACTTGGAGCCGGTCAAGTCGATGACCTGCCTGGCAAGCTCCAGGATGGTGAACTCGCCCGGATTGCCGAGGTTGATGGGGCCCGCGATGTCGTCCGGCGTGGCCATGAAGCGCACGAAGGCCTCGATGAGGTCGTCCACGTAGCAGAAGGAGCGAGTCTGGCTCCCGTCGCCGTAAACGGTCAGCGGTTCGCCCTTGAGGGCCTGCACGATGAAGTTGGAGACCACCCGCCCGTCGTTGGGGTGCATGCGCGGCCCGTACGTGTTGAAGATCCGGGCCACCTTGATGCGCAGCTTGTGCTGGCGGTGGTAGTCGAAGAAGAGCGTCTCGGCGCAGCGCTTGCCCTCGTCGTAGCATGCGCGCCGGCCAATGGGATTCACGTTGCCCCAGTAGGACTCCTCCTGGGGATGAATCTTCGGGTCGCCGTATACCTCGGAGGTGGAGGCCTGGAATATCTTGGCCCTGGTGCGCTTGGCCAGGCCGAGCATGTTGATGGCTCCGTGCACCGAGGTCTTGGTCGTCTGCACCGGATCGGTCTGGTAGTGGATGGGCGAGGCCGGGCAGGCCAGATTGTATATTTCGTCGACCTCGATGTAGAGCGGAAAGGTCACGTCATGGCGGATGAGCTCGAAATAAGGGTTGCCCAGAAGGTGGGCGATGTTCGATTTGCTCGAACAGAAGAAATTGTCGACGCAGATGACCTCATTGCCTTCGCCGAGCAGCCGTTCGCAGAGATGCGAACCGAGAAAGCCCGAGCCGCCCGTTATGAGAATCCGTTTACGCAGGTGCATGCATGTCAGCCTTTTTAAAATGATTATGCCGGCCTTGTGCCAAGGCCACCATGATAATGGCGAACGGGTCTTGAAGTACGGCGCGCCTGGCGTTTCGGCGAAACCGAGCCTGCCGGGAGTATCCTGGCCGGGCGGTCCGCTTCACCCGATGCGGGCGTGTCCTGAGAGTCTTTACGGCTGTTTGGCGGAGCATTCAAGAGTAAACGCCAAACTGGCTCGGCGCGTTCAGGCTTCCGGCATGGCGTCGAGATCGATCAACCCGAGACGGGCGGCGTAGCGCACGAGATCGGCCAGGTTCTTCAGGCCGAGTTTGCTCATGATGTTGGCGCGGTGGTTCTCGACGGTCTTGCGCGTGATGAACAGTTTGCCGGCGATGGCGGATGCGGAGCAGCCCTCGGCCAGCAGGCGCATGATCTGCTGCTCCCGCTGGGTGAGCGTGCCGTAGGCCGAATCCGTCATCTGGGCGCGTCGGGTCGAGAACTCCAGGAGCTTTTGCACCACCTTGGGAGAGATTGAGCTGTCCAGGTACTGCTGGTCACGGCTGACCGCATCCAAGGCCTGGAGCAGGCGCTCGGCCGTGGATTCCTTGACCAGGTAGGCTTCGGCTCCGGCCTTGAAGGCCGCGGCGATGAGATCGAGCTTGGCGTGCATGCTGACCACGACGACGTGCGACGCGGGGAGCCGGTCCTTGAATTGGCTGATCAGGTCCAGACCGTTCGCGTCCGGCAGGGAGATGTCCAGGAGGATGATCTCCGGCTCGACCGAAGACGCCAGCTGCAGGGCTTCGGCGCCGCTGCCTGCCTCGCCGGCGATGGAGAAGCGCGTGTCGCGGGACACGATGGACTTGAGCCCTTCGCGGAACAGCGGGTGGTCGTCGACCACGATGAGGCGTATTACGGAATTCATGGCTTCTCCCGGCAGGGAATCTCGGCAACCAGCTTCGTCCCAGAGCCAGGTCTGGAGCGGATGGTCATCCGGCCTCCAAGAAGCCTGGCCCGTTCCTGCATGCTCCACAAGCCCATGCGTTTTTCCCGCAGGGCCTCGGTCAGGCGCGCCTCGGCATCGAAGCCGCAGCCGTTGTCCTCTATGCGCAGGAGGATGTGCGGAAAGGATGCGACGAGCCGCACCTGGACCTGCGTGGCCTGGGCGTGCCTGCGCGCGTTGGCCAGGGCCTCCTGGATGATCCTGTACAGGTTGATCTGCGTCTCGAAATCAAGGCGCAGGTCGTCCATGCCGTCGGCGAAGAAGACGACGCGCAGCCCGTGGCGGAGGGAGAAGTCCTCGCAGTGGCGGAACACGGTGGGGACGAAGCCGAGCTGTTCGAGTCCCGGCGGCTGGAGATCGTAGGAAAGGTCGCGCACGGCCGCGATGCTGGCGGTCAGCCGCGTGGACACGAGCGACAGGCAGTGGCGCAGCTTGTCGGCCGGGGCGTTTTCCTCGCCCAGCAGGGCTTCGATGCCCATGCGCTGCATGGAGAGCTCCTGGGCCACATTGTCGTGCAGTTCCCTGGCAATGCGCTGACGTTCGCATTCCTGGGCCTTGATGAGCTCGCGGGAGAGAACCCGCACGTGTTCCTCGGTCCGCTTGGCTTCGATGATGCGCGCGAGCCGATCCGCCACGGCGTCGATGAGGCTCCGCTCCTCCTTGAGAAAGGGGCCTTCGTCCTGGGGTGGACGCTCCTCCAGATAGCCGACCTCGAGTTCCCCGGCCGGCTCGCCGTGCACGACAACCGGGCTCGTCTGGCGCCAGCGTGCCCGCTTGTAGTTGGACGTGACATATGTGTCGCCGCCAGCGACGAGCCTTACGCAGGTGATCTCCGGGTACTGCCAGGACATGGCGACGCGTTCGGTGACGCGCTGGAACAGCTCGTCCTGGGAGATGTCCTCCCGCCCCGCCAGGCGTGTGATGGCGTAGAGGCAGTCAAGTTCCTTGACCCTCTCGCACAGCGCGCGCAGAGCCTGGCCGTGCTCCCCCTGGAGGGTGCGGAAGTCGGCCTCCCTGCGGCGCAGCTCGACGATTTCCTGGAGAAGCTCGGCCTTGGTCTTGCTCTTATCGCTCACGTTTTGCTCCCAGTCGGATTCCGGCGTCCAGAAATAACCACCCTTCCGGGCCTTGTCAGCCCGGAAGGGTGGCATGTCGCACGTCGGCCACACCGCAAGCGGTGTGGCCGAAGCGCCTGACTAGGAGTTGATGATCCGCCGGGCGAGCTCATCCTGGACATCGGAGATGAACGGGATACCGGTTTCGCGCTCGGTCTCGCGGTTGGCCGAGGCGATGTCCTCGCGGGCGATGTCGCGCACCGAGAACTTGCGCGCGCCGGCCAGAAGCTGCTGCAATCCGGCCGAGAGCTTGTCGGCCATGGTCCAGATGGCCATGGCGCCGTAAGGAATGTCCTTCATCTGCTCCGGGCCGACCTTCTTCTGCAGATCGTAGTAACCGGCGAAGATCTTCTCCGGCCTGTCGCCGATCTCGGCCACGGTCTTGGGCAGGGAGTCCCAGTTGCCGCTCACGCGTTCGCGGCGTTCGGGATGCAGCGCCCCTTCGATGTTCGCGCCCAGGAAGCCGGGCACCATCATGCCGCGGCCCATGCACACGAGCTTCACGAACGGCGCGCCCAGGGCCAGAGCCTTGAAGATCTGGTCTTCCTTGCCGAATCCGCCGGCGAAGGACAGATCCACCACGCGCTGACCGCGGGCCGCGAGCATGGCGGCGTATTCGTAGGCCTTGGCATGCAGGAGAATGGACGGCACGCCCCAGCTTTCCATCATGTTCCAGGGGCTCATGCCGGTGCCGCCGCCGGAGCCGTCGATGGTCAGCAGGTCGAGTCCGGCGTCGGACGCGAACTTGATGGCCATGGCCAGGGCTTCCATGCCGTAGGAGCCGGTCTTGAGCGAGATGCGCTTGAAGCCGAGCTTGCGCAGGTAGTCCACGGAGAGCATGAAGTTCTCGCGGACCTGATCGACCGTGGAAAGCTCGGTGTAGCCGAGGCGGCTGTGGCGGGCGAAGGAGTGGATGGCGCCGCTCTTGAAGGATTCCTGGACCTCGGTCTTCTCGGGATCGGGATCGACCAGGTAGCCTCGCTTCTTGAGGAACAGGGCGTAATCCAGGCTGGTGACCTTGATCTCGCCGCCGATGTTCTTGGCGCCCTGGCCCCACTTGAGCTCGATGACCACGTCGTCGCCGTACTTGTCGATGACGTACTCGGCCACGCCGTTGCGCGTGTCCTCGACGTTGAGCTGAACGATGATGGCGCCGTGGCCGTCATACCAGCGCTTGTAGATCTCGACGCGGCGGTCGAGCTCGGGAGCCTTGGATATGCGGCCGTTCTGCAGCTCGGCCCGGCGGTCCACGCCGACCACGTTCTCGCCGACGACGATGGGAATGCCCACCAGGGCGCAGCCCACGGCGAAGGAATCCCAGTATTTGGCGGCGATGAAGGTCGAGCCCAGCGCGCCGGTCATGAGCGGGATGCGGGCCTTGGTCTTGGCGCCGTTGCCGAATTCGGTCTCCAGGCTCACGTTCGTGAACAGGCAGTCGTCGGAGCTGTTCGTGCGTCCGTTGCCGATGCCGCGCGCGCCGTAGCTGTAACCCTGCACGCGCAGGGAGTTGTACGAGACGCCGACATGGGACGTATTGCCGCTGCCGGCTGTGATGAGGCCGAAATCACGGGGGTAGAGCAGGCTGCGGCCCTTCATGCTCGACAGCCAGGTCTCACACTTGCCCATGCAATCGGCTCTGCATAGCGTACATAGCCCCGATTCGGTGGGATTGCCTCGATTCACGGTGCCCAGCACGTCATTGGCCTTGGACCACTGTTGCATACTTCCTCCTGCTCTTCCGCAAGGCTCGCGTTGTCAGTACCGCACTTTGGCACCCAAAATTCCGCGCGCCCGGGGGACTTCGCCCCGATTGTGTTATGGGAACGCGCCTATATCCCAAAAGGTTACCCGCTGGTCGATAGGGGTTAAGCTGGATTTCCTGGGAAAATAATCCCGGAAACACGGGATAAAATCCCGAGTCAAGATTAGGGGCTCTGGCTCATGCCCAGCATCCGCTTCCGAGGTATCGGAAACATGAAAACATGCTCCCCAAGGGTTGAGTTGGAGGCAGACATTTGTCCATGTCCAAGCTGCTCGATGCGACATTTGGATCGAGCGGCTTATCTGTGCCGGTCGAAGCGGACGCCACCGGATCCCCGCCAGATGGTCCCCGTTTGCAGGAAATCAACGCTTTGGCCGAAGCGCTGTCTGGTCTGGCCTCGCTGTCGGAGGGGCAAAGACGCGTCTTGCTGCCCGAGGGAGCTTCCTGCGAACACGTCACCCTGGATACAGACCGGACCATGACCGAACTCAGGCTCCAGGACGGAACCTTGTCCGTGTTCAGGAGCCTGGGCGAAGAGGCTCTGCTCTTCGCCTGGTTCAGCGGACAGGGCGTTGCGGTGAAGCCTTGCGGAGAGATCATGGAGTCCGCTGCCCTCAACCTTGGTGATCTGCTCGTCCAGGCCCTGGTCTGCGGCAGCCGCCATATCAGCTTTGACCTCGCATTTGTCCAGGCCATGGGCGAGGAGACGCTCGGAATTCTCGACAGCTTCCGCCGGCAACTGGCCCTTGAAAACGACAGTTGGGGGGTGGCCTTTTGGAACATCCCCGGCGGTATCCGCCCGATTCTTACAAGCCTGGAACAAGCAGACGTGGGAAAACCACGTGGAGAAAACACAATATGCCTCTGCTCGGAAACTTGATCGGCAATCGCCTCATCAGGGATGTGGCTATCGACCTTGGTACCTCCAATATCGTCATCTACTCGCAAGGACGGGGAATATTGCTCCGGGAGCCCTCCACCGTGGCCTTGCGCCGCAAAGGGACCGGCGATTTCCGCCTCCTGGCCGTCGGCGAGGAAGCCAGGCTGATGATCGGCAAGGGGCACCGGGGGGTCTCGGTCATGCAGCCGCTCCTTGGCAGCGTCATCGCAGATTCGGATGCCTCGATAGCCATGCTCCGCGAGTTGCTGCGCATGGCCGGAGTCCATTCAAGACTGAGCCGGCTGCGTGTCACGGTCAGCATGCCGTTGGACAGCACGGCCATCGAACGCCGCGCGGTGCAACAGGCCGTTATCGGGGCGGGAGCGGTCGAGATACAGGAGATCGAGCAGCCAGTGGCCGCTGCGCTCGGCGCCGGACTGCCCGTGCACGAGCCTGCGGCGAGCATGGTGGTCGATGTCGGAGGCGGATCCACGGAGGCTGGCATCGTTTCGCTTGGCGGGATCGTCATCGCCAGGTCGGTCCGCATCGGCGGCAACAGCATGGACGAGTCGATCCAGGGGTTCATCCGCCGACGCTACAACCTCCTTGCCTCGCTCCAGGAGTGCGAGAGGGTGAAGATGTCCATCGGCACGGTCGATCCGCAGGACGAGGCCAGGGCGGAGGTGCGGGGACGAGGCCTGGCCTCGGGGCTCCCGGAGATCGTGACCGTTTCCTCCGGCGATATCCGCACGGCCATCTCCGAACACATCCGGACAATCCTCGACACCATCCGGGAAGTGCTGGAGCACTGCCCCCCGGAGCTCTCGGGCGAGCTCCTGGAGAACGGCCTCTATCTCACCGGCGGAGCCTCCCAGATAAGAGGGCTGGACAAGCTCATCGGGCAGGAGATGAACCTGTCCGTAAGGATCGCGGACGATCCCATGAGCACGGTCGCCCTCGGGCTTGGCAGGGTCATAGACAGCTCGATTCATTAAGGTGAACCAACACCGCCCGTGCGGGCCGGTCTGCTGTCTCGTCACGCGCCGGTCCGCCTCCACGCGGACACATCTTCATCCGGGGCGTGCGGCCAGAGTGTGTCCCCTCTCTGTGTCCTCCCGATGGGCGGGCGTGCCCACCGGCGCGTGCTCGGGCACTGCGCGGCCCAGGGCGTGAGCCAGGTAGAGCGCGCTGTTGATGAGTCCGATATGCGTGAAGGCCTGGGGGAAGTTGCCCAGGAATTCGCCGCTGGCCGGGTCGAACTGTTCGGGGAATAGCCCGGCGTGGTTGGCCCGCCCGGCCATGCTCTCGAACAGCTCGCCGGCCTGCTCCACGCGCCCGGACATGGCCAGGCAGTCCACGAGCCAGAAGGTGCATAGGCCGAAGGCTCCCTCCTTGCCCGGCAGTCCGTCGTCGGCCTTGTAGCGGTACACGAGCCCGTTGTCCGTGAGCCGCTCCAGAGTCCTGTCGATGGTGCCCACGACACGCGGATCGTCGAAGGGTAGGAACTCCATGAGCGGAATGCGCAGATTGGCCGCGTCCAACTCCTCGGAGTCGTAGGACTGCGTGAAGGCCCCCAGTTTTGGGTTGAATCCGCGTTCGAGCACCTGCCGCCGGACACGTTCGCGGGATGCCCGCCAGGCGTCCACGTCGCCGGGGAACCCGTTGCGCTCGGCCAGAAGCACGGCCCGATCCAGGGCCACCCAGGCCATGACCTTGGAGTAGGTGAAGTGGCGCGGCCCGCCGCGCATCTCCCATATCCCCTGGTCCGGTCGTTCCCAGACGCTGCAGACGTGGTCGGCCACCGAGGACAGGAATGTCTTGAGACTCCTGGGCAGCTCAAGTCCCCGCCGCACGATTTCGTAGCCGGTGTTGAGCAGTTCGCCGTAGGTTTCGAGCTGAAACTGATCGGCGGCTTCGTTGCCGATGCGCACGGGTCTGGAGCCCCGGTAGCCCTCCAGGTGGTCCAGGGTCGACTCGGGCAGGTCCTGCTCGCCGTGCAGGCCGTACATGATCTGCAGGTCGAGCTTTTGTTTCTGGCACGTCTCTGCGGCCCGTTCGGTCCAGTAGAGCAGATCGGCGGCCTCGGCCTCATGGCCGATGGATACGAGCGCCTGGGCGGTCAGGGAGGCGTCGCGCAACCAGGCGAAACGGTAGTCCCAGTTGCGCACGCCGCCGATGTGCTCCGGCAGGGAGGTCGTGGGCGCGGCGGCGATGGCCCCGGTGTCCGCGTGGGTCAGCAGCTTGAAGGCCAGGGCCGAGCGTGTGACCAGGCCCTGCCACTCTCCGGCCCAGACACGTTTTTCCACGAGTCCTTCGCGGTGAGCCCAGTCAAGCCATGTCTCGCGGGTGCGTTCCAGGGCCGTCAGGCTTGTTTCGACACCCCTGTCCCGGCCGTCTTCACCCCAACGCGCCACCAGGGCCAGACGTTGTCCTGGCTCCATGGCGATGCGCGCCCGCAACGTAGGGCCGAAGTCCTCCTCGTCCACGCGCACAGCAGCCCTGTCCGACAGGCCCGCAAGTCCGGCCAGGGTCATGGCGTCGCCGTTTCCAAAAGCGAACCACAGATCCCCCCTGCGCTCCAGGCGCGTGGCGGCGCGGGCGTAATCGAAGCGCGGGCTCCATTCCATCTCGACCTCGATCCTTCCGCCCCGGCATTCGAGGATGCGGTGTATTTCCGGCTCGGCGTGCGAGCCGCCGCAACCGTTGATGTCGCCGTCCAGGGGCATGAGATCCGTCAGGATCAGCTCGCCTTGCCCGTTGCGGAACACCGTGCGCAGGATGTTGGTTTCGTCCTGGTAGGCCTGCTCGCCGTAGCCGCGGCCCGGCAGGCGGACCATGAAGCGCCCTCCGCGCAGCGAGTCGAGCAGGGCGGCGAAGACGCTCGCCCGGTCCAGGTGCGGGAGGCAGCACCAGTCGATGGAGCCGTCGCGGCCCACGAGCGCGACGGTGCGCAGGTTGCCGATGATCGCGTAATCGGAGATGGGCTTGTAGCCGTCGTGGCCGTCGGAACCGGATTTGTCGTGCGTCATATGATTCCTCTGATTCCTCATGCCGCTTGGCGCGACAGGGTCGGGAGCACGCGCTTGCCGAAGTCGCGGATGAACTGCTCCTGGTTCCGGTTCACGTTGTGCAGGTAGATTTCCTCGAAACCGAGGTCCAGATCACCCGCGATCCACGCGGCGTGCCGCTCTAGGTCGGCCGAGACCCTGACCATCTCGCGCAGATCGTCGGCCGACACGAGGCTGCCCGCTGCGTCGAACTGGCCAGGCAGTCGCAGGTCCGAGAGGACCTTGCTCGGGAAGATGTTGTTGCGCCACTGCTCAAGGCCCTGTTCCAAGGCCTCTTTCTCATCGCGGGCATAGGACAGCTGGACCTTGAGGCGCATGGGCTTGCCCTCGCCGCCGCCCCGGCGGAAGGCCTCCACCACGGCCCTGAGCTTGTCGGCCGGCTGCGAGATGGTGATGAGGCCGTCGGCCCAGGATCCGACCCACTCGGCCGTTTCCGGGGTGATGGCCGCGCCGATGATGGGCGGCGGCTTGGCCGGCCTGCTGTAGAGTCTGGCCTCCTCGACTCGGACATGGCCGTGACGGGTCACGGTATCGCCGGCCAGGAGCGCGCGGATGATCTCCACGGACTCCTGCAGCCGCTCGTTGCGCGCCTGCTTGGTCGGCCATCCGTCGCCCGTGATGCCCTCGTTGAGCAGTTGCCCGCTGCCCATGGCCAGCCAGAAGCGCTCCGGGAACATCTCGGCCAGGGTCGCCGCGCCCTGGGCAATGATGGCCGGGTGATAGCGCTGGCCGGGCGCGTTGACCACGCCCATGGGCAGCGACGTGGCCTGCAGCGCCGCGCCGAGCCAGGCCCAGGCCAGCCCGCTGTGGCCCTGCGCCTCGCCCCAGGGGTGAAAATGGTCGGAGCTCGACACGGCCTGGAAGCCCGCATCCTCGGCCTGGCGCGCCAGCTTCAGGAGCTGGCTGGGTGGGAACTGCTCGTGGGATGCATGAAAGCCGATTCGCATGGGTCAACCTCCTTGCCTTGGCCTCAGCGCAACAGGCCGATGAAGTATATGGCCGAAAAAAAGCCGTAGAAGAGCACGACGCCCAGCGTGGCCGTGAACCAGACCGGACCCGGCCGGAACTCGCGCGGCAGCCTCCGCTGGTTGAGCCACAGGGTCAGGCCCACCACGAGGGGCATGTGCGCGGCGGAGACGATGCCGCCCACCGAGAGGATGGACACCGGGTCGCGCACCGCGAAGAAGGCCGCGATGGGCGCTGCCGTGAGCACGACGAACACGTAGGCGTTGCGCAGGCGCAGACGGCTGGCGGTCAAGCGGCGCAACCAGCCGGGCAGCTCCTCGTCCAGTCTGCCCCGGCGCAGGGTCATGAGCGTGGCGTCGGCGTATATGCGGCTCCAGCCGTCCTGGTTGGCCAGGATGGAACCCCACAGGGCTACGAACATGCCGAGCACGAGCACCCACAGCCCGGCTGGTCCCCAGACCTGCGTGAGCAGGTTGGCCAGGTCCTCGGCCACGCGCACGCCTTCGGGGATGATGCCCAGGGGCCGGAGCAGCTCCGCGCCAAGGGTCAGGAAGGACACGTTGACCAGGGAGGCCCCTACCACGCCGATGGCCGCCGTGATGCCCATGGTCACGAGCCAGGAGCGCAGCCAGCCGCGCTCCTCTGCCCCCGGCTTCCTTGTGCGCTCCTTTTCGTCCGAATCCAGCAGCTCGCCGCCATAGCCGCGCACGGCCACCCAATAGGAAAACCACATGACGCCCGCTGCCCCGGCCAGCAGGAAGCCCACCCAAGGCAGGACGAAGAAGGCGTCGAAATCGGGAGGGAGCGTGGGGACCATGCCCGAGGCCATGGTCTCCCAGCCTGGAAAGACCATGAGCGCCGTGACGAAGGCCGACAGGATGAGCACCGCGGCCATGACTGTGGTGAGCTTCTCCAGCTTCTTGTAGCGGCCGCTGACGACCAGGGCCGCCGACAAGAGAATGGTGCCCACGGCATACATGGCCTGGCTGCCCGGCAGGGCCAGCATGAGCGTGCTGCCCACCAGTCCGGCGATGCCTGCCACCACTGCCACGCCGCTGACCAGGCCGGGCAGGAAGATGAGCCACACGGCCCAGCCGCGCGGGCCCGGCACGGAGTTGTAGCCGTCGAGGATGGTCCGGCCCGTGACCACGGAGTAACGGCCCATCTCGCGGATCATGACCCAGGTCAGGAAGGCCACGAGCACGGCCATCCAGAGCATGGCGAAGCCGTAGCGCGAACCCACGCGCGGGGTGAACAGGATGGAGCCCGAGCCCACGGAGGAGACCATCCACATGAGCCCAGGCCCGTACCAGGACCATCTGTCCCTGCCGCGCGGCGCGGGTGCGACCTCGGGCCGCAGCTGCTCCTCCGGTCCGCTCGGGATTTTCTCGGGAGCCTGTCCGCGCGGCATCGGGCGCGCGGGGGCCACGCTCTCGCCGGACCTGGCCGCCTTGGTCTTGGCCTGGGCGGCCTTGCTTCCTGCCTGCCTGCTCATGATCTCAGACGTCCACGGGCACGGCCGACAGGTTGAGCCAGGCGTTCTCGGCCTGGCTCGTGTCGCGGCGCAGGAATTGGACCACCACGGGCTCGTCCGAGCGGAGCAGGCAGGCGTAATCGGTGTCCAGCGGAACGGGGATGGGGTCGATGAGGTCGTTTATCCGCACGCGGCGCGTGCGCCGGGCCGGGACCGTCATCCTGTACGGCCCAACGGGGTCGCGGTCGGCGTAGAATACGGTCATCTCGACGCTGGCTTCCCGGTGCCCGGCGTTGAGCAGGCAGATCTGGTCCTGGCTGGAGTAGTCGGGCTCCGGGCCGTTGCCGCGCAGGGGGATGCGCCCGCCGGTCATGGCCCAGGCCTTTCTGCCGATGTGCGTCATGCTGGCCTCCGCATCTGGCGCATTCTGCCGCGGCTCATTCGCCGAACAGCTCGCGCAAGTAGGGGTTGAGGAGCACGCCGTCGGAGTCCAGGCATTTGCGCATCCGCAGGAACTCGTCCCACCCGGGGTACATGGTCCGCAGCTCCTCGGCGCGCATGGTGTGCTTCTTGGCCCAGTGTGGCCGGCCGCCGAAATCGCGGAAGATGGGCTCGATGTCCTTGAAGTAGTCCCAGAAGGGCAGGCCGGCATTGTGGTGCAGGGAGATGGTCGCGCTTTCCCGGCCCGTGGCCGCGCTCAGGTGGTAGTCGTCGGCGGCCACGGTGCGGTAGAGCACGCGCCAGACAATGTCTTTGCGCCAGCGCTCCCTGATACGGCGGCGCACCTTGCTGAAGCATTCGGGCCCGGCCTCGCGCGGGAGGAAATACTCCATCTCGTCGAACTTGAGCTCGCGATGCCTGGGGATGACCTCGTGGCTGTGGCCGCGCATCTCCTTCTGCAGGGTGGCGTAGGGAATGTCCTGCATACCCTGCCCCGGCTCGTTGAGGGTTCTGAGCTTGGCTTCGTCGCTGCGCGGATACCAGTAGAAATCGAAATTGCGGTTGCCCTCGATGAGCTCGTCCAGGTGGGCAAGGCAGCCTTCTATATGCGTGCACCACTCCTTGCGCTCCAGCTCGTAGGCCGGCAGGAGCCGCAGGCGCAGCTCTGTGAAGATGCCTAGCGTGCCCAGGGATACGCGCAGCATGTTGACCAACTCTGGGTCGTCCTCGATGTCGAAGGACACGATCGGCCCCCCGCCCGTGACCATGCGGCCGCCCACCAGGTGCGAGGACAGTATGTTCAGGTCCTTGCCCGTGCCGTGGGTGCCGGTGCCGATGGCTCCGACCAGGGTTTGCAGGTCCACGTCGCCCAGGTTGGCCATGGCCAGGCCCAGGTCGTGGAATGTCCTGCCGGCCTCCTTGAGCGTGAGGCCCGAGCGGACCGTGACCTCGTTTTTTTGCGCATCGTGGGCGACCACGCCCTGGAAGCGCTCCATGGACACGAGCACGTGCTCCGTGGCCACGAGCGGTGTGGAGGAATGGCCCGCGCCGACCACGCGCACGCTGCGGCCTTCCTCGGCCGCCTGGAGCACGATCGCGCGCAGATCATCTTCGTCCGCCGGCATCTCCACGCTGCCCGGCGTGAACGTCAGGCTGCCCGACCAGTTGGACCATTCCTGCGGCATGTCTCGCCTCCTTGCCTCGGTTTCCTACGCGAACGAAGGGCATCCCGATGAGGATAGGCCATCGGCGGATTCCTGAAAACCCGGTTCGGCCTTTTTCCGGGTTGGAATTTGCCAGTCCTGGTGGAGAAGACACGTGCCAGGGACTACCGATCAGGACCAGAGCTTGTACGGTAGCGATATTGGGACGGGAGGCAACGGATTCCAGGCAAACAGGGGAGCGGTATATCCGGTCCAAACGGGGGCTACTCCACGGGGTATGAGCGGGGTAAGCTCGCCAATAAAGAAATAGGGTTACGCCTTACTAGGCGTAACCCTTTGATTTCAGTGGTGCCGCGACACAGATTTGAACTGCGGACACGGGGATTTTCAGGCATATCTCCCGAGCTTCACAACCTCCTCATACAAAAGAACTCTCGGGAATTACTGGAAATTATTTTCTATCCTTTTTCCAGATTTTGCCGATTTTTGCCAGTTTTACACCCAAAGTCCCACACCAAGTCCCACACCAGATTTGGCTCCCGAAGGCCACAGAAATTAAAGGCTGGTGGCAAGTTTGACCATCTCATCTGCCGGGGTAAAATACCCCCTGCGCTCCTTCGAACTGCAAGGCATCTCATTGATAGACCTGCTTACCCATCCCAACTCATCGTCATTTGTCGGTAGCCTACCAAGCCGCTGTAGCTGAATCTCCATACAGAAGGCCATGTCGTTCATGGTTCCGAGCACACTACGATTATGGGTCTTGCCGAGCGTCATCGGTCCTAAAGCTAGCAGAGTTTTGGCCGCCGCTCCTTTCGATACTCCAAAACGGATCTGCTCATGTTTGAGACTTGCGCGGAATAGGTTTTCAAACTCGAGGAACTGAGGTTTGCACAGGCCAGGGAGGAACACGGCAAAGCGAGTTTCGTCATTGACCAGCAGGACGGACTTACGCCGATAGAAACGGTACAGATTGGCATGCCAGCCATGAATGCCGGACTTTAGAGGCGCGCCCCCCTGTGTCAGGCAATTCTCGAACTCCCTGGAGAATTTCTGTGTGCAGCCAATATAAACCACTCTGGCCACTCCTCGGTCTGCTCGTCGGTGGACCGTGCAGGTCAGGCGTTTCAAACAGAAGATCACGGTCAGGTTACTAAAGAAACGCAGGCGCAGTCAGCCAGACTGCCGGATTGCCATGGTTTAGGACAACATTCCTTGACATCGGGGGCAAGCTGTCAGAGATGAACTTCAGGCAAGCAGGGTGCGAGAGCATCGTTTATCGGCCTATTCCCCACAGATGAACACCTGCGAGTACTTTTTCGCTGGGCCAAGGAGACCTTGTCCTACAACTAGTGTTGGCAGAGCGTCTCGGCGCTCAAACTCGCACTCAGAGGCTTTGCCGTCTCCATCGCGAGCAGGCCAGACGAGGTCCTCAGCAGGTGCAAGCCTCAAATGCACGGTTTCTGCGTCGCCTGACTATAACTGACGCTAAAGCACTCGTGGGCAGTACAAATCGCTAAGTGTCCAGTTATATGCTAAATAAGCTTCATGGCAAAGCTGCATATTATGAATAGCAATTTCGATAGTGCCCTCGGATTATCCCTACTTGCAGTCTATAGTTAACATCTCATCATCAAGCCCATATTTTATTACTTTTAATCTTTTACAATGTCGCGCTATAAATCCACCTGTAATGGCCGAAAGAGAGAACGGGAAGAATGCTGGATTCTTCTGCAGTAGAGTTAATGCTCCCTTCGTCTCTGGGCTGGCGTGAAGTGCCGATTCAAATAGCAAGCACTCCAAATCAGGATTGTCCAAGTTGAGTATTGTATTAACTTTGTAACAGCCTTTTGCTTCGGAATCCCTCAATACTCCCCAGGCAACAAAGGAACGGAGAACATACCGTGCATATCGGAACACAGTCTGTCGGTCACCATAATACTCTTTAAGGCGATTGATGATTTGCGTTTGGGTTACCTGCTCCTGTAAAATTAGCAAGCGGCCGGTTTGTCGGGCCACGTTGAACCAGAATGGATAAACCGCCGAGACCATCCCCCAGTGAACCGCCAGGGCAGTGGACGGGTTTCCCCGTAGAAACGTCAGCGAAGCATCCCGGAATGGAATCAGCTCGGGGTCAGGAGAGACCCAGATCTTCATCAGGTTGTTGACCACGAAGGTCCGGGTCTGATCGCTTCGTTCGCCCTCTGAGCCGTTGCCTTTTCTGTCCGCGAGGAACCCATGTAGCTCCTGGCGGATGGTTCTGGCGTCGAGTCCCGCCAGCAGCAGATTGGCTGCCTTCTGCATCCACTCGAAACGGATCGCCTGCTTGATGCCGATGGCTTCATGTCGTTTACCCATCACCGTGTTCTCCTTTCAAACTTCACAAGGGGCACGATGACTTCTTCAATGGCTACACCGCCGTGACCTACGATGGCATCTCCCGGATTCACGAATGCGTCGCGGCCACCGGCCACCAGGGGGAAATAATCTGCGGGCAACCCGACCGGCTGCCACTCGTGGGCAAACGGGAAGGCCCCAGCCACCTGAGCGCGGAGTTCCGGCGTTGGATAAACACGAACCCGCTCGCCGCGAGTTTCGGCAATCACACCTTCAGACGGGCGGCCTTTGCCGTCGCATTGGATGTTGCCGTGATCGGCCGTCAGCCAGACCTCATAGCCGTAATCCAGCAGTTGGCCGACCAGCGCGGAAAGAAATCCTGCATGGCACCACTGCTTGATCTGGTTGTGCATCCCGGCCGAGCCGAGTTGCATGCCGTGCATGATCTTGTCCACTTTATCCACGACCAGCCCCACCACCTTGGTCTTCCCGGGGTGGATTGCGGAGTCGAGGACGCCCGCAGCATCGCCGTCGCCGAGGCCGCGCTGGTAAGCGACATCCAACCGGGACAGACCATGGCCTTCCCAGAACTGCTTCCAGAGTTTCTCTTCGCTGTTGGTCGAGTTGATGGATGACGGGAAATAGAGTGGCGGCTTGCCCGAAAAAATCGATTGCCGCGATACCGAGGTCAGCGTCGGAATCCAGGCGAAGGTCGCAGATTCGCGCATGACCAGATTGGCATCCTGCTTTTGTAGAAGCTGACGAATGGTCACCCACTGATCGAGAGCCAAGCCATCCACCACAATCAACGCGGCACGGCTGCTACCGGTGTCCTCAATATCCCGAGCCAGGCGGCGCGGCACATGGTGGAGCATGGCAGGATTGGTCGGCGGCAAGTTGATCAGACTGGAGTAGTGGTCGGCCAGCCAAGCGGCAAAGGTCGTGTTCAGTGCATCACCGATTTCCCTGAGCCGGGTCTGATACTCGGTGCTGTTGCCGCAATGAACGAGCGAAGACAGTTCGGCCCATTTCAATGCAAAGGCGGTCCAGTCCGAGTAACGCGCTTCCGCAGTGGGCAGCTCCTTCTCGACAAGGCCAAACAAGCGAGAGATCCGCATCTCGTCACCGTCCACACCGGACGTGGCGATGCCGCTTCGGACCCAGGACCCGGCATCCACTTCAATGCCTTTGGCCTCGACAGGGGTGAGTTTCCCCTCCAGAAACAGGTTGTCGATGTAGACCTTGATGTCCTGATGGTCGAACGGCAGGCGGTGGGGGCCGGGATACTTGAGGCCGTATTCCGACGACTCCTCCCGCACCTGGTTGGCGCTACCGAGACTGGAAAGAAATAGCGGCCAGCGTTCCTGCAAAAAGGCGAAGAAGGCTTCATCGTCCGGAACGATTTCAGAAAGCGGCCAGGCTTTGAACTCATCATGGCCTTTGAGAGCCTGGATAAGCCGCTCGGCCAGCATCAGTGGAATCTGGAGTTTTCCATAGTGCAGGCGCATCAATGCGCGCAGCAGCTCCACCTCGCCCCCAATCAGTTCTGCCGCAATGCCGAACACATGACGGAGAATGAAATCCTTGGTGGCGTTGTCACCCATGCGATCCGGCGGCGACTTGCGCTGGGCCTCAAAAAGTGAATCCAGCAAGCTCCTGTCGAGCTTTTCAATGACCGGATAGCTCAGGTTGGGAAAGAGATCCCCCAGTTTGAACGACAGTTTCCGGCCCGCCTGGAGCAGGTCGTAAGGCAAGGATTCCAGCTCCGCATCCTGCAAGCGAAGGACTACCACCAGATCGGTGTGTTCACCCCGGTCCCAGATCGAACGGTACTTGGACTCATAGGCGTATCTGAATTCGACCGGGTCACTGAACTCGATCATGTCGAAGCCGCGCCCGCGAAGTTCCAATGCCAGCTTCTCCTCGGTCAGCAGGCAATCCGGGTCCGCGACCAGAGTCAGCTTGCTGACGTTGGGTACAAAGTCGTTCAGGATGGCGTCCCACCAACTACTCATTGAGCGCCCCCCTTGATGATCCGCAGCATCAGTAGCGGCCGGATTTCCGGCACGATCTGCCTTGCCGATTGCAGTTCATGCCGCCACTCGGATTCGTCCGCATCGCAACGGAAGAGCCTGAATTGCCGCACCTCCGGCAATCCAACCCGCTCAATGGCCTTGCGGCGCGAGGCAAAGGAAACGATGCCGCGTTCCTCCTCGCGAGCCACAGAGGAGAGATGCGCCTGCTGTAATGCGTCGAACATCTCCTGTCCGGCCTGCTCGGCCGCTTCCTGCAACCGCTCATGGGCAATGATGGATTCATCCTGGCAGAGGGTGGCCTGAACTTGGGCTTCCGCTGTCTGCAACGCATCCCAGATATGCCGGGCTGTGGGCAGAAACAGCTTGCCTTCCTCGCTCAGGAACACAGTGACATAACCGCGCCGCACCATGGGGATGCGCAGGAGTTGTGTCTTCTGGTGCATTCCGGCCTGAAGGCGGATCTCAAAGAGCCCCCAGAGTCCGGAGATGCTGGCTGGCAGCCCGCTTACGATCACGCACGGCAATGGCTGGCCAGCCGCGACCTGCGGCAGGTTTAGGGCCAGTCCACGGACACGGATGTTTTCAAGATTGAGCAGGGTTGCGTCGGTTAGACGATCCGCTTCCCGGGCGCTGAATACGGCTTTGCGGTGTTCCTGGCCATCCGGCCAATTCAGATCCCACCATGAGCGCTTGCGACTGGCTGCGCCGCCGTGTGAATTGAGGTAGCCCACCGTCATCCGTTCCACCCAGTGGGGCAGCGGATGCGAGCGCAGACGCTCAGCGGTTTGCACATCCGGCTCTTCGGAGATGCCGTAGATGGCGGAGGACTCGCGCACCTGCTGAATCTCATCGCGAATCCTGGCCACCGTGTGATCGACGGAGGTTTCGATGCCGTCAGGATTAAGGATGGCTGAGGCGAACATATCCTCGAACAACTCACCGGCCTGGGCGGAGTCGAGCACGTCGCCGGTCTTGTCGATGCCGAACTCGTCGAAGATTACCGAGAGCTTCTGCTCCAGCACTTCGCGCACGCGAAACTCGACTGAATCCTCAAAGACGAAATTGATTGCCCGCACCGTCTTGGGCTGGCCGATACGGTCCACCCGGCCGATTCGCTGTTCCAGTCGCATCGGGTTCCAGGGGATGTCGTAGTTGATGATGACATGGGCGAACTGCAGGTTCAGACCCTCACCGCCCGCGTCGGTGGAAACCAGCACGCGGTGCGATCTGCGGAAGGCATCCTGGGCCTGCTTTCGTTCCTCCATATCCATGGAGCCGTTCAGGGTGCCCACCGAGATTCCCCGGGCTTCCAGAAACTCCTTAAGCATCTGTTGGGTCGGCACGAACTCGGTGAAGATCAACACCTTCAGGTCTGGCTCATTTTCCTCTGCCTGCAGCTCGTAGATCCACTCGATCAACGCCTCGGCCTTGGCGTCCGGTCCAGCCTGTTCGCAACGAA
>JAEYOJ010000069.1 GCA_023411815.1 Pseudomonadota bacterium | reverse complement strand
TCCAGACTGGTGCTTACACCGGATTCGCCCTTCTTCAAGTACATGCGCTGATGCGGGAGCCTTCGGCTCCCGCAGACAATCGCCTGCCCACGACCGTTCGGCATTTATTCAATGGCGGCGTGCATCTTGATCTATTTTGAAACAACCTAAAAAAAGATTTCAATTTCGTATTGTTTTCGAATAGTGTGGTTTGCAGGATTTATTTTTATATACGCGATTTGTTGTAATAACACACACTTGTTTTGAATCGATGTTCAACTCTCTTGGTGGGTGGACCCTTGCCGGGTTCACCACGTATAGGATTTGCCTCGCAACGGGATGTGCTTGCTGTTTGCAGCAAGCAAGTCGAGCATAGACATGCCAAGCCAATTTTTGTAATGGGCGATTCCGCCCACGAAGCAATTCCTGGAACCGATAGCGACTTTTGCACCGCTCAGCGCTTACAGCGCAAGATCGTGTCCAGGTTTAGCGTAGTCGGTTTATCTGCTTTCCTAGGAACCATCCCCCCCATCGACAGTGATCATATCTGGATCAGTGTTAAGGAGTAGGTACGTTATGACCAGTTTTGACGAGGTCCTCGATAGGATCAAGAAGGCCACCGGAGCCAGAACCCAGGTGGAGCTTGCCAACCTGCTCGGCATCAGACAGTCAAGCATTTCAGACGCCAAACGCCGCAATTCCGTGCCTGCCGATTGGTACATGAAGCTCTATCGTTCGCTGGGGCTCAACCCCGAATGGCTGTCCGACGGTATCGAGCCCATGTATCTCAAGCCGGGCATGGGCGATACGCATGTCGCCAGCATGGCCGAGCCCATCTCGGGCTACGGCAAATCCCCAGCCCGCAGCCGGGTGGTAAACGTCTCCAGCATGATCGGGGCCTGTAACGCGGAAGGCGCCTGGCAACCCGACTTCGTTTCCCAGCTGGCGATTCCCGAGACGTTTTTCAGGCCGGCATTGCTCGCGCTCAAGATCGAAGGCTCGGGCATGGAGCCGCTCATTCGCCGGGGGGCATATGTGGGCCTGGACATGGAGCAACGGCGCATTCTGTCCGGAGAGCTGTACGGCGTGCATGTTCCCCATGAAGGCCTGGTGCTCAAGCGCGTCTTCTTCGACGCCGAGAACAACCGTTTCATCCTGCGCAGCGAAAACCCGATCCACCCTGAACAGTACCTCACTCCCGAACTGAAGGATAAGCAGCTCGTGGGCAGAATCGTTTGGGTGCTCCAGGACATCTAGCAGTCCTGCGCCTCCGACCATCCACGTTCGATCGAAGCGGCCCCGAGAGGGGCCGTTCGCATTTCAAGATCATCTGGCGGCTCCCCTTTCCAAGGCGATTGTTTTAGTCTAAAGAAAGCTGCTTTTAGACGCCCGCTCCGGCGTCGACGGCGCAAGTGGATTGCGCCTGCGCCGAAGCTGGCGGCAAGCCATGCCACGCATGGCTTGCGGAGCATTTTCAAAAGCAAATGCTCTAGATCCCACATTCGTACGCCATATCGCACCAAGGAGTTGCCCGTGCAGAAACCGCTTACTGCGCCGGACATCGCGGGGCGCAAGGGAGGGGAACGGCTGGCCGTGCTCACGGCCTATGACTACCCCACTGCGCTGGCCCTGGACCAGGCCGGAGCCGACATGCTCCTGGTGGGGGATTCACTGGCCATGGTCGTGCTTGGCCATCCCGACACCCTGTCCGTGACCCTGGACGAAATGGTCCACCATACCAAAGCCGTGAGCCGCGCCACCCGCCACGCCCTGGTGGTGGGAGACCTGCCCTTCCTGTCGTATCAGGCCGGAGTCGAGCAGGCGGTTCTCGCCGCTGGCCGCCTCGTGCAGGAAGGAGGAGCCAGGGCGATCAAGCTCGAGGGCGCCGGCTACCTGCGCGAGGTCGAAGCCATGGTGCGCGCGGGCATACCGGTCATGGGCCATGTGGGCCTCACGCCCCAGTTCATCGCCGGGCTCGGCGGCTTCAAGGTGCAAGGCAAGACTGCCGAGGCCGCAGCGCGCCTGGTGCGCGAGGCCAAGGCCCTGGAAGCCGCGGGCTGCTTCTCCATCGTCCTCGAGGCCGTTCCCTCCGTGGTGGCCAGGGAAATCACCTCCCGCGTGTCCGTTCCGACCATCGGCATCGGCGCGGGCCCGCACTGCGACGGCCAGGTGCTGGTCATCCATGACATCCTGGGACTTTTCGAGCGCTTCACGCCAAAATTCGTCAAGCGCTACGCCGACTTGGGCAATCTCATGCAGGAGGCTGCCGGGCGCTACATGTACGAAGTGCGCCAGGGTACCTTCCCGGCCGACGAGCACGGCTTCGGCATGGACGCGCAGGAAGCCGCGGCCTTCCGCGGCCTGCTGGACGATCTTGCCTCGGACTAGGCCCCGAGTTCCCGCCGTGCTAGCATGGAGCCCGTGCGCATTCACCGGCGGCACGGCAAACAGGAGGAGCCATGGATCAGGCCATCTTCAATCTGAACATGAGCGTGGAAGCCACCTCGCTCTACATCATGATCGACGACATGCTGTCGCGGGGCGACACGCCCAGCTTCGAGGCCTGCGAGCTGAAGTGGACCACGAGCTGCGAGAAGCTGGAGGCGGCCATGCACGAGCTGGCCGCGCGCGGGGTCCTCGACAAGGCCGAGGACGGCACGCTCATGATCAAGGAATCCCAGCACTGGAAACCGCTGGAAGCAAAGTAGCGCGTCGGCCGCAAGGCCGCCGGCCTCGACCGCACCATGGATGTTGCTGAACTCTGGCAGGGGCTTGGCTGGCCGCTGGTCCGCCTGAGCCTGACAATCTCGCTCGGCCTGCTGGTGGCCAACCTCATCGAAGCCCTCAACTGGACCCGCGCAGTGGCCAGGGTGGCAGAGCCGCTTATCCGCCTGGCCCGGCTCAAGGACGTCTCGGGCGCGGCCTTCTCAATGGCCTTCTTTTCGGGCGTGGCGGCCAACACCATGCTCTCCGAGGCCTACGACAAGGGCTCGCTCTCCCGGCGCGAGCTCGTCCTCTCCAACCTGTTCAACTCCCTGCCAACGTACTTCCTGCACCTGCCGAGCATGTTCTTCCTGGTCGTGCCGTTCCTGGGCAACGCGGCCTTCGTCTACGTGGGGCTCACGCTGCTCTCGGCGATCCTGCGCACGGCCTTCATCGTGGCCCTGGGACGCGTCTGGCTGCCTCCGCTGCCCGAGGGCTGCGTGGTCTGCCGCCTGGACGAGGCGGCCAAGGCCCAGGGCAGCAGGACCTGGCGCGACGCCTGGCGGGTCAGCATCAAACGCTTCAGGAAGCGCATCGGCAAGGTGCTCACCTTCACCGTGCCCATCTACATTCTCGTCTTCTTCCTGAACCGCTGGGGCGTGTTCAAGATGCTCGAAGGCTTCCTGGCCGAGCACGCCGGAGTCCTGTCCTGGCTGCACCCCAAGGCCATCTCCATCGTGGTCTTCCAGGTGGCCTCGGAGTTCACCGCCGGGCTTGCAGCAGCCGGCGCGCTGCTGGAAGCCCAGGCCCTGCCCATGAAGCAGGTCGTGCTGGCGCTCTTGGTAGGCAACGTGCTCTCCACGCCCATGCGCGCCTTCCGCCACCAGTTCCCGTTCTACGCCGGCATCTTCAAGCCCGCGCTGGCCGCGCGGCTCATCGCCGCCAGCCAGGCCCTGCGCGCCGGGAGCATTGTGGCCGTCACGGCCCTCTATTTCTTCCTCATTCCATGACCACGTCGGAGTATTCCTGGCGCATGAGCAGCACTATGGCGATCCAGGCCCCGCAGGCCGCCAGGGTGAAGGCGCTGATGCCCGAGAGCCTCATGGGCGAAGAGGCCCATTGGGTCACGGCCAGGATGAGCAGCGAGCCGAGCACCTCGAACAAACGGTAGCCGAACATATCTATCCAGGCCTTGGCCTGGTAGATGACAACTGGGTCCACGGGCACGTAGAGCAGCTCGCGCGAGGCGCGGTTGATGGAATAGGACAGCCCCCGGTCGCTGATCTTGGCCAGGGAACCGAAGAGCAGGGTCGGGTGGGCCATGTACAGCAGAGCGCACACGCCCATGACCACGGGCTGCACCAGCAGCCCGGCCAGCACCCCTTTCAGCCGCACCACGAGCGGCGTGAGCGTGAGGTTCACGCCGATGGCCACCAGGCTCATGATGCTGAAGAACACGGACATGTAGGCCGTGCGTTCGTCGCGGCCGGCGATGGTCAGCTCCAGGGTCTTCATGAACTGGAACTCCACGAACAGCGAGGCCAGCTGCCCGAGCAGCAGCAGGGCCGCGATGAGCGCCAGATAACGATTGCGCAGGATGGCCCAGGGGCTGCCGGCCGCTACCTGCTCCCTCACGGCCGCCTCGGCCTCGCAGTACAGGCCAAGGCGGCCCATGAGCCAGGTCAGGCCGAATATGGCCCCGACAATGGCGGCGGCAACCATGAGCAGGTCGGCCGTGACCATCCCGGTCTGGCTGACCAGCCAGCCGCCGAAAACGCCGCTGATCAGCCCGCCCAGCAGCCCGCCGGTGCCGATGAGGCCGTACCAGGACTTGCCCTCCTCCAGCGTGTGCACGGAATTGGTCAGGGACCAGAACTGCTCCGTGAGCACCACGCCCAGGATATCCACGAAAATATAGAATGTCGCGGCTCCCAGCGGGCCCGGCCGGCCGAGCACGAGCCTGAACAAGGCCAGCAGGACCATGCAGGCCAGGCACGAGCCGAGCACGATGCGCAGGCGGCTCACGCGTTCCACCAGGCCGTTGTAGAAGCTGATGACCGCGGTCATGGCCGCGGCCGTGCCGATCCAGACCCAGGGCAGCATGTCCGCGCCCAGGGTGTCGATGAACAAGGAGCGGCTGGCAGGCTTGAGCTGGTACAGGGCCATGACGATGAGGAAGAAATTGACGAACAGGAAGCCCGCCCGGAGACCATGCTTGCGCAGGGCCGCGTGGCGCACGGCGCATCCGGGCCGGGCATGGTCCTGCCTTTCCCTCATTTTTTCTCCTTGCTTCGCAGGGTATTGAACTCCCCTTTTCCTATCCCTCTTCCCTCCTGGGCCGCGCGGGCGCGGTTCTTGCTGCCTCTGGCTGATCACGGCGCACGCCGAGAGGCCCAGCGCTAGCTAGCCATCGTACCAAACGACGCGGACCGGTCCAGCCCATGCCCGGCACGGGAAGGATGCCTTGCGGCCTGCGCCAAGCCCAGAGAGTCGGAATGTCTGGAAAAATGAGATACCTGACCTGGGGCGTGTTTTGCGCGCTTTTATTTCTCATGCTGGCTTCCGCGCCTGCCCAGGCAAGTAGCGGAGCTGGTTTCGCCCTGCTGGACAGCCGCGATCCCGTGCTCCAGCGTGGCCTTGAGCAACGCATAAGCGAGCTTGGCCTTGATGGGCCAGCGCGGTATGGGCGTCTGGCGGTCTGCCTGGTGGATGTGACAGTGCCCGAGAGTCCCAGGCTGGCCATGATCAACGGCGAGCACATGATCTATGCGGCCAGCCTGCCGAAGATCGCCATCCTGCTGGCCGCCTTCGAGAAGGCCGAACAGGGCGGCCTGGTCCTCGAAAAGACCGACCGCATGGCCCTGGCGCGCATGATCCGCCGCTCTTCCAATGTCGACGCCACGGCCATGCTGGCCAAGGTCGGCAGGGGTTATCTCATTGAAGTGCTGACATCCGACCGGTATCGGCTCTACGATCCGGCCGGAAATGGCGGGCTATGGGTAGGCAAGGATTACGGCCAGGCGCCGGCCTATCACCGGGACCCCTTGGCCGGCCTGTCGCACGGGGCCACGGCCTTCCAGACGGCGCGATTCTATTACCTGCTGCACACCGGACAGCTCGTCTCACCCAAGCGCTGCGCGCAGATGAAGGCCCTGCTGGGGAACTCGGCCCTGGACCACAAGTTCGTGGCCGGCCTGCGCAAAAGCAGCCCCGACGCGCGGGTCTACCGCAAGTCGGGCAGCTGGTCCGTGTATCATTCCGACAGCGCGCTGGTGGAACACGGCGGCCGGACCTACATCGCCGTGGCCCTGACCGCCGATCCCAGCGGCAGCCAATGGCTGGAGCAGCTCATCACGGCCATGGACGAGCTGATCATGTCCAGCCCGCCGCCCGCGCAACCCGTCCACCCCGCCCAGCCCATGCAGCGGATCGCCGAGGCCCCGCGCGACCAGTCGGAGCGCGAGATAAGCGTTCTTCCGTAAGCCCTTCGGCTATAAACAGACGGCCCGGCCGCCTCAATCCAAACAGCCGTTCGAGTCCCGTTCGGCCTCGCGCCGACTGGCCTGCTCCAGGCTCAGGTCGGCCGGCGAGTTGCGCAGCGTTTCCAGGGCCGCGTCCAGGTCCCGACGCGCGAAGGCGAAGCGTTCCGTCACGAGCGGTTCGTGATGCCCGTCCGGCCCGGCGGCCAGGGCCTGCTGCACGTCCGAGATGCGGATGGACGCCGCGGGCCGTCCCAGGGCGAAGACGCTTTCTCCGTCGATCTCGCCCCGCAGCAGGAAACCCTGGTCCGCCAGGGTCATGGACAGGTCGCAGGCCAGCTTGGCCGGCAGGCTCAGCCGCTCGGCCAGGACGTCGGCCGACAGGCCGCCCCGCCCGGCCTCGAACCGTCCAGCCAGGCAGACGAGCATGAGCCAGGCCGCCTCTTGCCGGTCGCGGAAGCCGGCCCGCCCGGCGCGCAGCTCTCCCTCGAAGGTGTTCAGGTGCTGGGCGGCGTAGCTGATCTCGCCGCCCAGCAGCACGATGACCCAGCTGATGTACATCCATATGAGAAACAGGGGGAACTGGGCGAAGCTGCCGTAGATCGCCCCGTAATCGGTCAGCGAGACCTGATGGCGGATGTAGACCCATTGGGCCAGCTGCCACAGGGTGCCGGCCAGCACCGCGCCCACGGCCGCGCTGCTCAGGCGGACCTTGGTGTGGGGTATGAAGCTGTACAGGAACAGGAAGGCCAGCCAGACCATGGCGTAGGGCGCGAGCTTGAGGGCCAGCAGGTGCAGGTAGTTGAGGGCCGTGAATTCGAGCATGCGCTGCACCAGGGCCTCGCTTTGCAGGGAGACGGTGAAGCTCACGGCCAGGAAGACCAGCAGCGGGCTGAGCACGAGCACCGAGAAGAAATCCGTGAACTTGCGCCACAGGCTGCGGCCCCTAGCCACGCCCCAGATGGCGTTGAAGGCGTTCTCCACGGTGATGACCATGGCCACGGCCATGGCGATGAGCACCAGCGTGCCGAGCGAGCCCAGGGTGCGCACGCTGGAGGTTTCCACGAAGTGCAGGATGGTGCGGGCCAGCTCCTCGCGGCCGGCGGTGATGCTCAGAAGCGCCGCGCGTATGAAGGCCGAGTCCTGCAGCCCCAGGGCCTTGGAGATGGACAGGGCCACGGCCATGAGCGGCGCCAGGGAAAGGATGGTGGCGTAGGCCAGGGCCGTGGCGCGCAGGTGGCATTTGTCGCGCACGAAGCCGAGCAGGACCAGGTGCGCCCAGCGGGCCAGGGTCAGCACGCGTCGGCTGCGGAAGGGCCCGCTCTCGGACCAGATGTCCTGGGTCAGCCGGGCCAGCGCAGCTGAAATGCGCTTCAGGCGATTGTGGCCGTTCGTCATTGCGGCCTCGCTCGCGTGCGGAACGCCATGTTCACTGCACGCGCCGCTCCTTGGGCTTGGACTCCGGAATGAGCCGCTCGATGCCAGGCAGGATGCCGAACAGGATGTCAAAAGGCTTGCGCATGATGCCCGTGGCCGTGTTGCCTATGACGTCCAGGGTTCGCACACCCACATCCAGCCGGTTGAAGTCGCCTTCGAAATAGAGCGGCACGCGGGCCGCGTTCAGCATCTCGAAAACGATCGTATAGTCCACGATTTCCCTGTTCATGTCCACAAAGCCGCTGCCCACGCCGCTTATGAACGGCGAGCGCACCTGGAGGTCCGTATTGCGCGCCACGCCGTTCAGGATGGCCACGTTGGCCTTGGCCGAGGAAAAGCGCGTGCGGCCGCGGCGGCGCACATCCTCGCTGATTTCCCAAGGCTTGCTCTTTTCCGCGCTCAGGGCCGGCAACGGCTGGGGAGGCTCCTCTCCTTCCGGCGGATCGTCCCCGGGCGAAAACGAGATGCTGCCTCCCTCGACCTCCAGCCGCCCGTTTCCGCTCAAGGTCGCGACGAGATCCTGGTTAGTGGCTCCGTGGGCCCGCAGGGTCAGGTAGACGTCCGTGGGGCCGCGCACGTACTGCCCGCCGGCCATGGCGTCCAGGAAAGCGCCGAAGGACACCTTCTGGGCCGAGGCCTGGGTCTCGAAGGAAAACTCGGAAGGCGTGGCCACGGCCTTGAACTCGCCGCGCGTCGGTCCCTTGTAGAACTCGGCGGTAACGGGCTTGGCCACGTAGACGCCGTCGGAGGCCTCCACCGTGGCCTCCGCGCGCTCGAACAGCAGCCGGTACAACTCCAGCCGCTCCAGCCGCAGACGCCCCTGGAAGGCCAGTTTGCTCATGGCCTCCAGCGGAAGCCGCACGGCCTCATCCTTGTCCGGAGGGCCGTGCCGTTCCTGCCTGGGCCTACGATACCGGTCCAGATTGAAGCTCGTGCCGGTCAGGTCGAACAGAAGCCGGGGCTTGTCCATGTCCGGGATGTGCGCCTCGCCGGTCAGGCGGAAGCCGTCCAGCTCCAGTTCCAGGCGGGGGATGTTCAGGCGGCGGTCGCGCAGGCTGAAGGACGCCGTGGCCGAGGCCGAACTCATGGCCGTGGGATCACGCATGTCCCACAGGGCAATGCCCGCGCGCCTCAATGTCTCGCGCGGATTGAAGAGAGGCAGGCGCAAACTGCCCGAACATCTCGGGTTGCCGCCCAGGTCCTCGGCCCGCAGCTTGCCCTGGCCTGTCAGTCCCGGCCCTTTGAGGGACAGGTTCGCCAGTTCCAGGAAGCCCTTGGCCGTATCCAGGGACAGGCTGCCGCGCAGGCCCAGGCTGTTGCCCTCGTCAAGCAGGGCCGGCCCCTTGGCCGACAGGCGCAGGCCCGCCGAGTCCACCGCCAGGGAGCCCGCTTCCGGATCCAGGCGCACCCCCCCTACCAGGCCCATGTCCAGGCTCAAGGCCGGGTCCGCCGACTCGGCGGAGATCGTCAGGACGCAGCGGTAGGCGTACGGGGCCGCGGAAATCTCTCCGGGCCTGCCGGTTTCCGTGACTCTTTCGGCGCCCGTGAGGATCAGCCTGCCGCCCATGCGGGCGAATGGCCTGTCCGTGAATCCGGCGGCGTTCAGATGCCCGTCGCGGGCCTCGGCCTTCAGGTTCAGGCGCAGCGAGCGCAGGATCCCTTCCAGGCTTCCGGCGTCGGCTTCGGCGCTCAAGCTCCCGTCCAGCCGGCCCGAGAGCCATCCGCCCTGCCCGGTCAGATCCAGGACCTGCCGCGCGTCCACTCCTTGCGCCGTCAGGGTCAGCCGGGCCTTGGGACCGGAGCCCTGGTCCTCGATATTCAGGCTCGCCGCGGCCCGGCCCAGCAGCACGTCCAGGGACTCGGCATCCAGGCGCAGGAACTTGGCGTCCAGCCCCAGCGCAAGACGTACGTTTCCAAGGCGCATTTCAGGCAGCAGGGCTTCGTCGGCGAGCAGCCGGACATTGACTGCCGGGCACGCCGGGTGCGGAGCGGGAAGGCGATCCGGCTTCGAGCTGGCTGAGGCCTGAGCGCCACCAACAGGGGCGCTCAGGGCCGCCAGATAGGGTCTGGCATCCAGGCGACTCGCACGCAGGTTGAGGGAGACCCGGGGGCGGCTGAAATTCTCGACGCCGCCCGTGCCGGTCAGCCGCATGCCGTCCAGTTCCAGCTTCACGGACGGCATGCGCAGGCCGTCCGCGCCTCCGGCAAAGGCCACATCCAGGGCCGCCTTGCGCAAGGCCGCCGGGGCCATGCCAACGTGCGGCTCGATGCCCAGGACGAGGAACAGCGCGCGCAGGTCGCAGCCGGGCACCACCAGGCTGCCGCTGTAGCGTTCCAGAGAGCCGGCGAAGCGCAGGATCTTGCGCAGCACCAGCGGACCGTCCTCGCCGCTCGGGCCATGCGGTCCATCCGCTGCCAGGCGGCTGTCCAGCACGAGGGAGAAGTCGCGCGGGCCGATCTCGGCGCGCAGGCTGCTGCGATATCTTCCTCCGGGGAAGGCCAGTTGCGCCACGCGCCCTTGCACCACACCGTCCTTGGCCTCCAGGGACATGCGGAAACGGCTGGCGATCAGACCGTAGGCAACCAGTTCGTCGGCCCGCAGATCCAGCTCCAGCCTGAGCGCGCGCAGCTCGCCCAGCAGGGCTTCGAGGTCGGTCTCTTCATCCGTGCCGGGCGTGCTCCAGGCCACGGGCCGCAGTTCGTCCAGGTTCAGGCGCGGGGCGTTCAGCTCGACCTTCCAGGCCGGCGCAGCCCAATCCCGCAGCGAGACCTGTCCCGCGATCACCGACTCGCCCAGCGCAAGGCTGAGCGTGCGTGCGTCCAGGCCATCGGGCCGCACCTCCAGCTCGAGCCCGGCCCGCACGGGCGTTCGCCGCCCGACGGCCACAGCCGGCGTCGGCAGGCCGAGGGCCTCCGCCAGCGCGGCCGCGTCACCGGCCTCGGCCCGCACGTCGGCGAGCATCACCGGCCTTGACAACAAGTCAAGGCCCTGGACCGAACCGGTGAGGAGCAGCTCGCCCAAGACCAGCGAGACATCCCGCGCCACGAAGGTCTCCGCCGCGCTGTCCAGGCCGAGCCGCATGGCCAGTGTTCCCTCGCGCGCCGTGCCGTCGCGCGCCTTGAGGAACAGCCCGGCCCGCACGTCCAGGTCTTGCGCGTGCAGCACCGACTCTTCCAGGCGCAGTCCGCCCAGGACGTTCAGCGAAGCCTCCAGCCGAGGAAAGCGATAAGGCTCGGGCCAGTCCATGCGCAGCGCGCCCGCAAGGGAGAGCTGTCCGCTCCACTTGCCATAGCGCGCCTGCAATCGCTCCAGCTCAAGGCGCATGCCCGTGGAGGCGTCGAGCAGCCGCAGGCTGCCAGTTACGGAGAACCTGCTCACGCCCGCGAAGGCGAAACGCTCCCCTCCCGGCGCACCTTCGAGCCGGACGGATCGGACCTGGGGCAATCGCAGGTCGAGGCGGCCGTCGGTGCCGCGCGTAAGCCGCAGGTCAAGCTCATCCAGGCGTACATTCCTGAGCAGCACCTCGCGCCGCAGCAAACGCAACAGGCTCACGCTCAGGCGCATTTCCCGGCAGCTCGCCAGTGGCCCGTCCTCTCCGCGACCGATCTCCAGCCCGCCGAGCCGTACCTCGGCCACGGGCAGCAGGCGCAGGCCCAGCTCGCCCCGGATGGCCACGGGCATGCCCAGGGCCTCGGCCATGGCGGACTCCAGCCGCGCCTTGACCTGCCGCGTGTCCACGAGGAGCGGCAGGAGCGGTGGCAGAGCGGCCAGCGTAAGCAGCAGGGCCGCCAGCAGGATGAGCAGAATGGAGCGCTTTTTCATTGGTTCAGACGATGTTCCATCCTCGCGACGGCAGCACAAAGCATCGCAATGATGCCCAGTAGATTAAAACACCTGCAATCCATGCGAGTGAGGGCGCCGCCCTCTCTCGGGCTCTCTCGCGCCAGGGAGCGACGCTCCCTGGCCCCTCGGTCTTTCAGTTCATTTGCAATCAACAATATATACTGCATGAGACGTGCCCTTGCATGCAATATCCCTTTACGTTTCGCTGAAATACTCCGGTGACGGACTTAACGCAGCCCGTTTCCATGACGACGCAAACGCCCGGCGGGCCGCCCGTGGGACGGGCCCGCGCATGGCGACTAGAGCAGATTGCTTTTAAGACGCCCGCTCCGGCGTTGACGGCGCAAGTGAATTGCGCCTATGTCTACGCGGCGGCAAGCCATGTCGACGCATGGCTTGCAGAGCATTTTCAAAAGCAAAATGCTCTAATTTTTGCTCAATCAATTCAGCTCAGGAGAAAAAAAGGAACCGGCCAGACAATGGACCGTCAGGGCTCCACGGATTGTATGGCGGGAAAAAACGAATCGCTGCGGCCGGTCAGGCGGTAGGCGGCCAGCCCGACCCACTCGTGCAGGGCCGCGCTGACCAGGGCCAGCCGTTGGCCCGTCTGGAACGGAAAAGTCCAGGCCCGGCCAGGCGTGGTCTGGTAGTCCACGGGATATGGAAGAACGCGCCAGCCCTGGGCGCGGAAGACGCCCACGGACCTGGGCATGTGCCAGCCCGAGGTGACCAGCAGCCACAGGCCGTCCTGAGACGGCCTGGCCAGGACCTTGCTCGCCGCCGCGTTCTCGTAGGTCGTCCTGGAAGTCTCCTCGTAGATCACGCGCGAATCGTCGAAGCCCAAACGGGCCAGGGCCGCGCGGGTCACGTCCGACTCCTTGAGGTCCTGGCGCAGCAGCATGCCCGATCCGCCGCTGACGACCAGCCTGGCGTCCGGGTAGCGCCGGGCCAGGTCCACGAAGGCCACCAGGCGGTCGGCGGCGGCCGTCAGCTCGGGCCAGCCCCGGCTGTCGAAAACGAGCTGGTTCTGATAGCCGCCGAGCACGATGATGCCTTCCACCTCGGCGGGTAGCTCCAGCGGACGAGGGAAACGCTCCTCCAGCGGGCGCATGAGCGCATGACCCACGGGCAGGACGGCCAGGAGCAGCAGCCCGGCCAGGGCGATGCCCATGCAGAGGCGGCCCCACCTGCGCCAGCGGGTCCAAAGCAGCATTGCGCCGAACGCGGCCAGCAGCAGGAGCAGGTTGTCGGGCGAGGCCAGGAACCACAGGAGCTTGGAAGCGACGAACATCTATCCCCCCTGCCGCTTGGCGGAAGCCGTCATCTCGCGTTTCTTGAGCACGATCATGTATTCGTACCAAGCCTGCATCAGGGCATAAGCCAGCCCGGCCCGGCCGTCCAGGAAACCGCCGCGCGCGGCGTACAGGGCCAGGAAACGCGCCAGGGGCCGCATGGGCAACCGCGCGAGGAGCAGCTTCTGTTGTCTGCGCCGTTCGCCCAGATCGGGATGCAGCAGACCGCGCAAGCTGATGCGCGAGCCGCCCCGCGCCTCCTGCTCCAGCTCCTGGCGGGCCTCCAGCGTGCTGTAGGCGTTGTGGCGCTCTATCCACTGAGCCAAGCCCTTGGAAAACGGGAAGTGCAGCAGGTCGCCGTCCAGCCTCCCCACCGCGCCACGCACGTGCGTGACCGGATTCACCAACCGCGAGAAGGACACGCGCTCGGCCCGGAACAAGCGCACGTAGCGCGGCGTGGCCTGCACGCGGCGCAGCTCCCGGCCGTCGAGGAAGAAATCCCGCCGCCGGATGCCGAAGGCCGCGATGTCTCCGGTAGGCAGGGCATCCCGTTCAGGAAATGGGAAGGGCTTTGCCCTCCCCAAACCCCACCCACCAGGGGCGGACGCGCCCCTGGACCCGCGAAGTTCATTTGCGAATTGTTCAGGCGAAAGGTGTGCTTCCGGACCAGCAAAGCGATCCGTCGGGCCACTTGCACCGACGGCGGCCAACATGGCCCGCGCGAGTTCCGGCGTGGCCCGCTCGTCGGCGTCGATCATGAATACCCAGGGATGGCGGAAGGGCAGTTCCCGCACGGCGAAGTTGAGCTGCGAGGCCCAGTCGTCCATGGGCCGCACCGTCACGCGGGCTCCGTGGGCGCGGGCTATGTCCGCCGTGCGGTCGGAAGAGCCTGAGTCGAGCACGTGCACATCGTCACTGAAGCGCACGGAATCGAGGCAGGCCGCCAGATTGGCCTCCTCGTTCAGGGTCAGGACGAGCACGGAGATCATGCGGACCGGCCTCAGCGGCCCAGGCCGGTCAGGTAGCGCTCGAGGCGGTCCATGCCTTCGCGAATGTTCTCCAGCGAGTTGGCGTAGGAGAAGCGGATGTAGCCTTCGCCGCCCGGGCCGAAATCCATGCCCGGCGTCACGCCCACGTGGGCCTTCTCCAGGATGTCGAAAGCGAAGGCCAGGGAGTCGGAAGTGTAGCGCTTGGCGTTGGCCAGGATGTAGAACGCGCTGGTGGGCTCCACGGCCACGCCGAGGCCCATGGCCCGCAGGCGGCCGAGCATGTAGCGCCGCCGCGCGTCGTAGGTGGCGCGCATGCGCTCCACGTCCGCGGCGGCCTCGCGCAGGGCGGCCAGTCCGGCCCACTGGGCCACGGAACCGGCGCAGATGAACAGGTTCTGGGCCAGCTTGCGCAGGGCCGGCATGTAGCGCTCGGGCGCGATGAGGTAGCCGAGCCGCCAGCCGGTCATGGCGTAGAGCTTGGAGAAGCCGTTGAGCACGAAGGCCTTGTCCGTGAACTCGAGGATGGAATGCTCTTTCCCCACATAGGTCAGGCCGTGGTAGATCTCGTCGGAGACGATGGGCAGCCCTTCTTCCGCAAGCTTTGCCAGCTCGGCCATGGTTTCAGGCGGCATGATGGTGCCGGTCGGGTTGCCCGGCGAGTTGATGACCACCGCGCGGCTGCGCTCGTCCATGCCCTCGCGCACGGCCGCGACCCGGTACTGGAAGCCGTCCTCCTCTCGCACCGGCACGAGCCTGGGCTCGGCGCCGACGAAGCGGATGAAGTTGGGATAACAGGCGTAGCCGGGATCGGGGATGAGCACGTTGTCCCCGGCCCCGCACAGCACGGAAAAACACAGGAGCATGGCCGGCGAGGTGCCGGAGGTTACCAGGATGCGCTCCGGGTCCACGCTCACGCCGTAGCGCGCGGCGTAATCCGCGCCGATGGCCTGGCGCAGCTCGGGCAGACCCAGGCTGTGCGTGTAGTGCGTGTGGCCGGCGTCCATGGCCCGGCAGGCCGCCTCGCGCACGCAGGCCGGCGCGTCGAAATCGGGCTCGCCGATCTCAAGGTGGACTATGTGCGCGCCCTGGCGCTCCAGCTCCTGGGCGCGCTCCAGCACTGACATGACATAAAAGGGCTTGATGGCCTCGAAACGAGTCAACGGCGACATGGCTGCTCCTTGAATATATCGGGAAGCTCCTGGCTCTACCAAGGGGAGGCGCATCGCGCAAGGACGGACGAAACAGATGTCGGATAAATGCACTCCAGCGGTCCGCCCCATGACATCGCGGGTCCAGGGCGTCGTCACGCCCTGGCGGGGAGAGGTCTGGAGAGGGGCGGCGCCCTTCTCCAGATCTTCGCTCTTACCAGGGTTGCCAGGCCGTGCCCGAAGCGTCCTGGCTGAAGTCGAGCACGTCCTCAACGCATGCTGCGACCAGCCCGCGCGGGCCGTGCACGACGCTCACGAGATCCACGCGGCAGGGGCGATCCCACAGGTCGCGCGCGCTCAGGTACAGGCCCACGGCCTTGGCGAGCTTGCGGCGCTTGGCCGGGGTCAGGGCGTCCTCGGGATTGGCCAGGCCATCGGCGGCGCGCGTCTTGACCTCCACGAACACGAGCGTCTCGCCCTGCTCGCAGACGATGTCCAGCTCCAGGCCACCCGACCGCCAGTTGCGCTCCAGGATGCGGAACCCGGACCGCCGCAGCAGGTCCACGGCCGCGTCCTCGCCGACCTGGCCCAGGGCGAGATGCGCGGGGCCTACATTCCCGGCAGGCACAGGTGCTCCCCGCTGTCCGCCGGTTCGGGCTTCACGCCGCGAAAGGTCAGGCGATGCATGCGGCTGGGTCCCAGCTCGGCCAGGGCCTGCATGTGTTCGCGGGTGCCGTAGCCCTTGTGGCGGGCGAAGCCGTAGCCGGGATAGCGCCGGTCCAGCTTGCCCATGAGGCGGTCGCGGAAGGTCTTGGCCAGCACGCTGGCCGCGGAGATGCAACGCACGAGGCGGTCGCCGTCCACTATGGCACGCTGGGGGATGAAGTTGACGAAACTCTCGGGGATGCACTGGTTGCCGTCCACGAGAAGCTCTTCCGGCTGGAGCCTGAGGCAGCGCACGGCCCGGCCCATGGCCAGCAGCGTCGCCCTGAGAACATTGTGCTCGTCGATCTCGGCAGGCCAGGACACGCCCACGGCCCAGGCCAGGGCGCGCGTCCTGATAAGCGGCTCCAGGCGCTCGCGTTCGTCGGGGGAAAGCAGTTTGGAATCCGCCAGGCCGGGAAGCTTGACGTAGGCAGGCAAAACAACGACGGCAGCAACGACGGGACCGGCCAGGCATCCCCGCCCGGCCTCGTCAACGCCGGCAACGCGGCCGGCCTTGTCGGCTGGCACCAACGGCGGCACGCGTCCTCCCAGGGCTCAGGAATAAGAAGGGGGAGCCCAGGGGGCTCCCCCAAAAAAACTAGGCCTGGGCTTCGACGTTGACGCGCTTGGTCTTGATGCGGGCAGCCTTGCCGCGCAGGTTGCGCAGATAGTACAGGCGGCTGCGGCGAACGTTGCCCTCGGTGATCACCTCGATGCGCTCGATGAAGGGCGAGTGCGTGGGAATGATGCGCTCCACGCCGACGCCGTCGGACACCTTGCGCACCGTGAAGGTGGAGTCGGTGGTGCCCTTGCGCATGCGGATCACGTTGCCCTGGAAGACCTGAACGCGCTCCTTCTCGCCCTCGATGATGCGCAGGTAGACCTTGACGGTATCGCCTGCCTTGAACTCGGGCAGGTCCAGGCGCATGTGCTCGCGCTCGATGTTCTTGATGAGGTTCATGGCTCTCTCCTTATGAAATAACGCTCCGGTCAAGGCCGGTTGTTCTTCCTACCAGTGGTCCGCCAGCAATCGGTCCAGACAGATGGCCACCGCCGACCGCACGGGCAGATGATTGTACTCGTCCAGACAGCGGATGGGCCGCAGCATTCCGTCCGCTCCGCGCAGCACCTCGGGGGCCAGGCCGTGGCTCGTGCCGAATACCAGCAGCACGGGTTCCTCGGCAAGCCAGCCGCGCACGTCGCCGTCGGTGAGCTGCCGCACGTTCGCCAGCCTGGGTTTGCCTTTGCCCTTGCGGGGCATGGCCGCGCTGGTGGCCACCACTCGCGGCTCGCGGCCCGCGCGGACCTTGATGTCCGCCACGGCCGCCTCCAGGCTCTCGCGCACGCAGGCCAGTTTCAGGGCCTCCTGGCGGTCGGGGTTGGACCGGCCTCCGGGGCCGCCCACCCAATGACCGAGAACCGCCTCGGCCATCTCCTGCTGGTCCCTGAGCGGCGTGACCAGATAGAGTTCGGCCGCACCATACGTGCGGGAAACGCGGCTTATATCGTGGACGTCGAGGTTTGTCAAAGAGACTGCCGTTATTCTTCCCGCTTTGTCCAGCACCGGGTAGTGCACCAGGGCCACATACAGGCTTCGGCCAAGGCGCTGCCTGGGTTTGCCGCGCAGATGGGCCACGTCCTCGCCGTCCAGCCGCGCCTCGGCCAGCAGCTCCGGCCGCACGGCCAGGGTGGTGTCCAGGGCCTTCTGGCGACGCCAGGCCGCGATGCGCGCATGGTCGCCGGAGAGCAGGATGTCCGGCACGCGCAGCCCCTTGTACTCCTCGGGCCGGGTGTAATGCGGGTATTCCAGCAGCCCGGCCGAGAAGCTCTCCTCCTCGCCGGAATCCTCGTGGCCCATGAACCCGGGAAGCAGCCGCGCCACGGCCTCCAGCAGACACACGGCCCCGGCCTCGCCGCCGCTGAGCACGTAATCGCCGATGGAGACTTCCTCGATGGGGTACAATTCGGCCAGCCGGGCGTCGATGCCTTCGTAGCGGCCGCACAGGAGCGTCAGCCGCTCCTCGCCGGCCAGCTCGCGGGCCAGAGCCTGGTCGAGCGGCCGCCCGCGCGGCGAGAGCATGAGCATGCGGCCCGCGCCGCCGGAGGCCTGCACCGATTCGACGGCCCGCGCCAGAGGGTCGAGCAGCATGACCATGCCCGGCCCGCCGCCGTAGGGGCGGTCGTCCACGGTGCGGTGGCGGTCCGTGGCGAAGTCGCGAGGATTGACGAAAGAGAATGAAACAAGCCCCTGCTCCCGCGCCTTGCCCATGAGCGCGGCGGACAGCGGCGAGTCGAAGAACTCGGGGAAAAGGGTGATGACTGTAAAATGCACTTCTCGTCCTTGGGCACAAGCGGTCAAGACGGCGAGCAGGCCCTGAAAGATATCATCGTTTGAGGCCAGGGCAGCTTTTCAATGCGCCCCAGGGACTATCTCATGTGCGCACGCAAAACAAGCAGTCCGGGCGCGGACAGCAGCCGTGTCGCCCAAGGAGCGCCGACAGCCAACCAGGAAGAATACTATGCCCGGACATAAAGAATAGAAACCTCAAATGGACTTCTATTGAAAGTCGTGCGATAGTTTTACGCTATAGGAGAAAAAATGAAAAAAGCTTTCAAGCACCTGGATTATATAATCGACCCCACTCCGTATAAAACAGAAGAGGGGCGTTATACCGCTTCGGGAAGTATCTATCCGGAAGGGCACCCCGAGGATGGCAGGTACTTTGATGTAATAACCATTGCGCCCAAGTCTTTTTCGACGATCGAGAAGGCGACAAACATCTTCATTGTATTCGCGAAAATGCGCATTGCCTCTGGCGCCATATAGCCTGACGCACATCTTCTCTTCTCCACATCAATGACTTGGCGCATATAGGTCTGCCGGCATCTCCCTATAGAGAAAGCCGCTGGGCCGTTGCTTGCCGCTGACGCGGAGCAACAGGATTCAACCTGCATCTTCTTCCTTCTTCAGGTACAGCTCAAGCAGGCCGGGCGGCGGGGCGATGGTCACGGTGCCTGCTTCCAGGTCGATGGACGGCACCAGCTCGGGCGCGGCCGGGAACAGGATCTCCTGTCCCTCGTCCGTAGTGATGGACCACAGCTCCTGGGGCTCGATCATGAAGTTGGTGATCGTCCCCAGGCGGCTGCCGTCCTCCAGGAGCACGGTCAGCCCCTGCAGGTCGTGCAGGTAGATATCGCCTTCCTCGGGCGCGGGCAGGTCGGATTCCTTGACCAGCACCTCGGCCCCTCGCCAAGCCTCGGCCTGGTCGCGGCCGTCGATGCCCGCGAGCCAGAGCAGCACGCGGCCCTGGTGCTCACGCCAGGCGCGCACCGGGAAACGTTTGGGCCTGCCGCCCTTGGCCGAGAGCCAGACGTGGCCGAGCTCGTCCAACAGCAAAGGGGAGTCCGCGTAGAATTGTACGCTGAACTCCCCCTTAAGTCCGTGCGGCTTGGCCACCTCGCCGATGAGAACCCACTCGTTGCCGGTCATGGATTGCCTGTGGCGAGGCCGCGCGGCCTATTCAAGGATCTCGAGAACCGAGCGTTTCCTGGCCTTGGTGGACGCCGCGCCCAGGATCGTGCGCATGGCACGGGCGGTCCGGCCCTGCTTGCCGATGACCTTGCCCAGATCTTCCTTGGCCACCTTGAGTTCGATGACGGAGGTCTGCTCACCCTCGATTTCGTGAACGCTCACTTCTTCCGGATTATCGACCAGCGACTTGGCGATATACTCGACGAGATCTTTCAGCATTCTACCCTCCAACAGGTCGGTTCAGCTGTCACGCGAGCGGCGAAGATCCGGGGCGATGCCTGAGCTGCTCGGGGGTGGGACGCCGGGCCTACACTCCTGCCTTGCGGAGCAGGGCGCGCACGGTGTCCGAAGGCTGCGCGCCCCGGTCCATCCACTTCTGCACCTTTTCTTTATTAATCGTGATTTCCGCCGGGTCAACCATGGGATTGTAGTGTCCCACGAAGTCCAGAGCGCGGCCGTCGCGGCGCGCGGCGCTGTCCAAGGCCACGATGCGGTAGAAGGGACGCTTCTTGGAACCCATGCGGGTCAGTCTGAGCTTGAGAGCCATACGTGTTACCCCCGTACTATTGGAGTCTATTCTGGTGGCTTGAAAAATGGCAAGAGAAAGTCACTAGCGCTTCTTCTTGCGTTTCTTCCGGTCGTTCTTCTTCTTTTTGGTGAATGCGGACTTGGGCAGGGCCTTGCCGCCTTCGCCTTCCATGCCCGGCATTCCGGGCATACCCGGCATGCCGGGAAATCCTTCCATGCCGGCAGGCATCTGGGGCATGCGCATGCCGGGAGGCAGGCCTCGCCCGCCAGGCATCTTCGGCATCTGGGGCATGCCGCCCTTGGGCGCCTTGCCGCCCATGACCTGCTGCATCATCTTGCGCATCTGGTCGAAATTCTTCACCAGCTGGTTGACCTGCTCCAGACTGGTGCCGGAGCCGGCCGCGATGCGCCTGCGGCGGCTGACGTTAAGCAGTTCGGGTTTGCGGCGTTCCTCCATGGTCATGGAGCTGATGATCGCCTCCACCCGCTTCATCTCCTTCTCGTGCACGCTCATCTCGCCGAGCTGCTTGGTGAGCTTGCCCATGCCGGGAATGAGCTTGAGCAGGCCCTCCAGGGAGCCGAGCTTCTTGAGCCGGCGCATCTGGGTGCGGAAGTCCTCGAAGTCGAAGGACGCCTTCTGGAACTTCTTGCCCAGCTCCTGAGCCTCGGTTTCGCTGAACTCGCCCTGGGCCTTCTCGATGAGCGTGAGCACGTCGCCCATGCCCAGGATGCGCGAGGCGATGCGGTCCGGGTGGAAGACCTCCATTTCGGAGAGCTTCTCGCCCATGCCCACGAACTTGACCGACTTGCCCGTGACGCTCTTGATGGACAGGGCCGCGCCGCCGCGGGCGTCGCCATCCATCTTGGTCAGCACCACGCCCGAGATTTCGAGCTTGGCGTCGAAGCTCTGGGCCACGTTCACGGCGTCCTGGCCGGTCATGGCGTCGGCCACGAACAGGATCTCGCGCGGGCTCACGGCGGCCTTGATGTTGGCCAGCTCGTCCATGAGCTTTTCGTCGATGTGCAGGCGGCCCGCGGTGTCGAAGAGCACGAGGTCGTAGCCCTTGTCCTTGGCCACCTTGAGGGCGTCCCGGCAGATGTCCACCGGGTTCATGTCCGCGCTGGACGGATATACCGGCACGTCGATCTGCGCGCCGAGCTTGGTCAACTGGTCGATGGCCGCGGGGCGGTACACGTCGGCCGGGACCAGGTACGGCTTCATCTTGTGCTCGCGCCGCAGGTACAGCGCCAGCTTGCCGGCCGAGGTGGTTTTGCCCGAGCCCTGCAGGCCGACCATCATGACCGTCAGGGGCTTGGCCCCCTTGACGTCGAAGGTCGCGGTCTCGCCGCCCAGAAGCTCCACGAGCTCGTCATGGACGACCTTGACCACCTGCTGTCCGGGAGTCAGGCTGCCCCGCACGTCCTGGCCGAGCGCCTTCTCGCGCACACGGTCCACGAACTGCTTGACGACCTTGAAATTGACGTCCGCCTCCAGGAGGGCCAGACGCACTTCGCGCAAGCCTTCCTGGATGTTCTCCTCGGTCAGGCGGCCCTGACCCTTGAAGCGCTTGAATACGGACTCTAGACGGTCGCTCAGGCTTTCGAACAAATTTGCCTCCGGCGGCCAGGGGACGGGATACTTGAAAGGGCCCTTTCCCCTGCCCCAATCCAACCCTTACATGCTTTTTTGGTGCCGATTCGTGAACGGGTTGGCCGAAATCGAGTCAGGCCCTAAAAAGCAAGACGGTGATTGTTAAGGAATATAGAAAGGGAAGTCAACCAGGTCGGCCCGGGATTTTCAGCCCTGGCCAAAGCCGCCTTAACGAATTATCTTCTTGCCATGCCCGGAAGAAACATGCATTCTTCCGCGCCCTTTGGGCATATAAACACTTTATTATTCATCATACTCTATGCCGTACCTGCCGTCCACCCACACGGCTCTGCCCCCTGGAGCCCTGGCACAGCGTGAATCCGTCCGCCAACGCATCACCGCACTCGTCGCAGCCGCGCCCAGGGAGGTTCAGGGCTCCCTTCTGGGACTTCTCGCCCTTGCCAGGGCCAGCCTCGACTTCCGACGCCCCGAGCTGGCCAGCGCGGAAAAAGCCGCGCGCGTGTCGGACTGGCCCTCGCTGCTGGCCCTGCTGACCTCCGTGAGCCTGTCCGGCGAGGCGAGCTCCGGCCTGCCCAGCGCCAAGCGCCTGGAGAAACGCTGCGCCCAGCTCAAGCGCCTGCACGAGCACAGCCTGCTCATGATCGAGATCATGTACGAGCTGGTCAACGCGGGCCACGAATTCCTCACGGGCCGCGACATCCTGGAGGAAAGCGCCGGCATTCTCATGCGCGAGCTGGGCGCGGACCTGTACGTCTGCCGCCTGCGCCAACCCGACGGGAGCTGGGAGAACATCGCGGCCGACACGGCCAGGGGTTTGGCCACGCCGGTCTTCGTGCGCTACATGGAGGAGAGCCACCCGCGCCATCCGGTCATGCGCGCGGTGCTGGGCCAGGACAGCGACAAGGCCTTCATCATGTCCAACAATCTGCGCGGCTCCGAGGCGGGCGGCGAATCGCTCGACTGCACGCCCTACCAGGAAGGCTACCGCTCGCGCCTGTCCTTCATCCTGCGCGACGCCTCTCACAAGGCCTTCGGCCTGATCATGCTCTATGACCGCCGGGAGGGCTACTTCCGACGCTACGAGGCGGGCTTCCTGGACGACTGCGCCAAAATCGTCTCGCTCACGGTGGAACGCCGCCTGGAGGCCGGTCAGGACGCCCTGGCCAAGGCCGCCGGAGGCATGGCCCACGTGGGCAACAACGTCCTGGGCATCATCAAGAACAACGTGGAGATCGTGGCCGAGGAGCTGGACGAGTTCAAGCGGGAGTTCACCCTGGGCCTGCCCGACGCCGAGGCGCTCAGGCACGATCCGGCCTTCAACTATTTGCTCGAATCCCTCAAGATCGAGCAGAAGGTCGCCTACCTCAACACGGCCCTGGAAGGCGTGCAGCGCCTGAAGCGGGCCATCCAGCGCCTGAACGAGTCGGTCCACCATCCGGTCATAATGCCCTACACCCGCCAGGGCGAAGAGGTCCTCGACCTGGAGCCCGAGCGCCAGACCGAACTGCAGGGGAGCTTTGTCACCCGCACGGCCTGAGCGGTCCCGCGCTTGACGGAGCGGGACCGAATTCCGGACGGACCTTTTTCCACGCATATCACGGTTTCGAACGCCCGGCCGGGGGAATCGAAGTGGCCCAACAGGATATCTGCCTGTTTTCCTTTCCTGCCAATTGTTTTAAGATGATCCTTTAAGATAAAATAACGGCGAATCATATTTTAGGTTCGAGGCCGGCAGGATGAAGCGAGAGCTCCAAGGCAGGTATGTGACCATATCGACGGTGGGTGAAAAGGCCCAGGCCTTCGTGCCCGCCCCGCTGCCTCCGCGTCCGCCCATCGACTGGTCCCCGGAGCTGCGCGGTAAATTCGACCGGGCGCTGCTGGCGCTCGGACGGCTGGACAGCGTTTCGACCCTGCTTCCGGACACTTCGCTGTTCCTTTACATGTACGTCCGTAAAGAGGCGGTGCTCTCCTCCATGATCGAGGGCACCCTGTCGTCGCTGTCCGACCTGCTGCTGTTCGAGCTGGATCAGGAACCCGGCGTGCCGCTGGATGACGTGCGGGAGGTCAGCAACTATGTCGCCGCCCTCAGCCACGGCCTGGCTCTACTGGCGGAAGGACTGCCTCTGTCGTTGCGGGTGTTCCGGAAAATCCACGGCGTGCTGCTGACCAAGGGCCGGGGCAGCAATCAGACCCCAGGCGAGTTCCGACGCAGTCAGAACTGGATTGGCGGTACCAGGCCAGGCAATGCGGCTTTCGTTCCTCCTCCGGCCAACGAGGTGTTGGAGTGCATGAGCAAGCTGGAGCTGTTCCTGCATGACCAGCCGGAGCCGACTCCGGTGCTGCTCAAGGCCGCGCTGGCCCATGTGCAATTCGAGACGATCCACCCGTTCCTGGACGGTAACGGCCGTCTGGGCCGCCTGCTGATCACGCTGCTCTTGTGCGAGCAGAAGGTGCTGCGGGAGCCGATGCTCTACCTCAGCCTCTACTTCAAGACGCACCGCAAATATTACTACGAACTCCTCAACAGCGTGCGCCTGACCGGCGACTGGGAAGCCTGGCTCGACTTTTTTGCCGAGGCTGTCATCGTCACCGCCACTCAGGCGGTGGAAACGGCGCAACAACTCCTCGACCTGTCAAGCCAGGACCGCGACAAAATCCGCGGCCTAGGCCGGGCGGCTGCATCCACCCTGCAGGTTCACCGGGCGTTGATGGAGCATCCCATCGCCACCTCGGGTTCGCTGGTGGAGAAAACCGGCATCACCCCAGCCACCGTGAACAAGGCGCTCGGCCATCTGGAGCAGCTCGGCATCGTGAAGGAACTGACCGCCCGGAAGCGCAACCGCCTGTTCAGCTACGCGGGCTATATCGAGATCATGAGTCGCGGCACGGAACCTGCTCCCGCCCCTCCTCCTAGAACTCGTCGCAGATGATGCGCCAGCCCTGGCTCGTCTGGGCCAGGCGGAAGGAACCCGAGAAATCCTTGGAGAAGACGCCCTGCTCGGCCGTGACGGAAACGACCAGGTCGGCGCGGCGCTCGCGCATCCTCAAATCCTCGATGTCGTAGCGCGTGATGCGCGCGCCGCGCTCCTCGTACTCGTCCAGCTTCTGCTGAAGCTTGGCGGCGTACCTGTCCACACCGACCCATTCGTCGTCGAAAAGGTCTTCCTTCTTGATGCGCGCCCGGTTGGCGTACAGATCGAGGATGCACTCCGCGTTGCGCGCGTTGAAACAGTCGACGTAGCGCGAGACGAGTCCGTGGATGACCGCTGGATCGTTGTCCTGCGCGGTCACGGGCCGTTTCGGGTCAGCTATCACGGACAGGATGATGAGCGCGGCCAGTATGGGAATGAAACGGGGCATGGACTCTCCTTGCCCCGAACTGGGGCTCGAATCAGTCTAGCCCGTCCCGCGGCCCAGGAGCAATGAGAAAGCCGCCACGATCTTCTTCATCGCCGGCGGAAACCCGCCCGGTCTCGCAGCCTTTCTCGTCTCTTCCGCCTTGTTGCTCTGCCGGCGGCTCGACCAGCCGCCACGTGCCGGTCTTCTTTCAGAACCCGTGGCGTTCGTACTTCCTGTTCACGCGATCCACGAACTGGATGTAGCGGTAGCCGCCCTTGAGCTGGTCCTGCTCCAGCAGGCCGTAGGCCGCCTCCACGCACTCCCCGCACGCGCCGACTGGCGCCTCGATGCCCACGGACAGGGGGTTGCGCGTGGAGCGCGTCTCGATGCGCAGCACGCCGCGGCAGTGGTCGCACTTGCGCACCGACTCCACCTGGGATTCGTTGATGCCATCGGTATCGTAGTAGATGTTCTTGTGCCGCACCCAGTAGCCGCCCACGAGGTTTTCGCGCTGGGCCGGCGGCGGTTCGGGCGGGTTGAAGTACAGCTTGGGCAGCTCGTCGCACAGGGCCTTGATGTATTCGGTGATGCGCGGATCCTGGCGCAGGGCGCGCTCGTCGTACTCGGGCTCGCGCACGTGCGAGTAGTCCAGGCCGGCCATGGCCAGGCAGATGCCCAGGTTCACGTAGGGCAGCGCGCCCTGGATGGCGTAGCCGCCCTCCAGCACCGCGATGTCCGGGTTCAGGCGCTTGTTCAGCTCGGCGTAGCCGCGCGCGGACACGGCCATGTTGGTAATGGGATCCGTGAAATGGTTGTCCTGGCCCGCCGAGTTGACGATGAGGTCGGGCTTGAAATCGGCCAGGATGGGCAGCACCACGTGGTCGATGCACCACAGGTAGCCCTCGTCCGTTGTGCGCGGCGGCAGGGGGATGTTGATGGTCCGGCCGCGCGCCGAGGGCCCGCCCGTTTCGGCCGGGAAGCCCGTGCCGGGGTACAGGGTGCGGCCGTCCTGGTGCAGGGAGATGAACAGCACGTCCGAGTCGTTCCAGTACACGTCCTGGGTGCCGTCGCCGTGGTGGCAGTCCGTGTCCACGATGGCGATGCGCTTGCGGCCGTAGGTCTCGCGTATCCACTCGACCATCACGGCCTCGTTGTTCACGGCGCAGAAGCCGCGCGAGCCGTGCACGACCTTCATGGCGTGGTGGCCCGGCGGCCGCACCAGGGCGAAAGCCTTCCGGCAGCGGTTCTCCAGCACGAGCCTGGCCGCGGCGATGGCCCCGCCGGCCGAGACCGAGTGCGAGCGCGTGGCCACGGCGTCCACGTCCGGGAAGCAGAAGTGAGCCCTCTCGATGTCCTCGCGGCTGGCCACGCCGGGCTTGTGCTCGGTGATGCCCTCGATGTCGAACAGCCCTTCCTCCACGAGCTGGTCCTGCGTGTAGAGCAGGCGCTCCTCGCGCTCGGGGTGCGTGGGGCTGATGGCCCAGTCGTAGGCCGGGAAGAAGATGACGCCCAGGGAGTCGCGCGCTTTCAGCATAGCTTCCCCGCGAGATTCTTGTAGCGGTGCAGGATGCCCGGCTTGATCTGGCATTTGACGCGGATGTTGCGCCCCACCAGACGCGAACCGTCGACCATGTTGAAGCTGGAGGCGTGGGTGATCTCCACGTTCTCCTCGCGGGCCGGCACGCCCTCCTCGCGCAGGGAGTTGAGCAGCAGGCGCGTGGCGTCGCGCTGGGCGTCCTTGAGCCCGTAGCGCTCCTCCACGGTGCGCGAGAAGCCCAGCGAGGGCACGAACACCTGCTGGCGCTCGGTGTCGGCGAACAGCTCGATGCCCCGCGTGGTGCGTGTGAGCGCCGCACCCACGGCGTTGGCCACGGCGTAGTTGCGCGGCACGCTCACGGACAGCGAGAAGGCCTTGAACAGCTCGGCGGACAGGGCCTCGGCCGGGCCGCCGACCACGTATATCTTGCGCGGCACGATGCGCCGTTCGCCCAGCAGTTCGCGCAGGGTGTACACGGGCCTGGAGTTGAGCTCGTCGACCATCTCGCGCACGGCCTCGCGGATGCGCCCCACGGCCGCGGTCACGGCCCGCTCGGCAAGGTCCTTTGCCGTCAGGTCGAGTTTCGCGGCCAGTTCCTCCAGCCCCCTGCGCGAGGCGTCCAGGTCGCCGTAGGCCGACTTGCCCAGGAGATTGAGCGCGTCAGTGAGCGTGGGCCTCGGGCCGCCGTCGGCCATGCACGGGCCGTCGCGCTGCGGCCCCACGCGCACCTCGCCGTTGAACCAGACGGCCGAGTCGCCGCCCACGCCGAGGGAGTGCGTCTTGAGCGCGCGCACCAGCGTGGCGTGGGAGCCGATGTGGATGCCGTCGTACTCCATGACCGGCGCGCCGTTCACGAACACGGCCATGTCCGTGGTGGTGCCGCCTATGTCCAGGATGACCGAGTCGAGGGCGATGTCGCACATGGCGGCCAAGCCCATGACGCTGGCCGCCGGGCCGGACAGGATGGACTCCACGGGCGTGCGGCGGGCGATGGACAGGGGGATGGTGCCGCCGTCGGCCTTGAGGATGTTGACCTTGGGGGACATGCCGAAGGTGTCCAGGCTGTCGGTCACGGCGTTGCAGAAAGTGTTGAAGCGCCGCCAGACCGCGCTGTTGAAGTAGGCCGTGGCGATGCGCCGGGGAAAGTTGAGCCGCCCTGTCATCTCGTGGCCCAGGCTCACGAAGTCGGCCCGGTTGCCGATCACGTCGCGGATCAGGGTCTCCTGCTCCGGGTTGCGCGGCGAGAACTTGGTCACGGCGGCGAACACGCGCACGCCCGCGTCCAGGCACTTGCGCACCGCGCGCTCCACATCGCCGGCGTCCAGTTCCTGGACCACCGTGCCGCGATGGTCCGTGGACCCGGGCAGCACGTGGTAGTCGCGGCAGACCATGAAGTCCGCCGGGTCCAGGCCCGGGCCGCCGGACACGAGCACGCCCACGTCCTCCAGCTTGCCTTCCACCAGGGCATTGGTGGTCAGGGTCGTGGACAGGTTCAGCCGCTCGATCTCAGCGGCCGGAACTTCCTCACGCACGCGCTCCAGCACGGCCAGGACGGAATGGAGCAGGTTCTTCTGGTCGGTCTTGACCTTGTAGGCGGCCGCTATGCCCGTGTCGTCGATGACCACGGCATCGGTGTGCGTGCCGCCCACATCTATGCCAAGCAGCATGGATGCATCCTCGCGTCAGGCGGATTGCTCGGTGGGACGATCAGTCAGCATGGCTGGTTTGTCCTCCCTCGGGAGGGAAATGTCCACCCCCATTCCGGTGGACGGCAGCCTGGGCGCGGCGAGTGGTCTGAAAACCGCTATGCGTCCTTCTGTTCCTGCTCCTCGTTGCGCAATCCCACCCGCAGCCGCCACGAGCCGACCACGCTCAGCATGCCGATGAGCGCGCTGGCCTCGCCCATGCCGCGCGCCGCGGTCACTATGAGCTGCGTCACCCCCGCCAGCAGCAGTATGGCCGACAGGATGCGCACAGCCAGGCCGATGCGCTGCAGGGCCAGCACGCAGAGCATGATGTACGTGCACATGGCCGCGGTCAGGGCGATGGGCACCAGGGGAGGCGCGGGCTTGAACACGGTCTCCACGTAGCGCCAGCCCTGCCAGCCCACGAATACGGCCAAGATGATTATGCGCTCGTACATTCCGCCCACGGATGGTCCTCTCGGCCGGCCGGCAATCCAGGGCGGACCGCCGATTGCTGAAGCCGGTTTAGCCGGATACTACCGGATAGCCCTCGGATTGCCAGTACTGATAGCCGCCGATCATCTCCTTCACGCGAAAGCCCAGGGCGGACAGCTTGGCCGCGGCCTTCTGGGCCGCGTTGCAGTGCGGACCCCAGCCGTGGACGACCAGCAGCTTGTCCTGCGGCAGCCGGGTCGTCGTCTCGGAACTGATGGACCGGTGCGGCAGGCTCACGGCGCCCGGCAGGTGGCCCTTGGCAAAGGCCTCGGGAGCGCGCGCGTCCACGACCACGAAGGTCTCCACGCCCTGCTGCAGGTCGTGATGCACGTCGGAAGGATCGGTCTCCACGCTCAGGCGCGCCAGGAAATGGCGCGCGGCGTCGGCCGGATCGGCGGCGGGATACTGGGCCACAAGCGAATTCTTGGGGGCCATGGCTGCTCCTTGGGTTGCGCTCATTGCGAGGGATGTGGAAGAATAGCCCTCCAGGCGGCGGGATTTCAAGCGCATTTCCCGCCCGCCCAGGACCGGACACCCCCCTGACGACGCCAAGAGAGGCGAACAAAATGAGCCAGACGCCCGACGAGATGCATTACGAGCTGACCCTGCGCACCACCGCCGCCGGCATCGGCTTCTTCTCCACCAAGCCCGTGCGCCAGATGGACCTGCCCGAGGCCGCGCGCTACCTGGTGGCCCACCCCTACGATGACTTCATTCGCAAGTTCCTGCTGGAAGGCGTGGAGGTCCTGGAGGCCGAGGAGCTGGGCGGGATCATCGGCGAGAATCTGCACGCGCCCAGGCCCTTCCTGGCCATGCTCTACGAGGCCTGCATCCTCTATCCCAGGTACCGGGCCCTGAGCGGGCGATTCCAAGGCGTCGAGCCCGAGGACCTTGCGCCCGAAACCTCGCACGTGGCCATCCGCTCCGAGCTGCTGCCCGACCACTTCACGCACGTGGCCTGGATCGAGGCCTTCGAGGCCAACCGCAGCCTCCACGAGCCGCTGCCCACCCAGGCGGACGTGGACGAGGAGCCGCCGGTTTCCCCGGAGGCCATGGCCAAGCTGGCCGAACGCACCTGGACGCGCATCGGCGACGTGCTGGAGCGGGCCGACGCCCGCGCCCAGCCTGCCGCTCCCCGGCCACCGGCAGCCGAGACATACGCCAGAGCCATCGAACGCCTGGAGTCCGTGGGCGTGTTCGCCGAGCCCGAGCTGCGCCACCAGTCGTCCCTGTCGCCCGTGGCGCTCATGCGCCGCTGGAAGCTGGACCGCACCGTGAAAAACGCCCGCCTGGACTACCGGCTCACGGGCCTGCAGACGAGCTGGGGCAAGGGGTTGACCCTGGATGCGGCGCGCGCCTCCTACGCCATGGAGATGGTCGAGCGCGTGTCGAGCTTCACTTCGATCTCGTCCGAGGGCCTCGTGGGCTACACCCGGCCGTACCCGCTGGTTCAAGCCACTTTTGACGACCTTGTGCGCCAAGGCCGCCACGCTCTGGACCCCAACGCCGTGCGCCTGGACGTGCCCTACGAGGATCAGCCCCTGTGGTGGATGCAGGCCCAGGATTGGCAGGGCGAGGACATCCTGGTGCCCGCGCAGTTCGTGTTCCTGTTCTGCAACCTGGACGAGCCGGGCTTCTTCGGCGGCCTGGGCTCCACGGGCCTGGCCTCGGGAAACACTCTGGTCGAGGCCCGGTTCTCTGCCCTGCTGGAATGCGTGGAGCGCGACGCCGAGGGCGTGGCCCTGTACCGGCCCGAGGACTGTTTCCTGCTCGCCGCCGACGATCCGCAAATCAAGGCGCTCCTGGACGGCTACGCGGCCAAGGGCGTGCACCCGGTCTTCCAGGACGTGACCACCGAGTTCGGCATCCCCTGCCTGCGCGCCTTCGTGGTCGGCGAGGATGGCACCGTGGCCAAGGGCACGGCCGCGCACCTGGACGGCCGCAAGGCCCTCGTCTCGGCCCTGACCGAGGTGGCCTATCCCTACCCCGAAAGTCCTGCCAGCAAGCCCGCGCCCGAAGGTCTGCCCACGCGGCGCTACGAGGACCTGCCCAACTTCGCCACGGGCGATTACGGCCGCAACCTGGCGCGGCTGGAAGATATCCTGGCTGCCAACGGCTACGAGCCCATCTACCTGGACCTGACGCGTCAGGACGTGGGCCTGCCCGTGGCCAAGGCCATGGTGCCCGGCCTGGAGCTGACCGCCGACCTGGAGCGCTTCTCGCGCGTCAGCCCCAGGCTGTGGGCCAGGTATCTGCGCGCCGTGGAGAAGAGCTAAGAGCCGGAGAGGGGCGTCGCCCCTCTCCAGACCTCTCCCCACCAGGGCGTGACGACGCCCTGGACCCGCGAGTTTCGCTGTAGCCGAGCTCCATCAACGGTTCGCGGCCACCCGTTGCATCGCGTAAATCCGCGTGCTACATGGCGGGCCTCGGCTGGAACCGCCCGCCGTATCAGGTCATTGAACAGCCTTTCGTTGCATCCGAATGGGGTGTCCCGCAGGTGGCGGGACTGAGATCACACCCATGGAACCTGACGCAGTTCGGACTGCCGTAGGGATTTCGGATCGCCGGATGCGCGGCGTCGCCCGCGCTACCTCGCCCTCCTCATCCTTATCCGCCAGTCCATGCTGCCGTAACCTGCCGCCGAGCGCGGCAAGGAGAACGCATCATGGCAAACACCGCAAACGCCGTCGAAGGCAAACCTTCCGGTTATTCGGCCATTGGGCTGTTCCTGCTCTGGTTCGGCGCGGCCGTGTCCGTGGCCGAGCTGCTCACGGGCGGCTACTTGGCCGACCTGGGCCTGGCCAAGGGCATGTGGGCCAATGTCGTTGGCCACCTCATCGGCACGGCCCTGCTGGTCCTGGCCGGCCTCATGGGTTACCGCCAGCGCCTGCCGGCCGTCATGTCCTTCCGCCTGTCCCTGGGCCGCCAGGGCTCCTGGCTCGTGTCGCTGCTCAACGTGCTGCAGCTCGTTGGCTGGACCGCCGTCATGGTCCAGCAGGGCGGGCAGGCCGTGGACGCCCTGCTGCGCCACATCTGGGGCGTGGGCGGCGTGGCCCTGGCCACCTGCGGCCTGGGCCTGCTCGTCGGACTGTGGGCCGTGGCCGAGGCCTGGGGCGTGCGCATCCTGAACATGGTCGCCGTGGTCCTGCTCTTCGGCCTGACCCTGCTCCTGGGCACCGTGGTCCTGGGCCAGCCCATCGGGGCCGGCGCGGCCAAGGCCGAGGCGACCTTCGGGCTCGGGCTGGAGCTGGCCGTGATCATGCCCCTGTCCTGGTTCCCGCTCATCGCCGACTACACGAGCCGCGCCCGCACGGCCACGGCCGCCTGGCTGGCCCCGTTCCTGGGCTACTTCCTGGGCAGCACGGCCATGTACGCCATGGGCCTGTTCGGCGCGCTGGCCACGGGCTCGGCCGATCCCACGGGCATGCTGCTGGCCGCCGGTCTGGGCATCACGGCCCTGCTGGTCATGTCCCTGTCCACGGTGACCACGACCTTCATGGACGTCTACTCGGCGGCCGTCTCCTGGCAGAACGTCTTCCCCAAGGCCTCGCGCCGCGCGGTCTCGGCCGTGGTCACCCTGGTCGGCACGCTGCTGGCCGTGGCGCTCTCCAGCGAGCTGTACATGGACTTCCTGTTCCTCATCGGCTCGGTCTTCGCGCCCCTGGCCGCCGTGGTGCTCACGGACTACTGGCTGCTGCGCGAGGACAGGCGCGAGCAGTCCTGGGACCCGGCGGCCTGGGTCTCGCTGGCGGGCGGCTTCGCCTTCCACAGGCTGGCCGGAGGCCTGGACCTGCCCATGGGCGCGACCCTGGGCTGCATCCTGTTCACCGCCCTGCTGCACCTGGCCGTGCGCAAGCTGCTGGAGCCCACCGCGCGCCGGGCAATAGCTGGCTCAACAGCACGCGCTTAAAGATGATCGACACCCTTGGCGCTTCGCCAAGAAACATCGCGGGTCCAGGGCGTCGTCACGCCCTGGTGGGTGGGGTCTGGGGAGGGTAAAACCCTCCCCGGCTCTTACGCCTTTCTCTTCAAACATAAGGAATAACGGCATGTTCGACGCTTCCACTGTCTGGGCCCACCTGTGCCGGGTCCGCGAGAGGAACCCCCTGGTGCTCAACGTGACCAACAACGTGGTCACCAACACCACGGCCAACGCCCTGCTGGCCCTGGGCGCGTCGCCGGCCATGACCCATGCGCCCGACGACGCCGGCGAACTGGCCTCCCTGGCCGACGCCGTGGTGCTCAACATCGGCACGCCCGCCTCCAGCTACATAGAGAGCATGTTCAAGGCCGGTCAGGCCGCCAACGCCAAGGGCATCCCCGTGGTCCTGGACCCGGTGGCCGCCGGCGCCACGGCCTACCGCCGCGAGGCGGTCGCCGAGCTTTTGAAGCGCGTGCGCCTGGCCGCCATCCGGGGCAACGCCTCGGAGATCCTCTACGTGGCCGGCGAGCAGGGCGCGTCCAAGGGCGCGGACAGCACCAACGCAAGCGAGGAGGCCCTGGACGCGGCGCGCGCCCTGGCGGAACGGCTCGGCGCGGTGGTCTGCGTGAGCGGCGCGCGCGACGTGATAACCGACGGCCGCTCGGTGCTGGGCGTGGACAACGGCCATGCCATGATGACCAAGGTCACGGGCCTGGGCTGCACGGCCACGGCCCTGGTGGGAGCATTCTCGGCCTGCGCCGGGGGCGAGCCCCTGGCCGGCGTCACGGCGGCCATGGCCGTCATGGGCATCGCGGGCGAGGTCGCGGCCCAGGACGCCCCCGGCCCAGGCACGTTGCAGGTGCGCTTCCTGGACTGCCTGTACGCCATGGGCGAGGAACTGGTCCGCTCGCGCCTCAGGCTCGCCACGCTGTAAACCGCTCATCCGATCGCTGCTCGGGGGCCGGAAGTCCAGGAACAGGACTGCCGGTTCCCTTTCTTTTTCCCCGTGCCGGGAATCTCCCGTCGCGGACTCCTGCAAAACCTCCCTCACGCATTCCCTCGCCGCCTTATTACAATACGCGAAATTTTCATTGCACGTGACCACGCACGACAGCAGGATACCGCATAGGGGGAAAACTTCACACTGGCTGAACAGGAAGGCCATGCCCAAGCTGCTGCTCGTTTTCGCCATAGTTGCCGGTCTGTTCGCGCATGCGGCGCCGTGCGCGGGTCAGGGTCGCGGATTGCGGCTCGACGCCGGATACGCCAGTGGCGGAGACGATCTGCGCATTCCCCTGGCTGCGATAACCATTGGCGATACGCCAGCGCAGGAGCTTGGCATGCTGCCCGGATTGCCGGCCGGTTGGGCGCGAAACCCCGCGGTCCACGCCTCGCCTGGAACGGACGTGTTGAGCAGTTCCCTGGTGCAGGCGCACCTGCACGGCAATACCGGCATTACGTTCATGCCCTACGTGGGCGCCTGGGCCGACCCCCTGGACTGGTCCTTCGAGGGCAGTGGAATGGCTCCCGGCGATCAGTCAGGCGCGCAGTTCGCATGGAACTTCGGCGGCGGCGCCATCTGGTTCTTCCGCGACGTGCTGGGCGTGGATTTCGGCGTGCGCTGGACCGAGAAGCAGGTCAGCGTCAGCCGCAAGGGCCTGCGCATGGGCGACATCTCCACGCACGGCAAGCTCAATCTGCTGGATCAATCCTTCCATGTGAACGTCTCGATGCCCCTGCATTAGCCCGTCCCGGCCGGTCAGGTCGATCCCCAGCACCGAGGCGCAGTTCCGTCCGGCCTGGGGCCATGACGCACGGCCGCCGCGACTTCGGGACATGTGGCGTGAGGCGTGATTTCGAAGGGGGCGCCTGTCCGGTCGTTGAAAATGCCGCCCCGGCCTGCGCGGCCTGTTTTTCAACAGGCCGATATGCTAGGCTGGCGCATGTCCGTGGCCACGGGACCACGAAAAAGGTGCGCCATGCTACGCAATCTGTCCATCGCGGCGAGGATATTCCTGCTGCTGGCCCTGACCTCCATGTATGCCCTGCTCCTGGCGGCGGCCTTCACATACACGGCCAACCGCATCGAGCGCGCCAGCGTGCAGGAGATGGAGGAGGCCATGCTCCGGGCCCAGCAGGAAAAGGTCAGGGTCGCCACGCACTCCATGGCCGTGGCCCTGGGGCAAATTCTGGCCGGCGTCGAAAACCAGGTCCGGCGCGACGCCATGGTGCTCGACGCCGTGGGCCCGCTGCGCTTCGGGCCGGACCGTTCGGGCTACTACTTCGTCTTCGAGGGCACGCGCAACGTGGCGCTGCCGGGCCAGCCCCATTATCAGGGAAAGGACATGCGCGACGTGCGCGACAGCGCGGGCGTTTATCTTGTGCGCGAACTGCGGGAGCAGGCCGTCCGAGGCGGCGGTTTCGTGCGTTACCGCTTCCCGCTGCCCGGCGGAGAGGAGGAGGAGCCCAAACTGGGCTACGCCGAGATCATTCCCGGCACGAACCTGTGGATCGGCACCGGCGTCTACCTGGCCAACGTGGATCGCGAGAAGAGCGCTCTGGCACAAATCATCGACTCGCTTTTCGCCCGGCACATGACCGTGGCCCTGCTCGGCTTTGCCGCGACCTTCCTGGCCATGGGCCTGGTGGCTCTGTCCGTGGCGCGCAGCATCGTGCAGCCTATCTCACAGGTCACGCGCGCCGCCGTGCGCATCGCCGACGGCGAACTGGACGTGGTCCTGCCCGCCGCTGGCAAGGACGAGATCTCGCGCATGCAGGATGCCTTGAACCGCATGTCGCGGACCTTGAAGCACGACATCGAACTCATCCAGAAGCGGACCGACTACGCCGAGGAGCAGGCGCGCATCGCCCGCGACGCCTTGCGCGAGACCGAGGTGGCCAACCGCGAGGTGGTGCGCCAGATCACCGAGCGCGTGGAGAGCCTGCGCAAGATCACCATGGCCGTGGCCCACCAGCTGCGCAACCCCATGACCATCATCGGCGGCCTCGCCCGCCTGCTGGCCCGCAAGCCCGAGCTGCAGGGCGAGTACCTGGAGTACCTGGACGGGATTCTGGAGGCTGCTGGCCGCATCGAGCGCATCACGGAGGTGGTTTCCGACTACAGCTCCCTGCGCCTGGGCGAGTTGCGCCAGACGCCCGTCGCCGAGTTGGCGGAGGAGGCCCGCGCCGCAAGCGAAGGCAAGACCGCGGCCCTGGCCCGCCGCGTGTCCTGGAAGATCGACGTGCAACCAGTGTGCGTTCCCGTGGACAAGGCGCTCATGATCTGGGCCCTGGCCGAAATCATGGACAACGCGGTGGAGTCACTTCCGGGCGGAGTCGGCGAGGTGCGCATCGAGGCCGCTAGGGAGAATGGGGCCGTGGCCCTGAAGATCTCCGACACGGGCCGAGGCATTCCCGAGGCCGAGCTGCCCTACGTCCTCGATCCCTTCTACACCACCAAGGCCGTGGCCGTGGGCATCGGCCTGCCCAAGGCCGACAGGATCGTCCATGAGCACGGCGGGACCATGAGCATAGCCAGTTCCGAGGGCCGCGGCACCACGGTGACCATCCGCCTGCCCCTGGAGCACAGGCGCTTACGGGACCCGGCCTCGTCCTGCAAGGAACAGCCCGCTTCCGAGCCTTCCACGGCGGAGGACTGATGATGCCTGACTTCTGCAAAACCCGACTCCCGGGGCGCCGCCCATGACCCTGCGCCGCCTGGCAATCCTCGCCTCCCGCTTTCTGCTCCAGGCCCGCTGCGGCCTCAAGCGCAGGCTGGGGCTGCTCGGGCCGTTGCAGATCCTGGCCTACCGCACCTACGGCAGCGAACGCGAACTGCTCGTGCGCGGCCGGGTGGTGGAACACAAGGACGTGCGCCCGTCCCGCGAGACCGACGGCCTGTGGCGGAACCTGCGCAACACCTGGCGCGGCATGTCGCGTATGCCCGTGCCCGGCGCGCGGCTCGCGGCCGAGTTCCAGGGCCGCCGCAGCGAAGTCGCGGCCGACGACCGGGGCTTCTTCGAGTTGCGCCTTACGCCCTCCGCGCCCCTGGAGCCGCTGCTCTGGCAGGTCGTCTCCCTGGAGTTGCTGGAACCGCGTCCAGGTTCCAGGACGGTGGAGGCCCTGGCCGAGGTGCTGACCCCGCCGGGCAAGGCCAGGCACGTGATCATCAGCGACATCGACGACACGGTGGTGCCCACGCACGCCACCAACGTCCTGCGCATGCTGCGCTCGCTATTCCTGCACAACGCCCGCACGCGCCTGCCCTTTCCGGGCGTGGCGGCCTTTTACCGCGCCCTGCACCTGGACCGCGAAGGGCATCCGGCCAATCCCATGCTCTACGTCTCGCGGGGCCCGTGGAGCCTGTACGACCTGCTGGCCGAGTTCTTCGGCCTGCACGGCATCCCCGTGGGACCGGTGCTCTTCCTGCGCGACTGGGGCCTGTCCGAGGAGGGGCTCACCAGGCCCTCGCCCAGAGGCCACAAGTTCAGGCTCATCACGGCCATGCTGGAGCTGTACGACGACCTGCCCTTCATCCTGGTGGGCGACAGCGGCCAGATGGACCCGGAGATCTACGCCGAGGTGGTGGAGCGCCATCCGGGCCGGGTGCACGCCGTGTACATACGCCTGGCCCGGCCCGACCAGGCCCGCGAACAGGGCGTGCTGCGGCTGGCCGAGGACCTGCGCCGGGCCGGCAGCGATCTGGTGCTGGCCCGCGACACCATGGACATGGCCGTGCACGCCGCCGAACGCGGCTGGATCGAAGCCTGGCGGCTGGCCGACATCTCCGGCGAGAAGGCCGCCGCCGAAGAGCCGCCCGGTCTCCTGGACGGCATGTTCGCCAGGCCGCACAGGAAGACGGAGGACGGGGGCGAGCCTCCCGACCATGGCCGGATGGACTGAAGGCCGCCGAGGCGGCAGCCGGCGCATCGTTATAAATTGCGGTCAAATTTCCCATTCACACAGCCCTTGCCCCATTGCCTATGCTGCCGAGGGGAGGAGGCAGCAAGGAGGCCTCGCATGGCGCAACCAGTACGCAAGGGTCCGCAGGGCCCGACCCAGGGCCAGGGACCGGGCCGGAAGGATTCACCGCAGCCCGATCGGCGCGTGAGCAAGTTCCCGGACCGGCGCGATCCGGCGCGCCTCGACCGGCGCGTGCCCTCCCTCAAGGAAAAACGGGAAGCAGCGGAGAAACGCAGGGAGGCGCACGGAGAGCATGGCCGCGGCCGCGAGGCCGCCAGGCCGGGCGAAATACCCAAGCCGGGCTGGCGGGACATCCTGCTGCGCACATGGCGCGAGCAGTCCAGGGACAACCTGTCGCTGGTGGCCGCGGGCGTGGCCTTTTACGCCATGCTGGCCCTTTTCCCGGCCATTGCGGCGCTCATATCCATCTACGGCCTGCTGGCCGATCCGGCCCAGTTGCAGAGCCAGATCGGCGAGGTCAGCGGAGTGCTGCCCCCCGACGCCAGGTCCATCATCCAGAGCCAATTGTCTCAGGTCGTTTCCGGCGCGGGCGGAGCCCTGAGCCTGGGCGCCGTCGCGGGCGTCCTGCTGGCCCTGTGGAGCGCGTCCAAGGGCATGAAGGGGCTCATCCAGGCCCTGAACATCGCCTATGACGAGCAGGAGAGCCGGGGATTCCTCAAGCTCAACGCCATTTCCCTGCTGCTCACCTTCAGCGGGCTGGTGTTTTTCATCCTGGCCCTGACGGCCGTGGTGGCCATGCCCGCCCTGCTCGACAACCTAGGCCTGCCCGACGCGGTCATGTGGACTGTGAGCATCGCCCGCTGGCCGGTGCTGGCCATTGCCGGCATGCTGGCCCTGTCCGTGCTCTACCGCTACGGGCCGGACCGCGACCAGCCCCGCTGGCGCTGGGTGAGCTGGGGCTCGGCCGGGGCGACCGTGGCCTGGATAGGAGCGTCCCTGCTCTTCTCCCTGTACGTGAGCCGCTTCGGCAACTACAACGAGACCTACGGCGCGCTCGGCGCGGTGGTCATCCTGCTCATGTGGCTGTTCATCACGGCCTACGTCGTGCTGTTCGGCGCGGAATTCAACGCCGAGATGGAGCATCAAACCCGCAAGGACACCACCAGGGGCGAGGAGCAGCCCATGGGCAAGCGCGGGGCCCATGCCGCGGACACGCTGGGCCCGAAGCCCTGATCCGCCCGGACGATCCGTTGCCTTCGGCGCTGACCATGCGGGAAGGGGCTGGACCTTTTTGTAGCATATTGACAGAGGCGATAATTTGGGAACGCCTGTTTTTACTTTTTTGTAAGCAAGGCTTTGGACTCTAGTCTGCAAAAAGCAGACGACCAGCCGGCGGATGGCCAGAAAAGTCATGTCAAAACCAACGGTTGAACGAAGCTCTCGCACGCAGGATAAATGTCGGCCGAGTTCGCGGCTTCCGGGTATGCTCCTTGCTACATGGCCGCGCATGACATCCATAGGCGCCATAGAACTCAAGGTTCTCTTCGAGATAGCCAACATCATCGGCCATGCGCTGGACCTGGAACGCACATTGGAAGAGGTGCTGCGCATCCTCTCCGATTCCATGTCCATGAAGCGGGCCACCATCACCCTCCTGGACGACAACGGGCAGCTGGCCATCCGCGCCTCCCACGGCCTGAGCGCCGAGGAGAGGCAGCGCGGCGTGTACCGGCTGGACGAAGGCGTCACCGGCCGCATATTCTCCACGGCCAAGCCCTTCGTGGTCCCGGACATCCACAAGGAGCCGCTCTTCCTGGATAGGACCCAGTCCAGGCGGTTCGAGAAGGACCGCATTTCCTTCCTGGGCGTGCCCATCCTGCTGCAGGACAAGCCCGTGGGCGTGCTCAACGTGGACCGCCTGTTCGGCGACGAGATATCCTTCGAGGAGGACGTGCGCTTCCTGACCATCGTGGCCACGCTCATCGGCCAGTTCTACAGTCTTGTGAAACAGGTCCAAGCGCGCGAGGAGCGCCTCAAGCGCGAAAACGTGAACCTGCGCTCCAAGCTGTCCAAGAACTACCAGCGCTTCTTCATCGTGGGCAAGAGCCCGTCCATGCTGCGCGTGCGCCAGATGATCGAGAAGGTCGCGCCCACCAGGGCCACGGTGCTCCTGCTGGGCGAATCCGGCACGGGCAAGACCCTGACCGCCCAGTTCATCCACGAGCTGTCCGACAGGAACTCCTTCCCGTTCATCAAGGTCAACTGTGCGGCCATTCCCGAGAACCTCCTGGAATCCGAGCTGTTCGGCCACGAGAGGGGCGCCTTCACGGGCGCGACGAACATCAAGCCCGGCCGCATCGAGGAGGCCGACAAGGGCTCCCTGTTCCTGGACGAGATCGGCGAGATATCCCCCGGCCTGCAGGCCAAGCTGCTTCGCTTCCTGCAGGAGAAGGAGTTCGAGCGCCTGGGCTCCACGCGCACGCGCAAGGTCGACGTGCGCATCATCGCCGCCACCAACCGCGACCTGACCGAGGCCGTGCGCGAGGGCGACTTCCGCGAGGACCTCTTCTACAGGCTCAACGTCTTCCCCATCCGCGTGCCGTCCCTGCGCGAACGCGCCGACGACATTCCCGCGCTCATCAACCATTTCCTGGACAGGCTGGACCGCGAGTACGGACGCCGACTGACCCTGCGGCCCAGGGCCCTGGAAGCCCTGCTGCGCTACGACTGGCCGGGCAACGTGCGGGAGATGGAGAACCTGCTGGAACGGCTGTCCATCATGGTCGAGGACCCGCACGTGGACCTGGAGGACATCCCGCCCCACTTCTTCATCGGCAGCGATATCGTCCAGCCCCGCTCCGAGGAGCAGGTCTCCCTTCTGGAGATAGAACGCCGCGAGGTCGTCTCGGCTCTGGAACGCCACAATTGGGTGCAGTCCCGCGCGGCCAGGGAGCTTGGAATAACCCTGCGCCAGATGGGCTACCGCGTAAAGAAGTTCGATCTGGAAAGCCTGCTGCGGGAGCGACGCGGCCAGGGCCGCATGACCCTGCAGCGCTGATACCGCCTTCCACTCCGTTTCAATACGCGCATGCGCTTCTCCCGCATGCGGCGGACTCCCCCCTGAACCACTCCGCCTCGCCCCTGCGCGTGCAGCGTCGACCAGAAGCGTGCCTTTCTCCGGGTACGCGCCTTCTTTTCCGTGGTCTGCGGCATGATTGATACGCGCCTTAAGAATCCTTGTCCCCAGGCACATCTCGCTGCAATCTGCTAAACATGCTCCTTTCCCTCTCTGCCGGGTTAATCCGGGCGGGTGGCATCCGCGCGGGAAAGGAAATGGAAAGGGGAGGCCGGGGGATCGGGGGCGCTTTTTTCTAGAGGGGGCGGTTCGTCATGTGGAGCGCGCTGGAGACGCGGGAAAGGCATCGGGACGGAAGCAATTGCGACTGGTTCCAGGGAAAGACGCATGGAAAGGTCCTGGACACCATCGTGCGCGGCCTGCGCGAGCGGGCCGGCTACATCTGCCTGACGGGCAGGCCGGGAGTGGGCAAGAGCACCCTGGCCCGCGTCCTGTCCGAGGCATACGCCAGCGAAGGGAGGCGAACCCTCCTGGCGGATGGAGCGAGCCTGTCCTTAGGCGGGCTCGTGCGCGAGCTGGCGCGCGTGGCCGGCATCGCCCAGGATTCCCGGCAAAGCCTCAAACCGGCGGAGACCTTGCGCCTGCTGTACATGGCCGGCGAGCTGGGCAGCGAAGTGGCGCTCGTGGTGGATTCCGCCGAGCTGCTTGCTCCCGGCACTCTCAAGGCCTTGGCCTACCTGGCCAATCCGTGGCAGCCGGGCCGAAGCGCCGTGCAGTTGGTGCTCGTGGGCCGTCCCGAGCTTCTGGACAGACTCGACGAGCCCGAATTGCGCCCTCTGGGCGGTTTCTGCCGCAGGGTCTTGCTGCGCCCCATGGAACTGCGTGAAAGCACGGCCTATTTGCGCTGGAAGTATGAACGCCTGCCGGACGGCAAGGGCGAGGCCTTCACCTCCAAGGCCCGCCGCCGACTTGCCGAGCTGTCCGGCGGCCTGCCCAGGCTGCTGGACATGCTCGCCGAGGCTGTCCTGGCCTCGGGCCAGGCCCGCGGCTGCTTTCCCGTCACATGCGCCATGGTCCGCCAGGCCTTGGGCGACATGCCGAGCCATGCTCCGCGCCGCCTGCCCATGGGCAAGACCCTGGCCACGGCGGCCGCCTCCCTGTTGCTCATCTCGGCCCTGGCCTGGTCGGCGCGCCAGTCCCTTGTCCACGGTCTGGAAAGCATGGCCGGCGACCTGCTGGGCCAGGCCTCTGCCAGCGTGCAGCGGTTCGAAGCCCCCTGGATGGCCGGCACTCCCGCGCCGAGTTGGGCTGACCTGGAAACCACGGCAGGGCCTTTCGCGGGCATCGTCGTACTGCGGCCATCGGTCGCCACGGAGTCGTGCGCGGATGTGGACAGACGCCTGCAAGAGGTGGTCGTGGCGCCGGGCGACTCACTGCTGAGCCTGTGCCGCAAGGTCTACGGCCGTGCCGATCGCAAGGCCCTGGCGGCCGTGCTGTCCGCCAATCCGGCCATCCTGGACCCGAACAGCATCGAGGTGGGACAAATCATACTCTTTCCCCAGCAGACCCATGCCGAGGGAGGCGACGCAGTCAGCGAGAACACGCGGAGCGACATGACAACCTGAGAAATCGGAGAGGGTGCGACCTCTCCGATTCCTCGAGTCTCGCTTCGGTGCCGTTCTCCTGTTCCGTCTATCCGACACGCGCTACGTAAAATACGTAGCCGTAAGTCTCGGAAAACCTCTTGAAGAGGCTGACTTCCTTGCGTGTCATGGCAACCACCTGCAAGGCCTCGGGATCGCCGGAGTGCTTTCGCTCGAATGCCGTCAAATTAGCCTCCAAGGGCGTATAATATTTCCGCCACCAATCCTCGTCCGGCAACGTGAAATGGTCCAAATGCACAAAGCCGACGGATTTGAGACGCTCGAGGTTGCCGCCGATGTCGGTAAGCTCGGGGTAATTCTCGATCCAGAAACTTACGGCCTCGGCGGGACGCTGGTCCGTAAGCCAGCTCAATTCCGTGAAGGCCAGGCAGCCGCCTGGGCGCAGAAACGGCCGCACGGCGCGCAAGGCGTGCTCCAGGCCGATGGAATACAGCGCGCCCTCGGACCAGAGCAGGTCGAAACTGGAAACGGGCAGTCCCAGACCGCTCAGGTCGCTCATATCGCCTTGGAGCGGCACGACACGCTCAGCCAGCCCCCTGGCTTCGGCAGCCGTCCGGAGTTGATCCAGAAAGGGCTGATGGATATCCACGGCCGTGACCACGCCGCCGGTCAATTCGGCCAAGTCCAGGCTTTGGCTCCCCGAGCCGCAGCCCACGTCCAGGATTGACGGCCGCTTCGGCAGGCCGGGGATCAGGCCCAGGGCCTTACGAGTGCTCTCACGGCTGCCCGGCCCTTGGCGTTGCAAGCCATGGTGCACCTCGAACAACAAATCCATCAAGCGATCGCTCATGTTCCATTTCCTCTTACCCGTGAGGCATCGTGTTCCAGGCTTGTGTCACGCCCATTACAAAATATCCAACGGATCAGCCAATCCGGCAATAGGCGCCGCTGGCCATCGGTCGAAAGCATTTGCCTTCGGATGCCAAGCGGCGTATGCGAACTCCTTGCGCCTTTGCGCCAATCAACAAGAACCGACACAATCACCACGCGGGCCGGAACGATCCGCAGCCCAACCTACCGATCTCCGCCCGCGCATCTCAAGGAGTCCTCCCCATGGCTATCCCATTCGTGGATATCAAGAGCCAACTCGCCCAGGTGGAACAGGAAATCCGCCAGGGCTTCGACCGCGTGTTCAGCCACTGCCAGTTCATCATGGGCCCGGAGATCAAGGAGGTCGAGGACCAGCTCGCCGCCTTCGCCAGCACCAAGCACGCCATCACCTGTTCCTCGGGCACCGACGCCCTGCTCATGCCGCTCATGGCCATGGGCATCGGAGCAGGCGACGCGGTGCTGACCACGCCCTTCACCTTCTTCGCCACGCTGGAGTCCATCGCGCTGCTGGGCGCGACGCCCGTGGTGGTCGACGTGGACCCGCGCACCTTCAACATCGATCCGGACAAGCTGGAGCTGGCCATCAAGGCCCTCAAGGCCAAGGACCCGTCCATCCATCCGCTGCCGGCCGGCTACGAGAACCTCACGCTCAAGGCCATCATGCCCGTGGACCTCTTCGGTCTGCCCGCTGACTACGACCGCATCATGGCCATCGCGGCCCGCGAGAAGCTGCAGGTCATCGGCGACTCGGCCCAGGGCTTCGGCGGCGTGTACAAGGGCCGCCCGGTCAGCGCCATCCCGCACGTGACCGCCACGAGCTTCTTCCCGGCCAAGCCGCTGGGCGTGTACGGCGACGGCGGCGCGGTGTTCACCAACGACGACAACCTGGCCGACGTCATGCGCTCCATCCGCGTGCACGGCATGGGCCACGACCGCTACTACAACGTGCGCCTGGGCCTGAACGCCCGCTTCGACACCTTCCAGGCCGTGGTGCTCAAGGCCAAGCTGCGCATCTTCCCGGCCGAGCTGGACGCCCGCCAGGCCGTGGCCGAATGCTATGACGCTGGCCTTAAGGGCAAGGTCGAAACCCCGCTCATCCCGGAAGGCTACCGCTCCTCCTGGGCCCAGTACTCCATCCTGACCAAGGGCGCCACGGAACGCGACGCGCTGCAGGCCGCGCTCAAGGCTCAGGACATCCCGACCATGATCTACTACCCCATCCCCTGCCACCTGCAGCCCGTGTTCAAGTACCTGGGCTACAGGCAGGGCAGCATGCCCGTGAGCGAAGGCCTGTCCAAGACCATCCTCAGTCTGCCCATGCACCCGTACCTCACGCAGGACGACCAGAAGAAGATCATCGAGGCGGTGAAGAAGGCGGTGTAGGCCCACAGCCCCGATTTGCAGAGCGATCGCACGAGAAAGCCCGGCCTAGGCCGGGCTTTCTTCGTTTGTCTGCGCCTGACGGAGACGCGTCGTTAGGGTTTCCTGCGCAGTCGGGACAGGAGGACCGGCGCGAACAGCAGCAGCCACTCAAGTCCAGGGCTGGCCGAAGGACTCAGGGCGCAGCCTCCGCCCCCGCCACCTCCACTGCCCGATCCACCACCCGAGCCGCCTCCGCCCCCGCCGCCTGATCCGCTGTCGAGCACCTGGACCGTGATCGTGGTGTCCTGCGTGCTAGTGGTGATCGGGGTGCCACCCGGCACATCCTCGGAGAATGTCACCGTGTACAGTCCGGGCGTGTCGAAGGTGTGGCTCGCCGTCGTGCCGCTGCTCGTGTGGCCGTCGCCGAAATCCCAGCGCTCCGCCGTGGCCAGCGACGTATGAGATGAAGAAAAGCTTACCGTCAGCGGCGCTTCACCCTGGGCTCCATGCGGGAAGATGGCCAGTCTCAGGTCCAGGCAGCCGTTGCCGTCCGGTCCCTTGGTCTGCACGGGACTGCTCTTGTCGACCGTAGTCCCGTCGCCCAGTCTCCCGTAAGTATTGTTTCCCCAGGTCCAGAGCGTGCCGTCCGGGGTCAAAGCCAAGGAATGGTAACCACCAGCCGCCAGAACGGTGAAACCACTGACGCCCGATGGTAACGGAACCTGCACGGGACTGCGCTTGTCTATTATGGTCCCATCGCCCAGCTGCCCTTTATTATTGTATCCCCAGGCCCAGAACGTGCCGTCATCGGCCAGGGCCAGGGAATGATTATAGCCGCCCGCCACGGCGGTGAACTTGCTGACGCCAGCGGGCAGCGGGACCTGTACGGGACTGCTCTTGCCGACATTGCTCCCGTCGCCCAGCCGACCATCACTATTGTTCCCCCAGGCCCAGAGCGTGCCGTTATCGGCCAAGCCCAGGGAATGGTAAGCACCAGCCGCCATAGCGGTGAACTTGCTGACGCCTGCGGGCAGCGGGACCTGCACGGGACTGCTCTTATCGACATTGCTCCCGTCGCCCAGTTGCCCGGATTCATTTTTTCCCCAGGCCCACAGCGTGCCGTCATCGGCCAGGGCCAGGGAAAATTCATAGCCCGCCGCCACAGTGGTGAACTTGCTGACGCCCGCTGGGAGCGGGACCTGTTTCGGGATTAGGCTATCGACCGTGTCCCCATCTCCGAAGAGCCCGTAACCATTGTATCCCCAGGCCCAGATCTTGCCGTCCGCGGCCAGGGCCAGGGAATGCCAAGCTCCGGCCGCCACGGCCGTGAAGCTGACGCCCGCGGGCGTGATCTCCACTGGACTGCTCTTGTCTATATTGGTCCCGTCGCCCAACTGACCGTCATCATTGTACCCCCAGGCCCACAGCTTGCCGTCCGCAGTCAGAGCCAAGGAATGATACTTTCCGGCGGCCATGGCGGTGAATTTGCTGACACCCGCAGGCAGCAGGACCTGCACAGGACTGCTTTTGTTGGCCTTGGTTCCATCGCCCAGCTGGCCGTAGTAATTGTATCCCCAGGCCCACAGCCTGCCGTCCGCCCGCAAGGCAAGGGTATGAACGTTGCCACCGACGATCTTCTGCGCCAAGGCCGACGCTGGCGCGCAGAATGTAAACACGCAGAGCAGCGCAAGAGAAGTGGACACGAGCGCGCGCAGGCGCACGCAGGTACGCTTGTCACCGTTCATGAACGATCCTCCGGAATCCTTGGATGGGGGGAAATATCAACTAGTGAAATTAATGGACGCCTAGCACGTCCTCTAAACGATGTGCACTAAACTATGTACACAGAACTAAAATAATTCCATATATCGAATTATGAAGACGCCCCATGCGCCGTGACGCCCAGCGGCCTCAATGTGCGTGGTCGCTCGGTCATCCCTGGCCGGGTGCATGATTCCAAAACTGGATTTTCCTCCCCCGAATGGAGGCCACAGTCCGCTTCCTTCACGCAGGCAACGGTTCGGAATAGCCCTGCCTGGTCATGCGCTGTCAGAAACAGGAGAGCCCGGTCCAAGCCGGGCTTTTATTGCGAACAGGGGATGGTGCAAGTGTTATTGAGCATGCCTATTATTTCAGAAAAGCAGCCCATCGCAGGGGCGCGGAATGGAACGCTTCGGGCTCCGGCTTAAAGAGTGATTGATCTACTCACTGGCCGCTGCTTATCCCCCGCGCCGAAAGAACAGCTCCAGCATCGTGCCCTTGCCCAGCCGACTTTCCAGCTCCCGGACGGCAAAAAAGGGCAGGAAGGCGAATGTTACCATCAGGCTGCTGGCAAACAATTCGTATTTGCCTTCGTGCAGCAGATCATCAAGCCCTCCGGCCAGGCCCTGTCCGCGCAGCAGCCCGTCCGCCATATGCTCGAAGACGCTGAACACAGCCACCCACAGGCCGAACATGGCTGTCTTGAGCAGAGTCGGATATATCAGCGGCTGGTTTTCGACTTCGAGTCTCCGACCGAGCCCAAGGACATCTCCAATCATGATGACCTTGGCAAGTATCAGGGCCTTGATCAGGCTGATGCCGTAATGCAGGTACGTGAGCTGGTGCTCCTCCAGGATCAGCCTGCGGTACATGGTGAACAGGCTGAAAATGATGGACAGATAGAGGACGTTCAGGGAGTAGGCGGTCAGTTCGTGGCCAAGCCTCTGTTTCCAAGCGGCTTTTCCCGCGCCTGTGGCAGACATGGGCTCGTCCTCCATCCATTGCTCCCACTTATGGGACACATGACGTCCTTGAAACGGCTCTATCCCCCCAGCAGCTTGATCCGCCTCACGTCTCCGGACTGCAAAGTATACACCCGGTTCTTGTAGCCGATCCTGATGGGCTGCATGGCCGTGCGGCAGGCCGTGACCGTGAGCTGGGTTTCCGTGACCTCGATCTGCAGGGAGTGGCCCCGGAAGCGGATGCGCGTCTTCATGCGCTCCATGGGCTCCGGGATGCGCGGGTTGAACCAGAGCACGTCGCCGCGCATCTCCATGTCCGTGTAGCCGCGCTGGATGATGTCCACGGCCCCGGCCATGGCGCCCGCGTGGATGCCCTCGGGCGTGGTGCCGCCCTGGATGTCCTCCACGTCGCTCTTGAGAGCGTCGCAGAACAGGCTCCAGGACTTGCGGCGGTCCATGCGGCTGAGCACGCGGGCGTGCACCACGAAGCTCAAGGTCGAGCCGTGGGAGGTGCGCGCCAGGTAGTAGTCGATGGTGCGCGGGATCATGGCCGGGTCGAAGGAGTAGCCGAGCTGGCTGAACAGCCGCTCGATCTCCTCGCGCGAGAAAAGGTAGAGGACCATGAGCGCGTCGGCCTGCTTGGATGCCTTGTATCGGTTGGGCGTGTCGCCCTCGGCCTTGAGCACGCGGTCCAGGCGATGAATATCGCCGTACTTCCGCCGGTAGCCCTGCCAGTCGAACTCCTCCAGCCGGTCGTAGTGCTCGAACTGGGCCGGAATCCGCCCCTCGGGCGTGTCGATGAAGACCAGGCGCATGCGCTCGGTGATGTGCTCCCAGCGCTTGAGCTCATCATCCCGCAGGTACACGCGCTGACGCACCTCGCTGGCCACGTCCTCGGGCATGAGGTCGAGCAGGCGCAAGGCCTCGTCCAGGGTCCACACGGCCATGAGGTTGGTGTAGAAGTTGTTGTCCAGGCCCGGTTCGTCGCGCCAGGGATAGCCTTCGTGGTATTCGTCCGGGCCCATGACGCCCTTGATCTCGTACCGCTCCAGCTCCTGGTTCCACTCGCAGACCGAGGCCCAGAAACGGGCGATCTCCAGCAGCATCTCCAGTCCGTAGAAGGCCATGAATTCCAGGTCGCCGGTGACCTGATAGTACTGGCTGATGTTGAAGGCGACGGCCGCGTTGACGTGGCGCTGGAGCCTGGAGTTGTCCGGCCCCCACTGGCCCGACTTGGGGTTCAGGTGCAGGAGCTGGCTCTCCTCGCGGCCGCTGCTGCCGCTCTGCCAGGGATACATCGCGCCCCTGTGGCCGGCTGCCTTGGCCATGGCCCGCGCTTCGCGCAGGCGGCGGTAGCGGTACATGAGCAGGCTGCGCGTGATTTCCGGGATTCGGAAATTGAGCAGCGGGAAGATGAACAGCTCGTCCCAGAAGACGTGCCCCCGGTAGGCCTCGCCGTGCCAGCCGCGCGACGGCACGCCCGCGTCGATGGCGCGCGTGTGCGGCGAGGAGGTCTGCAGCAGGTGGAAGGTGTACAGGTGCAGGATCATCTGGAACCTGTCCCGGTCGTCCGCCTTGAGCTGGAATCGTATGTCGAAGTAGCTCCAGATCTGTTTCCAGATCAGGGAGTGGTCGGCCAGCAGGGGCTCGAAGTCGCCCACATGGCCCATGGCCTCGCGCGCGGCCAGGCCCGTTTCGGATATGGCCCGGTCGCGCGAGGAGTACAGGGTCACGGCCTTCTCGACGCGCGTGGGCCGCTGCCGCTCCAGGCGCAGCGTGAAGACCTGGCCCACGAACCCGTTCTCGCCGACCAGGCCGCACTCCAGCCGCTCGGCGCCGCCGTCGCCATGGAAGGCCCTGGTGCGCAGGGCCATGGCCACCTCCAGCCGCGACTGCACGGTGCGCACCTTGAGCCAGACCGTCTCGCGGTCCACGGCCCCGGTCTCCAGCACCTCCAGGTGCTTGCCGGCCAGATCGCGGTAGCGCTCCACGCCGTTGTTGGTCACGCCTCCGTCCAGGGCCGAGCGGAACTCCAGATCGCCGGACCAGTCCAGCGGAGTGAGCGTGACGCACTGCGCGGCCACGTGCATGTGGCGCATGTGCGCCAGGCGGCGCTCCTCGACCTTGGTGCGCCGGCCCTCGGCGTCGATCCAGGTGAACGTGCGCACGCTCAGGCCGCTCTCCATGTCCAGCAGCAGGCGGTAGCCGGACAACTCCTCGGGCCTGGGCGAGAACCACTCCCCGCCGGGCCTGCGGAAGGACAGGTGCAGCCAGTTGGGCATGTTCACCAGATCCTCGTTGGTCAGGGCCTTGCCCTTGATCTCGGTCTCCAGGCGGTTGTAGCCTCCGGCCAGGTAGGTTCCGGGATAGTGCGTGCCGTCGTCCGAGGCCCAGAAACAGGTCCCGCGCGTGACGAAATAGCCGTTGCCCAGTGCCGTAAGCGCCTCGCGCTGGCCCTCCTGCACAGGGCGGTAATCGTCGTAGACAAGGCCCCACTCGCCGTAGTCCCTGGCTCCGGCCTTGCTGCCCAAGGCTTCCGGTCCTTCAGGCTCTCGGATCTCGCGCAGGCGGTCCAGCAGGCGGCCAAGGAAGTGCTCCACCTCGGCAGGGTCGAGCAACAGGAAGTCGGCTTCGGTCCCGTCCGGGTTCTCGGCCACGAGGATGGGCACTCCGCGCCCCTTGATGGCCCGGAAGGCGTCCTCGTCCGTGGTATCGTCGCCGATGTACACGGGCAGGGCCTTGCCGTCGCCCAGGTCCAGGGCGTCGAGTATGTGGTTCAAGGCCCGCCCCTTGTCCCAGTCCATGCGCGGCTTGATGTCGTAGATCTTCTTGCCGCCCGAGAAGCGCAGCTTGGGGTATCTGTTTTCGACTTCCTCCACGGCCTTGCGCAGGCGGTCCATGTCTTCCTCGGCCACGTTGCGGAAGTGCACGGCCAGGGAGTAGTCCTTGCGCTCAACCTGCGAGCCTGGAATTCCGCCCAGAAGCCTGTCCAGTTCGTCGGCGGCTCCCTGCACGTCGGGCAGGAACTCCTTGGCCGGCTCGTAATCCATCGGCCTGCCGTCGGGCGCGAGCATGCTGAAGCCATGGTCGCCGGCATAGGCCAACCCAGGCAGGTCCATATGCTTGCGCACGTCGGCCAGAGCCCGGCCGCTGATGACGCCCACGGTGGTCTCTTCCGAGAGCTGCTTGACGGCCTTGCGCATGCACTTGGAAAGCACGGCCTGTTCGGGCTTGCTGACTATAGGCGTGAGCGTGCCGTCGTAATCCAGGAACAGGGCCAGCTCCCTGCCGTCGGATCGGGCGATTATCTCGTCCAGCCGATCCAGGGCCGAGGGCAGCATCTTGTGGTTCGCGCTTTCCCGGTTCACGCCCGCACCTCCACCTCGGCCAGGTCGGTCAACACCACGTCAGCGCCGGCGCGGGCCAGCTCCGGGCCGTGACCCACGCGGTCCACGCCGACCACGAGCCGGAAATTTCCCCGGTGCCCGGCCTCGACGCCCGACTCGGCGTCCTCGAACACCGCCACGCGCTCCGGACGCGAGCCCAGGCGCTCGGCCGCCGCCACGAAGGTGTCCGGAGCCGGCTTTCCGGCCAGGCCTTCCCGCGCGGCCACGATGCCGTCCACGCGCACGTCGAACAGATCCTCGATGCCCGCTGCCTCGAGCACGTCCTTGCAGTTCTTGCTGGAAGTGACCACGCCGACGCCGAAGCCCTTGTCCCGCAGGCGATGCACAAGGTCCACGGCATGCTCGAAGACGCGCACGCCGCCATCGCGCAGGAGCTTGCGGAAAAATTCGTTCTTGCGGTTGCCCAGGCCGCAGACGGTCTCCTTGTCCGGCCCGTCCTCGGGCGCGCCGTAAGGCAGCTCGATCCCCCGCGAGGCGAGGAACGCCCGCACACCCTCGTAGCGCGGCTTGCCGTCCACGTGGCGCTGGTAGTCCTGGCTGCCGAAGGGTTCCTGTTTGCGGCCGTCGCGCTGGGCCCAGCGAGTCAGATACTCGTCGAACATGCGCTTCCAGGCCAGGAAGTGCACTTCGGCGGTGCGGGTGATCACGCCGTCCAGATCGAAAACCACGGCGTCGAAATTCTCGCGGGAAATGGCGGTCCTGTCGCGCCGGCTTGCTTGCGCCATGAGGGCCTCCCAGGCTTGCGCCCGCCGTGCGGCTGCATGCGGGCTTTGCCCGAGCCTAGCAGACGGCGGAAGTGATGGGAACCCCGGAAGACCCTACTTTCGCTTGTCCTTCTTACGCTTCTTCCATCTGCGTATGGCCCGCTTCTGCCATTCGTAGATGAAGGAGGCCAGGCCGAAACGGGCCGTGGCCAGTTCGGGAAAGGAGGAATAGAGGGACAGGCCTTTGCGCAGGTCGTGGCTGCCGATGAGCGCGCAGGCCCGCAGCCAGTTCCTGGCCAGGACGGTCCGCATGACCGGCTCCGGGAAGCGCCTTGTCCGCGCATTGGCCTCCATGAGCCGGGCGAACCAAGCCCGCACGGCGCGCGCGTGCCGGGGATCCAGGGCGATATCCCGATTGGCCACAAGCGCATGCAGGCGCAGCTCCTCTTCCGAGGCGTCCGGCACGAGGCGCAGGACGGCCCGATTGGCGACGGCCGTCTTCTCGGCCAGCTTGAGGTCGTTGCTCCTGCGGCTCGCGCTGGAGGAATGTCGCCGGTAGCGCAGGAGCAGGTCGGGCAGGATGGCCCAGCGCACGCCCCGCGCCACGCTGCGCTCGAGGAAGTCCTTGTCCGCGCTGACCCGGAACGCGGGATCGTACGGCTCGCCGAAGCCTTCCAGGACCCTGGACCTGAACATGATGGTGGGATTGAAGAGCACACCCGTGAACAGCGTCTCGCAGGCCACCCTCTCCGGGCCCATGACCGCCCTGGGCCGCTTCAGCGCGTGGCGGAAGCGATCCAGACCCGGGCTGCTGCTCATGTTCACGGACTGGCCGCCGCAACCGTCCACATCGGGATGCGCGTCGAGGAACGCGACCTGAGTGGCCAACCGGGTAGAAACGGCGATGTCGTCGTGGTCCATCTGGGCTATGAACTCGCCTTTGGCGGCCACGTACCCGCGATTCGTGGCCACGGCAATGCCCCCGTTGACCTCGCTCCTGATAAGCCGGATGCGGGGATCGTCGAATGATTCGACCACTTGCGCGGTGCGATCCGTGGAGCCGTCGTCCACCACCACGAGCTCGAAATCGGAACAGGACTGGGCGAGGATGGAGCGGATCGTTTCGGCGATGAACCGCTCGCCGTTATACGTCGGCGTCACGACACTGATTCGAGGTGATTTCATTGGAATCTCGGCTGTTTAAAATGCAATGCCGCACAGAATGCCCAAGGCGCGTTCACCGTATGGAAAAGCCGCGGGCAAGGCAAGGCCGGCCGCCGGGCGCTGGTGCGCTCCATGCGGCTGCGGCGAGGTTCGGGCAATCGGTTATCCGGCGGGAAAAGACCTCAATCCACCTTGAGCACCACGGCGAAGGCGCTGAACAGGACCTGCACGGAATCGCCGACGGCCAGGGACAGCCGCTCGGCGCTCTCGGTGGTGACGAGCGAGACCATGCGCGTGCCGTCCTCCAGGCAAGCCGTGACCTCGCTGACCACCCGGCCGGCGCGGATTTCCTCCACGCTGCCCGGCAGGCGGTTCTCGATGCTCGCCGGATAGGCCTCGCCGCTCTTGAACAGGGACACGAGCGGAGCCTTGATCTCGGCCGTTACCGGCGTTCCGGGCCGCAATCCCAGGTCCTCGATGCTGCGCGTGGTGACCACGGAAACGATATGCAGGCCGCCCAGGGTGGCCATGTCCACTTCGGACTGAATGTCGCCCAGGCGCACGGCCGCGATCTTGCCGAAGAAGGCGTTGCGCGCGCTGGAGGTGCGCCGGGCCTCGCGCTCCAGGGTGCGGGCCATGATGCGCCGCGTATCTTCCTCGCTGAACTCCACCAGCGAGGCCGTGAGGTCGGACGAGGATTGGCCGAGCATGGCCTGCACGATGGTCAGGGGCACGTCCGCGCGCAGCAGCTCGATGGCCCTTGAGCGCCGCAGCACCGAGGGGTTGAGGGCCTCGCGCGGCAGGCCGGCCTCCTCGGCCCGCTCGTAGAGCTTGCGCCGGATGTGCGCCGGGTCCAGACGCGTGATCTCGCCTCGGAACGGGTCCAGGCCGGGGTCCGAGAGCGCGTCGGCGACCTCCCGCACGGCCGGCTCGGGCAGGCGCACTTCCCGCCCGCTGCGGCCGCCCTCCTTGCCCAGGCGCGCCACGCCCGCCGCCAGATCCAGGTCCCGGCGGTCGTCCAGTGCCAGCACCTCGCCCAACTTGGCTCCGGTCCAGCGCAACAGCAGGTAGGTCAGCAGCACGCGCAGGCGCGAGGCGCGCACATCCCGGCGCGGGCTTTTGCCCGCCCAGTCGCGAAATGCCGCGCTCACGGCCGCGAGCTGCAGCGTGTCCAGATGGCGCACCTCGCCGGGCACGGCCATGGACGCGCCGGGACGAGCCTTGCCCGCCGGGCGTTCCTCGACGCGCTCGATGCTGTCCGCCATGCGCTCGAGCGCTTCCGTTTCGATGGCTTTAGGGGGCATGCTATGCTGTTCCTCGGCTGAATGTCCGGCTTGGCTGCCGTCGTCGCCCAAGGTACGGTTTTCCACTAAAAAACGGAAGGTTGGAACCTGGATTGCTTATTTAGTGACAAATAGCGCAAGGCGAGCTATGCTCTCACTAACACGGAAACAGGAGAAACCGTGTCAGTGCAAACCAAGGAGTCCGCCATGCACTTCCCGGTCGCAGGCATAGACGTTTCGCCCTGGGTGCCTCCGCTGACCGCCCTGGTCGTGTCCTTCTTCACCTCCATGGGCGGAGTGTCAGGCGCCTTCCTGCTCCTGCCGTTCCAAGTCTCCTTCCTCGGCTACACAGCGCCCTCGGTCAGCGCCACCAACCAGTTCTACAACGTGGTGGCCATCCCCAGCGGCGTATACCGCTTCATCCGCGAGGGCCGCATGGTCTGGCCCCTGACCTGGATGGTCGTCATCGGCACCCTGCCGGGCGTGCTCATCGGCGCTATCGTGCGCGTGAAATATCTGCCCGACCCCGGCGCTTTCAAGCTCTTCGCAGGGCTCGTGCTGCTGTACATCGGCGTGCGCATGGTGCGCGACCTGCTCAAAAAGAAGACTCCGGGCCAGGACAAGGCCTCGGCCGAGAAGCGCTTTCAGGAGCAGGTCAAGGCCTGGAGACAGCGGGCCGCCCAGTCCACGCAGTCAGGGGATCCCCTGCCCACGGTCTGCGTGCGCCGCTTCTCGCTCACGCGCATATGCTACGAGTTCTACGGCGAGGTGTACGACGTCTCGTCCATCGGCATCTTCAGCCTGAGCTTCATCGTGGGCATCATCGGCGGCGTGTACGGCATCGGCGGCGGAGCCATCATCGCGCCCTTCTTCGTGACCTTCTTCCATCTGCCCGTGTACACAGTGGCCGGCGCGGCGCTCATGGGTACCTTCGTGACGAGCGTGGCAGGCGTGGCCTTCTACCAGGCCATCGCGCCCCTCTATCCAAACATGTCAGTGGCCCCGGACTGGACCCTGGGACTGCTCTTCGGGCTGGGCGGCATGGTCGGCATGTACCTGGGCGCGCGCATGCAGAAGCACGTGCCGGCCAAGGCCATCAAGTGGATGCTCGCCGCCGTCATCGTCTACACGGGCGGCAAATACGTCGTCGGATTCCTGATGTAGCGCTGGAAGAGAAGATGCCTCCGGCGGCCGGGGGAGTAAGCACTCCCCCGGACCCCCGCATTTTTTAGCGGATTCAGGGTCGAAGCAACCCTGAATCCGCTAGGGCGTGTCCTCAAATGGGGTTTCCAGGTGGTGTCGTCGTGCCTATGTGGGAATTGCCTGATGGAGGGGCCCAGACATGGCGCGACGTTATGCCTTGCGAGACGACCAGTGGGAACGGATCG
>JAEYOJ010000031.1 GCA_023411815.1 Pseudomonadota bacterium | reverse complement strand
TGACCAGGCTCGGCGAGCAGGCCCAGGGCATCGGCCAGATCCTTGGCGTCATCTCGGACATCGCGGACCAGACCAACCTGCTGGCGCTCAACGCGGCCATCGAGGCGGCCCGCGCCGGCGAGGCCGGGCGAGGCTTCGCCGTGGTTGCCGACGAGGTGCGCAAACTGGCCGAGAAGACCATGAACGCAACACGCGATGTGGAAAATTCCATCAAGTCCATCCAGGACAGCGTGGGCAAGAGCATCGCCAACACCGAGGCCACGACCGCGGCCATCCAGGAGTCCACGGAACTGGCCGGACGTTCTGGGCAGGCTCTGGAGAGCATCGTGGCCATGGTCGAGCAGACCGCGGATCAGGTGCGCGGCATCGCCACGGCCAGCGAGGAGCAGTCCGCCGCCAGCGAGCAGATCAACCGCAGCATCGAGGAAATAAGCCGCATCTCCTCCGAAACCTCCGACGCCATGCACCAATCCGCCCAGGCCGTGGTCGACCTGGCCCGCCTGGCCCAGGAACTCAAGGGCATCATCGAACAGATGCGGCAGTAACCGCCAGTCAATGAGAAAACGCGGGGGCTTTCCGGGTCAGCCTGGAGCGCCCCCGCGGATGCAACCGGCGGCCACGGAGAACGCCGCACGGGCGAAATAGGCTGATAAGCAGGCGGGCGCCGTTTGCCTCCGCCTCGAGCCTGTCTCATGTTTCCGCACGGTCCATTTCGCCCGTCTTGCCCACAACTTCAGGTTTCTCCCGCCGCAAGGTCACGGAAACGATCTCCCCTTTCGTGCCGAAACGCACGGGTGCACCGGATACCCCGGCGCCCGTGCTCGTGTAGCCGATCATGCCGTCCAGATTCCACAGCCCGAACGCCAAGAAACGCGGACCTCGCGTGTTGGTCAGCACGGGACCGATGCGCGGCAGGCTGACCTGGCCGCCATGGGTGTGGCCGCACAGGTAGAGCGCCGCGCCGAGGGCCGAGGCCTCCACGGCGGCCTCTGGGCTGTGCGCCAGCATGATGGCGGTCTCGCCCGGCGGAACGTCCTGCATGGCCGCCCGCGGGTCGGCGCAGCGGTAGGCATGCGGGTCGTCCACCCCGGCGATCCACAGCCGATGGCTGCCCCTGGTTATGGGCCAGGCCTCGTTGAGCAGCACCTGCACACCCATGTCGCGCAACGGGCCCACGATCTCCAGGCAATCGTGGTTGCCCATGACCGCCAGCACGCCGTCGCGGGCATCGACCCTGGCCAGGACTCGCGCCAAGCGATCGAGGGCCGGGCCGAAGTTGCCGAAAGTCCCGTAGCGCAAGTCTCCGCCCAGCAGGCACAGATCGAAGTGCTCCCCGCGCACCAGGGCGCGCAGGTGCTCGGTCAGGCCGTCCAGGCCGTCCAGGTGCAGGTCCGTGGCGAACAGGATGCGATAGCCGTCGAAGGCCATTGGCAGGCCAGGCAGGGCAGGGGCAATGGAGGTCATTCTGACCTCCAGGGCATTACGCCGCCCTCGAAGCGTCAAACCCGTCAGATTAAAAGCGCTCGTGACGAGCCCGTTGTAGAATAGGCCTTCCTTGAGATTGAACAGGTACATGAAGGGCCGGTAGGACAGCCGGCAGCAGCGGTACTCGCGCCAGCGGGTGCGCGGATGGAAGGGCCGCGGATATCCGGGCCGGGGACGGCTGTAGAATACGTCCTTGTACCAGACCGAGGAATAGTAGGCCGACAGGCAGAAGCCGGTCAGCACGAGCGTGGACGCGGCGAATCCGAGCGGTAGCGCATACGCCAGCACGAGCACGGCCAGGAAGCCCTCCAGGAACTGATCCAGGCCGGGCACGTCCTGCCCGCTGGTTTTTCCCAGGCGGCGCTTGATGAAGCTCGTGAGCAGGTCTCCGGCCATGCTTGCCAGCCCCGTGGCCAGGCCGAGCCACAGGGGCAGGCCCAACAGCAGGCCGCCCAGGCCGCCGCCGATGACCGAACCGGCCAGGCCGCGCAGGGTCTTGTGCGGGCCGAACAGAGGGCGGCCGTCCACGAAGCGCCGTCCCAAATCCAGCGGACAATCCCAGCGCCGCCGCAGCTTCAGGGCCAGGGCCGGCGGCACGAAGTTGACGAACAGGAGCAGCGCCAGCGACTTGGCGCCGAACACGAACTGGTCCATGAACCCCTCTGGTTTGGCGGACGAAGGCAGCCCTCCCCGGTCTTCCGGCTCCCCCGCCGATTACGCCTTTGTTTCGAAATCACACGGCCGGACGCGAGCTTCCGGCGGGCCGGCCATCCTTGACGCCCAGGGCCGTGCGCGAGTACAAATAGCGAATCCTGGCGCTCCGTACGGCTTGCCGCGGCGGAGTCCCGCAAGACACCATAACAGGACAAGTCGCCTTCATGGAAGTGCTCACCAGGCTCGCCCAGCCTGTCCAGAATTTCGTCCTGCAGGATAACGGCCTGTTCCTTCTGCTCACCAAGGATGCCGGATTCCTGAACGTGTTCACGCGCACGGTGGTCCAGGTCCTGGCCTTGAAACCGGTCTGCTGCCGCATCCACACCTCGGCCGAGGATACCATGAAGGCCATCGGCCAACTCGCCGCGCGCGACCGCAAGCTCGTGCTCATCGTGGAGCGGGAGATCGAGGGAATCTCCCACATCCAGCTCATCAAACACGTCAAACTTTTCTTCCCCCTGGTGCGCATAATCCTGCTCACGCGCGAAATCCAGGAGGACCTGCTCATCCTCCTGCACGAACTCGGCACGGACAGCGTCATCACCAAGCCCATCGGAGAACGCGCCCTGGCCGAGAAGCTGGCCAATGCCATACGACCCATGGGCAAGCTCGGAGACCTGCTGGAAAAGGGCAAGAGCCACCTGCTGCGCGGCAACACGTCCATGGCCATGACTCTTGGCGAGGAAGCCCTGCGCCACAAGCCCGACAGCCCGTCCGCGCTCATGCTCGTGGGCGACGCCCTACGGGCCATGGAGCGCCACGAGGACGCCCTGTCCACCTATGCCGAAGCCCACCACTCGGCCGAACTGTACCTGGAGCCAATCAAGCGGCTCATCCAGACCTACAACGAGTTGGGCGACTCGGTGAAGGAGTTGGAATACCTTGAACGTCTGGACCGTCTTTCGCCGCTGAACGTGGAGCGCAAAGTGCAGATCGGCGGCCTCAAGCTCAAGCTCGGCAACCTGACCGCCGCGGACCGCGAGTTCGGCAAGGCCGTCAAGCTCACCACGGACCAGGCCATGAGCCTCATCAGCGGGCTGTCCCGCAACATCGCCGAGCAGTGCATGGCCCAGGCCCCGGAACTGGCCGAGCGCTATCTGCGCTACAGCCTGGAGGCCAAGCAGAAGATCCTGTCACGCTCGGACATGGAGACTTTCAACGCGCTGGGGCTGGTCCTGCGCATGCAGGGCAAGTGGCGCGAAGCCGTGGCGGAGTACCGCAAAGCCCTGGAAATCGCGCCCGAGGACGAGATCATCCGCTACAACCTGGCCCTGGCCTTCATGGACGGACAGGAATACGCGAACGCTGCGGCAGAGGTCGAGCGCGCCCTGGTCGTCAACGGCGAATTCGGCCAGGACAGCGACACGGTCTGCTACAACCTGGGCCACATCTACTGGCGCGCGGACAACCTGCCCATGGCCATGTTCTACTTCACCCAAACCCTCAAGCTGAACCCGAACCACGAAGAAGCGGGCAAGATGGCCCGGATGCTGGCCGACGAGGGGCAAGTCGGCGAGTTGGAGAAACCGGCCGAGCCCGCCGAGGAATAGGCCGCGCATATCGAAGGCCGGCGCGTTCGAAGGTTCTGGCTCACCCCCTGGCCACAGCCATTCAAACCCAGACATGAGCCGACATGATCAACACTCAGGTCAGTGTCTCCGTGGTGACCTACACTTTCAACGACCATCATCTCGTCGAGGGCTTGATCGCATCGATGGAGCGCTGGTCGGTAAGGCCCAAGGAGCTCATCATCGTCGATGACGGCTCCCGAGAAAGCTATGTCCCTCGGCAGCCGCCACCACGGGACATCGGGACGCAGGTCATTCGACAGGAGGCCAATGCCGGCCCCACACGGACCAAACACCTGGGCCTTTCCGCGGCATCCTCCAAGTTCCTGCTCTCCATAGACGCCGATGCCCGCATAGACGACGATTGGCTCGAACGATGTCTCCCGCTTGCCGCGGGCAAGGATGTGGGCATGGTCTCCACGCCGGTCAGCTACGAGAGCGGCTGCGGCCCGACCGCAAGATACCTTCATCTCACCTACAGCGACCGCCGCAAGGCTGGCGAAACCAGCTTCATTCCGGGCCCCGTATTCCTGATGCGGCGATCCGTCTTCGCCGAGGTGGGCGGATTCTCGGGCTACCCGGACAAGATTGGCGAGGATGACTACTTGTGTCGGCTGCTGGCCTCGCGGAAGTTTCGTCTGCTGCTGACCGATCTTTCCCGCGCCAGGCAGATACGCAGACTATCGAGGACGACCGTCATCCGCCGGGGCTTCACTTGGCAAAAAAACACCTTTCTGCGGGAAATCGACAGGGGCACTCCGCTCATGGAAGTCCTGAGCGTATTCCTGCACGGCGTCGGACGCAGGCCGTGCATGGTTCAGGCTGATGATCCATGGCTGACGTACCATGACCTGCTCTATGCGACCTACGGGTTCTTGGAACTGTCGAAGCAGCGCCCCGAAGCGTCCGACATGATCAAAGCGGCCTTGCGGGCCTGCCTGAGCGGATACCCGAGACTGCGCTCTCAGCTTGAGCGGGACCTGGCGCGCTGCGGCCTCGACCTCATCCCGTGCGGAAATCCGCCCGCTCGCGAATTCCCGCCATACGCAGCCGTCTTTACACGCCATATGCTGGCCCGGATGAACGAAGCATGTTCCGGGGAGACGGACGAGCTAGCCGAGGACGAGGACTACTCCATGTACAAGGACCTGGGCGACTGAACAAAAAACGCCGGTCGAAAGCAGCGCTCTCGACCGGCGTTAACTTTTTCTCCAAATCCCTTTTGGAACCGCTTACGCTTCCTGCTTCAGCTCGCGTCCCATCAGTTCCCGCACGGCCTGTTCCGGGTCTTTGCCGTTGTAAAGCACCTCATGCACCTGCTCCGTGATGGGCAGCTCCACTTCGAGCTTCTTGCCCAGGCCGTACACGGACTCGGTGGTTTTCACTCCCTCGGCGACCATCTTCATCTGGCTCAGGATGTCCAGAAGCTTCTGGCCCTTGCCAAGCCGCAGGCCGACCTGGCGGTTGCGGGACAGCTCGCCGGTGCAGGTCAGCACGAGGTCGCCCATGCCAGACAGCCCCATGAACGTGGCGGGCTTGGCGCCCATGGCCACCCCCAGGCGGCTCATCTCGGCCAAGCCGCGGGTGATGAGCGCCGCGCGGGCGTTGGAGCCGAAGTTCAATCCGTCGGAGATGCCCGCGGCGATGGCGATGATGTTCTTGATGGCTCCGCCCAACTCCACGCCGCGATAGTCGGTGCTGGTGTAAACGCGGAAGTAATCCGTGGCCAGGGACTCCTGCAGCATGACGCCGAGCTTCTTGTCGGCGCAGCCCAGGGTCACGGCCGTGGGCAGCTCGCGGATGACCTCCATGGCGAAGCTCGGCCCCGAGAGCATGGCGAAGCGCGGCTTGAGGCTCGCCAGCGATTCCTCCACCACCTGCGACATGGTCTGCAGGCTGTTCAGCTCGATGCCCTTGCTGGCGCAGAGCACCACGGGCTTCTTGGGCATGAGCTCGCGCATGGCCACGAGCGCCGAGCGCAGGAACTGGCTTGGAATGGCGCACAGAAACACTTCCGCATCCTTCATGACCACGGTCGGATCGGTGCTGGCCTCCAAGCCCTCGTGCAGCTTGATGCCGGGCATGTACCATGAATTCTCACGCTTGGAGACGATTTCCGCCAGAAGCTCCTGCTCCCGGACCAACAAGCGGGTTTCATGGCCTTTCTTGGCCAGCAGGTTGGCCAACGTGGTGCCCCAGCTTCCGCCGCCTAAGACAGCAAATCGCATGCGCTCGCTCCTTGAGAGGAAGGGAATTGCGTAAGCCCATGGCCGGACCGTGCGACACGGGCCGGCCAAGATGGCCAGAGTACTCGGGCCTTGGCCGCATGGCAAGCCCGTAGCAATGCAATCGCCGCCCTGGACGGCCGCGGCATGCCCTAAAAGAGGTGGACGCGGGAGGCAGATGCATATGATATGAAGCGTATGCGTCAGAGCCGAACGGCCGCAACGCGGCAGGATTCTCGCAAGCCCGTGTTGCCAGCCTGTCGCGAAGCGGTTATCAATACGCACCCTGCACATCGAAGCCACGTCAAAACCAGATCATGATCACGGACAATACATGAGCAATCCGACCTTCAGCCAAGCCCAAAAGCACGCTCTGGCCATGGTCCAGGCCGATTTGCCCGATTCGGCCACGCCCTTCGCGGACATCGCCGCCCAGGCAGGCCTCGCCGAGGACGAGGTCCTGGAGTTGTTGCGCGGCCTCAAGGCGTCCGGAGTCATCCGCCGCTTCGGAGCCACCCTGCGCCACCAGAAGGCCGGCTACGGCCACAACGCCATGATCGCCTGGTATGTCGAGGCCGACAAGGACATGGACGAAGTGGCCGAGATCATGACCGCGCGGCCGGAGATTTCCCACTGCTACCATCGCGTGGACTGCCTGGACTGGCCCTACAACCTGTATACGATGATCCACGGGCAGAACCCCGGCGACTGCCTGCGCCTGGCGAGCGAACTGGCCGAGATCACGGGCGTGGACCAGTACGACGTGCTCGAATCCGTGAGGGAGCTCAAGAAGACCTCCATGCGCTACTTCGAGGACCAAAGCCCCAAGACGACCAGCTCCGGCGGGTCCGGCCAGTCCGGCCAGTCCGGAAAATCCGGCATATAGCGAGGAACAACGCATGAGCCTGTCAGATACGCTTTTCCAGGAAGCCCAGAAGTACATACCGGGCGGAGTCAACAGCCCCGTGCGGGCCTGCAAGTCCGTGGAAGCCACGCCCCTGTTCATCAAGAAGGCCGAAGGTTCCAGGATCACCAGCGTGGAGGGCGCGTCCTACATCGACTACGTGCTCTCGTGGGGGCCCATGATCCTGGGCCACGCCCACCCGGACGTGACCGAGATGGCCGTGGCCGCCGCCAAGAAGGGCGCGAGCTACGGCGCTCCCTGCGAGGCCGAGATCGACCTGGCCAAGGCCGTCTGTCAGGCCATCCCCAGCGTGGAGATGGTGCGCATGGTCAATTCCGGGACCGAGGCCACCATGAGCGCCCTGCGCCTGGCCCGCGGCTACACCGGCCGCAACAAGGTGCTCAAGTTCATCGGCGGCTACCACGGCCACGGCGACCCGTTCCTGGCCTCGGCCGGCTCGGGCGTGGCCACCCTGGCCATCCCCGGCACGCCCGGCGTGCCCGCCGACGTGGTGGCCCACACCCTGCTCGCGCAGTACAACGACCTGGAGCAGGTCAAGGCCCATTTCGAGCGCCACGGCGAGGACATCGCCTGCGTCATCGTCGAGCCCGTGGCCGGCAACATGGGTTTGGTTCTGCCCAAGCCCGGCTTCCTGGAAGGTCTGCGCGAGATCACCCGCCAGTACGGCGCGCTGCTCATTTTCGACGAGGTAATCACCGGTTTCCGCGTGGCCTTCGGCGGAGCCCAGAAGCGCTTCGGCATCCAGCCCGACCTGACCTGCCTGGGCAAGATCATCGGCGGCGGCTTCCCCGTGGGAGCCTACGGCGGTCGGCGCGAGATCATGCAACGCGTCGCGCCCTGCGGCGACGTGTACCAGGCCGGCACCCTGTCCGGTAACCCCGTGGCCATGGCCGCCGGCACCTGCACCCTGGAGCTGCTCTCCCGCGCCGATTACGCGGGGCTGGAGCAGCGCACCCAGGCACTGGTGGCGGAGCTGAAGTCCATATTCGCGGAAAAGTCCGTGCCCGTGGTCATCAACCAGATCGCCTCGATCTTCACCATCTTCTTCACCCAGGCCACCGAAGTCATGGACTTCCCCACGGCCAGCACGGCCGACTCGGCGCGCTACACCCGCTTCTACGCGCACATGCGCGAGAAAGGTGTGTACCTTGCGCCATCGGGCTACGAGTGCGCCTTCCTGTCCTTCGCGCACAGCGACCGCGACATGAATCTCACTCTGGAAGCGGTGCGCTCGGCGCAGTTATAGGAAAAGCAATCGGGAGAGGGCCCTGCCCTCTCCCGAACCCTCTCCCGCCAGGGGGATGATTCCCCTGGACCCCGCATATTTGTAGTGTTGCGCCGGAGCAACACGCGTTACTTGTCTTTCTTCTTTCCAACCATCTCGCTCAAGCCCTGCACCAGCACATACAGCATCGGCACCAGGAACACGCCCAGCAGCGTGGCCGCGAGCATGCCGCCGACGACGTCCGTGCCTATGACGCGGCGGGACAGTGCGCCCGCGCCGGCGGCGGTCCACAAGGGAATGCAGCCCAGGATGAAGGCGAAGGCGGTCATCAGGATGGGCCGCAGGCGCAGGCGCGCGGCTCCCAGCGCCGAATCGACCAGGGGCTTGCCCTGGTCGTGCTCCAGCTTGGCGAACTCCACGATGAGGATGGCGTTCTTGGCCGCCAGGGCGATGAGCATGACCAGGCCGATCTGCGCGTAGACGTTGCTCTCCAGCCCGCGCAGCCACAGGGCCGCAAAGGCTCCAAAGACCGCGATGGGCGTGCCGAGCAGCACGCTGAACGGCAGGCTCCAGCTGTCGTACTGTGCGGCCAGCAGCAGGAAAACGAACAAAAAGGAGAGCATGAAGATGGCCGAGGCCGGAACGCCCTCGCGGGCCTGCTTCTCCTGGAAGGACATGCCCATGTAGTCGAAGCCCATCTCCGGGGGCATGGTCTCTCGGAAGACCTCCTCCAGCGCGGCCATGGCCTGGATCGAGCTTACGCCAGGCCTGGACACGGCGTTGATCTGGGCGCAGCGGTACAGGTTGAAACGCGTGGTGTACTCCGGGCCGGCCACGGGCTGCGTTGTCGTGATGGCCGACAGGGGCACGGCGTCGCCTTCCGCGTTGCGCACATAGAACTGGCCGAGATTGTCCGCCGAGGTGCGGAACTCGCCCTCGGCCTGCACATAGACCTGCCATTGGCGGCCGAAACGGTTGAAGTAGTTGACCATGGCTCCGCCCATGAAAGCCTGCACGGTCTTGTAGACCTCTCCCAGATTGAGGCCCTGCATGAGCGCCTTGTCTCTGTCCACGTCCACGTAGACCTGCGGCACCGCGGGCTGGAACATGCTCACGACCGAGACGATCTCCGGCCGCTGCTGCGCGGCCTGGATGAACTTGGCCGTGTTGGCCGCCAGGAACTCGATGTCCTGGCCCGAGCGGTCCTCCAACATGAAGGTCACGCCGCCAGACGTGCCGATACCCGGGATGGCCGGAGGCGAAAAGGCCAGGGCGCTCGCCTCGGGCAACGCGGCCAGGGCCGCGTTCACGTGGCCGAGGATGGCCTTGTACTGTTCCTCCGGGGCAGTGCGTTCGCTCCATTCCTTGAGCGTCACGAAGTAGAATCCCGAATACGTGCTGTAGACCTGGCTCAGCAGGCTGAAACCCACGATCGTGGTCGTGTGCGCCACGCCTGGCGTCCGAGCCAGGATATCCTCCACCTGCCGGCAGACCGCGTCGGTGCGCTGCAGGGAGGATCCGGGCGGCAGGGACACGTTCACGAAAAAGTAGCCCTGATCCTCCTCCGGCAGGAATCCCGTCGGAATGGCGCGTCCCGTGAGCCAGGCCCCGGCCGCGAGGATGCCGAGGAGGGCCAGGCCCAGAAAGGCCTTGCGTATGAGCGCGGCGCTCAGGCCCACGTAGCCGTGCGTGGCCTTGCTGAAAACGGCGTTGAATCGGCGGAAGAACCAGCCGAGCGGCCCGCGCATTTCCGCGCGCGGCCGGAGCAGCATGGCCGACAGCGCCGGACTGAGGGTCAGGGCGTTGATCGAGGAGATGACCACCGACACGGCGATGGTCACGGCGAACTGCTGGTAGAGCCGGCCGGTTATACCCGGAATGAACACCGTGGGCACGAACACGGCCACCATGATGAGCGAGGTGACGACCACCGGCCCGGTGACTTCGCGCATGGCCTGCAGGGTGGCCTCACGGGGCGACAGGCCTTTTTCGATGTGGTGCTCCACGGCCTCGACCACCACGATGGCGTCGTCCACCACGATGCCGATGGCCAGCACGAGGCCCAGCAGCGACAGGGTATTGATGGTGAAGCCCAACAAAGGAAACACCGCGAAGGTACCTATGAGCGATACCGGCACGGCGATCATGGGGATGAGCGTGGCCCGGAAGCTTTGCAGGAAGATGAACACCACGAGGAGCACGAGCAGCATGGCCTCGAAGAGCGTCTGCACGATCTCGTCGATGCCCTCGGTGATGGGCAGCGTGGTGTCCAGCGCCAGCACATATTCCAGGCCGGGAGGGAAACGCTCGACCGCTTCGGCCATTAGCCTGCGCACGCCCTCCGCCGCCTGGATGGCGTTGGAACCGGGCAACTGGTAGACGGCTATGGCCGCTGACGGCTGGCCGTCGAAGCGGCCCTTGAGGTTGTAGACCTGCGCGCCCAACTCGGCCCGGGCCACGTCCTTGATGCGCACGATGGAGCCGTCGGGGTTGGCGCGCACCACGATCCGCTCGAACTCCTCTGGCGTCGTGAGCCGCCCCTTTGCGCGCACCGTGTAGGTGAAATCCTGCCCGGCGGGCACGGGCTCGTCGCCGATCCTGCCCGCCGGATTGACCGTGTTCTGGGCCTGCACGGCCGAGATGATCTCCGGGACCGTGATGTTCAGCCTGGCCAGGGTGTCCGGGTTTACCCACAGGCGCATGGAATACTGACCGGCCCCGAAGATCGTGACCTGCGCGATGCCCGGCACGCGCAAGAGCTGATCGTTCAGGTTGATGTAGGCGTAGTTGGCCAGGAACGTCTCGTCGTACGTGCCGTCCGGAGATGTCAGGGCCATGACCAGCAGAGGCGAGGCCATGGACTTGGTCACGGTCACGCCGTAGTCGCGCACCTCGGCCGGAAGTTGCGATTCGGCCTGGGATTGGCGCATCTGGGCCAGCACCTGGTCCGTGTTCGGGTCCGTGCCCACGGCGAAGTTCACCCGCAGGCTCATGCGACCGTCGCTGGAGCTTATGGAATACATGTAGTTCATGTTATCCACGCCGCTCATCTGCTGCTCGATGGGCGTGGCCACGGACTGCTCCACTGTGAGCGCGTCGGCCCCGACATAGGTGCCCGACACCAGCACCTCGGTCGGCACGATGTCCGGATATTGGGCGATGGGCAGGCCGAACATGGACACGAGGCCCACGATGACCAGAATGATGGAGATGACCATGGCCACGATGGGCCGATCGACGAAGAAGCGCGCCATGACGGCCTACTCCGTCCGTCCGGGAGGGCCGGACTCGCCTGGCGCGTCCTGCGCCGGACTCGCGGGAGGAGTTTCCGGGACATACGGCTTCGGGGTCACCGGAGCGCCGGGCTTGGCCTTCTGGATGCCCTCGGCCACGACCCTCTCCCCCGGCTTGAGACCCTCGGTGATGATCCACTCCTGGCCGATCTGCTCTCCGACTTGGATCGGACGGACTTCCACGGTGTCGTCCCGCCCCACCACCGCGACTTGGTAACTGCCCTGAATCTCGGTGACCGCCCGTTGTGGCACGAGCAGGGCCTTATCGGCCACGCGCATCCGCGCCCGGACCTTGGCGTACTGGCCGGGCCGCAGCACGTAGTCGGGATTGGGGAACAGGGTGGCTATCTTGATGGTGCCCATATTGGGGTCCACGCTGCGGTCGGCGAAGGAGAAGCGGCCCTCGTACGGGTGCGTGCTCCCGTCGGCGAGTATGAGCGTGAGCGGAATGTCACGCGGATTACCGTTTTCCCGGCCATCGTGCACGGCCTGAAGGTACTCGCGCTCGCTGACGGCTATGTAGGCCTTGATGGGGTCCAGGGTGGACACGGTCGTCAGGGGCTCGCTGGCCGGACCCACGAGGTCGCCGATCTGCGCCTGGGCCAGGCCCGCGATGCCCTCGATGGGCGAGACGATCTGCGTGAAGCTCAGGTCGATGCGGGCCTTCTCCAGAGCAGCCTGGGCCTCGCCGACTTCCGCGCGCCGGGAGAGCTCGGTCCCTATGGACTCGTCGCGGATCTGCTCGCTCACCGCACGGACCTCGTACAGCGCGAGAATGCGCTTGAGCGTGGCCTTGGACGTCTCGTGCTGCGCCTGGGCCTGGGCCAGCTGCTCCTTGGCCTCGGCCACGGCAGCCTCGAAGGGACGGGGGTCGATAAGGAAGAGGACCTGGCCCTGGCGCACGCGCTGGCCTTCCTGATAGGCCTGCCTGGTGAGATAGCCGCTGACCTGGGCGCGTATCTGCGCATTGACCAGCCCCTCCGTCATGCCGACCCATTCCTTGTAGATCGGCACGTCCGCCTGCCGGACCTCGGCCACGAGGACCGTGGCCGGAGCCTGGGCCTGCTGCGAAGCAGGCTCGTCCCGCCCGCACCCCCCGACGGAGAAGAGGCTCGCGGCGCAGGCGATCAGGATGGACATGCACACGCCCCGCACGCAACCAGCCTTGCCCCGCATGCCTGGACGATCCGGTCCGCTAGCCATGTCACCCTCCGTCATGGAAAGGTCATGCCACATCAACCGCAGCCCTTGCTCGACCGTCCCTCGCCCTTTGCGGGCCAGCGGGCGTAAGTCGGGCCTTATCCCTCATACGTGCGCGGACACGGCATAACAAGGATACATTTCGGACTGATCGACAACACCGGCCGATCGGCCTTGCCAACCGACACGTCTGGCTAATCCCGCATGCGCATTTGTCATTCGCCTGCTCTGCGGGTATACGCTGCCGCAGGGCCTGCGGCAGCGATGCAGGCCGACGGAGCGAGCATGACGACGGTTTTCCTGGAAGTCGGCGCGATCCTGCTGCTCATCCTGTTCAACGGCTTTCTGGCAATGTCCGAGATGGCCGTGGTCGCGTCCATGAAGATACGCCTGGAGAGCCGGGCGCGCGACGGCAGGCGCGGAGCGCAATACGCCCTGCGACTTAAAGAGCAGCCCGAGCGTTTTCTGTCCACGGTGCAGATCGGCATCACACTGGTGGGCGTGCTCACCGGCGCCTTCGGCGGGGCCACCTTGGCCGAGCGGCTGAGGCTGTGGTTGACTGGCTTTCCGGATCTGGCCCCCTATGCCGGCGTCCTGGCCATCGCCCTGGTCGTGGCGCCCGTGACCTACATGACCCTGGTGCTCGGCGAGTTGGTGCCCAAGCGTCTGGCCTTCGGCGCGCCCGAGCGCATGGCCGCCTTCTGCGCGCCGCTCATGACCCTGCTCATGCGCCTGGCCCTGCCGGCAGTGAAGCTCCTTAGCGGCTCCACCGCGCTGGTGGTGCGCCTGCTGGGCCTGTCCCCGAACACCGAGCCCGCGGTGACCGAGGAGGATGTACGCGGCCTGGCCGGAGAGGCGGTCAAGGCCGGGGCCATCGAGCACGGCGAGCGGGACATGCTGGAGCGCATATTCCGCCTGGGAGACCGGCAGGTGGAGGCCATCATGATCCACCGGGCCAAGATCGAGTGGCTCGACCTGGACGACCCCTACGAGGAGAACGTGCGCAAGGTCATTGCCAGCCCCTTCTCGCGCCTGCCCGTGGCGTGGGGTGATCTGTCCGACTCGGTGGGCGTCGTCAAGGCCAGGGAGTTCCTGGCCGCCTATGCCGACAATCGGCGGGTGAGCTTCACCGACCCGAAGCTCCTGCACCAGCCGGTCTACGTGCCCGAAACCACGCGGGTCCTGACCCTGCTCGACCGCTTCAAGCAGGAGGAGCGCACGCACTTCGCCATGGTTCTGGACGAGTATGGGGACATCCGGGGCATCGTGACCCTGAACGACATTCTCGAAGCCATAGTAGGCGACATTCCCGGAGCGGACCGGATGCCCGAACCGGGTGCAGTGCGGCGCGAGGACGGCTCCTGGCTGCTGGACGGACTCATGCCCATGGACGAGGTGACCGCGCTGCTGGAGATCCCGCCCTCGCGCATGGAGGACCTGGACGGCTACTTCCAGACCATAGCCGGCTTCATCCTGCATCACCTGGGACGCATACCGGCGACCGGCGACGTGCTCATCTGGCACGGCCTGCGCTTCGAGGTGGTGGACATGGACGGCAACCGCATCGACAAGGTTCTGGTCCAGGCCCAGCCGGACGAGGAAACCGAGGAATAGCCGTGTCCCAAATGGCCGTATATGCCGTCACCCGCGCGGGAGCGCGGCTGGGCCATGAGCTGGCCTCAGCCCTGGATGGCGAACTGTTCCTGCCCCGGCGCCTGTCGGACGAGCCGGGCGTTCATTTCTTCGACTCCCTGCCGGATTGCCTGGCCGAGACGTTCAGCGCCTTTCGCGGCCATGTCTTCGTGTGCGCGGCGGGCATCGCCGTGCGCGCCATCGCACCGCACCTGCGAAGCAAGGCGAGCGATCCGGCCGTGGTGGTGCTGGACGAGACGGGCCGATTCGCCGTAAGCCTGCTCTCCGGCCATCTGGGCGGGGCCAACGACTTGGCCCTGACCGTCGCCGAAACCGTGGGCGCTACCCCGGTCGTGACCACGGCCACGGACAACGCCGGTGTGCCCGCCGTGGACCTGTTGGCTCGGCGACTTGGAATGGCCGTGGCCGACGCTTCAAAGATCAAACATGTCAGCGCGGCCCTGCTTGAGGGACGCCGCGTGACGCTGTTCGATCCCGAAGACCGCCTGGGCGCGCGCGACGATCCGGCCCTGGCCGGGCATTTCGAGCACGTGTCGGACCCTGCCTTGCTGGACCCGGACCAGCCCTCGGTGTGGGTCCACTGGAAGCTGCCGCCGCGGGACCTGCGCGCCGGCAAGCTGCTGGCCCTGCACCCGCGAACTCTCACCGCCGGCATCGGTTGCCGCCGAGGCGCATCCCGGGACGAGATCCTGGCGGCGCTCAAGCCGGCCTTGGATCAAAGGAACCTTGCCCAGGCCGGACTGGGCTATCTGGCCAGCATAGACCTCAAGTCCCGGGAGCCTGGACTTGTGGCCGCGGCGCATGAGCTGGGCCTGGAACTGCGTACGTTCACGGCGGCCGAGCTCGATCGCGTGGAGACACCCGGCCGGTCCCCGCGCGTAAAGGACAAGGTCGGCACGGCCAGCGTGTCCGAGGCATCGGCCCTGCTGGCGGCCGGACCGGGAGCCCGCCTGCTGGCGCCCAAGCAAGTTCACGGCAACGTGACCGTGGCAGTGGCCCTGAGCCCGCATCCCCTCAGCGTGGAGAAGACATGGCGAGACTGACGATCATCGGCCTGGGGCCCGGCGAGGCCGCGCTCATGGCGCCCATGGCCAGGCAGGCCCTGGAGGCCGCGAGCGTGGTGGCCGGGTACGGCACCTACCTGGAGTTGCTGGAGCCTGAACTGCTGGCCGGCAAGGATATCATCGAGAGCGGCATGATGCGCGAGATGGAGCGCGTGCGGGCGGCCATAGAGGCGACTCGCGCCGGCAAGGACACGGTGCTCGTATCCTCGGGAGACCCCGGCGTGTACGGCATGGCCGGCCTGGCCTGGGAGATGGCCGAGGAGTGCGGCGCTCTGGCCGGGATCGAGCTTTCCGTTGTGCCGGGCATCCCGGCGCTGTGCGCAGCCGCCGCCCTGCTGGGCGCGCCGCTCATGCACGATTTCGCTGCCGTAAGCCTGTCGGACCTGCTCACGCCTTGGGAGGTCATCGAACGCCGCATAGAGCTCGCCGCACAGGCCGACTTCGTGCTGGCCATCTACAATCCCCGCTCCAAGCGGCGCGACTGGCAGCTCCCGCGCGCCCTGGAACTCATCCGGCGACACCGTGACCCGCGGACTCCGGTGGGCCATGTACGCAACGGCTATCGCCAGGACCAGTTCGTGGACACCACCACGCTGGACGGCATGGATAGTGCATATCTGAAGCAGGTAGACATGCTCTCCCTGCTCGTCGTGGGCAACGGCTCCACGCGTTTCGTATCCGCTCCGGATGGACGCCGCATGCTCACACCGCGCGGGTATATGGAAAAATACGGTAAAAAATGCTAGACGCCCTATTGACGCGGGCGTAATCGTCCGAGAGTGAGGGCTCCGCCTTGACAAGCAAGGCGGACCTTACCTATGCGGTGTAGGCGGAGAATGTGTTTATGCGAGGCTTTGCAACGGTGTAAGGAGGTAGATCCGGGATGAAAAAGTTCTTCTGCATGCTAGTCGCCGCAGCCCTGTTCGGTGCCATGGCCATGACCGCCCAGGCTGTTCCTCAAGTTCCTGCCGATGTCGTGATCGACCATCTCAACAACCCGAACCCCAAGCTGGAGTACAAGGTCAAGTTCTCGCACAAGACCCACGCTTCTCTGGGCACCGATGCGGCCGCCTGTCAGAAGTGTCACCATAAGTGGGACGGCAAGGGCGAGATAGGCGGCTGCGCCGACAAGGGCTGCCACGCCGACCTCACCAGCTTCAAGGCCACGGAAAAGGATCCCAAGTTCCTCATGACCGCCTTCCACTCCAACAGCACCATGAGCTGCCAGGGCTGCCACAAGGAGATGAAGAAGGCGGGTCAGCAGACCGGTCCTACGGCCTGTGCCCAGTGCCATACCCAGAAGTAGTCTCTCAAGCGATTCCCGGGGCCGCCTAGGCGGCCCTTTCTTTCACCTGCGCCCCACGGGTGAGCGGGTGCGGAGACCGGGCCAGTGCCCGGAGGCTCCGATCGAGCAATAGTACCACAGGCAAAACGAACGCCGACCAAGCCTTAACGCCATCGTTACGATCGCACGCGTCGTACGCATCAAGGAGCTTCAGCATGTGCCCGACCAAGCGCGGCAGCCGTCCCGACGAGGACATCATCGATCTCATGGACGTCATGGAGGACGACCCTGGCCTCCAGGATGGCGCGAGCCCGCGAACCGGCAAGGGGGAGGCCGATATCCTGCTCCTGGATGACGTGGTCGCCGAGGAACCGGCCGACGAGGATGTTCTTGAGCTGACCGAGGCCCTGGACGAAAACGCCGGCCGGAAGGCGGACGATGACGTGCTCGATCTGACGGATATGCTGGATGAGAACGTCGGCTCGCTGACGGGCGAAGGGGTGCTCGAACTGACCGACGCCCTGGACGACGACAACGAGGACCTTGGCGCCGACCCCGTCTCCAGGGCCAGCACCGAAGAAATTTCCTCGGCCGGTCGGGAATCCGACGATGAAATCGACCTGGCCGAACTGGACGAACTGCTCAAGGACATCGAGAACGAGGACGCCCTGGCGGGCGACGCATCAAAGGATGAAAGCGGGGATATCAGCCTGCAAGGACTTTCGGGAACGGATCAGGAGATCGACCTTGCCGATATCGACTCCCTTCTGCGCGAGCTGGAGGAGGACGGCGGCGATACCGAAGCCGACCTCATCCCCGCGGGACTGGAGCCCCAAGCCGTCAGCAAGCCGGAACCCGGCGCCGCCACGGTCGAGTACATCCTGTCCGGGCTGGAGGACAAACCGAGCAAGGCACCGTCCACGGAACTACACACCATGAAGGTGGCAGTCCAGCCCGAGCCGCTCGCGCAGGCCGGACAGGCCGAAGCCGAAGAGCTTGCTCGGCCCGCGGCCCTGGGCGGTCTGGGCGACCTCTCCGCGTTGCACGATGACGAAGAGCTGGCCGAGCTCCTGGCCGACGACGAGGACAAGACCCTCTCTGCGCAGGAAGATGCGGATCAACCCGCCAGCGAGGAAGATGACGTCGCCGTCGAGGCTGAAGCGCAGAACGCGGCAGCCGTCGAGCTGCCGTCCGCGGTCCCGGATTTCCACAAGAGCCCGGTCCCCGAAATCCCCGTGGGTCTCGTCGACTGGCAGGCCACTGCAGCTTTCGCCTCCACGCGCGGCCCCCGCGACCTGCTCCGCGAGCCGGAAGAGGCTCCCAAGGCCACGCCAAGGAAAGCTCCCGCCGTGGAAACCCAGACGGTTTTCAAGCCCGCCGCAACGCCCGCCTCAGAGCAACGCCTGGGCTGGCGCATCGAGGCCTTGGAGACCCTGGTCAGGGACGAGCTAGCCAAGGCGCGCACCCTGGCCGACCGCATGGCCGACGTGGAAGTCTACGTCATGGCCGCGCCCAAGCCCGAGGAGTGGACCGAGCTCATGGAGGCCGTATCGGCCCTGCGCTCAGCCCCGCCCGTTCCATCCGCCCCATCCGTTACCCCCGAAGAGATTTCCGTTCTGCGCGAACGCTTGAGCGCCCTGGAGTCAGAACAGCCCCAGGCCCCAGCCATCCCCGCCGAAGTGCAGGAGCGGCTGGCGCATATTGAGGAGTTGGCCGGACAGGTCGGCTCCAGGGACATCGAAGACCTGCGCCAGACCCTTGAAATGCTGGGGCAGCGTCTGGACGCCCTGCCCTCTACCGATCTCGACGAGCTTCAGCGCCGCCTGACCGAACTTGAGGAACGCCCCCAAGGTCTGACCCAGGAAGACCTTACCCCGCTGTTCCAGCGCCTGGACGACTTGAACGCGCTCGCTTCTCGCCTCGCCGATGTGGAAACGTCCTTGGCGGGCAAGACGGCTTCCGACCAGCTCATCGAGTCCGTCTCCACGCTGCGGGATCGCATAGCGGCCTTGGAAAGCCGGCCTGTTCTCGACGAGACCGCCCAGGGCAACCTGGACGACCTGCGTCAAAAACTCAGCGCCCTGCAGACCGATTACGAAAGCCTGGCACCGGCTGCGGCATTGGTCTCCAGCGTGGCCGCCATGGCTGACCGTGTGGCCGCGCTCGAATCCCGAGTTCCCGAAGTCGCGGACGCCGATCTGCGGCATATCTCGGCCCGTCTGGAGGAGCTGGCGGCCCGCCTGGATGGAGATACGACCGCCTCGACCTTGCCCCGCCTGGAGGAGCGCCTCGTGTACCTGGAATCCTTGGAGGCCGGCAACAAGTCCGCCGCCTCGGAGGCCGCCCTGTCCATGCGCACGTTGAGCGAGCGTATGGAGGCCCTGGAAACCAGGCTGCAATCCATGCAGGCCGAACGCTTGGCCGAACTGGAGAAGCGTCTGACATCCATGGAAACCGGACTCGCCTCCCGGCCCGCGACGCCCTCGATGGCCGAAATCGTCGCCGAGGCGGCCGGACGCGTTGAGGACAAGGTCTTCGACCGGGTGGAGATCGTCCTTTCGGGCCGCATGATCGACCAGATCGAACGCCTGGAGAATTCCTTGCCCGAGCAGATCGAGGAAGTCATGGCCAAGCGCCAGCCTCCGGCTCCGCCGGCCGTGGACGAGGAAGCCCTGGCGGCCCGGATGACGGACAGGCTGTCCCTGCGCCTGGAGCGGCAGATGGCCGTCCAGGTCGAACAGCTCCTGTCGGCCCGCCTCAAGACCTTCGGCCGGGAGCTGGAGACGGCCCTGGCCGAGAGCCTGGAAGCGCCGCTGACCGAACGCCTGGAGTCCAGCTTCGCCGATCGCTTCGGCGCGGAACTGCGCGACAAACTGGAGGAATTCCTGGAAGGCACGGTCAAGGGCTCCCTGCGCGACGAACTCATGAGCGAGATCCAGCGGGCCTTGCCCAAGGCCACGGCCAGGATCGTCCGCGAGGAGATCGAAGCGCTCAAGCGCAGCATGTAATTCCGGCACGCCGCGCCGGTCAGGAGAGGGCATGGTCCGCTGGGCCATGCCCTTCTTTTTCGTGCACGGTCTGCGCCGTGCCGCCCATGGCCCGACAGTCCGCCGTCGCCATGATTCGCCGCGCGCAGTCTTCCCTCGACGCCTGCAGCCCGAAGTGTTAGAGACCCGGCAAAAAGAGGGCGTGGCGTAAAGCGTTCCGTTCTTTTTCCCGCCCGGTCCTTGTCCGCGTCGGTCAAGGCCGTTTCCCACGGGCGGGTTTTGCCAATTTCCTGCCGGAGGTCACGTGGACAAGCTCAAGGCCCAGGCGCTGCAGGTAGCCAAGGAGATCATGGTGAAGTTCATCGAGGGCGGCCGCGTCTCCCCGGCCAATTTCGCCGATTACTTCAAACCCATCTACACCGAGGTGCTGCGGACGATTTCCGAGCCCGCGCCCGGTGAGTCCGAGGGCAAGGAGCAGCGCAAACCGTGAGCATTCATCCGGCCCGGCCTTACGGCGCCGGCGGTTCCGCCGAGGAGCACGGCCGGCGCGTGGCCTCCATGTTCGGCCGCATCGCCGGCTGGTACGACTTCCTCAACCACGCCCTGAGCCTTGGCCAGGACATCTATTGGCGCTATCGGCTCGTGCGCACACTGCGCCTGCCCGAGACGGGCCTCGTGCTGGATCTGGCCGCCGGAACCATGGACGTGAGTCTGGAAATCCTGCGCCAGCATCCCGGCGCGCGCGTGCTGGCAATGGACTTCACCGAGCCAATGCTGCGACGCGGTCAGCGCAAGGCCAAGGCCTCGGCCCGCGGCCGGTCCACGCAGCCGGTATTGGCCGACGGCCGCCGCCTGCCCCTGCCCGAAGCCTGCCTGGACGCCGCGACCATCTCCTTCGGCATCCGCAACATAGTTCCCCGCTCCGAGGCCTTTGCCGAGATCCATCGCGCCCTCAAGCCCGGCGGCCGCATGTGCGTGCTTGAATTCGGCTCGGGCAAAAGCCGCGTGTGGAAGGGCCTCTACAATGTCTATCTTGATATGATCCTGCCGGCCGTGGGCCGGGTGATCTCGGGCGACCGCAACGCCTACGCCTACCTGGCCGAGACGATACGCGGCTTTCCTCCCGCCAACGAACTGGCGGAGGAGATGCGCGCGGCGGGCTTCGCCGAGGTCTACTGGCAGCCGCTGCTGTCGGGCATCGTGGTCCTGCACGTGGCCCGCAAGGCCTGCGAACCGGACGCCGGAAGCTAGTTCTGGGCCATGTAGACGAGCAGCAGGCCGCCGAGCATGGCGGCCAGCCCCATGCGCCGCAGGACGGATGGCGGGCGGGTGCAAAGCAGCAGCAGATATTTGGGCATCTTTTCGGCCCACAGGAAGTACGGCAGGCCCTCGAAGATGAAGGCCAGACCCAGGGCGGTCACGACGTGCGTCCAGTCGATGTGCATGGCGGAACCCTAGCCGCGCCCGCCCGGCTTGTCCATATCCAAGCGACGGGACGTGCGGCACGGCACCGGGCTTGGCCGGAGCATCGACGCTAGGCCGGTTGCCAAGGCCGCAGCCGGCGTTCGCGATCCCGGCCGACATGGACAATTCGGGCTGTTTGCGTCAATGTGCCCCAGGTATTATTATCGTCGAGAACATCTTGAACCCTTGGTGACGGAAAGGCCATGGCAGTCCTGTGCGTGGCGGCCACGCTTCTGGAGCTTGAGGCCGCTCTCGGCTGGACCGGCCAGCCTCTCCCCGCGAGCGAAGGGCCGATAGCGCGCCTGGACCTGACGGCGATCCCCGGCGGAGTGCTGGCGACGGCCACCGGGCTGGGCCCCGTCAACGCGGCCTTCGGCCTGGGCATGGCCCTGGCCCGCCACGACGTCCTCGGCGTGCTCAACCTCGGGCTGGCCGGCAGCTTCGATCCCGAACGGTTGCCCCTGGGCACCCTGGCGGCGGCGGTCAGCGAAACGTGGCCTGAATTCGGCCTGCACGGCGAAAGCGGCCTCGATCCCGCCGGCCTCAAACTGGCCCAGGCCCACACGCCCGCCGGACCGGTCTTCGGGCGCATCGAGCTGGAGCCGGCCAGCGCGGCATCGGCCATGGGCCTGCGATTGCCGCCCGGCTGGCCTACCGCGCACGGATTGACCGTGGCCGGGGTCAGCGGCTGCGCGACGCGGGCGCGGGAAATGCGCGCGCGCCACGCGGCCGACATGGAAAGCATGGAGGGCTTCGCCTTGGCCCTGGGCTGCCTGCGGGCCGGACTGCCCTTCCTGGAAATCCGCTCCATATCCAATTTCGTGGGCCTGCGTCCGCCCCACGGTTGGGACATGCCCTTGGCGCTTCGAGCGCTGGAGCACGCGGCGCGAATGATCCTCACCCCCGCTCCGGCCGGTACCGGACAGGAGGAAATGCCTTGATAAGCCGAACCAATGAACAGTACCATGCGGCCATGCGAGTCCTGGCCGCCTATATCGAGCAGCAGCTTCCGGCCATCAACGACTTCCTGGCCAGGGAGACGGAAAAGCTCGACCCTCTCGTCCGCCCGGCCGCCGCGCACGTGCTCGCGGCAGGCGGCAAGCGCCTGCGTCCGGTGCTGGCCATCCTCTGCGCCAGGGCCCTGGGATACAGGAGCGAGGCCATCTATCCCCTGGCCTGCTCCCTGGAGTTCCTCCATTCGGCCACCCTGTTGCACGACGACATTCTCGACGGCGCGGTGCTCCGCCGGGGCAAGGCAGCGGCGCACATTGTCTTCTCGCGCACCGAGGCCGTGCTGGCCGGCGACGTGCTCCTGGCCCTGGCCAACCAGCTCGTGGCCTCCTACGGCGATCCCCGGCTGACCAACTGCCTGTCCGAGGCCATCATGCGCACCGTGGCCGGCGAGGTGGCCGAGATCGTCAACACCAGGGAGATGGATTCCTCCCTGGAGACATACATGCACATCATCACGGGCAAGACCGCCTATCTGCTCGAAGCCTCCTGCGTGGTCGGCGCCCTGCTGGCCGGAGTGAACGACGAGCTGATCAAGGCAGCCTCGGTCTTCGGCCTGAACATGGGCATCGCCTTCCAGATCGTGGACGACGCCATGGACTACACCTCGGCCAGCAGCGTCTCGGGCAAGCCGGCCGGCGGCGACCTGCGCGAGGGCAAGCTGACCCTGCCGCTCATCTACCACCTGGAATCCCTGAGCCCCGAGCGGCGCGAGGCCCTGCTCACGGACATCCGCTCCAAGACGCTTGACGAGGAAGCCTTGGCCAAGCTCCTGGCCGACATACAGTCCGGCTCCTGCACGGAACGCGCCCGCGCCCTGGCCGGCGATTACGCCGCCAAGGCCGCCAAGGCCCTGGACGCCTTCCCGGACAGCGAGGAGAAGAAGGTTCTGTCCTGCGCCCTGGAATTCGTCCTGCAGAGGGAAAAGTAGCACCCGTGCGCACGAGCGCCAGCCGGCGTCATCGATCTGCGCGGCCTTAGCTGTTCGGTAGTTCGCACGAGATCGGAACGAGGTTTCCGGCCACCGTCGGGCAGTCCGCGGCCCCGGTCTCTTTGCCCTTGACTGCCCACGGAAGATAAACGACACACAGAGGCGCCCGGCCGGAGAGAAACCCATGCCGTGCGGCGCGGATAGCCCTCGGCGCAGTCGTATCCAGCCGACCGCTCGGCGCATGCCCGCCATGCGGAAAGCGCCCTCTCCTCCCGGTCTTGCTCTGGCATGTAACGACCTCTCGGCCCTTGGGCCGAGGGGTATATCTGTTTTATCTCCTCCCGCCGCCGGCCCACTGGGCAAGCGAGCCACGTGGGGAGTCGCCCCTGGCGGGGCGCGGGGCAAAGCCCCCTTCCCGGACTGCAACATCAGGCACAAAGCGAGGACGTCATGCAGTGGCGAGTTGAAGTGGCGACGCGGCCGGGCGTTGCCGACACCAGAGGCAGAAGCCTGCCCGGCGAGATACGCGACGCTCTGGGTCTGGCCGTGGAGTCGGCGCGCGTGGTCAAGGTCTACACCGTGGACGGCGTGGACCAAGCCCAGATCGGGGCGGTGCTGGACAAGGCCGTGCTGCACGATCCCGTGCTGCACACGGCCTCGCGCACTCCCTTGGCCGCGTCCATGGACTGGGACTGGCTGCTGGAGGTGGGCTTCCGGCCCGGCGTGACGGACAACGAAGGCCGCACCGCCAAGGCCTCCGTGGCCCTGGTGCTTGGCTTTTCGCCCGAGCAGGCCAAGGGCCTGGCCGTGTACACGGCCACGCAGTACCTGTTCAAGGGCGCGCTGTCCCGCGAGCAGGTCGAGCATATCGGCAAGGACCTGCTGGCCAACGAGCTCATCGAATGCATCGAGGTTCGCTCGCGCCAGGACGGCCCCATCTCCGAGCCCCGGGTATCGCAGGTCAAGGGCCGCTCCGTGGGCGAGGTGGCCGTCATTCCGCTGTCGACCATGAGCGACGCGCAAATGCTGGCCTTCAGCCGCGAGAACACCCTGGCCCTGGGCCTGGAGGAGATGCAGGCCATCCGCGCCTACTACGCCCGGCCGGAGGTTCGCGCGGCCCGCGCCAAGCAGGGGCTGCCGGCGGAGCCGACGGACGCCGAAGTCGAGGCCCTGGCCCAGACCTGGTCCGAGCACTGCAAGCACAAGATATTCCAGGCCAAGATCCGCTACGACAACCGCGAGAACGGCCGGAGCTACGAGATCGACAGCCTGTTCAAGACCTTCATCGCCGGCAGCACCAAGGCCATCCGCGCCGCCAAGGGCAAGGACGACCTGTGCCTGTCCGTGTTCAAGGACAACGCGGGCGTGTTCAAGTTCGACGAGAACGTGAGTGTGTGCATCAAGGTCGAGACGCACAACAGCCCCTCGGCCCTGGACCCTTACGGCGGAGCGCTGACCGGCATCGTGGGCGTGAACCGCGACCCCATGGGCACGGGCATGGGCGCCAATCTCGTGTGCAACACCGACGTGTTCTGCTTCGCCTCGCCCTTCCACGAGGGCGAACTGCCCCCGCGCCTGCTGCACCCGCGCCGCGTGCTCCAGGGCGTGCAGAAGGGAGTGGAGCACGGCGGCAACAAGTCCGGCGTGCCCACGGTCAACGGATCCATCGTCTTCGACGAACGCTACCTGGGCAAGCCGCTGGTCTACTGCGGCACCCTGGGCACCATCCCGGCAATGGTGAACGGCAAGCCGGGCCACGAGAAGCGGGCCCTCCTGGGCGACCGCATCGTCATGTGCGGCGGCCGCATCGGCAAGGACGGCATCCACGGCGCGACCTTCTCCTCCGAGGAACTGCACGAAGGCTCCCCGGCCACGGCCGTGCAGATCGGCGACCCCATCACCCAGCGCAAGATGTACGATTTCCTCATGCGCGCCCGCGACGCAGGCTTGTACAACGCCGTCACCGACAACGGCGCGGGCGGCCTGTCCTCGTCCGTGGGCGAGATGGCCCAGGATACGGGCGGAGCACGGCTCGACCTGGCCCGCGCGCCGCTCAAGTACGACGGCCTGCGACCCTGGGAGATCCTGCTCTCCGAGGCGCAGGAACGCATGACCCTGGCCGTGCCCACAGACAAAATCGAGGCCTTCCTGGGCCTGGCCGCTGAGATGGACGTGGAGGCCACGGACCTGGGCGAATTCACGGACACGGGCTACTTCCACGTCACGCACGGCGGCAAGGCGGTTGCCTATCTTGAAATGGATTTTCTGCACGACGGCGTTCCCCAGATGGAGCTGACCGCCGTGTGGCAACGACCGGACATCGGCGGCCAGGCGCTGCCGAAGCCCAAGGATGGGCAGGGCGAATTGCTGCTCAAGATGCTCGGCAGGCTGAACATCTGCAGCAAGGAATTCGCCGTGCGCCAGTACGACCACGAGGTCCAGGGCGGCAGCGCGGTGAAGCCCATGGTGGGCGTGCGGCGCGACGGCCCGTCCGATGCCGGGGCCCTGAGGCCCGTGCTGGGCAGCGAGCGCGGCCTGGTGGTCTCCCACGGCATCTGCCCCAAGTTCAGCGACTTCGACGCCTACTGGATGATGGCCAACGCCATCGACGAGGCGGTGCGCAACGCCGTGGCCGTGGGCGCGGACCCGGACAAGATGGTCGGTACGGACAACTTCTGCTGGTGCGACCCGGTGCAGAGCGAGAAGACGCCCGACGGCGAGTACAAGCTCGCCCAGCTCGTGCGCGCCAACGAGGCCCTGGACCACTTCTGCCGAGCCTTCGGCGTGCCGTGCATCTCGGGCAAGGACTCCATGAAGAACGACTACTACGGCGGCGGCAAGAAGATCTCCATCCCGCCCACGGTGCTCTACTCCGTGGTCGGCATCACGCCGGACGTGAAGCGCTGCGCCACCTCGGACCTCAAGCGGCCGGGCGAGCTGATCTACCTGCTGGGCCGCACCTTCGACGAGACCGGCGGCAGCGAGATCGCCGGCCAGCTCGGCGCGGCAGGCAGCCATGTGCCGCAGGTGGATGCCGTGACCGCCCTGCTGCGCTACCGCACGCTCTTCCAGGCCATGCGGAAGGGTCTGGTCAGCGCTGCCCACGATCTGTCCGACGGCGGCCTGGCCGTGGCCCTGGCCGAGATGTGCATCGGCGGCCGCCTGGGCGCGCGCCTGGACCTGGACGAGGTGCCCGCCACGCCCGCGGCCCTGGACGACCTGACCCTGCTCTACTCCGAATCGGCCAGCCGCCTGCTGGTCACGGTCAAGCCCGCGGATCGCCAGGCCTTCGAGGCGCTCTTCGCCGGTCAGGATTGCGCCCTGGTGGGCGAGGTCACCGGAGACAGTGCATTGACGGTCGGCCGCGACGGCAAGCCGCTCTTCAGCGCGGACGTAGAGAGCATGGCCCGCGCCTTCAAGGCCACCTTGGCCCTGTAAGCGCCTCCTTCCGAGATTGTCGTTTACGGCCTCTGCGGCATGCCGCGGAGGCCGTTTCTATTTCGGCTAACGCATGAATCTGTGCATCCCCCATCACACCGCACATTCCAACGATCAAAATATTCGGCCATTCTTTGACCTGATTACAAAAAAGAGATATAGGCCGCTCAAGAAACGGTTGTTCAATAGCCTTTCAACTTCTCTTGCAATCCGAGGGAGGTCCGCCATGCCGGGCACGTCACGCGCAGCATTGGTCCTGGTTGCATTTGCGCTCGCACTGCTCGTGCTGGAGGACGTTCCCGGACTCACTGCCCAGGGTTCGACGTTCATCGGCAGCGAGGCCTGCTCCTCGTGCCATCCGGAGCAATACGAGCGCTACAGCCGCTACTCCAAGAAAGCGCGTTCCGCGCAACACGTGGCTCGCATGGCCTCGGACCTCAAGCCCCATGAGCTGGCCAAGTGTTTCGAATGCCACGCCACTGGCTACAGGCAGCCCGGCGGTTTCGTCAGCTTCGAGCAGACTCCGCACCTGGCCAATGCCGGCTGCGAGGTCTGCCACGGCCCGGGCTCCCTGCACGCCGATTCCGGCGATCCCGCCCTCATCAAGGGCAAGCTGACCCTCAAGGATTGCGAGAGCTGCCACAACGAGGAACGCGTGGCCTCCTTCGGCTTCAAGCCTCTCATCCACGCCGGAGCGCATTAGGCCGTCACGGCCTGCGTCACGTCCATGTCCGTGCAGGGCGCCTTGCAGCCGCGCCATGCGCGGTGACTATCTCTTTTTCAAAACATATTGAATTGACGGCACAAAGCCGCTATGTATGGCAATAGACTGTCATTTCGCGCTTTGTCATCCCGTCCGCCTGTTTCGGCGGTCACGCTTAGACCCGACAGGAGAGGCCATGGGCAAGCAGCAATGCACGGTATGCGGCTTCACTTACGATCCCAAACAGGGCGACCACCTGTCGGGCATCGAGCCGGGCACGGCCTTCGACGAGTTGCCCAAGGACTGGCGCTGTCCCATCTGCCGCTCGGGCAAATCCGTCTTCGAAGGCGAAGAGGGCGATGACAGCCAGGGCGACTCCGGCAGCTAAAGACCGGCCGGGGCTCCCGCGATCAGTTTTCCATAAGCGAGCAAACAACCGGAGGAACACATGGACAAGTATGTCTGCAACATCTGCGGCTATGTCTACGATCCCGCCGAGGGCGACCCGGACAACGGCGTCAAGCCCGGCACCAAGTTCGAAGACGTTCCCGAGGACTGGGTCTGCCCCGTGTGCGGCGCTCCCAAGTCCGAATTCAGCAAGGAAGGCTAGCTCCCGGGTACAGTGTTGATGCATGGCCGGGCACGCTCAGCGTCCCGGCCTTTTCGCTTTGCATCGTCCTTGTTTTTTCCTAAGAATTCTTTTTCAAATCGTACTGCACGCCCGCAACAAGCGAGGAAAACCATGAGACCTGTGGAAATCAAGAAGGATATCCATTGGGTCGGAGCCGTGGACTACAATGCGCGAGACTTCCACGGCTACGCCCTTTCCCCCAACGGCACCACCTACAACGCATTCCTCATCAAGGACGAGAAGGTCACCCTGTTCGACACCGTCAAGCACGGGCACGAGGACGAGTTCTTCGAAAACGTGGCCCTGGCCGCCGGCAGCCTGGAGGCCGTGGACTACCTTGTGGTCAACCACCTGGAGCCGGACCATGCCGGCTGCCTCGTGGAGACGGTCGAGCGAGTGAAGCCGGAGAAGATCTTCTGCTCGCCCATGGGCCTGAAGGCCATGGACTCGCTCTACCACATCAAGGACAAGGGCTGGAACATCGAGGCCCTGCCCACGGGCGCGAGCCTGTCCCTCGGCCGGCACACCCTCCAGTTCCTGGAGACGCGCATGCTGCACTGGCCGGACAACATGATGACCTACATCCCCGAGGCCCAGCTGCTCATCTCCAGCGACGCCTTCGGCCAGAACTGGGCCACCAGCGAGCGCTTCGCCGACGAGGTGGACCGGGCCAGGCTCACGGAGCTCATGCGCGAGTACTTCGCCAACATCGTGCTGCCCTTCTCGCCCATCGTACAGAAGACCTTCGAGCAGATCCAGAAGCTCGGCTGGGAGATCGACATGATCGCCCCGGACCACGGGCTCATGTTCCGCGGCAAGGACGTGGCCTTCGCCATCCAGCAGTATGCGGAGCTGGCAGCCCAGCACCCGACCAGGCACGCCACGATCCTCTTCGACACCATGTGGCACTCCACCGAGGCCATGGCCAGGGCCATCGGCGACGGTCTCAAGGACGCGGGCTGCGAGGTGACCCTCATGCACCTCAAGGCCAATCACCACACGCGCGTCATGACCGAGGTCTCGCGCTCGGGTGCGGTCATCGTGGGCAGCCCCACGCACAACAACGGCATCCTGCCCTACGTGGCCGGCACGCTGCAGTACATGAAGGGCCTCAAGCCCCAGAACAAGGTCGGCGGCGTGTTCGGCTCCTTCGGCTGGAGCGGCGAGTCCGTGAAGATCATCAAGGACTGGCTGACGTCCATGAACATCGACGTCGTGGGCGAAGGCATCCGCACCAAGAACGTACCCGACGACGAGGTGCTGGCCCAGTGCTTCGACTACGGCCGCCAGATCGCCCAGGCCATCGAGGCCAAGATTGAGGCCTGCGGCGTGAAGTAAGACTTGCCACCGCGTAGGCGTAGGCGCAATTCACTTGCGCCGTAAACGCCGGAGTGGGCGTCTTAAAAACAATCCGCTCTAATAAAAATCGCCCCCGCCCGGAGATCCCGGACGGGGGCGCACTTCATTCCGCTTCCTTTTTGCCTCGCTATACCTTCACGGCCCGCGCGAAGCTCTCCGCGCTCCTGCGGATGATCTGCTCGTCCACGCAGAACGCCAGGCGGAAGAATCCCGGATAGCCGAAGCCCGTGCCGGGCACGGCCAGCACGCGCTCTTCCTGCAGCCTGCGGACAAAGGCCAGGTCGTCGCCGCCAGGGGCCTTGGGGAAGAAGTAGAAGCCGCCTCTGGGCATGGCGTACTCGATTCCCGCCGCGTCGAGCACCTCGGCCATGGCCTTGCGCCGGGCCGCGTAGACCGACACGTCCACCTGCGAGCCCAGGGCCTTGGCCAGGATCTTCTGACCGATGGCCGGAGCGTTCACGTAGCCCAGGATGCGGTTGGTGAGCGTGAGGCCGGCCAGCAGTTCGGCCTTGCCGGGCATGGCCGGGTTGACCAGCAGGTAGCCCACGCGCTCTCCGGCCAGGGACAGGTTCTTGGAGAAGGAGCTGGCCACCACCGCGTTCTCGTAGATGGGCAGGAGACTCGGCACCTCGGCCCCGTCATAGGCCAGGAAGCGGTAGGGCTCGTCGGACACGAGGTAGATGGGCCGGCCGAACCGGGCGGACTTCTCGCGCAGGACCTCGGCCAGGGCCTGCAACTGCTCGCGCGGGTAGATGGCACCGGTGGGATTGTTGGGCGAGTTGACCAGCACCACGCGGGTCTTGGCGTTGACGGCCGCGGCCATGGCCGGCACGTCCAGGCCGAAATCCGGGGGCAGGGCCTTGACCGGGACCAGTCCGCCTCCGAAGTTCTGCACGTAGAAGCCGTACTCCACGAAGAACGGCGCGGGGCAAAGCACCTCGTCGCAGGGCTCCAGCACGGCGCGGAAAAAGGCGTTGAGCCCGCCGGCCGCGCCGCAGGTCAGGATCACGTCGCCAGCGCCCACGGTCACGCCCTGCTCCTGGGAGAGCCTGGCCGCCAGGGCCGCGCGCACGTCCGGGTAGCCGGGGTTGGGCATGTAGCCCAGGGCGAAGGGCTTGTCCGCATTCTCGGCGATCTCGGCCAGGGCCTTCTTCACGGCCGGGGGCGGCGGCAGGTCCGGGTTGCCGAGGCTGAAGTCGAACACGGCGTTCTCGCCGAACTGCTTCTTGAGCTCGATGCCGGCTTCGAACATGCGCCGGATCCACGAGGCGCGCTCCAGGTACTCCTTGATCTGGCTGGCGAGCATGGCCATGAATCGCTTCCTTTGCTGCTGGTATGGGGAAAAAGGGATGCTCGATACAGGCCGGCAGGCTAGCCCAAAACTCCACCCGATTCAATGCCGCGCGCCATTGCCTTATGGCCCGCGTCTGCTATGAACGTTATGGGAGGAGGTTCCGGCATGGCCGTGACTTAGGAGTGACAATGGACATCGATCCGTTCTGGTCCCGTTTGCTGGCGATCATCGGCGCCGCCGTTGTCGCCTTGCTGGTGCTGTCGTCCTGCGGCTCTCGGCTGCCCAAGGATATGCGCATAACGCCCACGACCCTGGCCGATCCGGCACAGGTGGCGGAACGTCCCGGAGCGTATACGGACTCCACCGTGCTCTGGGGCGGCAGGATCGTATCCATCCGTCCCGGCCGCGACGGCACGGAGCTTGAGGTGCTCCAGTTCGAGCTGGACTCCTCGGACAGGCCCAAGTCCGGCCAGCACACGGGCGGCCGCTTCCTGGTGCGCACATCGGCTTTCCTGGATCCGGCGCTCTTTGCGCCTGGCCGCGAGGTCACCGTGACCGGGACCATTGAAGGCTCCGCGACGCGCCCCGTGGGCGAGCGGCCCTACGTCTACCCCGTGGTCGCCTCCGGCCGCGTCCATCTCTGGCCCGAACGCGCGCCCTATCGAGAGCCCTACTATGACCCCTGGGGGCCGCGCTTCTACTTCGGCTACGGCGTATATCGATACTGGTGACGCCCGACCGGGCCGTAACGCCTCAGGCTTGGATTACCCATGGGGCCGCCCGAGGGCCGACGCCAAGCTCCCCAGGCGCGCAGGACTTGTCCAGCTGTCTGGTGCCGGGGATGCACCCGAGCGCCCTGCCTCCATGTCGGACGCCCTATTCCGCCCTCCGCCCACCACTTCAACCATCCACATACCGGAATCGATTCAACCCATTCTATCATCCAATATATGGATCATGCTCCATATGGGGTTCATGCCGATAGTCCTATCAAAGCATGCGCCCTGCCGGGCATGCACGGCCAACGGGGTTGAATCGGCCTGCAGGGGGACAAAGGCTGAAGCGTTTTCGATCTCCTTCGCATCGCTCATTGCGTCATTTTAAATATCAGGTTGTTTACACTGCAGGCAGTCTCCGCTATACAATTGTACTTCAAAGTCTATCAGGTCCCGCTGGCCTGATGGCTTGAAACCCCACGGCACACTCCGCGGGCGGCTCGGAGGATTGGGACGGTTGGTAGGTTCGTTCTTGTGCAACTCGGCAGGTGCTCCTATGGGCAGCCCTCCGATCCACGGCGGCGCGATCCGCCGGCAACCCGCGGCAACCGCGAGAGGTGTCGTTTGACCATGCGCGTGCTCCACGTCCTTGACCACAGCTTGCCTTTGCACAGCGGCTATGCCTTTCGCAGCCAGGCGATCTTCCGTGCTCAGCAGCAGCGGGGCTGGCAACCCGTCGTGGTGACATCCCCCAAGCACGAAAGCACCTGGAAAGGCGAGCGGCGGGCTGAAGAACTGATCGAAGGAATCCCCTATTACCGTTCCGGGGCAATCGGCCCGACGGCTCCGTTCGTAGCCGAAGTCGGTCTCATGCATGCCCTGGGCAGGCGGATTCTCGAAGTGGCCCGGAAGGAAAAGCCCAGCCTCATCCACGCCCACTCCCCGGTGCTCAACGCAATTCCCGCCTTGTGGGCGGGCCGCAAGCTCGGCCTACCCGTCGTCTACGAAATCCGCGCCTTCTGGGAGGACGCGGCCGTGGACCAGGGCAAGTATGCCGAAGACGGCTGGATGTACCGGTTGATCAGAGGAATCGAGACCTGGGCCTGCCGCCGGGCAGACCATGTCGGCATTCTGTGCGACGGCCTCAAGAAAGACCTTGTCGGCCGCGGCATACCCGCGGACAAGATCACTCCCGTTTTCAACGGTATCGATCCCGCAGTCTTCAGCCCATGCCCTCCGGACCAGGGCTACCTGGAGGAATGGGGGCTTGAGGGCAGACAGATTGTCGGCTTCATCGGCTCCTTCTTCCGCTACGAGGGCTTGGACCTCCTCATGCGCGCGTTCGCGCGCGTACGGCAGGCCTGTCCCAAGGCCGCCCTGCTCCTCGTGGGCGGAGGGGAGATGAAGGAGGAACTGCAAGCGCTCGTGCGAAGCCTGGGGCTCGCCGGGCACGTCGTCATGCCCGGACGCATTCCGCATGACAGAGTTCCGGGCGTCTACGCCATGATCGATGTCCTCGCCTACCCGCGTTACCGCATGCGCCTGACCGAACTCGTCACCCCGCTCAAACCGCTGGAGGCCATGGCCATGGGCAAGGTGCTCGTGGCCAGCGACGTGGGCGGCAACAAGGAACTCGTCCGGGACGGCCAAAACGGCCTTCTCTTCGCGGCCGGGGACCAGGAGGCCCTTGCGCGTAGCCTTCTGCGCGCCTTGGGCGACGACTCCCTGCGGCAGAGGCTGCAGGAGAATGGACCGGCCTGGGTCAGGGAGCGCCACACCTGGGAGCGCACCACGGCCGCTCATGTGGACATCTATGCGCGCATCCTGAACGGAAAGGGAAAGCTCGACGGCACCCCGGCCGAAGCACACAGACATATGTGACATCCCGAGGCGGTCGCAGCAACAAAAAGCGATGTCTGTCGGCCACGAACCGCGCGGGAATCCAGAAAGACCCTGCGAATCGACTGGCAAATCCTGCCGATCAACCGAGCCGTGCGTGCTCCCAGCGAGAATCCAGTGACCAGCCTGAAGCAAAAGTTCCTCTCCGGAGTCATCTGGCAGGCAGGTGTGAAAATGCTCTCCCAGGGCTTTTCCTTCCTTGTGTCCATCTTGCTGGCCAGATTCCTGCTCCCCTCGGATTATGGGCTTATCGGCATGGCCATGGTGTTCACCGGGTTCCTGAACCTCATCAACGAAATAGGCATCGGCAGCAGCATCATCCGCGCCCCCAAGGTGAGCGACGAGGCCCTCGGGAGCGCCTATGGCTTCGCCCTGGCCGTATCGGCCGTCCTCTTCGGCATGGCCCAACTCCTGGCTCCGGCGGTCGCCGGGTTTTTCGAGGCCGAGCGCCTGGAGCCGATCATCCGCGTGCTGTCGATCAGCTTCTTCTTCGGCGGCATGCGCGCCGTGCCCTGGAGCCTGCTGGCCAAGGACATGCGCTTCAACGTCATCTCCAAGGCGGAGGCGGCGACCGTCATCCTCAGCGGAATCGCCGGCCTTGTTCTGGCGGCCATGGGTTTCGGTGTCTGGGCCCTGGTCAGCGCGGCTCTGTTGCAGCAGGGCTCGATGGCCCTGCTCTCGAACATGCTCAGCCCCCGGAAGGTGCTACCGTCCTGGCGCCTGGGCCGGGCCCTGGATCTGGCCGGATTCGGGGTCAAGGTCATGCTCATCAGGATCTTGTGGTACACCTACACGAACGCCGATTTCTTCATCATAGGCAAACTGCTGGGCGAGCGGCTGCTGGGCTTCTACTCCCTTGCCTTCAAGATCGCCCTGCTGCCCACGGAGAAGATCAGCGCGATCATCAACCCCGTGTGCCTGCCCACGTTCTCCAAGCTCCAGGACGATACGCCCGCGCTGGCGAGATACCTTACGCACTTGAGCATGTACTTGAGCATCGTGACCTTCCCGGTCGCCTTCGGCATCTTCGCCGTTGCCGAGGATTTCGTGCTTCTCGCCCTCACCGACCAGTGGCGGCCCGTCATCGTCCCGCTCCAGCTGCTGTCCATCATCGGGCTGGTCCGCTCGCTGGCCATTCTCTTCCCTCCCATTCTGCTGGCCAGGAACAGAACGGGATTCCTCCTCTACTACAACGTCCTGCTCACCGTGGTCATGATCGCGGCCTTCGTGATCGGCTCGTTCCACGGAATAAACGGCGTGGCGGCGGGCTGGGCCATCGCCTATCCAGCCGTGGCCTTGGTCCTCGTGTACGAAAGCTGCCGCGAGATAGGCCTGCCTCTCTGGCGGTTTACGACCTCTTTCATACCGGCGACCATCGGCAGCCTGCTCATGACGGCATTCATATTCATCTTGCGCGGAGGTTACGATTGGCAGCTCACATGGGGCTTCTTCCTGCTGGAATGCGGCGCCGGCGCCTTGTGTTACGCCGCCTTTCTGATGCTGTTCCAGCGCAAGCGTCTCTTCGAGTTGAGGCGGACGATCCTCGACAGGCCGTCTCAGGCCAAGGCCACGGCATGAAGCCTTTGCTGATGGTCGCCTACCACTTTCCGCCCGATGCGGCGGTCGGTGCGATCCGCACGCAGAAATTCGTCAAGTACCTGCCGCGGCACGGCTGGCAGCCGCATGTCGTGACCGTGAATCCGGATGTCTACGAGACATGGGACATCGCGCGGCTCGATGACGTGCGTGACGCCAGCGTCGTACAGGCGGCCCAATGGCCGACGCCGTGGGATCTGATCGTGAAGATCAGGCGGATGCTCAAGGGCATGCGGCCCATGGAGGAAGACGCCGGGCCTGGTTCGAACGGCGGCGCGGATTCCAGGCTGCTGCGGCTGGCCAAGGACCTCGCCTCGACCCTGAACGTCCCCGACAGGATGAACGGCTGGATCGTCCCGGCGATCGTCTCCGGGCTGCGGCTCATGCGCCGCCACCGTATCAGGCATGTCTACGTCACGGCTCCGCCTTTCTCCGTCGGGGTCATCGGCTACGTTCTCTCGCTGCTCACCGGCGCAAAGCTGATTCTCGATTGCCGGGACTTGTGGACGTACTTCCCCAGGGCCGGGATCAAACCTCTCCCCCCGCATGTTCTGTGGCTGAACACCAGGATCGAGCGCACGATTCTCAGCCGCGCGGCGGCCGTCATCTGCACGGCGGAACAGGCGCGCCAGCAGTTGTGCGCCGACAACCCGGACCTCGGGCTGCAATCCAAGACCCACCTCATATTCAACGGCTTCGATTCGGATGACATCCCAGCCCGCAAACGCACGGATGATCGTCTGGTCATAAGCCACATGGGGGAGTTCTACATCGGACGCGATCCGAATCATTTCCTGCGCGCCTTGGCCGAAGTCCTGGAGGAGGGTCATGTGCAGCATGGAAAGATTCGAGTTGATTTCTACGGGCCGCATTTCGACGGCCTGGCGGAGAATGTCGAGCGTTACGGACTGAAGGACGTCGTCCACATCCACGGCATCGTGCCCTACAGGCAGGCCTTGCAGGCAGCGGTCGATTCGGACCTGCTGCTGCTCTTCAAGCCGAACATCCAGGTCATGATCCCGTCCAAGAGCTTCGACTATCTGGCGGCCCGGCAACCCATCCTCGCCTTCACGGACAAGGGCGCCGTGCAGGAGCTCATCAGCAGGTGCAAGGCGGGCGCATGCGTGTCCCAGGATGACGTGTCCGGGATCAAGCGGGTTTTGCATTCCTTCCTAAAGGGCAACCTCAAGATCGATCCGTCGGCGGATCTGTCGCCTTATGAGCGCAAGGCGGAAACGGCCATGCTGGCCAGACTGCTGGAGGCATGCCAGCCATAGGGCATGCCAACCCCTAGCCGGCAGGTTTCGCGCAGATACTCAGACGTGGCTGCCCGAGAGCGGCTGGATTCATCCCTGCCAATCACCCAACAAACAGGTGCACACAACGATGAACATGCCTGACCTGATCGTCATCGCGGCCGAGAAGGGGCGAAAACTAGTCAAGGACGGACTATATCCCCCAGGGTACAACGGCCCGTGGGAGCAGATGGAAACTCCGGTCAGAAACACGTGCCACTGGATGGTGACAAACGCCAAGGCGTTCTCCCTCACCGGCAAAGGCAGCTACAAGGATCTGGTGCGCGAGTCGGCCAAGGCCATATTGAATCCGAAGTACAATCCCTTTTCCGCGAGCTACATGATCCTGAACGCCAACACGTCCTTTCCGAACGGGATCATCGGGCAGGCCTGGGTCATGGAGGCGCTGGTCGCAGCGTATGCATGCCTTGAGGAACCGTGGTATCTGGAACTGGCCAAGCGGCTGGCCCTGAAGCATCGATTCGAGCCCTCCGTGAACCTCTGGGCCATTCTCAACATCGACGGCACCACCGGCGAGATTCACACCTCGCTGAACCAGCAATTGTGGTTCGGCGTCATGAACTATCTGGTGGGCAAACTGGCGAACGACGCAGAACTGCTGCGCCGGTCCGAGCTTTTCTACACGAGCCTCCACAAGTACTTCTGGTATTCCCAAGATCTGATTCACATGAAGATCAATCCGCTTTCCATCATGTCCAAAAGAAGGCGCGAGTTTCAGCATCTGGTCAAGATGCTGCTCACGGAACCCAAGACCCAAGCCAATGCGACGGTAGGCTATCTGCCCTTCGCCTTGTTCCCGATAGCCTATGCCTGGAAGCAAGGGGCGAACGTAAGCGACAAGGTCATCTCGGAATCCAGACGCTGCATCAAGAATTTCTGCGCCCTTCCCATGTCCAAGCTGGAAGCCAACTGGTACTGTTTCACGTATCACCCCACTGGCTTCGAGGTCTCTTACATAACAAAGGCGCTATTCCCCGAAGCCGAGGCCGACGGCGATTTCTGGACGAAACACCAGCTCGACAAACATTATCATCACTTCCTCCATTCTCCCGAGGCGACCACACGGCCTTGCCCGACCTTGATCGCACGCTTCCACGAAGCTGCATACCTATGCTGACGACTGGCCCGGCCCTCTTCGCTTTAGCGGCCTTTGCGCGAAGAGACGCCGGGCTTCTCCACTCTCGGCTGCCCAAATGAGCAATGAAAAGCGGTTGCCGGCCCAGGCGGAAAGCCGGGCAGGAATACTCGCGGGGCCACCGATAAGCATGGTTATGATCGCCCGCCGATGAGCACAGCTCATCCCGGCCTCATTTTGTCGCAGGCGGAGCAGCCATGATGTATCCGTAATCATGCTGCACCTGCAATGTTGTAAGGGATGAACTGGACGAAACGGGTCCAATGCTGCAACGACCATGCTGCATCGGACTTCGGCAGGCATATGGACTTTCGAAGGCTGGCCTAAATCCTCCTCAGGGAAGATAGCGAGGCATCAGCCGTTCCTTCAGGCGTGGAACGGACCGGGCACCTCTCTTCATTGCTCTGTAAGCCGAAACCGCCAAGTCTTCGAGTGCGAACTTGAGAGATCTCTTTTGCAGGCGGAACCAGATGACCCTGTCGCCATCCTGTCCAAGCCTGCGCTTGTAATCGCTTGAGCCGCCCATGAAATCGAAGCACATGTTACCGATTCTGGCATTGTATTCTATAGCTTCATTGAAGCAGACGTATCCTGGCTTTATTTTGCCGTCACCGTCATACACAAAGCCGGACTGATAGAAGTAAACTCGTCCTTCATGGATGAAGTTGTAAAGGCATCCGATTGTCGCGTCTCCGTGCACCACCTTGAGCAGCTGGATCTCGCCCTTGTCGAAGCGCTTCCTGATCAAGTCCAAATGAAACTTGAAGAAGTAGCTTGAATAGAACGCGCCCGGCTTGCCTCGCCTATTCCAAGCTTCCTGGTGAATCTCGACCAGTTCCTTGTATACGATCTCGGCTGCGGGAATTGTATCCGCCGCCAGCAATTCAACTTTGCCCTTCTGGGAGTACGACTTGTAGCTCTTCCTGATCTGGGATCGCGTGCTCGAACCCAAGAGAGCCAGGTACCCGCCTTCCGACTCCCGCACGCGTTCGAGGTCCACACATGGCGCCGGCACATCCTTGTCGATCAGCAAGCGGCACTTCTTTTCAAGACGGCTTTCGTCAAGCTTGTCATAATATGAGAAGCAGAAGCCCGGAAATGCTAGCTCATCCCAACCGTCTCCTAAAGCAGTAACGATATCCTGGAGGCCTATCTCAACGTCCGGATTCTTCAGGAAGCGATTGTATTCAAGGCAAAGGCTGTCGTATTCGTCATCACCCGTCGCGTTGATGAATATGCACCTGGAATGGACCAGCTTTCTTCTCGTGATCGTCTTCCGGCCGGCAAAGAATGCGCATGCGGGCGCACCATCCTTGTAGATCACGACACACTTCAACCGCACTCCTTCCTGCGGCAAGCTGTCGAGCCAGCTTTCGACCCATGCCCAGGTTAGCTGGTAGGGCACCTCCTTCGATGCGGACATGCTTTCCCAGATCGCCCTCACCTGTGCCCTGTCCGCCCATGGATCGAGATGGTCATGTTTCATTGTTCGGCACTCATGGATTGGATTTAGCGCACCGCAACCTGCCGGACCAAGACGCCATCACACCCATACCCCCGCCAGGCCGGCAACATTCAGCTGAAAACGGAATCGGTAGTCCTGCAAGCCGTTCTCGATGCCGACCCTCAGCACATCATATCGAGCCGTCTTTTGGGGGAGGTTGACTCCTCCATAGAATGAGAACGCGGCACTGTAGCCTGTCTCCGACAGAGCCAGCTGCGTGTCTCTCGAAAACGCATGTCTCGCACCGACGGGATATGCCAGCGTCTTGACCTGTATGCCCAGGCGCGCGTTCAGCATGGCCTTGGAAGTTTCGAGCTCATACACCTGGTCTTCAAAGCTGAGCTTCGAAAGGATTTTATGGCTATGTGTATGCGAGCCTATCGCCATCCCGCCATCGACCATGGCCCTGGCTTCATCCCAGGACATGAACAGCCGGTCCGATTTCTCCTGCACGGCAGGGACGTCACATTCATCGAACAGCTTCGATATGAATAGGTCGGGATTTATATTGGAGGGAGATTTGTAGAGTTTCAGGACTTTCCGCAAGGATTCATTCCGCTCGGCAGAGCTGAGCGACAGTTCTGTTTCGTGGTTTTCCACGTGGATCCTACTCTTCCGGGTGTTCCTGATGGCATATGCAATCTGATCCCACCAAGGAACGGCATCAGTGCCGATGTAGCTTGTCGGAAGAAAGAAGGTCGCCTGCACTCCCAAATCTTTCAGTATCGGAAAAGCGACTTCATAGTTGTCCAGATAGCCGTCATCGAATGTGATCAGGACCATAGGGCGTTTGCACGCGCCAGTACCGCCTTCGATTGTCTCAACCACCTCGTCAAGCTCGGCTACATGGCAATGCTTTCTCAGATATTCGACCTGATCGTAAAAGGCCTCACCTGTTGCTGAGAAAACCCCAGGATCGTACCTGCAGGTTTCGGCGTCACCGACCCGATGATAATTCAGAACCAGAAGGCAGGGCTTCTTTTTCAGATACTCCATGCAGCTGGTGAGCCCCAACCGTTTGCTCAGTAGTGCGACCTTGTCACGTCTGGAAACATGTTGCATGGCGTTGTCCTGCATTTACCGCGAGCTGCGTTTAAGAAAATCATTCTTGAACGGCAGGCGGACGTGCTTTCTGGCATGATGATCATTGGCGGTCTGAAAATCTTCCGGGCATGTACATGCGGTCGATCCCTCGGATGAATGGAATCCCGGCAGGGTTGAATCAACCCTGCCGGAGTAGATTGAACGGACCGGTTTTCCAGATCTCAAGCGCTTGCAGACCACGTTTGAGTCAGCAACCGGTCCGTGTCTTTCCGAAAGGACCTAGGCAGAGCGGCGCTTCCTGTAGCGGGCCAGGCCGACCATGCCCATGCCGGCGCCCAGAAGAGCCATGGTGCACGGCTCGGGAACCGGGGTCTTGTCAAAGCCGTAAGCCGTCAGGGTCGAGTCGGCGAAGAAGAAATCACCGCTCACCTGCCAGATATCGACGGTCAGCTTGCCAAGAGCGTTGAGCTGCCAGACGCAATACAGGCTCAAGCCCAAGCTGATGTCATCGATGTTGGTCGAGGAAGTCCACACGTCGTCCAATATGCCAGGCAGATCGATATACACCGATTCCCACTTGAAGATGCCGTCATACATGTCATCGTACAGGGAAATCTTGATTTCGGCCCCGTAGATTATATCCTTGCCGGGATTGAACGGATTGTAGGGGTCGTTCGTAAGATCATGGACATAGGATATGTGCTTATTGTGATCATTCATCAGAATGTCACTCGGGTTGTACACATCAACCCACGTAGCCGCCATGCCCTGCGAGACGGAAAGAAGAAGCATAGAAAGCGAGATTGTGATTGCCGACAACAGACGCCACATACAAAGCACCTCCACAGACTGATTTTTGCCTGAGCCACCTATTGGCTCCCCATGGTTGCTTGCGATTTAGCAAGGAGAGTGCCTGCATGTAACATATCGTTTTTTATTATTTATTCTTTAAAATCAATCTCAAAGCCTTATCTTGTGTAATTCCTACCGACACTTAGTGTTAAACTCACCAACACGTCGATGTGCTTTGAGAAAGCTCGCCATGGAGCAGCATCTGGCGGAGGGCAAGGAAACGGGGATTGGCCTGACGGAAGCAGGTTTCCAACTCGGAGTCGCTCTGCCTGCTTCGAAAACGCTCTCGAATCTTACAGAAGCGCCACAGCAACAGGAAGATTCGGGGCCGATGCCGCCACACTGCACTGATGGCCGACACACATGCCAATATCGGCTGTCGTCCATCCACCAAGCTCCTCGCAGTTCGATGCATCGAGCCAATCAGCTAAAATCCCGTTTTAGTGAACAATTTCTTAGCGCGATGAGAGAATTTGGAGCTCCGCCCCCTTGGACCCCATTCTTATCCACAATTGCCTATAATTAAGACATAACTATATTTAATATGACTATATTGAACCAACCATCCCCTTTCCCCTCATGTGCATGTTGTGCATGGGGTGCAGGATTTCAATGGCTTACGCAGGGGTGAGCTGGATGAGGGAACACATAGGGAACACAGGAGGGACACCAATCGTAGCTGTCCGGCTCATGAGGAACGGCGACAGCGAAATACAAACGACGTATAATTCCGAAACGGAGGCTGCTGAAACCACTCTCAACCATTGGTGCCTGGGCAGGAATCGAACCAGCACAGCCGGCGGACACGATAGGGCGAACAGAAAGCACGGCGCTTCGGATGACATCGAAACGCCGTGCTTCTTTTTGCCCAGAGCGTCCACGAGTGTTCAGGGTATCAAGCCGGGGCTGCGACCTTCTGCAATGATGCGAATGACGCTTCTGAACGCTCCTTGGTAGTTCTCCAGTCCGATGCTTACCTCGACGAGGCCAGATCGAAGCGGTCGAGGTTCATCACTTTGCTCCACGCCGCGACAAAGTCGTTGACGAACTTGTCCTGGGAATCCGCGCAAGCGTAGACTTCCGCAATGGCCCGGAGCTGCGAGTTCGAGCCGAAGAGGAGGTCGACACGGGTGCCGGTCCACTTGGGAGCGCCCGTTGCGCGATCGCTCCCCTCGAACAGGTCGCCGTATTCCGAAGTCGGCCTCCACGCCGTGCCCATGTCGAGCAGGTTGACGAAGAAGTCATTGGTGAGCGCCTGGGGCCGCTTAGTGAAGACGCCGTGCGGGGACTGTCCGAAGTTGGCCCCCAGGACGCGCAGGCCCCCGATGAGAACCGTCATCTCGGGCGCGGACAGGGTCAGCAACTGGGCCCGGTCGACCAGCAGTTCCTCCGCCGACACGGTGTATTTGGCCTTGAGATAGTTGCGGAACCCGTCGGCTTTCGGCTCCATCACCGCGAACGAGGCCGCGTCGGTCTGCTCCTGCGAGGCATCCGTGCGTCCTGGCGTGAAGGGCACGTTCACTCCGTATCCGGCGTTTCTCGCTGCCTGCTCCACGCCCGCGCATCCGCCAAGCACGATCAGGTCGGCCAGGGAAACCCTTTTTCCGCCGGACTGGGCGGCGTTGAACTCCTGCTGGATGCCCTCGAGGGTCTGCAGCACCTTCGCCAGCCGATCCGGCTGGTTGATCCGCCAGTCCTTCTGCGGGGCCAGACGGATGCGCGCGCCGTTGGCGCCGCCTCGCTTGTCCGAGCCGCGGAAGGTGGACGCCGAGGCCCAGGCCGTTGCGACCAGCTCCGAGACGGACAGGCTGGATGCCAGGACCTTGGCCTTGAGCGAAGCGATGTCCTGCGCGTCGATCAGCTCGTGATCGACAGGCGGCACAGGGTCCTGCCAGAGGAGTTCTTCCTCGGGGACCAGCGCGCCGAGATAGCGCGAGCGGGGCCCCATGTCGCGGTGGGTCAGCTTGAACCAGGCCCGGGCAAAGGCGTCCGCGAACTCCTGCGGATTCTCCAAGTAGCGCCGCGCGATGGGCTCGTAGATCGGGTCGTAGCGCAGGGAGAGGTCCGCCGTGGTCATCATGGGCCGGTGCTTCCTGGACGGGTCGTGCGCATCGACCACCATGTCCTCTTCGGCCACGTCCTTGGCCAGCCACTGGTTGGCGCCGGCCGGACTCTTGACCAGCTCCCACTCGTATTTGAACAAGGTGGTCAGATAGCCCATGTCCCAGGTGGTCGGGTTCGGCTTCCAGGCGCCCTCGATGCCGCTACCGATGGTGTGCGCGCCCTTGCCGCTGCCGAAGCTGCACTTCCAGCCCAGCCCCTGCTCCTCTATGCCGGCAGCCTCGGGCTCGGGGCCGACATGGGCGGCGTCGCCTGCGCCGTGGCATTTGCCGAAGGTATGCCCGCCGGCCACGAGCGCGACGGTTTCCTCGTCGTTCATGGCCATGCGCGCGAAGGTCTCCCGGACATCGCGGCCCGAGGCGACCGGGTCGGGGTTGCCGTTGGGACCTTCCGGGTTCACGTAGATGAGGCCCATCTGCACGGCGGCAAGCGGATTCTCCAGGTCCCGCTCGCCGGAGTAGCGCGTGTCGCCGAGCCATTCGCTCTCGGCTCCCCAGTAGATGTCTTCCGGCTCCCAGATGTCCTCGCGGCCTCCGGCGAAGCCGAAGGGCTTAAGGCCCATGGATTCGATGGCGCAGTTGCCGGCGAAGACCATGAGGTCGGCCCAGGAGATCTTCCGGCCGTACTTCTGCTTTATGGGCCACAGGAGCCTGCGCGCCTTGTCCAGGTTGACGTTGTCGGGCCAGCTGTTGAGGGGCGCCAGGCGCTGGCTTCCGCTCCCGGCCCCGCCGCGTCCATCGCCCAGGCGGTAGGTGCCGGCGCTGTGCCAGGCCATGCGGATGAACAGAGGGCCATAGTGGCCATAGTCCGCCGGCCACCATTCCTGCGAGGTGGTCATCAGCTCGCAGAGGTCCTTTTTCAAGGCCTCCAGGTCCAGGCTCTTGAATTCCTCGGCGTAGTTGAAGGCCGTCCCCATGGGGTTCCCCCTGGGGGAGTGCTGGTGCAGAACGGACAGGTTGAGCTGGTTGGGCCACCAGTCCCGGTTCGTGCTGCCGCGCCTTTCTGCCGTCTTGGCGATTTTGCCCGTGACTGGGCATTTGGCTTGCTCGCTCATGGTGCCTCCTCAGCGTTGCTTTATGTTTCGTTGATATATTTCCATGGCTGTGGGCCTTGATACGGCTGATCAAATGCTCCCCTGCTCCAAGGATCACCCCCTTGGGTCGACCTTACGCTTGGCCGGATTCCTCCCGGGACGGCGGTATGTCGGTTTCCTGCCTCTCTGCGCAGGCATGGCAGACCCCTTTGACCTCGACCTGAGTCCTTTCAATGGAGCCGATTGCCGCCACGGATTCGGGCAATTCCAGATTGTCCAGGTCCCGGCTGTAGAAATCGCGGGTCAGGCCGCAGCGGATACAGACGAAATGGTGGTGACGGGTCAGATTCGCATCAAAGCGCGTCCTCTCCCTGGCCGGTCCGATCGCGGCAACCAGGCCCAATCCGGCGAGCCACCAGAGCGTCCTGTAGACGGTGTCCAACGAAACCGTAGGAAGCCTCTTGCGGACCCTCCGGTAGATCATTTCCGCATCCGGGTGCTCTTCGCTAACGGCGACCTCCCGGAATATCTCGATGCGCTGCGGGGTCAGCTTTGCCCCGGCGTCCCTACACGCTTGCAGCAAGGCCTGCACACGCTTTTCGATTTCGCTCCTATTCAAACCGTAGCCCACTCCTGGCTAGGAATTCATTCCTGCTATCATATGTCACCGATCGGGCGCCGCACGTCAAGTTGAAAAGGCAGCTCCGGAAATAGTCTCGGGCTGCTTGTTGCTGCTGAGTCTTATGCAATTAGATTAATGGCATGCCCCAACATGACTGATGGGCAAGTGGTTCCTGGCAGCGGCCACCGGGGTGTGGCTTTTGAGCGCTGATCTCCCTCGTCGTCAGCTAAGGCTGGCCCTGCATTTTGTCGCCTCGGGCGACTCTGGCGTGACCGCCGCGAAGAAGGTCGGGCGATGCCGGGCGCAGGTGGCCAAATGGGTGAGGAAGTTCAACGCGTCTGGCCCGCCGGCTCTGGTCTTGGGCTGGCAGGGCAATCCAGGCAAGGCGCCTGCCGAATCAGAGCTTGAGCGACTCAAGGAAACCGTGTCCAAACTACCCCGCGAGGTCGGACTAAACGTTGGCAGATGGACCGCCGGACTTGCGGCAGCCTTCGTGGAGCGGACCTTTGGCAAGAGACTCCCCCGAGACGGTTCGCAAGTACCTCTTGGCTCTAGAGGCTGTTATGAACCGCCGCGAACAGAGTAGCGACTTTCTGCAGCATGAGGCAGGCAAAAGCTACGAAGTGCAGCCCAGCTACCGTTTGCGGCAAACGCTCGTAATCCCTGACCAAGCGGCGGAAGCGGGTGGCCCAGGCAAAG
>JAEYOJ010000094.1 GCA_023411815.1 Pseudomonadota bacterium | reverse complement strand
GTCGTACAGAGAGTACTGCCGCTCACGGATGCTGACGATGACCTGGATCGCGATCACCACGACGAGCACCACGGCGAACGTCGGGGGAACCCATACGGGGAGGATCGGGACACCGAAGATCAGCGTGGCGACGGGGAGGAGGAAGAGCACCACGTTCACCCCTCCAAGCAGGTAGATCGAGACCGTGACGACGAACTCAAGCCAGTGCGTTGCGGTCATGCTCCGGGGCTGCGCCACGAGTTGCCGGAGAATCGTCCCGAGAAGCTGGGTGTTCCCGTATGCCCAGCGGAGCTGCTGCGTGAAGTATGCGGCGAGGTTCGGCGGCGCAACGCCCTCCGCGTACACGGCATCGAGAAAGACTCCCCGGCGGCCCTTGAGGTGGAACGTAAACGAAGTGGCGATGTCTTCGGCGATGCATGCCTCGTCCATCCCTCCGATGGCGGCGAGATGGCTCACCCGGAATATGCAGTTCGAGCCGGTCAGCATGGCGGTATTGTTGACGGAGAGCCCCCTGCAGACGTGCTTGTTGTAAATATGCTGCTGGTAGGAGAACGTGACGCTTATCGGGTCGTGGGGCTCCGTTCGGAAGAACTGCGGGGTCTGGATGAAGGATACGGACGGGTCGCCCTCAAGGATGGGGACGAGATCGGCAAGGATCTCCGGTTTCACCCTCTGGTCGGCGTCGATTATCAGGAGGTACGGCGTATCGCCGTCGAGATGCGAGAGGGCGTGATTGATCGCTCCCGCCTTGAACCCGCGCCTGTGGTCGCGGTGAAGATAACGAAGACCGTACCGCCTGCATATCTCCTGCATCGACGATCGTTTCCGCGTATCCGTGGAGTCGTCGAGGAGGAAGATGCGGAGGTCGGGGTAGACGATCGCCGTGCACGCCCGGACACAGGATTCGACCACGGCCGGCTCCTCGTTGTAGACCGGGATGAAGACCGCGACGGGGGAGGTCGGAGGTCTCGACCCCTGCGGTGCCGTGGGACGGTAGGCATAGAGTGACCGGAGGAGGTGATCGGCGTAGCTCACGAACTGGATCACCCCGAATGCCGTGACGGCGACGAGAAAGAGCGAGAGAACCCTCGCAAACAGGCTCCACCCGGCTCCGGTCAGTATGAGATGCAGATCACGGAGGAAGACGGCCGCGAGCAGCACCATGAGCGTGGCGGTAAAGAATGAGATGCGTGCTGCCGTTGTCATGAAAATCCACCGCAGTCTGGCTGGTATCATGCAGAGACGCCTCGAAGCCGTACGCCAACCCGGATCCGGCCCGGGTGCAGCGGGAGACGCGAGGCGGTCCGGATACCATCCATCATACCGGCGCACTTAAAGGTTTCGGGGCCGGCCGAACCGCAGCCCCTAGACCCCAGAACGGCCTTTTCCCCTCTTTGCCGCTACGGCGAGGTGCAGGCGCCAACCCTCTCGGGGATGGATGGCCGGGACGGTACCAGGGTATCGCGGCCGCACGCGGCGGCGCAGGGCGCAGGCGGATACCATATCCGGCAGGCGGGCAAACACCGACACAATGAAATAGATCCCTTTCCTTCTGACGAATGATTACTATGGCTGTACAGAAGATGGCAACTGCATCGTTGAAGAAGTACGAGCTGCCGCCGCTGCCGTATGCGCCCGACGCTCTCGAACCCCACATCTCGAAGGAGCAGCTCTCCCTGCACCATGATAAGCACCACCAGGCTTACGTGACCGGGGCGAACGCCGACCTCGAGAAACTGGAGAGGGCGCGGCAGGAAGGCACCGAAGTGGACATGAAGGCGCTCTTAAAGGAACTCTCGTTCAACATCGGCGGCCATGTCCTGCATGACCTCTTCTGGCCGACGATGGCCCCGGCCGGAAAGGGCGGCGGCGGAACCCCGGGCGGGGCGCTTGCAGACAGGATAGACCGTGAATGGGGTTCCTTCAACCGATTCAAGGCCGAGTTTACGAAGGCGGCCGCGAGCGTCGAGGGGTCCGGGTGGGCGGCACTGGCGTACTGCACCATGACGGACCGTCCCATGATCATGCAGATCGAGAAGCACAACAACCATGTCTACCCGACGTTCCGCATCCTGATGGTGCTCGATCTCTGGGAGCACGCCTATTACGTCGATCACAGGAACAACCGGGCAGGGTTCATCGACGCGTTCTGGAACGTCGTGAACTGGGACACGGTGAACAAGCGGTTCGAGAACCTCTAATCACCATCTTTTCCCCGATCCGGAGCGGCTTACCGGAACGGCTGGCCGGGTGCGCCTCAAGGATTGACTCCGGCAGCCGTAGGCACCCGTTTAACCCGGAGACGCCGTGCGGCGTCCTCATATCCAAACCATTAAGTAGTCATCGCAAGAGGTATCGCCGACGTCATCGGTGGGGGAAGGAATGGATCGATACCGCAGGCGATATACCCTTAGTCTAAACTGTGCTCGCTCTCCTGGGGGAGGAGCAACCGCCCGTTCATATGTGCGTAGAGCAGGGGCGATCCCCGGGATCGGCCATGCTCGGTAGGGTCATCCCCGAGCCGGATCGGGAGGTGATCCGGGACGCGATCACGGACGGGGCCATACGTCACCTGCTTCACGAAGAAGACCCGCGGCTCCGGAACTTCCGGCTCTGCAACGCATGCGGTTCCTGCACGCCGTACTGCCCGGCACGGATCAACGATCCCGGAGCGAACGGAGACCCGGGCTACCTTGCACGGAAGGTGACCGCGGCCCTCCAGGCAGGCAGACGCCCCGGGCTCGATCTCGCCGACTGCGTCCAGTGCTACTCCTGCGAGACCGTCTGCCCACGCTCCGTCAGCATCGGCGGGATCATCAACGCCGTCTACGAGACGGAGCGCCTGCAGCCGATCTTTCGAAGGATGCTCCTCGACCGGGGGGGGCTTCCACCTCAGGCTTTTCTTCCGCTCTATACCGGGAGGGGCCACTTCCGGAAGTTCGTCCTAAAGGCCATCCGGTACCCGTATCCGGTGGACGGCAGGGCGATCGACGAGGTCCGGCGGCTGCTGCTCCATCCGGTCGACGCGTCGGCCTTCTCGGCGCCCGGACACCGCCCGCCGAGGCGGCTGCTCGCCCGTCCCGACCGGGTCTTTCACCTCAACTCCTGCTGCGCCTTCAACTACCCCGGCGCGGACCTCTCGCAGAAGATGATCCTTGCCGCCCTCGGCATCCGCTACGAGACCTCGCCGATGCAGACCTGCTGCGGGGGTGCCCCGCACTATATGGGCGGGGCAGGTTTCGCCGACCGGCTGCTCCTCACCGCACGGAACCTCAACGTCATCCACGACGCGTTCGAACCCGGCGGCGAGATCGCCGTCACCGGCATATGCCCGACCTGCAGCGACTCGTATGCTGCCGCACTCGATATGCTCTCGCGGAGCGCCAACAGGGAGGTGGCGAACGAAGCCCTGGCGAGGATCGGCCGGAAGGTAACTGAACCGGGGGCTTTTGTGGTGGCAAACGTCCTCGACCTCTACCCCCTCTATCTCGACGAACTTCGGCGGCTCGTCGAG
>JAEYOJ010000044.1 GCA_023411815.1 Pseudomonadota bacterium | reverse complement strand
CGCGCATCGTCACGGTCTCGCCTTCGGTGAATACGGCCAGTCTGCGCATGACGTTCTGCATCTCGCGCACGTTGCCCGGCCATTGGCGTGTGGCAAGGTAGCCGAGCACGTCGGGGACGATTTCCTTGGCCGGCAGACCGAGTTCGCGGCAGGCGGTGGAGAGCATTGTCTGGGCCAGGACCGGGATGTCCTCCCGGCGGTCGCGCAGGGGAGGGACGAGGATGCTCAGCACGTTGAGGCGGTGGAAAAGGTCCTCCCGGAAGCTTCCGTTGGCCTGCTTGGCTTCCAGGTTGCGGTTGGTTGAAGCCAGGATGCGCGTGTCGAAGCGCACCGACCGCTCGCTGCCGACCGGCCGCAGCTCGTGTTCCTGGAGACAGCGCAGGAGCTTGGATTGCGTGGATAAGGGAATGTCGCCGATTTCGTCCAGGAGCAGGGTTCCGCTCCGGGCTTCCAGAATCAGCCCCTTGCGCTCCTGGACAGCGCCGGTGAAGGCGCCCTTGACGTGCCCGAAAAGCTCGCTTTCCAGAAGCTGCTCCGGAATGGCCGGGCAGTTCACGGCTATGAACGGCCCGGACTTGCGGCGGCTTTGGCGATGTATGGCCCTGGCCACGAGTTCCTTGCCAACTCCTGATTCCCCGCGGATGAGCACGCCGTAGTCAGCCTCGGCCACGGCTGCCACGACGGTGCGCAGCCTGCGCATGGCCGGGCTTTCACCCACAAGGAGCTGCTCGCCTTGAGCGCGTGAAAGCTTGCGTTTGAGCCGACGGTTTTCCTCCAGAAGCCTGCAGCGCTCCAGGGCGTTGCCGATCGAGTTGAGCAGGGCCCCGTCGGCGACAGGTCTGGCCAGGAAGTCATAAGCTCCTGCCCGCAAGGCCCGCACGGCTTTTTCGAGACTGGCTTCGTCCGTGAGCAGAATGACGGCCAGGTCGGGCGCGGCGGTCAGTGCCTGGTTCAAAATGCCGTGGCCTTCCTCCGCCAGCCGTTCATCCGCCACGAACACCCAGACATCCTCATTCCTTATGGCCTCCAGGGCCTCCCGCGCGGTGGCTGTCACCTTGACCGGCGTGCGAGGGCACTTGCGCCGCAGAAGTGAAGCGGCATGACCGGCGAACTCCTTGTCATTGTCCAAGAGGGTTATGGCCCCTTCATGCATTGAGGGTCGGCTCCTGCGTTCTTTTGATGGCAACTGCATTTGCCATACTGCCAAGTTAACCTGACACATGCACATCGTAAACAGGTATAAAAGGCTTAAAATTCGGATAGATAGTTTTGGTCTGGGCCGGGCATGCTTGTTGCTCAAAATCTGGAGCCGCATCCCAGGCGGCCTTTCAAGAAAAAACGTTTCAGCGAGGAGAGAGGAGTTATGGCAGAGGAAGTAAAACAGTCTGCGTCCGACATCGTGGTCGACAAGGCCACATCGAGCATCTCGGACCTATGGAAAAAGGAAGACTACTGGGCTATCTGGCTCGGCTTCATCCTTTTGGCCATCGGCCTGGCCCTGTTCCTGAACAACAGGCCGGAAGGCATGGAAGAAAAGATCGCCAAGGCCAACGCCGTCATCGAGGCCGAGGCCGCCCGCGCTCCCTTCAAGACCCTGGCCTACTACGAAGCCCAGGACGCCAAGGGCGCCATCAAGGGCTCGGACATGCCTTTTGCCAAGACTATTTCCAAGTACCTGGCCCATCCGGCCGGCTGGTCCACCAATCCCGTCGACGGTCTGTTCCAGGGCAAGGCGGCTACCGAGGCCAAGAGCGCCAAGGCCATGCCCGCCTATGAAAAGGCCAAGGCGACCGCCGACGCCGCCAAGGCCGAGGCCCTGGCCGCCGAAGAGGCCGCCGCTGCCGCCGGCTTCCAGAATGCCACTCTGAACCAGACCGCTCAGGACAAGATCGACGGCTGGCGCAAGGCCAAGAAGAATGCCTCCTCGGCCAAGGCCAAGACCAGCGTCAAGACCTTCAACCAGTTCACGACCCTGCCCGTGCTCATGATCGGCCTGGCCCTGTTCTTCGCCGTCGGCATCAAGGCCATGGGCAAGGACACGGCCGGCTTCCTCAAGGGCTTCGTTGTCGTGTTCATCATCTCGGCCCTCTCCTTCCTGCTGGCCGGCCAGGCCACTTCCAAGGCATACGGCGTGGAGTTCGCCGTGTGGGCCATCGTCATCGGCATGCTCATCTCCAACACCGTGGGCACGCCCAAGTGGGTCAAGCCTGCCCTGGAGACCGAGTACTACATCAAGACCGGCCTCGTGCTGCTGGGCGCCGAGGTTCTCTTCAACAAGATCGTGGCCATCGGCATCCCCGGCATCTTCGTGGCCTGGGTCGTTACGCCCATCGTGCTCGTCTGCACCTTCATCTTCGGCCAGAAGGTGCTCAAGATGCCCTCCAAGACGCTCAACATAACCATCTCGGCCGACATGAGCGTGTGCGGCACCTCGGCGGCCATCGCCACGGCCGCGGCCTGCCGGGCCAAGAAGGAGGAGCTGACCCTGGCCATCGGCCTGTCGCTCGTGTTCACGGCCATCATGATG
>JAEYOJ010000030.1 GCA_023411815.1 Pseudomonadota bacterium | reverse complement strand
TTGCTTAACCCCTGCTCCCAGCCGGCTCAGGACCGAGTTTCTGCGCCTGATCCATAGGGAGAGAGATCATGCCATGAAGGATCTGCCGGCGCGGATAGACGCCAAGATGAACTCACTGGTAGACCCGGTGATCATCCATGCGCTGTATGAAGCCAGCGCTGCCGGTGTGGAAATAGACCTGACGATAAGAGGTGTATGCTGCTTAAAGCCCGGCATTGCAGGTATAAGCCAGCGGATTACTGTCAGGTCTATTGTGGGCCGCTTTTTGGAGCATGCGCGCATCTTTCGGTTTGAAAACGGCGGGGAGCCGGAGATTTACCTGTCCTCCGCAGACTGGATGCCAAGAAATTTGGACAGGCGCATCGAGCTTTTATTCCCTGTACGGGAGGAAGCCATACAGGAGAAGATCATGCGTGTTCTGGCGATGCAAAAGCGTGATACCGCAAAGGCTTGGCTCCTTCTGTCGGATTGCACCTATATGCGCGTCCTCCCTGGCGATTCGGAAAAGTGTTTCAACAGCCAGGAAGAATTGATCCAGAAAGAATTGTAGGCATGTTTCCTGCAATGTGCGTATATATGAAAGCAAACGACAGAATATAAGGAGAAGGGGCGTTTTGCTCCGGATGTAAGTATGTTTGGTCAGTGGAAGAAGGATATTGACGCAGTATTGACAAGAGACCCGGCGGCAAAAAGCCGCCTGGAGGTGCTTTTGTGCTACCCGGGGCTGAAGGCGCTGCGAGCCCACCGCCGTGCGCACAAGCATTATCTAAAGGGCCATATGCTTTGGGCCAGGATCATCAGCCAGCATGCCAGAAGCAGGACAGGAATCGAGATTCATCCGGGTGCGAAAATCGGCCAAGGCCTGTTTATAGACCATGGGGACGGGGTTGTCATCGGCGAAACAGCCGTGATTGGCGACAATGTGACCATCTATCAGGGTGTGACACTGGGAGGCACCGGTAAGGATACTGGCAAGCGACATCCTAACATCGGCAATGGGGTCACCATCGGGGCAGGGGCGAAGGTACTGGGGCCAATCACCGTAGGCGACAACAGCAAGGTTGGCGCCGGCGCAATTGTTTTAAGGGATGTACCGCCCAACTGCACAGTAGTCGGCAACCCCGGCCGGATTGTGAAGAAGAAACAACCGATTGTTGCCGGCGAGGTCGACCTGGATCAAGTGAACTTGCCCGATCCCGTTCAGGAACGTTTGGAAGCGCTGCTGGCAAGACTTTCCCATTTGGAAAGGTGTTTGAGTGAGCATGCCAAAACGCTGGGCTGTGACGAGTGCATGAATCGGAATTCTCCCGAATGTCCCGCGCAGGCGGATCGATGTCGGGAGGAAAGCGATGAACTGACGCCGAACTGATTACAGCATGCATTCGCAAGGAGGAACTTTATGCAGATTTACAACAGCCAAACCAGGAAGAAGGAAACCTTTATCCCATTACATGAGGGGAAGGTTGGCATATACGCTTGCGGCCCGACAGTCTACAACTATTTTCACATAGGCAATGCCAGGCCATTTATCCTATTTGATGTACTGCGCCGCTATTTGGAGCACAAGGGGTATAAGGTGACCTTTGTGCAGAATTTTACCGACATTGATGATCGAATGATTCAAAAGGCAAATGAGGAAGGCGTAACGGTCAAGGAGATTGCCGACCGATATATTGCTGCGTATCTTGAGGATGCGAAGGCGCTAGGCATCCGCCCGGCTACGGTACATCCTAAAGCGACAGAGCATATTCCTCAAATCATTGACATCATCGAGAAGCTCATTGCCAAGGGCTATGCCTATGCGGTGAACGGCGATGTATACTACAGGGTCAAGGCATTTTCCCAATACGGCTGCTTGTGCGGCCAGAACCTTGAGGATTTGGAGGAAGGTGCTTCTCAGCGGCTGGATGTGGAAACCGATAAAGAAGACCCCATGGATTTTGCGTTGTGGAAATCTCAAAAGCCTGGCGAACCTGCCTGGGAAAGCCCCTGGGGCCTGGGCCGGCCAGGCTGGCACATTGAGTGCTCGGCCATGTCCATGACATACCTTGGCGAAACCATTGATATTCACACCGGCGGCAAGGACCTTTTGTTTCCACACCATGAAAACGAGATCGCCCAATCGGTGGGGGCGACAGGCAAGCCTTATGTTCGTTATTGGATGCACAACGGCTTCCTGAATATCGACAACGAAAAGATGAGCAAGTCCTTGAATAACTTTTTTACGGTCAGGGATATTGCCAAGGAGTATGATTTGGAAGCGGTACGTATGTTCATGCTTTCAGCGCAATACCGCAGCCCCATAAACTTTAGCCGGGATATGATTGCCCAGGCACATGCTTCTTTGACCCGCCTGTACACGGCCAGGGATCAATTCGCCTTCCTTCTGCAAAGTGCCGCAGACAGGGAGCTTAACAGGGAAGAAAGCGAATTTGTGGTAAGGGTACACAAGGCGCAGGAACGCTTTGATCAGGCCATGGATGACGATCTCAATACAGCCGATGCCATCGGCGCGCTGTTTGAACTGGTGCGGGACGGAAACGTGACATTGATCGCGTCGAGCGCCAAGGCAGCTGTGAAG
>JAEYOJ010000024.1 GCA_023411815.1 Pseudomonadota bacterium | reverse complement strand
CACCTGAATCGCCACGTTGTCGTCGAGCGGGAAGCAGGCCTCGATGACGCCCGCAACGGCCGCCACGACCGCGGCAGCCCACCAGGGGATCAGGAATGCCAGCGCGAGCGCGGCCGCGGCCGCCCCGGCAATCGTCCCCTCAAGCGATTTGCTGCCGACGAGGGTGTGCCGCCCGAACCGCAACCCCACGAGGGTCGCGACACTGTCGAGCACGCCGACCGTGACGAGGCCGATTGCGGTATACTCGCGGCCGAAGACCGCGAGGCAGAAGAGTGCGCCGGCAGCGTAGGCGATCCCGCCCTTCAGCGGCACCTTCCCGGTGCGCTCCGACTCGTCCATCACCCGCGAGAGAACCGGGACGTCGTAGCCGCGGGTGAAGGCGTCGCAGAGGAGGAACTGGGCGACGAGTAAGGCGCTCACGAAGACGAACGCCCACCGGTCGTCCAGGCGGAGGATCACCGCCGCGCCGAGGACTCCCATGACCAGATGAACCGTCTGGCGGAACGTCTCGCCCATCACACCCGGATAGCGGCCGCGGGAGATAAAGCATCGTGATGGTGCCCGGTATTTGCCGGGCAGCAGTCACCTTAAAGTAGTCTCCTTCCATCCAGCACCCCTGAGGGAGAAGAATATGGCAGAGGTAAGAAAGTACGTCAACCCGCCCGCCGCCGAAGTGATATGCGAGTTCCGGTTCCCCGAGGACACCCCCTGGGACCTGACCTACCCCGGCATACTCTACAGTCACTTAAAGGACACCTACCCGAAACGCGACCAGCGCTACGTCCGCGAGGTGGTGATGCTCCTCGGCCCGGAGGGGCTCCGCGAAGAACTCCTGGTCGCCGAACGGTCGATCTTTCTCGCCGAGGACGAAGGCTGCGCTGTCCAGGTCGGGCCACGCCTGCTCTCGGTGAGCTGCCAGAAACCCTACGTCCACTGGGAAGCCTTCTCGGAGCGGATCCACGGGGCGTTCGACCGGTTCCGGGAGGTCATCGGCACCGACGCCATCGGCACCATGAACCTCCGGTACGTCAACTTCATCGAGGTCCCGGAGCAGGAGGTGACGCTCTCGGACTACTTCGCCTTCTACCCCACCCTCCCGCCGGAACTCCCGCGGGTGCCGGCGGGGTTCATCACCGGGTGCGAGTTCTCGTTCCACGACGACCGCGACAACTGCCGGGTGGAACTCACCGACGCCGTCCCCGAATCGACGGAACACAACGCGTTCCTCCTCAATATCGACTACTACCTGGCGGAGGGGAAGAGCATCCCACCGGACGGGGTGGCCGACTGGCTCGAGATCGCCCACACCCACGTGCGGGATATCTTCGAGGCCTGCATCAAAGACACTCTCCGCGACCTCTTCACCGTCCGGGAGGAGGCGACGGCGACTGCAGCGGCACGGTGATATCCGGCCGGGCGCCGCTGCCCATCTCCTCACACCAGCATCCCGATGGTCTCGATCACGGCGTCCGGATTCGCATACCTTCTCTCGGGCAGCCGTTCGAGGGCCCGCACGATATCTCCAGATGCACCTGCCTCGCGGGCATGGTCGACCAGGCCCTGCCGGGTCGCCGGGTAGGGGGCTTCGCGGAGGTATTCCTGAATACGGGACTTGGTCATGCCGGTCGGTAACGCCGTCTCGATCACCTCCATTCCGGCCCTGTTATGGAGCGGGATCTATTTGACCGTACTCACCACCCGGCCGGGATAAGACTATAAGTGGAGACCGCCCCAGAAAGGCGAATCATCCGGTCGGGGGAGACAGCGCATGATTCAGACACGGGGAAGCGGCATACTCCTGCATATCACGTCCCTGCCGTCGCCATACGGCATCGGGGACTTCGGCCCGGCGGCATACCGGTTCGTCGATGCGCTTGAACGGGCCCGGCAGCACTACTGGCAGATCCTGCCGCTGAACCCGACAGAGACGGCATACGCCCACTCCCCCTACTCGAGCCTGTCAGCGTTCGGTGCAAACACCCTCCTCATCAGCCCCGAGATGCTCGTCCGGGAAGGCTACATCAGGAAGAGCGAACTGGAGCCGGCACCCGGGTTCCCGGACGGGCGGGCGGCATACGAGGCGGCCGCATGGTACCGGGAACGGCTGTCCGCGGTTGCCTACGAGCGGTTCCGGCACTCCGGGCCGGATCGCAGGTTTGAAACGTTCTGCGACGGCGCGGAATGGTGGCTCGACGACCACGCGCTCTTCGTCGCGCTCAAAGATCACTTCCGCGGGCAGACCTGGAACCGGTGGCCGGAGGAGATCCGGGCCCGGGAGCCGGAGGCCCTCAAAGAGATGCGCGAACTGCTCGACGACCGGATACTAAAAGAAAAATTCCTCCAGTACATCGCCGCCCGGCAGTGGTCGGCCCTCCGCCGCTACTGCACCGACCGGGGCATCCAGATCATCGGCGACATCCCGATCTACGTCGCCTACGACAGCGTCGACGTCTGGGCGAACCCCGGGATCTTCAAACTGGACGAAGACCTCCGCCCGACCGTGGTGGCGGGGGTGCCGCCCGACATCTTCAGCAGGACCGGGCAGCTCTGGGGGAACCCGGTCTACGACTGGGCCGCACTCCGAAAGCGCGGTTACGACTGGTGGGCGGGCCGGATCGCCCGGTCCGGCGAACTCTACGATCTCTTCCGGATCGACCACTTCCGGGCCTTTGCCGACTACTACGAGGTTCCGGCGGGCGATGCGACGGCGGAGCGCGGCACCTGGGTCAACGGCCCGGGGGCAGACTTCTTCGAGGCGCTCGCCAGAAAGCATCCCTGCTTTGCCATCGTCGCCGAGGACCTGGGGGCGAACACCCCCGCTGTCCAGGCCCTCCTCGACCGGTTCGACTTCCCGGGGATGAAGATCCTCCTCTTCGCGTTCGGCGAGGGGATCGGGAAGACCCCGCACATCCCGCACAACTACTGCCCAAACCTCATCTGCTACACGGGGACGCACGACAACAACACGGCACGGGGATGGTTCGAGGAGGAGGCATCCGACGAGGATAAGCAGCGGTTCTTCGCCTACGCCGGACGGAAGGTCGCGGCGGACGGGGTTCACCGGGAACTCGTCCGGCTGGCGATGACCTCGGTCGCCCGGGCGTGCATCGTTCCGATGCAGGACGTCCTCGGCCTCGGCGCCGCGGCACGGATGAACTACCCCTCGACCGTCACGGGGAACTGGGAGTGGCGGATGACGCCGGAGGAGTTCGCCGGTGCGCCGTTCGAGTGGCTCCGCGAGCTCGCGGAACTCACCGGGCGGGGGTGATCAGTATCTTGCCGTCAGCATCTCGAGTTCTTCCCTGACCGCCCGGCGGACCATCTCCTCGATATTGGTATAATCGCGCCTGGCCTTCTCCTGCTTTTTGAGCATCTCTTCCATCTTCATGATCCCGAGGGAGAGGTTCTTCCCGTACTGCAGGGCGACCTCCAGCGCCTCCTCGTCAACCCGGACGACCCTGGACATTATGAAGAGGTTCTGCGGCCTCGAATTTATGTGTTACAGTTTTGTTACTTGGCTCACTGTCCGGCTCTTTGTCAAACGACGTCCAGAATGGTCGGGGTCGCCAACTCCAGGTAATGCTCAAGGGGTAGAACCGGACGGGTTCTTCACCTGAGGAGCGGCTACACGACCCTTTCCCGAAAGAAACTCCCGATGTGAGAAGTAAAACGGAAATAGACCATCTGAAAGATCATACTATGTTTCTTC
>JAEYOJ010000007.1 GCA_023411815.1 Pseudomonadota bacterium | reverse complement strand
GGCCCGAGCCCGAAATAGTCCGCGTCCGTGGCCCTGGCCTCTTCCAGTTCGGCCATGTCGTGCACGGTCAGCCCGATGATGGCGCGCGGGCCGAGCAGCCGGCGCGCATCGGCGTAGGGCATGTCCTTCAGGCCCAGGTGCACGCCGGCCGCGCCCACGGCCAGGGCCACATCGACCCGGTCGTTGATGACGAGCGGAACGCCGGCCTCGTCGCAGACCGGCTTGATGCGCCGGGCCCTTTCCAGGAACTCGCGGGTCGTGGCCCGTTTCTCACGCAGCTGCACGAGCGTGACGCCTCCGGCCAGGGCCTCGGCCACAACCCAGGCGAGATCCCGTCCCCGGCAGCCGTCGGGATCGGTGACGAGATAGAGGCGCAGGTCGAAACGCGCGGACACGGGCCTACCCTGCCTTCAGGCGGCCGAGGATCTCCTCGGCGACCTTTTCGCCCGACAGGAGCATGCCGCCGAAGATGGGCCCCATGCGATAGGAGCCGAAGGTCGCGTTGGCGGCCATGCCAGCCACCCAGACGCCCGGGAAGACCTCCCGCGTGTTGTCCACGGTATGCGCTTCGGCGACATCGGCCCACAGGGACTGCTCGCCTTCGATGCCGCCGGAGGCTGTCGTCAGCCGCACGCTGTTCTTGCGCACGAGCCTGTGCAGGACCTCCACGGCATGGCCCGTGGCCTCGATGACGTGGGAGCAGGCGATAGTCACGGGGTCCACGTGCAGGCCGGCCATCTCCACGGGCGAGGAGTTGATGACCAGGCCGGTAACGCGCTTCACCCCATCGCTCTCGCGCAGGACCACGTCCTCCACGCTCATGCAGTTGAAGACCTTGGCGCCGGCCAGACAGGCGGCCGAGGCCAGGGCGGTCGTGGCCGTGACCGCGTCGGCCACCCAGTAGCCGGGCCTGTACTCCTTCACGGGCACGCCGACCTCTTCGAGCAGGTGCTTGCTCTCGGTCTGGACCACGATCATGTTCCAGGTCATGCCGCCGCCCCACATGCCGCCGCCGAGCGACAGCTTGCGCTCGAACAGGGCCACGTTGCAGCCGGCCATGGCCAGCTTGCGCGCGGCGGTCAGTCCCGATGGGCCGCCGCCGACAATGGCCACGTCGAGGGAAAGGCTCTCCTTGAACTTGCGGAAATACTCGCTGGCGATCGCTTCGGTGATGATGACTTCGTCGAGGGCCATGACCGTTCCTCCTGGGTTGGGTTGCGCACTCTCCGGAGGGGCGATCGACCCGGCAGGAACGGACACGATGCGTATGGCAAGGTAGCGGAAGATGGGCCGATATGCTCGGCTCTCCGATTCCCTACGGCAGCACGACCTGCGTCAGGTTCCATGGGTATGATCTCAGCCCTGTCCCACTCGGAACGGGGCACCCCAATCGGATTGGGCCTTGGTATGCCATCGGACAAAGCATGGCAAGGGCGGAGTCCTCGAGGCGGGCATGCGGTCGACCGGGACCGGAAACCCGGAGAAGGCCCGCCCGGCCGCATCCGGCCGCGACCGGCCCCGCATTCGGCTTGGAAAATGTTCAAAACTGTAGTACGGACGATCCGATCTTTCATCGTCCCAACTTTTTTCTTTCCACACCAACCCAAATTGTTTGGCCGGAGGCAGGCATGAAGAGCGAGAAGCTTGGCGCGCGCATCCGCACGTATCGCGAACGCAAGAACTTGAGCCGCGAGGAACTGGCGCAACGGTCCGGGCTGTCCCTGGACATGATCAACGCGCTGGAGGAGCAGGACCTCTACCCCTCCCTCGGCCCGCTACTCAAGGTCACGCGCGCTCTAGGCCTGCGCCTCGGCACCTTCATGGACGACGCCGGCAGCACCGACCCGCTCATCGTGCGCAAGGATCAGCGCAAGCAGGGCCTGGCCATGCACACCCCGCGTCAGGGCGAGGCCCTGCGCTTCTACTCCCTGGGCAAGGGCAAGGCCGACCGGCACATGGAGCCCTTCTTCATCGAGATCCTGCCCGAATCGGCCGCGGACAAGAGCCTGTCCAGCCACGAGGGCGAGGAGTTCATCGTGGTGCACAAGGGCAGGCTGGAGGTCGTCTACGCCAGGCAGACCTACGTGCTCGAGGCCGGCGACTCCATCTACCTCAATTCCGTGGTGCCGCACTGGGTGGGCTGTCACGGCGACGAGCCGGCGGAAATCTACGCCGTGCTCTACTTCCCGGACTAAGGAGGTCGGTCCATGACCAAGGCGCTTCGCGAACTCACCCTTGGCCAGCTCCTCGACGAGACCGTGGCCAAGTATCCCGACAACGACGCCGTGATCTACGTGGACCGGGATTTCCGGCTCACCTGGCGCCAGTTCGGCGCGCTGGTGGACGACATGGCCAAGGGCCTCATGGCCATGGGCATCGAGCCGGGCGAGCGGGTGGCCATCTGGGCCACCAACGTGCCCTACTGGGTCACGCTCATGTTCGCCACGGCCAAGATCGGGGCCGTGCTGCTCACGGTAAACACCAACTACAAGAAGAACGAGCTCAAATACCTCCTGTCCCACTCCGAGACGGAGAACCTCTTCGTCATCGACGGCTACCGCGACACGGACTACGTGCAGACCATCTACGAGCTCGTGCCCGAGCTCAAGACCGAGCAGCGCGGGTTCATGAAGAGCGAGGCCTTCCCGCATCTCAAGCGGGTCATGTTCCTGGGACCCGAGAAGCACCGGGGCATGTACTCGGTCCCCGAGATCCTGGCCCTGTCCTCCATGGTCGACGACGAGGAGTACAAGGCCCGCCAGGCCAGCCTGTCGCCGCACGACGTGGTGAACATGCAGTACACCTCGGGCACCACGGGCTTCCCCAAGGGCGTCATGCTCTCGCACCATTCCATCCTCAACAACGGCTTCTGGATCGGCGAGAACCAGAAGTTCACGCACAAGGACCGGCTCTGCCTGCCCGTGCCGCTGTTCCACTGTTTCGGCTGCGTGCTGGGCGTCATGGCCTGCGTGAACCACGGCACGGCCATGATCCTGCTGGAGACCTTCGATCCGCTGCAGGTCATGGCCAGCGTTGACTCCGAGAAGTGCACGGCCCTGTACGGCGTGCCGACCATGTTCATCG
>JAEYOJ010000168.1 GCA_023411815.1 Pseudomonadota bacterium | reverse complement strand
CGGCGCGGCAGCGCTCATCAAGCAGGTCCAAGTCACCTACACCCACGCGATGCGCACCAAGGAGTTCACGGATCAGCCCGAAGTCCAGTGGTACGGGTCGGTCAACATCTCCGTTACCTTCTAGAGCATGTTGCTTTTGAAAATGCTCTGCAAGCCATGCGTTGGCATGGCTTGCCGCTAGCTTCGGCGTAGGCGCAATTCACTTGCGCCGTCAACGCCGGAGCGGGCGTCTCAAAATCAATCTGCTCTAGGACGCGTGTGGAGGTCAGGAGGCCTTGATATCCGCGGCGCGACCGCCGGTGATCCGCTCCAGTTCGCCCGGCGTCAGACGGAACACGGCGTTGGGCGTTCCCGCGGCGGCCCAGATGACTTCCAAGCCCATCAGGTCATTATCGAGGATGGTATCGATCGCTGTTGCGTGGCCGCACGGCGGGATGCCGCCGATGGCGTAACCCGTGGCTTCGCGCACGAAGTCGGCGTCCGCCTTGGCGATGGGCGCGCCGAGCAGCGCGGAAACCTTGGCCAGATCCACGCGGTTGGCTCCGCTGGCGATGACGAGCAGCGGACCACCCGTGTCCTTGCGGCGAAAGACCAGGGACTTGGCGATCTGGGCAACTTCGCAGCCCACGGAATCCGCTGCGTCCTGAGCCGTGCGCGTGGACGAAGGGAACTCGACGACTTCCAGGGCGATCCCGAAGGAGTCGAGGTGCGCCTGGACACGCCGGGCGCTGGGGCTGAGATTCCCTGTCATTGTGATTCTCCCGGTGGGCGGATGAAAAAGGAGGGTCCGGCATGAACCGGACCCTCCAATGGAAGCTAGTACCTGTAGTGGTCGGGCTTGAACGGACCTTCCATATCCACGCCGATGTACTCGGCCTGCTCGTCGGTGAGCTTGGTGAGCTTCACGCCCAGGCGCTCCAGGTGCAGACGGGCGACCTCCTCGTCGAGCTTCTTGGGCAGGACCATGACCTTGGGCGGGTAGTCGTTCTTGGCCAGGTCGAGTTGGGCCAGGACCTGGTTGGTGAAGGAGTTGGACATGACGAAACTCGGGTGCCCCGTGGCGCAGCCCAGGTTGACCAGGCGGCCTTCGGCCAGGATGACGATGGCGCGGCCGGTCTTCTTGTTGATCCACTTGTCGACCTGGGGCTTGATGTTCACCCGCTCCCACTGGCCGCCATCTTCCAGGTAGGCCATGTCGATCTCGTTGTCGAAGTGGCCGATGTTGCACAGGATGGCTTCGTTCTTCATGCCTTCCATATGCTCGCCGCGAATGACCTTGTAGTTGCCGGTGGAGGTCACGAAGATGTCGGCCACGGACAGGGCATCCTCCACGGTGGTGACCTGATAGCCTTCCATGGTCGCCTGGAGGGCGCAGATGGGATCGATCTCGGTCACCAGCACGCGCGCGCCCATGCCGCGTAGGGCCTGGCAGCAGCCCTTGCCCACGTCGCCGTAGCCGCAGACCACGCAGACCTTGCCGGCGATCATGACGTCCGTGGCGCGCTTGATGCCGTCGATGAGCGACTCGCGGCAGCCGTACAGGTTGTCGAACTTGGACTTGGTCACCGAGTCGTTGACGTTGATGGCCGCGAACAGCAACTCGCCCTTCTTGTGCATCTGGTAGAGCCGGTGCACGCCCGTGGTGGTCTCCTCGGACACGCCGCGGATCTTTTTGGCTATCCGCGTCCACTTGGTCTTGTCGGCCTGGTAGCTGGCCTTGAGCCGCTCTATGACGATGCGGAATTCCTTGTTGTCGTACTTCTTGTCCAGCAGGCCCGGCTCGGCCTCGATCTTGACGCCCTGGTGCACGAACAGGGTCGCGTCGCCGCCGTCGTCCACGATGAGGTCGGGTCCGCCGCCGTCGGGCCAGGTCAGGGCCTGCTCGGTGCACCACCAGTACTCCTCCAGGCTCTCGCCCTTCCAGGCGAAGACGGCGGCCGTGCCCGCGGCGGCGATGGCCGCGGCGGCGTCGTCCTGGGTCGAGAAGATGTTGCACGAGCACCAGCGGATGTCCGCGCCCAGGGCGTGCAGGGTCTCGATGAGCATGGCCGTCTGGATGGTCATGTGCAGGCTGCCCATGACACGCTTGCCAGCCAGGGGCTTCTGCGGGCCGTACTTCTCGCGCAGAGCCATGAGGCCGGGCATCTCGTTCTCGGAAAGCTGCATGTACTTGCGGCCGAGGTCGGCCAGGGACATGTCCTTGACTTTGTAGGGAAGCTTCAGGTCGATGGGCTGAACAGCCATGCGTATCCTCCAAATCGTTAGGTTGCAGTGAATCGGGGCTGACTGCCCCGAACCCCGTCCGGGGGAATGCGATTCCCCCGGACCCCCTGCCTTGCGGCATAGGGTGATTTCCAGTCATGCGCCGACACGCCTTGAGGTGGGTCGGCAAACCCGTGCTTGCGGCCCGCCGCTCCGGCCGGTTCCTCCGGCCGGAGCGAAACACGGGGTCCAGGGGGCCCTTTTCCAAATAGGGCCCCTGGCGGGTGGGTCTTGGAGGGCTGCGCCCTCCAAGGGCCCTTGTCTTTATGTCTTTCGCGCCACAGCCAGGAGCAGCGTCAATCCGCTCTCCAGTGGCCGGGCGTTCAAGCTCTCCAGGTGCAGCCCGGCCTGGGCGATCCAGGCGCGCAGGTCAGGCTCGTCGAAACCGAGCCAGCGGTCGCCATAGCGCTGGCGCAGATCCTCGCGGTCATGGCGTCCGAAATCGGCGATTATGAGCACCCCGCCGGGGGCCAGGACGCGCGCGGCCTCGACCACGGCCTGTTCTGGCTGCGAAAGGTAGTGCAGGCTCAGGTTCATGACCGCCGAGGCCAGTTCGCCGTCGCGCAGAGGCAGGTGCTCAAGCTCGCCCATACGCAACTCGATGTCCGGCTCGGCGGCGAAGCGCGCGCGGGCGATGTCCAGCATGCTCTGCGAGTTGTCCACGCCTATGGCCTTGCCGCTGCGGGCGGCGATATCCGGGAGCAGGCCTCCGGTGCCGCAGCCCAGGTCGCCGGACGGGCCGGCGTTCCGGGGCAGCAGTTCCAGTATGGCGGAGGAGAGATCGAAGCGGCCCAGCAGTTCGCGGCGCATGGTCTCCCAGTCCGGGGCCACGCGGTTGAAGAAGCGCCGGGTCTCGCTGCGCCGGGCGGCCATGACGGCCTCGGCGGCTTCCAGATCCGAAGCTTGTCCAGCTTCCTGGCCGAGCCAGGGACCCAGGCAGGCCACGAACTCGGAGGCCTCGCCGTTGCCCGCCGCGCTGTAGAAGGCCCAAAGGCCGTCGCGCCGCACGCGCAGCAGCCCGGCATCGGCCAGGATCTTCAGGTGGCGGGACACGCGCGGCTGGCTCATGCCCAGCGCCTGGACGATCTCGCCCACTGACAGCTCGTAACGCGAGAGCATGTGGAGCAGGCGAAGCCTGGTATCGTCCGAAAGCGCCTTGAGCCAGCGAAGAAGTGTCATATGCTTATATCCAAATATCCTTATATGCTTATGCATGCATACTCGGCCGGGACATGCCTGTCAACAAGTCCGTTGCCAAGCGCGAGCCTGGGCAGTAGAAGCGTGGCATGAAACGCAAGGGCTGGCCGGAAATCAAACGCAAGGACCGCACCTGGCGCACCCTCAGGGCCGGAGACGCTGCGGCCAAGCTCCTGCGCAGGCTCGGCGCCGGCGATGAGCTCAAGTTCTTGCGGCTCTGGCGGCACTGGGGTGGCGTGCTGGGCGAACTGGCCCCGGAGGCCCGGCCCATGGAACGGCGCGGCGCCACCCTTGTGCTCGGCGTGCAGAATTCCATCGCCGGCCAGGAACTCAGCTACTTCCAGCCGCAGATACTCCAGCGCGTAAACGGCTTCCTGGGCGAGGAATGCTTTGACAAAGTGATCTTCGAGCTGCTAAGGGGCAGGGTTCCATTGGATGTGGAACGTCCCAGGCCAAAGCCTCCATCACGCCCGGAGCCCCCGAGGCCGGAGCAACTGGGCGGACTGGGCGGGCTCGCCGAGGCGGATACGCCGGCGGGCCGGGCGTACAGGGCATATATCCGGCGCATGGCCGGCAAGCTGTAGATATCCCGCGGGCAACAGCCCGATGCAAGGAGGAGAGCATGAGCGACGAGATCACCCTACAGAGCCTGGGGCTCAAGAAGACCCTGGACAAGATGACCGCCAAGGAACTGCGCCAGCTGGTCATGGACAAGATTCCGCAGATCACCGGCGCCACGGGCATGGACAAGGATCAACTTGTCGCCGCCATCAAGGACGTGCTGGGCATCAAGGAAGAGGAAGGCGTCAAGACCAACCCCTACAAGGCTCAGATCCACTCCATCAAGTCCGACATCCGCACCATGCGCGAGCAGAAGACCAAGGCGACTTCCCGCAAGGACAAGGACATCCTGCGCAAGCGCATCAACAAGCTCAAGAAGCGCACCCGCCGCTTGGCTCGCGCCGTATAGATATTTTTTGGGGCATGGTGCCGAGGCTCTTGACACCAAGGGCCTTACTCATTAAACATGCCCTTCCGCGTTGGGGGATCGTCTAGCGGCAGGACGACGGGTTCTGGCCCCGTTAACCGAGGTTCAAATCCTCGTCCCCCAGCCATATAAGCATGGAACGAGAGCCCGAATCCGGGCTCTTAAAGTCCATATAGAGCGTCCCCATCGTCTAGCTCGGTCCAGGACACCTGCCTTTCACGCAGGCGACAGGGGTTCAAATCCCCTTGGGGACGCCAAACGA
>JAEYOJ010000117.1 GCA_023411815.1 Pseudomonadota bacterium | reverse complement strand
GGAACCACCAGGTTCACGAAGTCGTGAAGGTAAAGAGGGGCAAGGTGCGCCACTTCAACTGGATCGACCGCCAGAAGGCGCGCAGGAGCACGGTGGGCAACATGGGCAAATTCAACAAGGTGCCCGGCGGCGACAAGCCGACGAAGAAGATCAACGTCAGATACCGGTGCACGGTCTGCGGCAAGGCACATCTCAGGCCGGGATTCCGGATCGGTAAATTCGAGCTTACGGAGTGAGTTGGTATGGTCCGGGTAAACAGAGAGAACAGGAGCACATTCCTCCGGGTAAAGTGCCCCGACTGTGAAAATGAGCAAGTGGTCTTTGAGAGAGCGAGTACCGTCGTGGAGTGCAACGTCTGCGGACGTATCCTTGCGGAGCCCCATGGCGGGAAAGCTGATATAAAGGCTGAGATCATGGCAGTACTTGAGTGATAATTCCATGAATGAGAGAGAGTGGCCCGAGGAAGGAGAACTCGTTGTCTGCACGGTCGCGGACGTCAAGGACTTTGCGGCGTTCGTGACCCTGGACGAGTACAACGAGCGGCGAGGGCTCATACCGATATCCGAGATAGCGCGGGGCTGGATTAAGTACATCCGGGACTTCGTAAGAGAAGGACAGAAGGTCGTCTGCAAAGTCCTGAATGTGGACCCCGATCGCGGCCACATCGATCTCTCGTTAAAAGACGTAAACGAGCACCAGCGGCGCGAAAAGATTCACGAGTGGAAGAACGAGCAGAAGGCCGTGAAGTGGATCGGGTTCGCCTCCGAGGCGTCGGGAGCGGACAGGAAGATCATCGAGGAGGCAATTTTCCGCGAATACGGCCAGTTATACCCGGCCTTCGAGGATATCGTCACCACCGCCGGCGAGGCAGCGGATAAGCTGAACCTCGACGAGAAGATAAAAAAAGCGCTTATCACCGTCGCGAACGAAAACGTGAAGGTCTCGAGGGTGACGATCACCGGGCACCTCATCCTGACGTCGGCCCGGCCCGACGGCGTCAACGTGATCCGCCGGGCGCTCCGGAGTGCGCAGCCGAAGGTCGAGAACGTGGATATCGACCTGATCTACGTCGGAGCCCCGAAATACCGGATAAAAGTGACCGCACCCGATTATAAGGAAGCCGAGAAGGCAATCGAGAAGGCGGCAAGCGCCGCCGTCGGCGTGGTCGAGCGGGCCGGCGGCTCCGGCAAGTTTATCCGGAAGCAGAAGGCCGGATAGAACCATATGAGCAGCCGCATCCGCCGCTGTCCGCACGACCGGAGATATACGCTCTCCGAGATCTGCCCGGTCTGCGGCCGGCCGTGCCGGCCGGCCCATCCGGCACGTTTTTCACCCGAGGACAGGTACGGTAACTACAGGAGGGCCGCACGCGGATGGAACACGTCACAGTAACCTTTCTACGGGACGACAATATCGATGCCCCGGTCCTGATCGAGGGCCTGCCCGGCATAGGGCACGTCGGGAAACTCGTTGCCGACCACCTGATCCACGAACTCGGGGCCGAGAAGGTAGGGAAGATCTCTTCGCTCCACTTCCCGCCGCAGGTGATTGTCGACGAGCAGGGCATCACCCATCTCGTCAACAACGAGATCTACCGCTACGAGAAGGACGGAACGTCGGTCCTCTTTCTGGTGGGAGATTTCCAGAGCAACTCGGCCGAAGGCCACTACATCCTCGCGGAGCGCTACCTCGATATCGCCGAAGAACTTGGCGTTAAGCGGATCTACGCGCTCGGGGGCTACGGTGTCGGTCGCCTGGTCGAGAACCCGAGGGTACTCTCGGCGGTCAACATGGAGCACCTCCGCTCCGAGGTGGAGGCGGCCGGCGGGTCGTTTGAGAACGCCGGGAGCGGCGGGATGATCGTGGGGGCCTCGGGGCTCCTGCTCGGCCTCGGCGAGGAGCGGGGCATCGAGGGAATCTGCCTGATGGGCGAGACGAGCGGCTACATCGTCGACCCGAAGAGTGCCGACGGCCTTCTTACGGTGCTCTCCCGCCTGACCGGGATCGAGGTCGACCATACCTCGCTGCAGCAGCGTGCCGAGGATATGGAGCAGATCATAGCAAAGATCCAGGAAGCCGAAGAAGCCAAGGGCCGGGAAGAACTGAGTTATATCGGATAATCTCCCCCATTTTCTCCAGCCCCGGAGAGCGGGCCGTCATGATTGCCCGTGGCGCCCTTCGGCGGCCCGTCAATCACCGACCCATCCGAACCGTTAAGAACAACGGAGATCGACAGATTATCGATATGGTCACCCTCTACCTCGCCAGGTGGGAGACCCGGTTCTGGGCCTGGCTCATCGACATCATCCTGATCGGGCTTCCCCTCTGGGCGCTCTCCGACCGGCTGCCGCCATCCTGGGAATTCACGGTATCTCCCGGACTCCTCTCGATCAGCCTCTCCTCGATCGTCCTCTTCCTCTACTGGACGCTGCTCGAGGGTTACCGCGGCCAGTCCATCGGCAAGATGGCGCTGAAGATCCGGGTCGCCGGCCGCGCCGGAGAGGATATCGGGTTCTCCGCAGCAGCAATCCAGGGTTTCGGCAAAGCGTTTCTTCTCATCCCCGACTGCCTTATCGGCTGGCTCGCTATGCCGGGTTCGAAACAGCGGCTCTTCAACCGGATCTCGGAAACCGTCGTGATAGAGACCCGCGAAACGGAGGAGCCGGAGGGCGTCACCTACGTGAAGCAGGAGGAGTGAGGGGAGCCCGCCCCCGCCTTTCACCCCTCGATGCCGAACGACCGGTCGAGCTCTGCAGCCGTGGCCTCGATATCGTCGAGAACCCGGAGCGCATCTTTGCGCAGTTCCTGCACCATCGACTGGAGGG
>JAEYOJ010000029.1 GCA_023411815.1 Pseudomonadota bacterium | reverse complement strand
GTCCAGGGGCGCGTCCGCCCCTGGTGGGTGGGGTCTGGGGAGGGCAAAGCCCTTCCCAGCTCTTATGCCTAATACGTCATGCGCCGCGCGATGGGCATGCGCCAGCCCGTGCCGAAGGCCCGGCGGGTGATGCGCAGGCCTGGCGCGGCCTGGCGGCGCTTGAACTCGGCGATGGCCACCAGCCTGAGCACGCAACGCACCGTGGGTTCGTCGAATCCGGCGGCCACGATCTCCGGCAGGCCTTGGTGCTCCTCGATGTGCAGGGCCAGTATGGCATCGAGCACGTCGTAGGGCGGCAGACTGTCCTGATCGACCTGATTGGGGCGCAGTTCGGCTGACGGAGCCTTGGTCAGAATGGCTTCCGGGATGACCGGCGCGGGCGAGCAGGCGTTCAGATGGCGGGACATGGCGTAGACCAGGGTCTTGGGCGCGTCGGAGATGACCGCCAGACCGCCGGACATGTCGCCGTAGATGGTGCAGTAGCCCACGGCCAGCTCGCTCTTGTTGCCCGTGGTCAGCAGCAGGGAGCAGTATTTGTTGGACAGGGCCATGAGCAGGTTGCCGCGGATGCGCGACTGGATGTTCTCCTCGGTCACGTCCGGACACAGCCCCCGGAAGGGTTCCTCCAGGGTCTTGCCGAAGGCCTCCATGAGTTGGGCGATGGGCAGGGTCAGGGTGCGCAGGCCCAGGTTGCGCGCCAATTCCAGGGAGTCGTCCACGCTGCCCCGGCTCGAATAGGGCGAAGGCATGAGCACGCCCAGCACCTTGTCCGGCCCCAGGGCTCGCGCGGCGATGGCCGCCGTGAGCGCGGAGTCGATGCCGCCGGACAGACCCAGCAGGACGTTCTTGAAGCCGCATTTGCGCGCATAGTCGCGCGTGCCCATGACCAGGGCCTCCAGGGCCTCGGCCGGGCCGGAGAGGTCGGCCGACACGGTTCCGGGCCGGCCCGCGAGATCCACCACGGCGACATCCTCGGCAAAAGGCGCGAGCCTGGCCAGCAGGCGGCCCTGGGCGTCGAAGGCCGTGCTGCGGCCGTCGAAGAGCAGGTCGTCGTTGCCGCCGACCTGGTTCACGTAGGCCAGGGGAGCCTTGTACTTGCGGGAGACGGCCGCGAGCATGCGCTCGCGCTCGGTCTGCTTGCCCACGTTGAACGGCGAGGCCGACAGGTTCAGGATCACGTCGGGCTTCTGCGCGGCCAGCATCTCCAGGGGATCGAAGGAGTAATGGCGCCTGGGCCAGTAGTCCTTGTCGTTCCAGATGTCCTCGCACACGGTCACGGCCACGCGCAGGCCGTCCAGCTCGAAAACCTTGGGGTCCTGCGAGGGCTCGAAGTAGCGCGACTCGTCGAACACATCGTAGGTGGGCAGAAGCGTCTTGTGGAAGGAGCACTCCACGCGTCCGTTGCGCAGGAGCACCGCCGCGTTGCGCAGGGGTTTGCCGCACGGGCCGGGATTGGCCTGCACGGTGCCCACGAGCACGGGAGCCTCCTGGGCCAATCTGCGGGCAAGGTCTTCCAGGATTTCCTCCGCGCGGCGCGCGAAGGAGCCGAACAGGAGCAGGTCCCTGGGCGGATAGCCGGTCAGGGCCATTTCGGAGGTCAGGCACAGGCGGGCGCCCTGGGCCGTGGCGCGGCGCACGGCCTGCTCGATGCGCGCGGCATTGCCTTCGATATCGCCCACGGTGGGGTTGAGCTGGATGAGCCCGAGACGCATGGCGGACACCATAGATCAAGGCCCTCCCTTGCGCAACGTCGCGAATCGGCTTCCCATTACCTGCGCCCGCGCTTGCTGCTCGAGCCATGCGCGTGTAGTAACTATCTAATTCCGCTGCCGGAGCAGGCGGGCGCGTCCGGTCGGCATCCCGCCCAAAGAGCGCCCTGCCCCCGTCGCCAGGAGGGCGGAAAGTGGCCACGCCGACCCGCTATGTCGTCTTCAGCCTGGACAGCCACCGCTTCGCGGTCCCCTTGCGCAACGTTCTGCACGCCGAGCGTGCGGCCTGGGTCACGCGCCTGCCGGGCGCGCCCGAGGTGATCCTGGGCGCCGTGGACATCGGCGGGCGCATGGCTCCGGTTGTCGACCTGCGCCGCCGTTTCGACCTGCCCTCGCGCGACCTGCGCGTCTCGGACCACTTCCTGTTCGTGAACGCCTCGGGCCGTCTGCTGGCTTTGTTCGTGGATGCGGTGGACGGCGTGAGCGAGGCCAGGGCCGACCGCATCACCCTGGCGGGCGAAATATGGCCCGGGCTGGAATACCTGGACGGCGTGGCCCGCCTGGACGACGAGATCGTGCTCATTCACGACCTGGCCAGACTGCTCTCCCTTGAGGAGGCGCAGGCCCTGGACGAAGCGGCTTCCGCCCTGCTCCGGGAGCAGGCCAAGGCCTGACGCCATGTCTTCCTCCTCCATTTCCCACGAAACCCTGTCCCGGCTGAGCCGATTCGTCGGCGCGCACCTCGGCCTGCACTTTCCGCCCGAGCGGCACAAGGACCTGCTGCGCGGCGTGGCAAGGGCCGCCGCCGAACTGGGCCGCGACAGCCCGGAAACCCTCGTGGACGAGATTCTCTCGGGCCGCGCGAGCCGTCATGTGCTGGACAGCCTGGCCGGGCAACTGACCATCGGCGAGACATATTTCTTCCGCGACAAGCAGCTGATGAACCTGCTGCGCGAAAAGGTCCTGCCGGACCTGCTGCTCCGCGCCAGGCGGGAAGCCCGGGCCCTGCGCATATGGAGCGCGGGCTGCTGCACCGGCGAGGAGCCCTACACCCTGGCCATTCTGCTCAAGGAATTCATGCGCGGCGAGACGCAGGTGCCGGTGAGCATACTGGCCACGGACCTCAACCCGCGCTTCCTCGACAGGGCCGAGCGGGCCGTCTACCGGCAATGGTCCTTCCGGTCCACGCCGTCGCGCATCCGCAACGCCTGGTTCCGCAGCCTTCCAGACGATGCCTGGGAGCTGAGCCCGGACATCCGCTCCATGGTCAGCCTGGCCAGCCTCAACCTCGCCGTGGACGCCTATCCTGCCCTGGAAAGCCGCACCAATGCCCAGGACCTCATCCTGTGCCGCAACGTGCTCATGTATTTCTCGCCGCAATTGGCCCGGAAAGTCGTGAGCAGACTGCACAGCTGCCTTGTGGACGGCGGCCTGCTGGTGGTCGGACCAAGTGAAGGCAGCCTGGTGACGCAGAGCGGACTGTTCCACGTGGAAATGGGCGAGCACGGCATCCTCTATCGCCGGGAGGCCTGCCGGCTCATGCCGCCCCCGCCCCTCAAGCCCGCGGCTGTCGAGCCGATGAAACCAGGCATCACCGGTTTCGCCGCCTTGCCGATGCAGGAGCCTCCGCCCGCCGCAGGCCTTCTTGACAGAAAAGCCGCAGGCAAGGCATCCCCCATCGAAGATGCCCTGCGTGCCGCCCGCTCCGCCGTGGAGCGCGGCTGCTACTCCGAGGCCGGGAAACTGCTGGCCGCGGTGGACCGCAGCGGGCTGTCCCCGAAGCAGAGCGGCCTGCTGGCCAACCTCACGGCCAGGATGCTGGCGGGCTCGGGTCAACTCGAACAAGCCGAGGAGACTTGCCGCGAGGCCATTGCCAAGGACAAGATGCATGCGGCCCATCACTACCTGCTGGCGGTCATCCTGCAGGAGATGCGCCGGCTGGAAGAGGCCGTGGAGGCCTTCAGGAAGACTCTTTACCTGGATCCGGCATTCCTGCTGGCCCACTTTTCCCTGGGCATGCTGCTCAAGGAACTGGGCCACGGGCAGGAGAGCAGGCGGAGCCTGGAAAACGCCCTGACGGGTCTCCGGGGGCTGGACCGCGAGGAGATCGTGCCCGAATCCGAAGGCATGACCGCGGGCCGGCTCAGGGAGATCCTAGAGACCATGCTCGGATAGGTCATGGACGACAGCGCCCATATACGCGAAGCCATCCTCAAGGCGCGGGCCAGCCGTCTGGCGCATCGCCGAAGCCCCTGGACCGAGGCCGCCGAAACCACGGAAGCCGGGTCCGACTGGCTGTTCTTCCGCCGTTCCAGGCGGATATTCGGCCTGGAAACCGGCTTCGCCGCGGAGGCTCATATACTGGGCGGAATGACGCCCATTCCTTGCGTGCCGCCGTTCATACAGGGCGTCACGCTCCTGCGCGGCCGCGTGGTGGCGATCATGGACCTGCCGCTGTTTCTCGGCCTGGACGCGGGCTCGGCCACCGAGGCGCAGGCGGTGGTCATGGTGCGGGGACACGGGCTGGAGACTGCCCTGCTGGCCGACGAAGTGCTGGAGGTACAGCGCATGACGGAGGCGGACGTGCTGCCGGCGCCGGGCAACCTGCCGCCCGCCCTGGCCGCCCTGTGCCGGGGCGTGACAGCCCAGGGCTGGCTGCTGCTCGATGGCGATGCGCTGCTTAAGGACCCGAACCTGCTGGTCGAAGAGCGCGCCTGATATGACGGGCGGCGCAAGCCGCCGGCAAAAGGAACCCGGCCGGAGCGTTCCGGCCCCAAGGAGCCCCTGCATGTCCTGGAAAGACCTGAGCCTTGGACGCAAACTGGCCGTCGGCTTCGGCGCGGTGCTGCTCCTGCTGCTGGCCTTCACCTTCGTCAGCTACAAGGCGCAGCGGGAGAGCCTGGACGACGCAGCGCTCGCCGAGCGTTTCGGGGACCTGGCCGTGGATTTCAAGACCAGGGCCGCCAACCACATGCAGTGGACCCTGATGATCAGCGCGGGGCTCATTTCCCAGGACCTGACGAACCCGGAGATCATCGTCGATTATCGAGGCTGTCCCTTCGCGGAATGGTACTACGGGCAAGGCCGGCAATCCCTGGAGGAACTGGCCCCGAGGACCACCCCCCTGCTGGACGCCCTGGAGGAGCCGCACCGCCGGGTCCATGAATCCTTCCAGCGGATCATCGACATCCACCGCCAGGCAAGCCCCGGGCACATCCGGCAGGCCCAGGAGTTATTCACCAGCGAGGCCTTGCCCAGCCTGCAGAGATTCAAGCAAGGGCTCGACGCGCTGGAGGCCGAGGTTTCCCGGCAGGCCGACGACATCTACGCGATCAAGTCTGAGCATCTGAAAAGCAACCAGACGGTGCTGATCGCACTCAACATAGTGGCGATACTGGTCGGGCTGCTCATGACTCTGGTCATCGCGCGGTCCGTCACAGCTCCCCTGCGGCAGGTGGTGGAGGTCGCGGACAGGATCGCCCAGGGCGACCTGAGCCATGGGCTGGCCCTGGAGCGGCAAGTGGAGCAGGGCGGCCGGCGCAAGGATGAGATCGGCGTCCTGCAGGGCGCCTTCGCGCGCATGAGTGCGACCCTGCTCAACGTGGCCAACAGCCTGGAGCGCATCGCCCAGGGCGACCTGACCATGGAGGTGCGGCCGATATCCGAGCGGGACGTCATGGGCAAGGCCCTGCAGACCATGACCCTCAACCTGCGCGAGCTGGCCAACAGGACCCGCGACGCCGTGACCGTGCTGGCTTCCAGCGTGGGTCAGATCTCCGCCTCGACGGCCCAGCTTTCCGCCTCCTCCTCGGAAACGGCCTCGGCCGTGACCCAGACCACGGCCACCGTGGCCGAGGTCAGGCAGACCGCCCAGCTCTCCAACGAAAAGGCCCGCTTCGTGGCCGACACCGCGCAGCGCGTCGCGGACATCACCCTGCGCGGCACGCGGGCCAGCGAGGGCACCATGGAGGGCATGCGCCTCATCACGGACAAGATGGACTTCATCGCCCAGAACATCGTGACCCTCTCGGAAAAGAGCCAGGACATCGGCGATATCATCGGCGCCGTGCGCGGGCTGGCCGAGCAGTCCAACATACTGGCCGTCAACGCCTCCATCGAGGCCGCCAAGGCCGGCGAGGAGGGCAAGGGCTTCGCCGTGGTGGCCGCTGAGATCCGCAATCTGGCCGAGCAGTCCAAGGAGGCCATCCGCCAGATACGCGTCGGCCTGGAAGAGATGCAGAAAGCCACCGCCGCTTCGGTCATGGCCACCGAGGAAGGCGGCAAGGCCGTGGCTTCCGGCCACGAAAAGGCCCTGGCCGCACGCGAAGCCATACTGACCCTGTCCGAGAGCGTCCAGGAGTCCAGCTTGTCCGCGGCGCAGATCGCCGCCTCCAGCCGGGAGGAGCTCGTGGGCATGGAACAGGTGAACGCGGCCATGGAAAACATCCGCCAGGCCAGCAGCCAGAACCTGGACAGCGCCACCCAGCTTGACGAAGCGGTCAGGGGGCTCGCGGACCTGGCCAAGGACCTGCTCAAACTCGTGGAACGCTACAAGGTGTAGGACATGGGCGATGAAGCCTTCCTGCGCAAGCTGCGCCTAGCTTTCGCCGCCGAGGCCGAGGAGCGGCTCTCGGCCATGGAGGCCGCGCTCATGGCCCTGGAAGCCGTGGGCCCCGGTCCCCTGGACCCGGAAGACGCAGCCAGGCTGGAGGGCTTCTACCGCGACGTGCACAGCCTCAAGGGGGCCTCGCGCACCGTGGACGCCCCGGCCGTGGAGACGCTCTGTCAGCCGCTGGAAAGCGCCCTCGGCGCATTCAAGGCCGGCCGCGTCAGCCCATCGCCGACATTCTTCGACCTCCTGCACAAGGCCTTGAAGGTCCTGCGCAGCCTGCTCTCCCGCTTCGATCCGGAGTCGGTGGGCCCGCTTCTGCCGCCGGACGAACCCATGCTGCGCCGGCTGGCGGCCGAACTCGCGGCCGCGGCCGAGGGCCGCGAGCCTCCCGCTCCGGAGGAGGGCGCCAGGCAGGCCGCCGCGCCAAGTGATCGGCAGCCGCAGGCCCACTCCCCAGCGCCCCGCACTTCTTCCGCGCCTTCCGCCCCTCCGGTGGGCCAAGCCGCCAACGCGGGAGCCGCTCCATACAGGCCGGACCAGGGTCAGGTGCTGCGTCTGCCTTCGGAACGCCTGGAGCGCCTCATGAGCGACTGCGAGGAGTTCCTTCCCGAGAAGCAGGCCATGGCCAGGCTGGCCGGCGAGGCTGAACGCATGCAGGACTCGGCGCTCCAGCTGGGCAAGCTCCTGGCGCGCCTGGCCGCGTCCCTGGAGCAGCGGGGCGGCAGGCCAAGCGACACGCTGGCCGGCAGGCTCGCCCAGGCGGCGGAACTGGCTGGAGAACTGAACTCCGAGATCAAGACCCACGCCGCGCGGCTGGCGGTCAGACGGCGCGACGTGGCGCTCAAGGTCGACACGCTGCTGGACGACCTCAAGCAGGCCCTGACCCTGCCCTTCTCGCGCCTGCTGGAACGTTTTCCCAAGATGGTCCGCGACCTTGCCCACGATCTCGGCAAGCAGGTCGATCTCTCTCACGCGGGCCAGGACATGGAGATCGACAGGCGCATTCTCGACCAGTTGTACGATCCCCTGCTGCACCTGCTGCGCAACGCCGTGGATCACGGCATCGAGACGCCCGAGGAGCGCAGGCGCGCCGGCAAGCCGCCGCAGGGCCGCATCAGCGTGCGCGTGCGGCCCCTGGAACAGGACCGCATGGAAATCGTCGTGGCCGACGACGGCCGGGGCATCGACAAGGACAAGGTGCTGGAAGCCGCCAGGACCGCCGGGGTGCTGGACTCGGCGCAGGCCGTGGATCTGGGCCCGGAAGAAGGCCTGGAGATCATCTTCCGCTCGGGCATGACCACCCGGCGGACCGTGACGGACATTTCGGGCCGGGGATTGGGCCTGGCCATCGCCCACGAGCGCGTGGAGCGGCTGGGCGGAACCCTGCGCCTGGAAACCCGGCCCGGCCTGGGCGTGGCGTTCCGCATGACCCTGCCGCTGTCGTTCAGCTCCTTTCCGGCCCTGGCGGTGCTGGCCGGAGGCCGGACCTTCCTGCTGGCCAAGTCCGGGGTCGAGCGAGTGCTCCTGTTCGAAAGCGAAGACACGGTGCGCATCGAGGGCCGCGAGGCGGTCCCGTACCTCGACCAGACCCTGCCCCTGGTCGATCTCGCCGCGATCCTGGGTTTGCCCGTAACGGAACAGGATGCCCGTGAAGGCGCGCACGATGCGCCGGAATCCGGGGACCGGCGCAGGCAGGCCCTGGTCCTGGCCGCCGGCCAGAACCGGCTGGCCCTGCGCGTGGGGGCCCTGCTCGGCGAACAGGAAGTCATGGTCAAACCCCTGGGCAGCCAGCTCCGGCGCGTGCGCAACGTGGCCGGCATAACGCTGCTGGCCGACGGGAGCCTGGCCGCCATCCTGCACACGCCGGACCTCGTGGCCTCGGGCCTGAGCGGCAAGATCGCCAAGGAGCGCCCGGCCCGCGTGGAGCCGCCCAAGCCCAAGACCGTGCTCGTGGCCGAGGATTCCGTGACCTCGCGCATGCTGCTCAAGGCCGTGCTCGAATCATCGGGCTATCGCGTGCTCACGGCCGTGGACGGCCAGGAAGCCCTGGCCAGGCTGCGCGAGGAGATCCCGGACCTGGTGGTCTCGGACGTGCAGATGCCGCGCATGGACGGCCTGGAGCTGACCAGGCGCATCCGCGAGGACAAGGCCTTGGCCGCGCTGCCCGTGGTCCTGGTCACTTCCCTGGATTCGCCGACGGACCGCGAACAAGGCGTGGACGCCGGGGCCAGCGCCTATATCGTCAAGAGCAGCTTCGACCAGGGCAACCTGTTGGATACGGTGCGCAGGCTGGTCTGATGCGCCGGGGAATCCCGAAGCGGTTGCCCGTCACGGAACTACAGCGCCTTGCGATTGAAACGGAATGATCGGGGGGCAGGGAGCGGTGCTCCCTGCCGGAAGAGAGTCCAAGAGAGGGCGGCGTCCTCTCCCGATTGATCCGCACAACGCACTCATTTTCGGGTTGAATGTCGAACGGGGCGGCGCGGCCTCTACGCGTCGATGGCGGCTCACGGCTGGCCACGGCCCGCACTATTTCGCGTTTCCGGCTCCAGGCATATCCATCGGCCGGCAGCCCGATTCCACGGGAATGCTGGCGCAATTTTTCGCCTGCGGATAATGTCAACTCGTCAAGGTCCTGCAACCGCCGGAGCGCCGCGACATGTCCAACGCCTCTTCCCGGACAGGCACGCCGAAAGCGCAAGCGCCGATCCGAGTCCTCATCGTGGACGACTCGCCTTCGGTGCGCGAGTTCCTGGGGCAGATCCTGCGCAAGGCCGGGATGGTGGTCGCCGGGGAGGCCGCCGACGGGGCCAAGGCCGTGGAGCTGGCCGCCAGCCTGCGGCCCGACGCCATAACCATGGACATCGGCCTGCCCGTCATGGACGGCTTCACGGCCACGCGGGCCATCATGGCCAGCACGCCGACTCCCATCGTCATCGTCAGCGCCCAGTGGTCCCCCGACGAGGTCGCCAGGACCTTCGACGCCCTAGGCGCAGGCGCCCTGGCCATCCTCGAAAAGCCGCGCGTAGGCGACCCGGATTTCGCCTGCCGGCGGGAGCAGATCGTCTCGACCATCAGGCTCATGGCCGAGGTCAAGGTCGCGCCACGGCCACTGCGTCACGCCGCCCAGACCAGGAAGGCTCCGCCGATGCCCCAAGAGCGCCTCAAACGCGAGCTGGTGGCCATCGGCGCTTCCACGGGCGGCCCGCAGACTCTGCGGGCCATCCTCTCCGCCCTGCCCAAGGACTTCCCGGCGCCCATCGCCGTGGTGCAGCACATTTCCCGCGGCTTTCTGCCCGGCCTGGTGCAGTGGCTCGGCCAGGGCTGCAGGCTGAATGTGCGCATAGCGGCCCATGGCCAGGCCATGGAGCCTGGAAACGTCTATTTCGCTCCCGACGACCACCACCTGCTGGTGGCCCGCGACGGCACGCTGCGCCTGAGCGACGCCCCGCCCGAGGGAGCCCTGCGACCCTGCGTCGGCCGGCTGTTCCGCAGCGTGGCCGAATCCCTGGGCTGCCGCGCCGTGGGAGTGCTGCTGACTGGCATGGGCCGGGACGGTGCCGTGGAGCTGGGGCTCATGCGCGAGCGCGGCGCCGTGACCATCGCCCAGGACGAAGGCTCGTCCATCGTGCACGGAATGCCACGGGAGGCCGTCCGCCTGGGAGCGGCCACGCATGTCCTGCCCCAGGAGGAAATCGCGGGCATGCTGATCGGCCTTATGGGCGAGTTCACATAGACGTTGCCACTTGTTACCGAATTCGGGTATCCAGCCTGCATGCCTGACCATGCACATATCCTCATCGTCGAGGATAGCCCCACCCAGGCGATGCGCCTGGAACAGCTGCTGCGTGGCAGCGGACTGTCCGTGCGCATCGCCGCCTCGGCCGAGAGAGCCCTCGACATGGCTGAAGAGGATCAGCCAGCGGTCGTCGTCAGCGACATCCTCATGCCCGGCATGGACGGCTACGAGCTGTGCAGGCGCATCCGCGCCAGCGAGAAGCTGGCGCACATCCCCGTGGTCCTGCTGACGACCCTCGCGGATCCGGAGGACATCCTCAAGGGCCTCCAGTCGGGAGCCAACAACTTCGTAACCAAGCCCTACGACCCCGACCTGCTGGTGGCACGGGTGCGCCAGCTCCTGTCCGAGCAGGACCTGCGCCGCGAGAAGGGCCAGAAGGCCGAACTGGACATCATTTTCGGAGGCCGACGGCACCACATCTCCGCCGATGCCCGCCAGATGGCCGACCTGCTCCTGTCCACCTACGAGAACGCCGTCATCCAGAGCCGGGCCCTGGACCGGGCCAACAAGGACCTGGCCGAAAAGGAAGCCCTGCTGCGCACGGTCATAGCTTCCCTGCCCGCGCAGATCATGGTCCTGGACGCCCAGGGCCGCATAACGGCGACCAACCAGGCCTGGGAGCACCTGGGGCGCAACTCTCCCCTGATCCCCGGCGTGTTGGGCCGCCCGTTCGGACATGTCGCGCGCCAAGGCATGTGCGGCGAGGATGTCCAGGTGGACGGAGTCGCCGCCGCCGTGCACGAAGTCGCCGCCGGCACCCGCGCGAGCTTCAGCAGCGAGCTGTGCATCCAATCCGACGGACGGCAGCACTGGCTGCTTCTGTACGCCAGCCCCATGAGCGACCGCGGCGGGGCCGTGGTCACGCATATGGACATCACCGAGCGCAAGCGCGCCGAGCAGGCCCTGCGGCGCAGCGAGGCCAACCTCGCCAAGGCCCAGCATCTGGCCATGCTCGGCAGCTTCGAATGGCTGTCCAAGGGCAACACGCTCATCTGGTCCGACGAGCTGTACCGCATCCTGGGCTATCGACCCGGCACGGTGACGCCCAACCGCGAGCTCCTCCTGCGGCACCTGCATGTCGAGGACAACCAAGCCTTCGTGGGGAGCCTGCTCGAAACAGCCAGGAACGGAACCCCTTTCGAGCGGCAGTTCCGCTTCATGCGCCAGGACGGCGTGGAGCGCATCGGGTTATGCCAGGCCGAGGCTGAATTCGATACCGCCGGCAATCTCTTGCGCATCCTCGGCACGATACAGGACGTCACCCACCAGAAGATCCTCGAACGCGAACTGGTGCATGCCAAGGAGGCCGCCGAGGCCGGCAGCCGGGTCAAGAGCGAATTCCTGGCCAACATGAGCCATGAGATCAGGACCCCGCTCAACGGCATCCTGGGCATGACCGAGCTGACCCTGCGCACGAGCCTCACCAGGGAACAGCGCGAATACCTGGGCATGGTCAAGGCCTCGGCCGACGCCCTGGCCACCCTGGTGGGAGACATCCTCGATTTCTCCAAGATCGAGGCCGGCAAGCTGGAGATCGAGCGCAACGACTTCCGCCTGCGGGAAACCCTGCAGGAAGCCTTGAAGCCCATGGAGATGCAGGCCCAGGCCAAAGGCCTGGGCCTGACCCTGCGCATCGATCCCGCCGTGCCCGAAGAACTGCACGGCGATGCGGGCAGGCTGCGCCAGGTGCTGCTCAACCTCGTCTCCAACGCCATCAAGTTCACGCCGAGCGGCGACGTCGCCATCGACGTGCGGCCGTCCGCGGAATCGCGCACGCTGTCGGGACAGGAGCCGGGCCAGGCGGTCGAGTTGCTGTTCTCGGTCAAGGACACGGGCATCGGCATCGATGCGCCGCTCCAGGTACGCATTTTCGACATCTTCACCCAGGGCGACAGCTCCCTCAGCCGGCAGTACGAGGGCACGGGCCTCGGCCTGGCCATATCCAGGCAACTCGTGGAGCTCATGGGCGGAGCCATCTGGGTCGAAAGCGCCGTCGGGCAGGGATCCACCTTCAGCTTCACGGTGGCCCTGGAAAAGGCCCGGCCCGCCCCGGCCGAGGCCGAGTCCAGGCTCCCGGGCCATCGGGCGGAACGGCCGCGCGAGACTCCCCTCGCCGGACTGCGCGTGCTGCTGGTCGAGGACAACCCGGTCAACCAGCACTACGCCAGCATCCTCCTGTCGCGGCAAGGCTGCCGGGTCACGTCCGCCGTCAACGGACGCGAGGCCCTGGACAAGCTCGGGGCCGAGACCTTCGACATCGTGCTCATGGACGTGCAGATGCCCGTGATGGACGGCATGGAGGCCACGCGGATCATCCGCGGCGACCCGGCCTTCGCCGAAGTGCGCCATATGCCCATCGTGGCCATGACCGCACACGCCATGCAGGGCGACCGCGAACGCTTCCTGGGGACAGGCATGGACGAGTACGTGTCCAAGCCCATCAACCATGACGAGCTGTTCAGGGTCATGCTGGCCGCGTTGAACAAGCGGATCGAACCGGCCGCGGAGCCCGCGCGCCCGGCCCGGCCCGCCGAGGCGGCCGAGTCGCAAGGGGATGAGGCCGTGCTCGACGTGCGCAAGACCCTGGCCCGGCTTCAGGGCGACAAGGAGTTCCTCGGAGTGCTTTACAAGACCTTCCTGGAGGACGCGCCGGGCAAGCTCGCCAGCCTGCAGCAGGCCATCGCGGACAACGACTACCCCAAGATCGTCCGGGAGGCCCATGCCTTCCAGGGAGCCGCGGGCACGGTGGGAGCCGCGCGGCTGCGCGAGATCGCCGGGGCGCTGGAGTCGGCGTCCAGGCAGCGCCAGGCCGACTCGGCGCAGCAGCATTTCCTGGAACTCAAGGACATGGTCGCGCGCATCTGCGACAGGATGCGCGCCCATATAGCCGGTTAGGGCATCTTCAAAAGCAAGATGTTCTAACCCCTGCCTTTCTCTTCCAACTCCTGCATGACCCGCACGGCCACGCCGTCACAGACTCCCTTGACGCGCCCGCTCAGAAGCTCGGCGTGTTCCATGGCCTGCTCGTAGGACGGAAACCGCCCCACGACCAGCTGGGCCTGGTTGAGCTCGTCCCAGACCCAGACATGTTCCCGCAGCCCGATGCCGAGATCACGCGCCAGCGCGACCAGCCTTTCGCGCATGAGCTCGCGCTGGTCGAAATCGTCGGGTTCCAATGCACCGCCGCACAATACGACCCACCAGCCAAGCCGATCGCGCGCAGCGGCATGCTCCCGCGCCGTGGAAGTCATGTTCTCAATGACTGTTGCAAGCTTTTTGACTTCATCGTTCATGGCGTCACCAGAAACTGATTGTCACAGTTTCGCAATATGCTATAGCTGGTCTTCCATGGGTATTGCCTTGTATTCTCAGGGAGGCTGGCCATGCATAAAATCCTTGTCATCGACGACGACGCGATCATCAGAGCGTTCATGCGCCGTTTCCTGGAGAAGGAAGGTTTTCACGTTAGCGAGGCCGAAGATGGAGAGGCCGCCCTGCGAAGCCTGGAGAGAAGGCCCGCGGACCTGGTTATCGTCGATATCTTCATGCCCCGCAAGGACGGTTTCGAGACGATTCGAGAGATCAAGGGACGGAAGACGCCCTGCAAGATCCTGGCGATATCCGGAGGCGGCTCCATAGGCAGGCTGGACTATCTCGACCTGGCCAAGATCTTCGGCGCCAACGCGGTGCTGGCCAAGCCCATCAGCCGCGACGCGCTCCTGACCACGGTCAGCACCCTGGCCATGGCCTGATCCGTCCGCGATCCTTCGCTTTCCAAAACCGCGCCCCGAGCGCGGTCTTGCGGTTCATGCCGCCGAGGACTATAAGCGCGACACCCTTACCCGCAACGTCCCGGACCGTCCATGAGCACTCCCGACTCCCCCAGGCATCATCCTTCCCTCGGCGCTTCGCTGACGCGCATCGTACGCGATTCCATACGCATCAGCCTCGAGCTGTTCAAGATCATGGTGCCCGTGGTCATCGCCGTGAAGATCCTCCAGGAGCTTGGCGCCATCGCCTGGCTGGCCCGCCCGCTGGCCCCGCTCATGAGCCTTGTGGGCCTGCCCGCCGAGACGGGCCTGGTCTGGGCCACGGCCATGCTCAACAACATCTATTCCGGCATCCTGGTCTTCGCCTCGCTGCCCCTGGCCGAGCCCCTCAGCGTGGCCCAGGTCACGGTGCTCTCGACCATGATCCTGGTGGCTCATGGGCTGCCCGTGGAGCTGCGCATCGCCCAGCGCTCGGGCACGCGCCTCGGCTTCCAGCTCGGGTTGCGCTTCCTGGGCGCCCTGGCCTTCGGAGCGATCCTCCACACGACCTACTCCTCCCTGGACGTTTTGCAGGAGCCCGCGCGAATGCTATGGCAGCCGGCGGCGCAGACCGACCCGTCGCTGACCGCCTGGGCCATGGGACAGGCGCGCAACTTCGCCTCCATCTTCCTCATCATCCTGGGCCTGGTGGCCTTCGTGCGCCTGCTGGAGCGAATCCGCGCCACCGAGGCCATGAACCGCGTGCTCAGCCCACTGCTGCGCCTGCTCGGAATCGGACCCACCGCCTCGACCATCACGATCGTCGGCCTGACCATGGGCCTGTCATACGGCGGCGGTCTCATCATAGACGAAGCAAAGTCGGGCGGCGTAAGCAAGCGCGACGTGTTCTACGCCGTGTCGCTCATGGGCCTGTGCCACTCCCTGTTCGAGGACACCCTGCTCATGATGCTGCTCGGCGCGCACACCTCGGGCATCCTCTGGGGCCGGCTGCTGCTGTCGCTCGCCGCCGTTGCCCTGCTGGTGCGCCTGACCCGCCGCATGGCCGACCCGGTTTTCGAAAGACGCCTGGGCCGCAGCGTGGCCTGAGGCCAGTAGCCGCCAGCCTGAGAAGCGGAAAGGGCGTTGCCCTCCCCGGATCCCACTCACCAGGGGGATAATCCCCCTGGACCCCGTATGCTTTAACAATTCACGCCCAGGCCCGAGCCGTGACCGGCGCATGACAATGCGTGAACGCAGGCCGGAAAAAGGGATTCCAAAGGGGCCTCGCCCCTTTGGGAAAAACCTCTTCGCCCTCTCCCCGCTAGTGCACTATGATCTTGTACTTCTTGAGCTTGTAGGCGAGCAGGCTTTTGGACACGCCGAGCAGCTCGGCGGCCTTGACCTGCACGAACTCGGACTTGGCCAGGGCGCGGCGGATGAGCGCGGCCTCGATCTTTTCCAGGGTATCCGGCAGGTTGATGCGCGTGGGCAGCATGTCCACGGCGGACTTGTACTGGGCTTCCTCGTCCTTGATCTCGGCGGGCAGGTCCTCCACGCCTATGGTTTCCGTGTCGGCCAGCACCACGCTGCGCTCGATGACGTTCTCCAACTGGCGCACGTTGCCGGGCCAGTCGAAGCCTTGCAGGTAGTTCAGGGCCTCGGGAGCGAAGCCCTTGAAGCTCTTCTGGTTCTCGCGGGCGAACTTCTGGAGGAAGTGCATGGCCAGCAGCGGGATGTCCTCGCGCCTCTCGCGCAGGGGCGGCATCTCGATGTGCACGACGTTGAGCCTGTAGAAGAGGTCTTCGCGGAAGGCCCCTTCGTTCACGGCCTTTTGCAGGTTCTTGTTGGTGGCCGCCACCACGCGGATGTCCACCTCGATGGGCTCCACGCCGCCAACGCGCTCGAAGCGCCGCTCCTGGAGCACGCGCAGGAGCTTGACCTGCGTTTCGGGCGACAGCTCGCCGATCTCGTCCAGGAAGAGCGTGCCGCCGTCGGCCAGCTCGAAACGGCCCCGTTTGCGGGCGACTGCGCCGGTGAAGGAACCCTTCTCGTGGCCGAACAGCTCGCTTTCCAGCACGCCGGGATTGAGGGCCATGCAGTTGACCGAGACGAAGGGCTGGTCCTTGCGCGGCGAGGTCAGGTGGATGGCCCTGGCCACAAGCTCCTTGCCCGTGCCCGACTCGCCGGAGACGAGCACCGTGGACCTTGTTGGGCCGGCGCGCTGGATCATCTCCAGCACCCGGCGCATGGGCCGGCTGCCGCCGATGATGTTGCCCACGCCGAACTGCTTGCTCATGGATTCCAGGAGCAGCCGGTTCTGCTGCCGGGCGCGGGCGAACTGCACGGCCTTGGCCACGGACAGGAGCAGCTCGTCATTGGAGAAGGGCTTGGAGATGTAGTCGAAGGCGCCCACGCGCATGGCCTCCACCGCGGCCTCGATGGAGCCGAAGGCGGTCATGATGAGCACGGGCACCTGCGGATAGTTGCGCCGCACATGCTCCAGGACCTGCTTGCCAGAGAGCTTGGGCATCTTCATGTCCGTGATGACCACGTCCACCTCGGATTCCTCCAGGTAGGCCAGGGCCGTCTCGGGATCGGGGATGGCCGTGACGTTGTAGCCCTGGTCCTCCAGCAGCGTGCTCAGCACGAGCAGGTAGTTCTGCTCGTCGTCGATGACCAGAATGGTGTCGGCCATGGCGCTCCTATCGTGACTTCGCGGCGGGGAAGGTTATCTCCACGCGGGCGCCGCCCTCGGGATTGTTGCCCAATAGCATTTGCGCGCCATGCCCGCCAAGGATGGTGTCAACTATGGTCAGGCCCAGGCCCGTGCCCGAGTCCTTGGTGGTGAAGAACGGATCGCGCAGCTTCTCCATGGCCTCGGGGGCGAAACCGGGGCCGTTGTCCTCGATGTTTACCACAACCTGCCCGTCGGCCGCATTGACCGAAATCCTGATTTTGCCGGGGCCGTTCAGGGACTCCAAGGAATTGGCCACCAGGTTGTAGAAAGCGCGGTAGAGCAGGTCGCGGTCGGCCATGATCACGGCTCCGGGCGCGTACTCCCTGACCAGCGAAACACCCTGCTGCTGGAGCTTGGATTCCAGGAACATGGCCATCTGATCCAGCACCTGGGCCACATCCACGGGCGCCAGCTTGGGCGGCTTGGGCCTGGCATAGTCCAGGAAATCGTTGACCGTGCGGGACAGACGCTTGGACTCGTCGAAGATGGCCTGCAGGATGCGCGTGTTGGAGCCCTTGGGGTCCTCGCGCTGCGATTTGCCGAGCAGCAACTCGGCGCTGGAGCGAATGATGCCCAGGGGATTGCGTATCTCGTGGGCGATGCCCGAGACCATGCGGCCCATGCTGGCCATCTTCTCGCTCTGGTGCAGGTCGCGTTCGAGCATCTCCTTCTCCCGCGTGCGCTGGGCGGCCAGCCGGTCCGCGCGGCGGATCATGAGCAGGAGCATGAAGAACAGGCCCAGCGATGACAGAATCGAGGCCAGGACAATGATGCGCTGGAAAATGATGACCGTGCTGTAGACGTCGGTAATGTCCTGGGTGAATTCGAGCACGCCGATGATGGGGCCGGCGCGCTCGGGCGCGTCCAGCCTGCGCTCGGCGCGCAGGGTGTAGACGGTGCGCATGACCGCGCTGCCCTTCTCCAGCTCCGGGCTGAAGAAGGCGCGGTACGTGGGGTTGAAGTTGATGACCTCGAAGCTGTACTGCCCGCTGTCCAGGGCGAACTTGACCGTATGCCCGGCCAGCCCCTCCTGGCCCACCAGATTCGGGTTCGTGGAATAGGCCACGGTCTGCTCGAAGTCGTAGATGCGCACCTCGATGACGTGGAAGCTGTGGATGGTGGACCTGACGGTCTTGTCCAGGCGTTCGAACTGGGCCTTCTGGCGCAGCTCGATGCGGCCGAAGCCGATGAGCGTGGGCAGGGTGAAGCGCTGGAAGATCTGGTGGTTCAGGTTCTCCGCCAGCAACAGGGCGAACTCCTCCTGCTTCTTCAGCAGGGTGTGCTTGGCGTAGTCCGCCAGGAAGATGGACAGCATGAGGTTGATGCCGACAATGAGCACGAAGAAGCTCCAGGACAGGAGCTTCACGAGTTGGAAGGGGCTCGCCCCCGAGGCGTTGCGCTGGCGCTGTTCTGTTTCAGTCATTGTGGCTAGGCGCGCTGAAGGCCGCACGGCGCGGAAATGTCCGGCTCGCCTGCAGCGCGCAACGGGAACGGAGCGGCGGCGCCCCTGCCCGTCAGCGTTTCATAAGCACTCGGCCCACCTTGTCCATGGAGCGGGCCAGGGTTTCGTCGTCCAGGGCGTAGGAGAAGCGCACGCAGTCGTCGTCGCCGAAGGCCGAGCCCGGCACGAGGGCCACCTCGGCCTGCTCCAGGATCTTCTGGCACAGGCTGGCCGAATCGGGAGTGTCTCCCGTCATGAACGCGCGCAGGTTGGGGAACACGTAGAACGCTCCGTCGGGCTTGGGACATATGGCTCCTGGCCAGGTGGCGATGATGTCCATGACCATGTCGCGGCGGCGCACGAAGGCTTTCTTCATCTCCTCCACGATGTCCCAAGGGCCCGTGAGGGCGGCCAGGGCGGCCTTCTGGGTGATGGAACACACGTTGGAGGTGGACTGGCCCTGGATCTTGGTCAGCGTCTTGATGAGGTCGGGATGGGCCAGGACGAAGCCCAGGCGCCAGCCGGTCATGGCGAAGGTCTTGGACAGCGCGCCAACGATGGCCACCCGCTCGGGCTGGCGCTTCCACAGCCCGGCAAGGGAGCTTGGCTGGGCCGGGGAGTAGACCAGGCGGTCGTAGACCTCGTCGGATACGATGAACACGTCGTGAGCCACGGCCCAGTCGGCGATGGCGTCCAGTTCGGCCTGGCTGTAATGACAGCCCGTGGGGTTGGAGGGCGTGTTGAGGATGAGCATGCGCGTGCGGGGCGTGCGGGCGCGCTCCAAGCTTTCGGGCGTGATCTTGAAACAGGCCTCGGCCCCGGCCTTTACGAACACGGGCCTGGCGTCGGCCAGCTCGACCATGGCCGGGTAGCTCACCCAGTAGGGCGCGGGCACGAGCACTTCGTCGCCGGGCTCCAGCAGGGCCATGAACAGATTGTAGAGCACCTGCTTGCCGCCGTTGGAGACCATGGCCGCCTCCATGGGCGCCTCCACCCCGTAGAACGTGGCGTAATAGCCGGCCACTGCCTTGCGCAACTCGGGAATGCCCGGCACGGCGGTGTAGCGGGTGAAGCGCGCGTCGATGGCCTCCTTGGCCGCCCGGCAGATGTGCTCGGGCGTCGGGAAATCCGGCTCGCCCACGGCCAGGGACACGACGTTGCGCCCTTGGGCGCGCATTTCCTGAGTCTTGGCGTTCAAGGCCAGGGTGGCCGAAGGCTTGATCTTGGCCAGCCGGGAGGCGATCTTCATGCGCGCACCTCGTGCAGACGGATGGTTGTTGCCGGTCGAAAGCCAGGGGAGAGGCTTTCCTGGACCAGCCTTGTAGAAGAAAACAGGCGGAAGGTAAATGGCGTCATACAGACCGGGCTTGGCTCCCGCGGCGATAGGCGCTAGGCTGTCGTGCACCGGCGACCTCCCGATGCACGTCTCCAGGCGGCCCCTTGCTCCACGGCCCGCGCGCCTTATGTAGTATCGTCCCGGATCAGCCACACGGCGCGGCATTCCCTCATTTCCGCTTTCCCGGCGCGCCGCAACAGCCTTCGGCCCAACGAGCACGCATGAACCCGACCATCCATGACTTTCTGGCCAGCCTGGCCAAGGACGACCCCTACGGGGATCAGGTCGTCCATCACGAAATCCTGCCCGAGCGGGCCGAGAGCATGGCCCAGACGCGCCGGCCATGGCCCAGGCTCGTGCAGGGCCTTTTGGCCGCGCGGTCCATTTCCAAGCTCTACAGCCACCAAGCCATGGCCTGCGACCTGGTGCGCGCGGGTCGCCATGTGGTCGTGGCCACGCCCACGGCCAGCGGCAAGTCGCTGACTTACACCCTGCCGGTCATCGAGCAGTCCCTGGTCATGCCCGACAGCAAGGCCCTGTGGCTGTTCCCGCTCAAGGCTCTGGCCCAGGACCAGCTGCGCTCCTTCAACGAGCTGACGGCCCTGCTGCCGCCCGACGTGCGCCCGGGCGCGGCCATCTACGACGGCGACACGCCCGACCGCCGCCGCCGCAAGCTGCGCGAGGAGCCGCCCGGCGTGCTGCTGACCAATCCCGAGATGCTGCATCTCTCGCTCCTTCCCCACCACTCCACCTGGGCCGCCTTCTGGGCCGGGCTCACGCACGTCGTGGTGGACGAGGTGCACACCTATCGCGGGGTCATGGGCTCGCACATGGCCATGCTCTTCCGGCGCATGCTGCGCATGTGCCGCTACTACGGATCTCGGCCGACCTTCGTGTTCTGCTCGGCGACCATCGGCAACCCCGGCGAGCTGGCCAACCTGCTCACGGGCCTGCAGGCCGAGGTCATCCTCGACAGCGGCGCGCCCCAGGGCCGACGCCACTTCCTGTTCATGGACCCTGCGGCCAGCGCCGCCACGGCCGCTATCCGCCTGCTGCGACAGGCTCTGGAGCGGGGCCTGCGCACCATCGTCTACTGCCAGTCGCGCAAGATGACCGAACTCATCGCCATCTGGGCCGCCGAGAAATCCGGCGAGTTCAAGGAGCGCATCAGCGCCTACCGCGCCGGCTTCCTGCCCGAGGAGCGCCGGGACATCGAGGCGCGCATGTCCTCCGGCGATCTGCTGGCCGTGGTGACCACCAGCGCTCTGGAGCTGGGCATCGACATCGGCGCCCTGGACCTGTGCATCCTCGTGGGCTACCCCGGCACGATCATGGCCACGCTGCAGCGCGGCGGCCGTGTGGGCCGCAAGCAGCAGGAATCCGCCGTGGTGCTCATCGCCCAGGAAGACGCCCTGGATCAGTATTTCCTGCGCCATCCCGAGGATTTCTTCAACCGGCCGCCCGAATCCGCCGTGCTAAACCCGGCCAACCCGGTCATCGTCACCCGCCACCTGGACTGCGCCGCCGCCGAGCTGCCCCTGCGCATGGACGAGCCCATGCTCCAGGAGGAAGGCATCGCCCAGGTCGCCCAGGACATGCTGCAACAAGGCCTGCTCCTGCAGTCGGCCGACGGCCGCCAGCTGCACTCCAGGCGCAAGCGGCCCCACCGCGAGGTGGATTTGCGCGGAGCCGGCGGCACCATGGTCATCGAGGTCGACGGTCAGGTCATCGGCCAGATCGACGAGCACCGCGCCTTCCGCGAGGCCCACGACGGCGCGGTCTACCTGCACCGGGGCGAAACCTACGTGGTGGACCGCCTGGACTTGCCCGGCCGGCGCGCCCTGGCCCACAAGGCCCGCGTGGGCTACTACACGCGCGTGCGCGGCGAGAAAGCCACCGAGATCCTGCGCGTGCACGGCGCGCGTCAGGTCCTCGACACCCGCGTGCATCACGGCCGGCTGCGCGTCACCGAGACCATCACCGGCTACGAGAAACGCCGCACGAGCGACGGAAAGCTGCTGACCATCGTGCCCCTGGATCTGCCGCCCCAGTCCTTTGAAACCGACGGCCTGTGGATCGAAATTCCACCGGAAGTCCAGGCCGCCGCCGAGGAAGAACGCCACCACTTCATGGGCGGCATCCACGCAGTGGAGCACGCGGCCATCGGCATCCTGCCGCTCCTGGTCATGTGCGACCGCAACGACCTGGGCGGCATCTCCATACCCTTCCATCCGCAGGTCAACTCGGCTGCCGTGTTCGTCTACGACGGAGCGCCCGGCGGGGTGGGCCTGTCGCGCCTGGCCTTCACCAAGGCCGAGGAACTGCTGGTCAAAACCCTGGCCGTGGTGCGCGAATGCCCCTGCGAACTGGGCTGCCCGTCCTGCGTTCACTCGCCCAAATGCGGCTCCGGCAACAGGCCTATTTCGAAAGACGCTGCGGCGTTCGTACTTAAGTTGCTTTGTGGAGAATCGGGGAGGGCGTTGCCCTCCCCGAACCCCACCCACCAGGGGGGACGCCCCCCTGGACCCGCGATGTTCCGGAGCGATGAGGCCCTCGAAGACTCGGGCCTCATCGCTCCGGCAAATGGCTCTTCCCTTGTCGGCCGCAGGCCGACCGGCGAACGCGGCGGCGGGTTCGCCGGGGCTTTGACCGGCGAAGACGCCGCCGCATCCCCGACCGCCTTCGAGGCGTCTCCCGGTCCATCCGAACAGCGCCCGCCTGCCGCACAGCGGGGGGTCCGGGGGGACGAGTTCCCCCGGCAGGGGTCCGGGGGCGGCGCCCCCGGTTCGCCTTCGCATTCGCTTTCACGTTTCGTGGTCCTCGACGTGGAGACGCGCCGCTCGGCCGCCGAGGTCGGCGGCTGGCACAGGGCGCGGGACATGGGCGTGAGCGTGGCCGTGGCCTATGATTCGGCCTCGGACGAATTCCACACGTTCGGGCAGGACGAGCTGGGCGGCCTGTGCGAGCTGCTGGACGGCGTGGAGCTGGTGGTGGGCTTCAACATCCGCCGCTTCGACTACGCGGTGCTCTCGGGCTGCGTGGAGTATGACTTCCTGCGGCTAAAGACCCTGGACATGCTGGAGCACGTCAAGCGGCGGCTGGGCTACCGGCTGGCCCTGGACCATTTGGCCTCGGCCACGCTGGGCGTGGGCAAGAGCGCGGACGGCCTGCAGGCCCTGGCCTGGTGGAAGGAAGGACGGGTGGAGCTTATCGCCGAATACTGCCGGGCCGACGTGCGCATCACCCGCGACCTGTACCTGTTCGGCCGGGACAAGGGGCACCTGCTGTTCAAAAACAAAGCCGGCAGCCTGGTGCGCCTGCCGGTGGACTGGGCCGGCGGGGTATAGCGCCCGGATCTGGATATTTGCGAGGAAATCCACCACAATCCGCAAGTCCCGGAGGCCGATGTCCGGCACGGGGCATGCAGGGGCGACGGCGTGGATAAATATCTGCTCATAAGCGAACTGGCCAAGGCGGCAGGGATGGCCAGGGACACGGCGCGGCGCCACGTGAAGAGCTTCCCGGAGTTCTTTGCGGGCAGGCGCGTCGGCCGCGTGACACGTTATCCGGAACATACTGCCGAGCCGCTGCGGCGCATCGCCGACCTCTGCCAGCAGGGCCTGGACGCCGCCGAGATCAGGAAGCGGTTGACCGGAGCCGGGCCGGGCGGACTTGGCGAAGTCAGCCGGCCTGAAATCGCCCCGGAGATCATTCAGGGGGTTGCTCACGACGCGTCCCGGGCAGCAGCCGACAGGCGCGTCGAGGAGCTGTCCGCCGAGCTGCGCAGGCTTGCCGAGGAGCTGGGGGCCGTGAGGCAGGAGGCCGCGCGGCTGGCCGGGCAGGTGGGCCAGTTGAGCCGGGATCGCCAGGAGAGCCTGGAGCGGCAGGAGCAGCTTGAAGCGCGCCTGAGCGAACTGGAGGCGCTGCAAGGGCCCTCGCCGGACTTTCTTCGCCTGCCCCTGGTGTTCCGCTCCGAGCAGGGCGAATTCCTGGGCGTTACCGACAAACAGACCAGCCAGCATTTCAGCCTGCGCGACTTCGTTTATATCATTCATAAAAACGCCGGCGGCCGCACGGACGTGGACACGAGCTGGCGGCGCTCCGGCGGCGCCGGCTGGCGTCTGCTCATCCGTGAAACCGCCCCGGCCACGGGCCGCAGCAAGAGCCATCACGTGGACGTGGAGCGCTTCGCCACACCCAAGGGCAACCTCGTGGCCAGGCTCGTGGACCTGTGCTTCGACGGCCAGGCCATGCCGCCCTTCTTCGTCTACGAACTCTTCCGGCAGATCGGCCGGGACTTCGCCTGAGCTTCACCTGTCCCCGCCACACGCGCATTGACCAAACAATGGGCTGACCCGGCCCGCCTGCGATGCTATCCTGGTCCACTGCCGCCCGAGCCGGCCAGGCCAACCAGACTGGCCAGACCGGCTGCCCGATCGCGGCACGAGCAAGCCAGGAGGCCGCATGCCCTTCGCCATGCCCCCAAGAATCCATACGCTGGATGGCCCTGAACGCCGGGTGGGAGTGGAATTCGAGTTCGCCGGTCTGGGCTTTCCGGAGATCATCGACGCGGTGCGGGAGGTCTACGGCGGCACAGCCAGGTCGGAGAACCGTTTCCTGCACAAGATCGAGGGGACCCGCCACGGGACCTTCGGCGTGGAGCTGGATTCGTCCATCTTCAAGCAGGAGCGCTACCTCAGGCTGCTGGACAAAATCGGCATCCATCTGCACGAGCTGGGCACGGGCGAGCTGGTGGAAAACGTCCTGGAACGGGTTGCGGCCACGGTCATTCCCTACGAGGTCGTCACCCCGCCCATCCCCTTGTCCGAGCTGGACAGCGTCGAGGAGCTGAGGGAGGCTCTGCGCGGGCGTGGGGCCGAAGGCACGGACGAATCTCTCCTGTACGCCTTCGGGCTGCACTTCAATGTCGAGCTGCCTGACCTGGAGCGCAAGACCATCCTCGATTTGCTCAAGGCCTACCTGCTCCTGGAGGAATGGATCGCCGAGGAGTCGGACATCGACCTGAGCCGGCGCGTCACGCCGTTCATCGAGGAGTTCCCGCACGGCTACAGGGCCGGGGTCGTGGACCCGGAGTACCAGCCGGAACTGCACGCGCTCATGCGGGACTACCTGGAGGCGAATCCCACGCGCAACCGTTCCCTGGATCTGCTGCCGCTGTTCTGCCGCCTCGATTGCGAGCTGGTGCGGCGGTATCCGGTGGAAGGGCATCTCATCAAGCCCAGGCCGGCCGCGCACTACCGCCTGCCCAACTGCCGCCTGGACGACCCCGAGTGGAGAGTGGCCGACGAGTGGGCGCACTGGGTGGGCGTGGAACGGCTGGCCGAGGACAAGGGCAAGCTGGCGGCCATGGGACGCGAGTACGTCAGCCGTCCGGGTTTTCCCAGGAACCTGCTGACTCCGGACTGGGTCGAGAGGGTGCGCCGATGGCTGCGCTGAAGAGAAGGCCGCTGGTGGGCGTGACCGGCCCGGACAAGGGCGGCCTGGCGGCCTGGCTGTGCACGTGGCTGGCCGTCCGCCGCGCCGGCGGGCGGGCCTGCCGCATCACGCCCTCCCGGCGGCGCAGTCCCTTGGGCCTGGATGCGCTGGTCATCGGCGGCGGCTCGGATGTCGATCCGCGCCATTACGGCCAGGAGCGGCTGGAGCTGGAGGAGTCCATCCGCGAGCAGAGGAGCGAGCGGGTCTGGTGGCGGCGCTGGCTCAACATAGTGCTCTTCCCGCTCCTGTGGCTCCTGCGCCTGATCCTCAGCACCCGGCGGGCCCCGTCAGTGGACCGCGACCGCGACGAGCTGGAGCTGGAGATGCTCGGCTCGGCCCTGCTGCGCGGGATTCCGGTCCTGGGCATCTGCCGCGGCGCCCAGCTGCTCAACATAGGGCTCGGCGGCAGCCTGCATCAGGAACTGTCGGCCTTCTACATCGAGAATCCGCAGGTGCGCACGGTCTTTCCACGCAAGGAGGTGCTGCTGGAGCCCGGCTCGCGCCTGGCGGAAATCCTCGGCGCAACCTCGGTCAAGGTCAACGCCTTGCACAATCAGGCCGTGAAGGAGCTGGGCAGCGATCTGCGCATCGTGGGACGCGAACCCTCGGGCGTCGTGCAGGCCATTGAGCACACGCGCCAGCCCATGGTCCTGGGCGTGCAGTGGCATCCGGAGTTCATGCCCCAGATCGCCAGCCAGCAGAACATCTTCCGAGCCCTGATGCGGCAGGCCGTCCAACGGGCGGGCGGCTGACGAACCCGCTCCTCGTGTGTGCAACCCGACGCGCCTTCCCGCTCAGTTCTTGGCCAACAGGCGCAGGATGAGCGCCTTGGCCTCCTCCTGGGCCACGGGCCGGGAGAACATGAAGCCCTGCGCCTCGTCGCAGTCCAGGTCGCGCAAGGTCTGGAGCTGGGAGGCCATCTCCACGCCCTCGGCCACCACGCCGAGGCCCATGTTACGGGCCAGGGAGACGATGGTGCGGATGATCTCCAGGTTGTCGCCGGCTTCCTCCAGGCCGCTGATGAAGGAGCGGTCTATCTTGAGCATATCGATGGGGAAACGCTGCAGGTAGGACAGCGAGGAGTAGCCCGTGCCGAAGTCGTCGATGACCAGGGACACGCCCAGCTCCTTGAGCTGGTTGAGCTTTTCCACCGTGGCCTTGACGTCCTGCATGACCACGCTCTCGGTGATCTCGAGCTTGAGCCGACTCGAGGCGATGCCCGTCTCGCGCAGCACGCCCTGGATGAAGGGCACCAGATCCTCCTGCATGAGCTGTTTGCTCGAAATGTTCACGCTCATGTCCAGCCCGCGGGCCTCGGGGCATTCGGCGTCCCAGCGGGCCAGTTGCCCGCAGGCCTCGGCCAGGACCCACTTGCCCAGCGACACGATGAGCCCGGTCTCCTCGGCAAGGGGAATGAATTCCGCCGGCTGAACCAGGCCCCGCTCGGGGTGCTCCCAGCGCGCCAGGGCCTCGAAGCCCTCCAGCCGCCCGCTGAGCACGGAGACGATGGGCTGGTAGTGCACGCGCAGCTCGTCGTTCTGCACGGCATGGCGCAGCTCGGTCTCCAGGCGCAGCACGCGCACGGCATTGTCGTGCATGAGCCGGTTGAAGACCTTGAAGCGGGCCTTGCCCAGCTCCTTGGCGCGGTACATGGCGATGTCAGCGTCGCGCAGCAGGACCTCGGCGCACTCGTACTCGCGCGTGCGCAGCACCATGCCGATGCTCGCACTGGTGAAGACCGTGGTTCCCTCCACCGTGAAGGGCTCCTCGATGACGTTCAGGATGCGCTTGGTGATCTGGACGACCTCGCGATGGTTGCCGAACTCCTCCAGGAGCACGCCGAACTCGTCGCCGCCCAGGCGGGCCACGGTGTCCATGCTGCGCAGGCAGCACTCCATGCGCCTGGATATGCCCACGAGCAGCTCGTCGCCGGCCATGTGGCCCAGGGAGTCGTTGACCCACTTGAAGCGGTCCAGGTCCACCAGCAGCACGGCGAAGCGGTAGTCCGGGCGGCGCTTGGAGCGTTCCAGGGCGCGCTCCAGCCGCTCGTGGAAGAGCATGCGGTTGGGCAGGCCGGTCAGGGCGTCGTGGAAGGCCTGGTGCGTGAGCTGCTCCTCGAAGGCCTTGCGCTCCGAAATGTCGGAGAAGATGCTGTAGACGCCCTTGATCTTGCCCTCCATGAGCACGGGGTAGCCCACGATGGACACGGGAATGAGCTCGCCGTTCTTGTGCTTGCGCCAGGTCTCGGACTGGAAGGGCCGGCCCGCGACGACCAGGCGGAAGAAGTTGTCGGCCTCCATGGCCCGTTCCTCGGGCACCAGGGCCGACCGGCTGAAGTGGCCGCGCAGCTCCTCGCGCCCGTAGCCGAACAGCCGCTCCAGGCCTCTGTTGACGTTGAGGATCCGCCCCTCGGTGTCCAGGAGCATGATGCCCAGGGGCGAGCGTTCGAACAGCTCCTGGAAGAAGGCCCGCTGCTCCACCAGGGCCTGTTCGGCCTGCTTCACGTCCGACAGGTCCATGAGCGAGAAGAGCGCCCTGCTCGTGCCGGGAAAGATGGAAATCGTGACGTATACGGGCCTGGTCCCGCCCTTGCGGTCGTTGAACACGCTCTCGAAGGACTGGGGCGCGCGGCGGACGCCCTCGCGGAACAGGCCGTGGCAGCGCTCCACGCCTTCCAGCGCTTCGCCCGTGAAGAAGTAGCGGTAGGTCATGAGCGCTTCGATTTCGTCCCGGCCGTAGCCCGACATTGTTTCGAACTCGCTGTTGACCAGGCAGATGCCTCCGTCGGCCTCGGCCACGAACAGGGCCGTGCCCGAGTTCTCGAAGAGCGTCTTGTACATGGTCCTGGAAGAGCGCAGGATCTCGTCCGCGCGGCGGCGCTCGGTGATGTCCCGGAACGTGCCGATGCAGAAGCGCTCGCGGCCCGCGGCCGCTTCGGTAACCACGGCCTCGGCCGGGAAGCGGCTGCCGTCAGCCCGGAGGCAGAGCACTTCCATGCCGCGTCCATCCAGGAGGTCGCGCACAAGCCCGCCGCCGCTGCCGCCGAGGATGGTGGACAGCGGTTTGCCGACCAGGGCTCCCCGGCCGTAGCCGAAGGCCGCCTCGGCCGCCGGATTGCAGCTTATGACCAGCAGCGAGTCGCGTCCGAAGGTCACGATGGCGTCGGCAGCCGAGCGCACTATGGCCTCGGTCTTGGCCACGGCGGACTCCAGGGCGTCCATGACCCGGTTGTAGCGACGGGCGATGAGCCCGGCCTCGCTGAACGGCTCCTCGGGCACGCGCAGGGACAGGTCGCCCGTGGAGGCCTGCCGGTCCATGGCCATGAACAGGTCGGCCAGGTCGTTGCGCGCGCCGTGCTCGGAAATGTTCAGGCCCATGGTTTCATCGTCGGGCGAAACCCGCAGCGGGTGCATGCGGTTCACGATCCGCAGGAGCAGGTAGGTCAGCAGGAAGGAAACGCCGCAGGCGGCGACGATGCCCACGGCTTGAACCTGGAGCTGGCCTAGTCTGGTCAGGCCCGTGCCGATGAGCTCCAGGTCTCCCAACAGTGCCACGGCCAGGGTGCCCCAGATGCCGCAAGCCAGGTGCACGGGCACGGCCCCGATGGCGTCGTCGATGCGCAGGCGCTCAAGCAGCCGTTCCGAAGCCAGGCAGACCGGTCCGGCCACCAGGCCGATGATGGCCGCGCCCGTGGCGTTCACGACGTGGCAGCCGGCCGTGATGGCCACCAGGCCTCCCAGCACGCCGTTGATGAGCCAGGTCACCTTGGGCACGGAAGTCAGCAGCCAGCCCAGCGTCAGGCAGGACAGGCCGCCCATGGCCGCGGCCAGAGTCGTGCGGGCGATGATGAGCGGGACGTCGGAGGTCAGGGCCAAGGTGCTGCCGCCGTTGAAGCCGAACCAGCCGAACCACAGGAGCATGGCCCCGAGCACGGACAGGGGCAGGTTCGAGGCCGTGACTTCCCTGGGCCGGCCCTGGGCGTCGAAACGGTCCTGCCTTGGGCCGACGATGAGCAGCGCGGCCAGCGCGACCCAGCCGCCCACGGAATGCACCACGGTGGAGCCGGCGAAATCCACGAAGCCCATGCCCCCCAGCCAGCCCGTGAACTCCCCGCGCTCGAGCCCGCCCCAGGCCCAATGGCCGAACAGCGGATAGATGACGGCGGAGACGATGAACGCGGCCAGTACATAGGCCGAGAAACGCATGCGCTCGGCCACGGCGCCCGAGAAGATGGTCGTGGCCGTGCCGCAGAACATGGCCTGGAAGAAAAAGAACGCGGCCAGCCACGGGTCGCCGTCCAGAGGCAGCCGGAACTGGCTCCAGCCCAGCAAGCCGGCCCAGCTCGCACCGAACATGAGCCCGTAGCCGACGGCCCAGAAGGTGAAGACGGATATGACGAAGTCGGCCAGATTCTTGATAGCCACGTTGATGCTGTTCTTCGTGCGCGTGAGGCCGGATTCGAGGCACATGAACCCGGCTTGCATGAGGAACACCAGCGAGGCCGCCATCAGAACCCAAAGCAGGTCCACTGGTTCGTAGCTCATCCCTCACCCCTGAGCTGGAAGGCGATGACGCGATCGTCACCCATATAACCTACCGGCGGGACAATAGAAGCTACACCAATGGAAGTAAAGGCGAACTCCGGCAGACAAGGAGCCTGGCACATGACCTGAGCCGTTCACGGCCGGAAAATGGCGGGCCGTGGGGAGGACGTCGCCTCCCCACGGCTTAATGCCTCGGAGAGCATGGAGAAATTGTTTCTATTATCGGCATTGACGCAGATCATTCGACGAAATGCGATGCATGTATTATATTGTCTATAAATTCGCCCAGCAACCACGCAGAAAGGGATAACTCCAGGCGCGCCACTGTAGTAGTACGGGCGCGACAAGTATTACCACGCATCTCCGACTCCAGTATGAGACGTGCCTCGCCCCTCATACCGCCGGGGACTTCAGGGCTATCTTCCGCCTCCGGGACCGTCTGGAGCGAGTTGCACGAGGCGGGCACGCGCACCACAATGCATCGCCATGCCGCCCCAAACCGGCCTTCCTGGCTGGGTACGCCACGTGAAACCGCTCTACATTGCCTTGGGAAAACTGGTTTTATTGCATCCTGAAGGACTGAACGCCGGACTTCCCATCCATTCTGCAAAAAAACGTTGTCGATCGTCCCGAAAGTGGTACTATAGTCAAGTTGAAGTAAGCGTCCCTACAGGAGGAGGAGACAATATGGAGTCCTATCTCGAAGATGCACTGGGGATCGTCAAGGCCCAAGCCGGGGTCCGCCACATGACCGAGGAGGAGATCGTCTCCATGGTGAGGACCCTTGCCGAGGGCATCAAAAGCGCCACCGAGGGCATCGAGTTCGAAGGCGAGGGAGAGAAAGGCGATATACCGTCGGATCCCTCGAAGGCCATTCGCGAGCGAAGCGTACAATGCCTCGAATGCGGCAAGAAGTTCAAGGTCCTCACCAAGCGCCATCTTGCCCTGCACGGCCTGACGCCCAAGGAGTACAAGGCCAAGCACGGTTACAAGAAGGGCACTTCGCTCATCGCCAAGGGCTTGGCGCGGGATCGGCGCAACAAGATGCGCGAACTCAAATTATGGGAGAAGCGCGGCGGAGGCGCCGAAGAATCGGAAGGGTAGCTTCATATCGCAATGGCTGCGTCACCGCGGAGAGAGAAATGTTAAAGCCGTTGCACGACGGCTTTTTCATTTCCGTCCGCCGGTCTTCAGCCTTGGCGCTGGCGGGCGTGTCGCTCGGCCAGACCGCGCAGGAGGTCCTCGCCGGCGGCCTGGCGGCGCCAGCCGGTAATGCGTTTCCAGGGCGCATCGGCCTGGCCCGCGAACAGGTCGCTCATCATGTCCGAAACGAGCTTGCGGGGCGCCAGCAGTTCGGGAGGCAGGCCCAGCTCCGCCGCCCTGCGGTCCAGGGCGGCCTTGGCCTCGTCCGCGGCCGCCTTGAGGGCATGGGTGTGCAACGGCCTGGCCTGAGCCGGAGGCAGTTCTTCCTCGGACAGTTGCTTGACCTGGCGCAGCATGGCAAGAATGGTTTTGCCGCTCCTGCGCACGACCTGCGGCCGCATGCCTTCCACCGCCGCCAGTTCCGCGAGCTTGCCGGGCCAGGCTCGCACCACGGCGCGCAGGGCCTTGTCATCCAGAACGAAGCTGCGCGGCAGATCGCGCGACATGGCTTCGTTTTCGCGCCAGGCGCTCAGGTCGCGCAGAGCCGCCAGCTCACGGCTGCCGAACTGCCACAGGGAGCGCATGCGCAGGTAGTAGCTCGCCGCATCGGTCTCGAAGCGGGCCTCGCCCTCCAGGGCCGCGCACTCCTCCCTGGCCCAGCCCAGCCTTCCCTGCTCGCTCAGAACCCGGCTCAGGAAGCCATACATGGCCGGAAGATAGCGCACGTCCTGGGCCGCGTAGGTCAGTTGGGATTCGCTCAGGGGCCGCCTGATCCAGTTGGAGCGGGTTTCGTCCTTGTCCAGCTCCACTCCGAACAGGGTCTTGACCAGGGCTCCGTAGCCCGGTTGGAAGCCGTAGCCCAGAAAGCTCGCCGCCACCTGCGTGTCGAAAACCGGCCCGGGAGCGAAGCCGCAGAGGTAATAGAGCGCCTCCAGGTCCTCCTGGCAGGAATGGAAGACCTTGACCAGGCGCTGATCGGCCAGGACCTCCACCAATGGCGACAGATCGTCCACCCCCAGCGGGTCGACCAGGAAGACCTTGTTGTCCGCGGCAAGCTGGATGAGGCCCAGGGTCGGAAAATAGGTCCGCGCGCGCACGAACTCCGTGTCCATGCCCACGGCCTCGCAGTCGCGCAGCCTTGAGCAAAGCTCGCCCAGGGTCTCCGCCGACTGCACCAGGACCGCTTCTCCGTTCACCACGCCCGGCAAATCCAGGGCCGAAGCCTCGCAGGCCCTCCCGCTCATATCGCCACGATCCATGAACACCTCGCGCGGCCGACATGCGTTGACTTTCGGCCGATCGTATCGGATAGCATCAAGTTATGACCGTAATCAGCCTTGGGCCCGAAGTCGTTTCCCCCAAGCGCTAACCCAAGGAGCATCATTCATGAGACGCACCTGCCTGAAAGGCCTGCCGCTTGTGCTGGCCTTCTGCCTGTCCATCGGGCTGTCCGCGCCGGCCGGAGCCGAGGACCTGGTCTACGACTTCGAGACCGAGGTACCCGAGGCGTGGTCCAAGGACGCAACCCACGAGGTCACGGGGCAAGGCCGGGTCCTCGGTCCCTTCAACCAGCGCAACGACGACTATCCCAATAAGGCCTCGCTGCGCATCGGCAAGGAATCGCAAGGTCGGCCGATCAGGGTCGAATTCGACCTTGTGCTGCTCGGGAACTGGGACTCGCAGGGTTCCAAGGCCGACAGCTTCACGGTCGAGGACGGCGACGGGAACGAGCTGCTCAAGGTCGAGCAGTTTCCATGCGACCTGACCGACCAGGATGAAAACCTGCCCGAAGGGACCCCGGGCGCGACCAAGGTCGGTAAACGCTACATGAGGCACTGTGTGCTGCACAAGTCCTTTGTGCTGCCCGCGGGGGTCGAGGAAATCGTGTTCAAGGGCAAGACCACGGGCCGCCGCAGCGAGTTCTGGGCTCTGGACAACGTGCGCCTGACCGCCGGGTAAGGTCTTGCCGGCCTTGCCAAAAGCAGCTTGCGAAGGCTATAGGTGTCCGGCCGGGTGATTTTCCGGCATCCGCGTGACCGCCCGCCTGTCGGGGCGGCCACGAGCCACCGCAGACCAGGGGAGGACGCCATGACCAGCTTTTTCTTCTTTTTTCTGGGCATAGCCGTTGTCGTCACCGCTCTTTTGTACCTCAAGCACACGGCCGACAACGAGTAGGGCTGGTTCGGTCAAAGCCGGAACAGTCTGAGGGGGCCGCGAGCCCCTTTTTTCATTTTTGTCCATGGTCAGGCGCGTTTTTCACGCGGCCCAGAACGCATTCCCCCGTGCTTGGCCGCATGCGAGGCCGACCCCCCATCTTTTTTACAAAAAAGTATGCCGCCCCGAAGCAGAGGGCCACTGCTTCACAATTATGTCCAGGCACGCTACCCCGCAACCGCCAAGGCCAGCCCACTTCCTGTTTTTCCACCAGGATTTTAGCGGATTATGAACAAGGAGCCAGCTCCGGGAAACATGGCACGAGCCATGCTATCTCCACTGCGAGTCCGGCAGACTTACTTACCTCCATCTCCCATCCCGCCTGCATTAACTCCGCAGAGGGGCCGTTCTGGCCCCTCTTTGCATTGCATTCCCCCGCTCATGCTGTTTGCCAGCCGTTACATTCCCGTATACAAAAGGAGCAAGAACCGACCAACGAGGGTATCGATGTGTCTTCCCTGCTCCTGTTCGTCATTAGCTTTTGCATCTTCCTGATCATTTCCGCCTTGGGATATGCCCAGATCCGCAAGGACTTCAATCGCCGCTACGAAGAGCTGCTCGGACGGTACAACTTCGTGGAGGACGGCTACACACGGGTCGCCGCGGAGCTGGACCGAGAACGGGTCCGCGCCAAGGAGCTCTACAAGGAAACCGAAGACCTCAGGCTGGATATCCAGGACCGCGACATGATCCTGCGCGAGGTTCTGCCTTCGGCCAATCCGACGGCCATGGACATTCTCCTGGCCAAGGGGCTCGTGACCAAACGCGAGGCCGAGGCCAAGCCGGGGCCGGGCAAGGATCCGCTCATGGCGCTCGTGGACAAGGGCCGGCTCAGCGAGGACCAGGCCTACGAGGCCCAGCAGCTTTCCGAGCGCATAGCGGCCCTGCGCAAGGTCTAGCAGACTGTCGAAACAGTCCGGCCCGGATTATTTCGACTCTGGAATGGTTGCGAAAAATTCCACCATTCCAGACGGTTGTTGCGCACTCGGCGGGCCATCGCGGCCCGCGCGGCCCGTTTTAATCAGGCAGGCTCCCCGGCTCTCCGCGCGCACTTCCCGCCCCCCCCAAAGGCATTCCCGCCTCGCGGTCCCTTGAGGCCCGAGCCCGGCTCAAGCCCTGCCCACGTACGCCTCGCACCAGGCATCCAGGCCCGGACAGTCTGCCTCGACAGGCTGCTACCGCCGGGTCAGGGCCTCTCCCACCCTGCGCATGGCATGGTAGAAGGCATGGAACTGAGACAGCTTGGCCAGCTCGAAACGCCGGGTGGTGCCCAGGCTGCGCAGCTCGTGCAGCCGCGCGTCGGCGCGGCCCAGGGCGCCGCGCAAGTCCTCGATCCTCTGCAAGGTTTGTTCGGACCAGGCCGTCATCGCCAAGCTCGTCAGGGCCGCCTCGATGCTCGCGGCCAGTTCGCGCAGCTCCCGCTCCATGATGAAGCGCTCGGGCTCGCCGCTCTCCGCGGCCAGGGCGCTGGCCATGGCGTGCAGGCCGCCGTGGACGCGCTCGGCCGCGGTCATGAGGCCCAGGGCATCCTGGTGGGCGCGCGGATAGAAGCGCGCCTCCTGGGCGATGGCCTTGGCTGCCAGGTCGCGGGCCTTGACCAGCAGGGCGTCGAGATCCGCGTCGGAATCCGTCCCGGCCCGCTGGGTCTCCAGGAAGCGGCCGGTCATGTCCACGCTGCGCCGGCCGGCCTGCAGGAAGTACTTCCTGAGCGTTTCGCGCAGGAGCGCCGAGGAGCGCTGCGGCCAGACCAGAAGGGAAACCAGCACGGCGCAGGCGATGCCCAGGGCGATCTCCACCACGCGGTCGATGGCCACGACTCTCCAGTCCTCGCTGTGCACGCCCATGAGGAAGACGATGGCCACGGTGATGGCGGCCATGCGGAACTGCGGGGCGTAGCTGGTCAGGAAACCGCAAAAGGCCAGGGACAGGAACAGGAGCAGCCCCGTGTACGTCTCCCCGCCGGGGTTCACGGCCAGGATCAGCACGCTGATGAGCGCGCCCACCAGGGTGCCGGACATGCGGTAGGCAGCCATCTGCAGGGAATCGGCCACGTAGGCCTGCAGCACGATGACCGCCGTGACCACGCCAATATAGGACGACGGCAATCCAAGGGCCAGAGCCGCGGCATAGGTCAGCAGCGAGGCCAGGCCGACCTTGAAGCCATGTTTGAGGCTGGGAACGATGCTCTCGCGCGTCAGTTTGGCCATATATCTCTCTACAGCTCGCGTATGGGGATTTCCAGGCCGATTCGCCGGGAGGAAGCGGAGGATCGCAAGGCAGCGAGGTTGCGCTCCAGCGCCGCAGCAGCTACTCCTTGCCTGCTTGCGGATGCTTTGCATCCGGCGGGCCACCCTGTCCCGCAGCCCGTTTTCAGCATGCTGTTGCCGCTCCGGCCAAGAACGCCGCTCCACCTCGCGCGGCTCATGCGCTCATGCGCTCATGCGCTCATGCGCTCATGCGCCGGGGCTCGTTACACCCTCTCCCTTAACTGGGCAACCAATAAGGCTGTACCCATGACCAAAACCATCCTTCTCGCTCCCAACGCCTTCAAGGGCAGTTTGCGCGCGGTGCAGGCCGCCGAGGCCATGGCCCGGGGCCTAGCCGGCTCCGGTCTGCGCCGGGAGCTGGACCTCATGCCCGTGGCCGACGGCGGCGACGGCACTCTGGACGTTTTGCTGGCCGGCGGCGGACGCCGCGTGGCCTGCGAGGCCCTCGACCCCCTGGGCAGGCCCAGGGAAGCGGAATTCGGTCTGCTGGACGACGGCCGCACGGCCGTGGTCGAGATGGCCCGCGCCTCGGGCCTGGCCCTGCTGACGCGGGGCGAGCGCGACCCCATGCGCGCCAGCACCTACGGCACCGGCCAGCTCATGATCAAGGCGGCGGAGATGGGCGCGCGCACCATCATCGTGGGCGTGGGCGGCAGCGCCACCGTGGATGGCGGCGCGGGCTGCCTGCAGGCCCTGGGCCTGCGCCTGCTGGATTCCGAGGGCCGGGACGTGCCGCCCGGCGCGGCAGGCCTGGCCCGGATCGCCTCCATCGATCCGGCGGGGCTGCATCCCGCGCTGCGCGACGTGCGCATCCGGGTGGCCTGCGACGTGGACAACCCGGTCCTGGGCGAACGCGGCTCGGCCAGGGTCTTCGCCCCGCAGAAGGGCGCCACGCCGGAGCAGGTGCCGCAGTTGGAGGCCAACCTGGGCCATTTCTTCGCCCTGGCCGCCGGGCAGGGCCGCGACGTGCGCGACCAGGCCGGAGCCGGCGCGGCCGGAGCCCTGGCCGGCGGATTGACCGCCCTGGCCGGGGCCAGCCTGGAGAGCGGCAGCGACCTCGTGCTGGACCAGATCGGGGCCGACGGGCGCATCGCCAAGTCCTGCCTGGTCATCACGGCCGAGGGCCGCCTGGATTCGCAGACCCTGGGCGGCAAGGGGCCCGTGGGCGTGCTGCGCCGGGCCGCCGCGCGCAACGTGCCCGTGGTGGCCCTGGCCGGCGAGGTGCTCGGCTCGGACGATCTCTTCGCCCAGGCAGGCTTCCGCGCCGTGGCCTCCATCTGCGACGGCCCCACGAGCCTGGAGGACGCCATGCGCCGCACCGCCGAGGCCGTGGAGTGCGGAGCGCGCCGGCTCGGCCTGCTCCTGCGCCTGGGCGCGGACGTGCTGGCCGGCTCCCGGAACTGACCCCGCCGGAACTCCTGCGTCGAGCCGCTTTCAGGCATGATCGAAAGCGGCTCGACGCTTCTGCCTCCCGATCGTTTCATGTCGAGCGCAAGGCGCTGTCGTAAGGTGTGCTTGATCCACTAACGCATTTTGCGAGTCAACCGAGAGAGGACGCCGCCCTGTCTCGGGTTCTCTCCCGGCAGGAAGCGGCGCTCCCTGCACCTCCATTAACGAACTGTATTAGCGCATGAATGGATATTCAGCGTCGTTTCGAATTGTATTGAATAAACTATCTCGTACAAGCATATATTTGGATTGCAAACCAAGCTCATCGGTCCGCAAGATATCTGCATGCCACAGATTCGGGACTCATATTTCCTGTATGGATTCATATACCTACAGGATGAATCAATTTCCTGTTGAACACTTGCCAGAAAAAATCTAACACTCGCTTTCATTATCCATTTCGACCATTGCACGACGGAACGAACCATCTCGGTTCGCGTCCATGCATCGGAGGATTCAGGTCATGCATCCCCTGGCCTACATTCCGAGTCCCGAGCCCATTCCCGCGGCCTGGTGGCTCTTCGAGGCCCTGCTCGTGGCCACGTTCACGGCCCACATCCTGCTCGTGAACATTGTGCTGGGCGGCGGCGCGGTCGCCTTCATCGAATCCCTGCGCGAACGCCGAACATCCTGGGCGCGGCCCTTCTCGGCCAAGCTCCCCACGGTCCTGGCCCTGGCCGTCAACTTCGGCGTGGCCCCGCTGCTCTTCCTGCAGGTGCTCTACGGCCACTTCGTCTACACCAGCTCCGTGCTCATGGCCGTGTTCTGGCTGGGAGTGACGGGCCTGGTCATGCTGGCCTACTACGGGCTGTACCTCACGGTCCTGCGCCACGAGGCCCTGGGCAAGGCCCGCTCGCTGGTGCTCGGCCTTGTCGTGCTGCTCCTGCTGGCCACGGCCTTCGTGTTCAGCAACAACATGACGTTCATGCTCGCGCCCGAGCGCTGGACAGCCTACTTCGCGCGGCCTGACGGCACGCTGCTCAACCTGGGCGACCCCACACTCGTGCCACGCTGGCTGCACTTCGTGATCGCCTCCCTGGCCCTGGGTGGCCTGGCCCTGGCGGCTTGGTCCAAACGCAAGGCCGACAGCGGCGACGAGACCGCCCTCGATGGCGTGGCGCGCGGCATGCGCTGGTTCTCCTCGGCGACCCTGGTCCAGCTCGGCGTGGGCCTGTGGTTCCTGTTCAGCCAGCCCGACGGCATCAGGAGCCTGTTCCTGGGCGGAAGCGGCCTGCACACGGCCGCCCTGGGCCTGGCCGTGGCCGTGGCCTTGATTGCCTTGTACCTGGGGCACCGGGGCAAGGTCTGGCCAACTGTCTGGGCCGTGGCCGTCGCGGTGGCGCTCATGTCCTGCGTGCGCGCCCTGCTGCGGGCCGCGTACCTGGCCCCGCACTTCTCGCCGTCCGAGCTGAGCGTGGTGTCCCAGCCCTGGCCGCTATGGGTGTTTATCCTTTCGCTGCTGCTGGCCGCGGCGGCCATCGCCTACATGCTGCGCCTGGCCCTGCGCGCGGGTTCCGCGCCCGCCCCGGACCCAACCTCCGGCACGCTCGAAGACGCCGGGGAGCCTTCCGGCACAACCGACACCCGCCCGGCCATCGGCGCGCCCAGGGAGGCCTAACATGGAATACCCAGTCTGGCAGGTGCCCTACGTCAACGGAGGCCTGCTCATCGCCGTCATCGCCGTGGTGCACGTCTTCGTGGCCCACTTCGCCGTGGGCGGCGGCCTGTTCCTGGTCCTGGCCGAGCGGTTGGGCCTGCGCCGGGACTCGCGGCCCATCCTGGACTACGTGCGCGGCCACACCAAGTTCTTCCTGCTGCTGACCATGGTCTTCGGCGCGCTGACCGGCGTGGGCATCTGGTTCGTCATCTCCCTGGTCAATCCGGGGGCCACGTCCGTGCTCGTGCACTCCTTCGTCTTCGCCTGGGCCACGGAATGGACCTTCTTCCTGGGCGAGATCGCGGCCCTGCTCGTGTACCACTACACCTTCGGCAGCATGAACCCGCGCGACCACCAGCGCGTGGGCTGGATCTACGCCGCCTTCGCCTGGCTGTCGCTCTTCGCCATCAACGGCATCCTCTGCTTCATGCTCACGCCCGGAGCCTGGAGCGGACCGGCCGACTTCTGGACCGGCTTCTTCAACCCCACCTTCTGGCCCTCCCTGGCGCTGCGCACCTGCCTGGCGCTCATCCTGGCCGGCCTGTTCGGCCTGCTCACGGCCACGCGCATCAAGGACGAGGACGCCCGCCGGACCCTGGAATCCTTCTGCGCCAAGTTCGTGGCCGTGCCCAGCCTGGCCCTGCCCCTGTCGGCCTGGTGGTACCTGGAGGCCCTGCCCGAGCCGCAGTTGGCCATGGTCCTGCGCCAGACAGCGGACATCGCGCCCTTCGCCAAGGGTTTCATGTTCGTCATGCCCCTGGTCTTCCTGGGCGGCATGGCCTTCTGCCGCCTGCGCCTGCCCGGGACCGTGGCGCGCGCCCTGGCCGTATTCCTGCTCGTGCTGGGCTTCGCGCAGATCGCCAGCTTCGAGTGGGTGCGCGAGGCCGGCCGCCGGCCCTGGGTAATCCACGGCCACATGTACTCGACCGGCATCAGCGTGGCGCAGGTCCGGTCCCTGCAGGGCAGCTTTCTGCAGGCCGCCAAGTGGACCGAGCACAAGGCCGTGACCGATGACAACGCCCTGGACGTGGGCCGCGAGCTGTACGTGCAGCAGTGCAAGTCCTGCCACGGCCTGCGCGGACCCATGCTCGACATGGCCCGTCGCGCCGGGCCCATGCCGGTCCTCGGCCTGGAGACCCAGCTCGCTGGCCAGGGCAGGCTGCTGCCCTACATGCCGCCGTTCCTGGGCGACGAGGCCGAGCGCAAGGCCCTGAGCCGCTACATCACGGAAGTCCTGCGGGCCCGCTAGCCCTCGGGGGAGAACGATCATGAGCACCGATGACAAGCGATTCCCCAAGCTCGTTCTGGGCGTCTGGCTGGCCGCCGCCGTGCTGCTGCTCGGCTTCCTGGCCGCCCAGGCCGTCATGCCCGTGCGACAGGACCGGCCGGTCACGCCCGCCGTCTCCCAGGAGCCCGCGCCCCATGTCGTCAAGGAGCTGCCCACGGCCATTCCGGACTTCGACGCCGAGCAGAGCGAATACGTGCTGCTGGCCTGGAACAACCTGGGCATGCACTGCATCTCGGACAGCGACCCGTGGTGGGTCCTGCTGCCCCCGGCCAACGACCTCTTCGCCCAGCTCGTGCGGCGCGGCCCTTCGCCCGAGATCGTCACCGAAGGCGTGGAGCTGACCTATCGCGTGGAGCGCGGCTTCGAGACTCCCTCGGCCCACTCGCGCTTCTGGGAGTTCTCCCGGTCCCTCTTCGGCAAGGAGCTGCCCAGGGACATTGGCCTGTCCGACAACGGCCTGTCCGGCTCCATGCGCCTGGACGCCGAACGGCGGGCCTTCGCGGCCGAACTGGTGCCCGTGGTGCCCTACCCTGACGACGGTAGCTTCAATCCCTATCCCATCTTCCACGTCGAGGCCCGCGACGCGGCCAGCGGCGAGCTGTTGGCCGCCACGAGCATGGTCGCGCCGACCTCCACGGAAATGGGCTGCCGCAACTGTCACGGCGGCGAGTGGAAGGTCCAGGGCGTGGCCGGCTTCAGCGCGCAGACCTCCAGGGAGGTCCTGCGCGTGCATGACCGCAACACGGGCACGGACCTGCTGGCGCGCGCCGAGCGGGGCGAACCGAAGCTCTGCCAGTCCTGCCACGCCGACCCGGTGCTGGGCGCAGCGGGCCAGCCCGAGCGGCTGGGCTTCCCGGCGGCCATGCACGGCTGGCACGCCAACTACATCCAGGGACGCGGGGCCGAGGCCTGCGGCTACTGTCACCCCAGCGCTGCCACGAGCGCAACGCGCTGCCTGCGCGGCCTGCACGACGCCAAGGGCCTGGACTGCACGAGCTGCCACGGCACCCTGGAGGACCACGCCCTGAGCCTGCTCAAGAAGGAACAGGAGCTGGGCAAGGAGCGCGCCGCCACGCTCATGGCCAACATCACCCCACGCATGGTCGCCTCCAGCGAGGACATCGTGGGCCGCACGCCCTGGCTCATGGAGCCCGACTGCGCGAGCTGCCACGACTTCGCGAGCAAGCCCGAGCGCGGGACGGCCACGGCCTTCAACAAGTGGACCTCGGGTGAGCCGGACGCACTCTATCGCCTGCGCCGCGACGACGCAGGGGCCATCATGTGCGAAGCCTGCCATGGCAGCACCCACGCCCTGTACCCGGCGCGCAGCCCCTACGGCCGCGACCGCGACAACATCCAGCCCTTGCAGTACCAGGGCCTGGCCAAAACCATCGGCGCGGGCGGCAACTGCGCCGTGTGCCACGTGGTGGACATGGACCCGGAGTCGTCCATCCACCATCCCTTGATCATTGGAGAAGGCAACTGACGCTTCGGCGGCTATGCCGTAAAGAACGCTGAAAGGCCGGCTGCAAAGCCGGCCTTTTGCCTTTCTCCATCCCTATAAGCATCGTGCAGCAGGCGGCTTGTGTTGCAGGCAGTCCCGCCGGACTCGCCGCCCAATGCGTTCGAGGCCGCAGGGCGACCTGACCGATAAGAGGCCTCCGGCGGCCAAAGGGGCGAGGCCCCTTTGGAATCCCTTTTTCCGGCCTGCGCCCGCGCTCGGTTTTACGCCGGTAGCGGCTCGGGTCTGGGCGTAAATCTATAATATACGGGGTCCAGGGGGATAATCCCCCTGGTGGGGTGAGGTCTGGAGAGGGGCGACGCCCCTCTCCAGTTCTTCCAGCCAGGTTATACTATGCCGTGCAGCGGGCCGCCGGGCGCGCCGAGGGCGTCCACGCGCTTTTCGACGTCCGGGTCCGGTTCGAGCGGTGGGGCCTGGTAGGTCTTGAGGCGGGCGTCGATGATTGCGGGATCTTTGCAGCCCCAGTGCTTGCAGTGGATGAAGTCCCCGGCACCGTAGATGTCCGTGGCCGGGTCGGAGCGGGTGAAGGTCACCCACAGGAAGTTGTCCCAATCCCTGGCCGTGAAGGCCGCGTCGTCGCAGGCCACGACCCAGGGGAAGCCCTCCAGGCCGCTTACGCCTTCCAGGTGCCGCGCCAGGGCCTGCATGCGCGGGTCGTGCTCGTCGCGGCGCTGGGCGTGTTTCGGCGCGCTCAGCACCACGATGCCGGGCGCGAAGACCCGCGCGTCGCGGAAACCCTCGGGCAGAGAGAAGCCCGAAGGCAGCTCGCGGGCCAGCTCGCGCTTCTTGGGTCCACAGGCCGCCAGCACGAGCTTGGAGCCCTGGTTCAGGCTGATGCCCGAGTAGTCCAGGGTGTCCATGGTCGTGCGCGTGATGAAGTGGAAGTCGCGCGCCAGGTCCAACCGCTCCAGCAGGTGGCGGAAAAAGCCGGGCATGTCGTGCGTGGAGGGCGGGTTGTCCTCCTTGGCGGCCATGAGCACGTACTTGGACAGGGCCGTCTGCGTGTTGCCGAGCAGGCTCATGGCGTTGGTCAACAGCTCCTGCGGCTGGCGCTCGGCCGCGAAGGGCACGTAGCGCTCGCTGCCGATGGCCAGTAGCAGCGGGTGCACGCCGGCGGCGTCCACGGCGTGCACTTCGTGCACGCCCGAGAAGACCGTGGGCACCAGCGCGGCGGTCAGCTCGTGAATGAAGGTCCCGAAGACCGTGTCCTCCTGCGGCGGCCGGCCCACGGTGGTGAACGGCCAGACCGCGCCCGGACGATGGAAGACCTTGTGGACCTTGAGCACCGGGAAGTCGTGGGCCAGGCTGTAGTAGCCCAGATGGTCGCCGAAGGGTCCTTCGGGCTTTTCGCCGCGCTCCACCACGCCGCAGATGCAGAAGTCGGCTTCGGCCAGGATGGGCAGGCCGTTGGGCGAACGCGAGCCGTCGATCATGTCCACGCGCCGCCCGCCCAGGGCCCCGGCAAAGAGCAGTTCGGCGATGCCCTCGGGCAGCGGCATGACCGCGGCCAGGGTCATGGATGGCGGGCCGCCCACGAACACGTTCACGGGCAGGGGCCTGCCCGCGGCGATGGCCTCGCCATGGTGATGGCCGATGCCGCGATGGATCTGGTAATGCAGGCCGACCTCGCGGTCCTGCTCGTAGGCTTCGCCGGAAAGCTGCACGCGGTACATGCCCAGGTTGGAGCCGCCGAAGCCGGGCCTGGCCAGGCTCTCGGAATAGACCTGCGGCAGGGTCACGTACGCGCCGCCGTCCATGGGCCAGGACACGAGTTGCGGCAACTCGGACACGCGCGTTTCGTGCGCCAGCACCGGCCCGGACTTCACCCTGCGCGGCAGGGCGTTGTACAGCGCCTTGGGCGCGCCCGCGTAATGCCAGGGCCGGCGCAGGGCCTCCTTGAGCGTCCCGGCCGGATCGGCCTTGGCCTTCATGAGCCGCTCGACCATGGGCAGGGCGTCACGGAAGATGTAGCGGGTGCGCTCCAGGGTGCCGAACAGGTTGGCCAGCATGGGGAAGCGGCAGCCCTTGACGCGCGTGAACAGCAGCGCCGGCCCGCCCGTGTGGTAGGCCCGACGCTGGATCACTCCGGCCTCCAGCCTGGCGTCGATTTCCACGTCCACGCGCCGGAGCCAGCCCTTGGCCTCCAGGTCGCGCATGCATTCGGAAAGATTGCGGTAGCCCATGGGAAATGCCTCCGGCAGCCGGGGAACAGGCGCTAGAATTTGTCGAAGAAGATCAGCACGCCGATGGCCACGAAGCCCACGGCCGCGACCTTCTTGATGATTTCCGGGGAGACGTACTGACAGACCACGTTGGCCACCATGACGCCCATGAAGCTGACCAGCGTCAGCGCCAGGGCCGAGGCCACGAACACGGTCCACGGCTTGCCGCTCTTGGCGGTCATGAGCATGCAGGCCAGCTGCGTCTTGTCGCCCAGTTCGGCCACGAACAAGGCTCCAAAGGTGGTGACGAATAGTTTCCAATCCATCGGGGCGTCCTCCCGGCGTGTGATTAGAATAGGAACTGCTAGAGGCTGTTATGAACTGTAGATAGTGCTTATAGAGTGAGCATGACTCACCCAAAGCCCTATCCCACGGACGTAAGCGACGAGGAGTGGTCCTTCGTCGCACCCTATCTTACTCTTCTGCCTG
>JAEYOJ010000169.1 GCA_023411815.1 Pseudomonadota bacterium | reverse complement strand
GCGCCCAGCCGGAAATCGGTCGGACAGACCATGTTGCCGACGTTCTCGATGAAGAGGATGTCGATCTCGTCGAGCGGCAGGTGTTCGATGGCGTGCTCGACGTGGTGGGCGTCGAGGTGGCACTCCTTCCCGGTGTTCGCGTTGTAGGCCGGGACGTTGAGGGCGACGATCCGCTTGAAATCGTCGTCGCCGTAGACATCCCCGGCGATGGCACCGGCGCGGAGGCCCCGGTCGCGGATAAGCGGCACGAGCCGCTCGATCGTGGCGGTCTTCCCCGACCCGATGGCGCCGAGAAGGTCGAACGCCCGGATGCCGTGGTCCTTGAGGTGGGCCGCGTTGGCATCTGCCAGGCGGTTGTTGACATCGTAGATGTCCTTCTCCACATGGACGTCGATGTGATGCATGGTATGTACTGTGATCATGATCTGTTTATAGGTTAACCACCTAGATCTTACAACTATGAGCGCTGAACGCATCCTGTACCCCTGTTATTTCGACACCACGCTCGAGCGGCGGGAAGGGCGTCGCGTTGCTAAAAGTTTCGGCGTGAAGTCCCCGGAACTCCCCGCGATCGAGGCCGTCCTGCGGAAGATGAAGGTCCCGCACCGGGTGGAAGAGCACCACCATCCCGCCCGGTGGGCCGAGCGCGAAGGCCGGATCGTCGTGGAATGGGAGGGGAGCAAGGAAGACCTGATCCGGAAGGTTGCGAGCGGTCTTGCCGACCGGAAGTGACCGCGATGTACGACCTGCACACCCATACCCTCCTCTCCGACGGCGAACTCCTCCCGACCGAGCTGGTTCGCCGGGCCGCCGTGCTCGGCTACGAGACGCTCGCGATCACCGACCACGCGGACGCCTCCAACCTCGCGCACCTGGTGGAGGCGGCAGAGAGCGTCCGGGAATCGGCGCGGTGCTACGGCGTGAACCTGCTTGTCGGGGTGGAGCTCACCCACGTCCCGCCGTCCCTGATCCCGGCGTTTGCACGCGATGCAAAGAGATTCGGTGCCGATATCGTCGTGGTCCACGGCGAGACGGTGGTGGAGCCGGTCGCCCCGGGAACCAACCGCGCCGCATGCGCGTGCGAGTACGTAGACGTGCTCGGTCATCCCGGGCTCATAGCGATCGAGGATGCGCGCGCGGCCGCGCAGCACGGGGTGGCGCTCGAGATCACCTCGCGAGGGGGACATAATCGCACCAACGGTCACGTGGTGCGGGCGGCGCGGGAGGCCGGGTGCCGGCTCGTGGTCGATTCCGATACGCATGCTCCGTCCGATCTGATGTCAAAGGAGTCGCGGTGGGCGGTCGCGCTCGGCGCCGGGTTGACGGAGGCGGAATCCCGGGAGACTCTCTCTCTGGATATAAATCGGCTTCTTCAGAAGTGAGATGTGGTATTTATAATTTAGCAAAAACTTTTTATAATCTAATGGTCAATATATATATGTTACTAAATACGCCCGGATATAGTATCCCCTAGAGGTTGCAGTTTGCGGTTAATCGGTCGTTCTGTAAGTGTTTGCGGCAATCGCTTGTTAATCTTGCGATGTGATGCTGCACAGTTGCCCCGTCTCTACGGTGAGGCTGTGGATCGCCGGTTAAAACCCGTAGGGAAGGTAGTTGACATATTTGGGAATATATCATCGCCTTATGCCGTAGTCCTCTGCAACAACGGCTGCTCCGTGCAGGTTGGCGAGAAGATCTTTGCGAGATAGGTGTATAATCGATGGCTGAAGTAGAAAAATTAAAACAGCTGCAGTTGCAGCGCGAGGCCCTGAAGAAGAGAGGGGAGCAGAAGGTCAAGGAGACGGAGAAGAAGCGCACCGAAGAGAGCGTTCAGTCCGTCTGCCCCGAGTGCGGCAGCCGCCAGCTCGTCCACGACTACGAGCGCGCGGAACTCGTATGCCAGAACTGCGGTCTCGTTCTCGACGAGGAGTTCATCGACCGCGGCCCCGAGTGGCGTGCATTCGATCACGATCAGCGCATGAAGCGCTCCCGTGTCGGCGCACCGATGACGTTCACGATCCACGACAAGGGTCTCTCGACGATGATCGACTGGCGGAACCGTGACTCCTACGGCCGCGCGATCTCGAGCAAGAACCGCGCCCAGCTCTACCGGCTCCGGAAGTGGCAGCGGCGTATCCGTGTCTCGAACGCGACCGAGCGGAACCTGGCGTTCGCGCTCTCGGAACTGGACCGGATGGCCTCCGCGCTCGGCCTGCCCCGGAACGTGCGCGAGACCGCCGCGGTCGTCTACCGCGACGCCGTGGACAAGAACCTGATCCGCGGCCGGAGTATCGAGGGTGTCGCGGCGGCGGCGCTGTATGCGGCATGCCGCCAGTGCAGCGTCCCCCGGACACTCGATGAGATCGCCGAGGTATCCCGTGTCTCCCGTAAGGAGATCGGCCGCACCTACCGGTTCATCTCCCGCGAGCTCGGGTTAAAGCTCCTGCCGACGTCCCCGATCGACTACGTACCGCGCTTCTGCTCGGGCCTGAACCTGAAGGGTGAGGTCCAGAGCCGGGCGGTCGAGATCCTCCGGCAGGCCGGCGAGCGTGAACTTACGAGCGGCAGAGGGCCGACGGGCGTTGCTGCGGCCGCCATTTACATCTCGTCGATCCTCGGCGGAGAGCGGCGCACCCAGCGCGAAGTCGCCGAGGTTGCGGGCGTGACAGAGGTCACGATCAGGAACAGATATAAGG
>JAEYOJ010000158.1 GCA_023411815.1 Pseudomonadota bacterium | reverse complement strand
ACCGACGAGGAGATCCTTGCCATGCAGCGCGACCTTGCAAGGAAGGAGGGGATCGGGGTCGAACCCGCCTCGGCAGCCTCGGTCGCCGGAATACGGAAACTTGCCGAACTCGGCCTGATCGATAAGGATGAACGGATCGTCTGCGTGGTGACCGGTCATCTCTTAAAAGATCCCGAAACAGTGGTACGACAATGCGAGCCCCCCATCGAGATCGACGCGGACCTGCCCTCGCTGCTCTCTGCCTTGCACTGATCCTGATCTCCGCTCCGGCGACGGCACAGGAGGCCGTCGTCCGGGTGCTCCCCGACGGCACCGCCTTCGAGGCCTCGATCGAGGTCTCGGGGAGCGAGCACGTCTTCTGGACACCGGGGATGCTCGGGGAGCGGGTTCCGCTCCAGGTCGAGGATCTCGAGGTGCTCGATCCTTCTGGCCCGGTCGACTACCAGGAGACGGGGAGAGGGGTCATCACCTTCCCGGAGGGTAACTACACGATCACCTACCGGGCCCCCGTGAGAGACAACCACCTTGTGGCGGCCTTCGATACGCCGTATGCCGTAACCGTCGCCCTTCCCGAGGGATTCGACGTCAGAAACCCGCTCATCGGCATGGTCAGCCCCGGCGGGACGATCTCAGCCGGGCCGAACGGAACCACGGAGGTCGCCTGGGACCGGATAAGTTTCGTGGAGGTCCGTTTCTACACCCCGGAGCGCGAGATCCTGCTCACCACTTTCGGCACCATATGGCTCGCGGTCGCGCTCGTCCTGATCCTCCCCTACCTTGTCTCACGCAAGAGGGACGGCGAATGATCGAGATCGTCGCCGCATCGTTCCTGATCGGGTTCTCCGGGGCCGCCTCGCCCGGTCCCATGACCGCCTCGGTTCTCGGCCTCGGGTCGCGGCCGCCCGGGCGGTTCGTTGCGGGGCTCGTCGCGGGGCACGGGATACCCGAGGCGGTCATGGTCGCGGCCATAGCCTTCGGCGTGCGCGACGTTCCGCATATCGACCTCATTGCCCTTCTCGGCTCGGGCGTCCTCGTCGCACTCGGCATGATGCAGTTCCTCCGTGCGGGAGAGACCGTCGCCGCGACCGGGGAGACGAAGACGCCGGTTGCCTTCGGGCTCGCGTGCACGCTCGGCAACCCCTACTGGTGGGTCTGGTGGCTCACGTTCGGCGTCGGGTTTCTTGCGCTCCACCCGTCGTTCGTCGAGTTCTATGTCGGGCATATCGGCGCGGATATCGTCTGGCTCGGGCTTCTCGCCTTTGCAGTCTCGCGGGGAGCGAACGTTCTCGGGCCCCATTACAAAAAAGTGGTGCAGGCGAGCGGACTCGCCATGGTTCTCTTCGGGATGTACTTTATTCTGACGATTCTTTTCGTTTGATGTCGATCCCGAACCGCTCGGCATTCGCGTCGGCGACCGCCTGGATGCTCGCGATCATGTCGTCCTGCCGGGCAGGCTTGAAGAGGTGACGGAAGCGCTTCTGCTTTTCAAGATACTCCTCGACGGGTTTGCGCCGTACCTTCTTTGCCTTCTCTACCACGCCGTCGACCAGCTCGTAGTTCACCCAGAGACCGGTTTCGATGGCGAGTTTGGCCATGTTGAGCGTCTCGCCGGCCTCAAAGCCCCATCCTGTGCAGCAGGGGGTGTGCACCTGGATGTAGCAGGGGCCGGGGGTGTTGATCGCCCGCTCGACCTTCTTGACGAAGTCGTTTGGATAGGCGATCGAGGCGGTCGCGACGTAGGGCGCACCGTGAGCCGCGAGGATCGCGGGCATATCCTTCTTTTTGTGCAGGTTTCCAAGGGAGCACTTGCCTGCCGGGCTCGTCGTGGTGCTTGCACCGTAGGGCGTCGCGCCCGACCGCTGGATGCCCGTGTTCATGTAGGCCTCGTTGTCGTAGCAGATGTAGGTGATGTCGTGGCCGCGCTCGAAGGCGCCGCTGATGCAGAGCACACCGATATCGAGCGTCGACCCGTCGCCGCCGATGCAGACGACCTTCTCCGTCCTTCCCTGCCGTTTCAGCGCGGCCTCGATCCCGGAGGCAACCGCTGCAGGGTTCTCGAAGAGCGAGTGGATCCAGGGGACGCCCCAGGCCGTCTCCGGGTAGGGCGTGGAGAAGACCTCCATGCATCCCGTCGCGGCGGCGATGATGACGTTCTTCCCGGTCGCCTTGAGGAGGAGCCGGGCCGCCAGTGCCGGGCCGCACCCGCCGCACGCCCGGTGTCCGGCCGAGAAGAGTTCGCATCCTCCCTCTACTTCAGCCATTCAGAGCACCTCCGTCCGTAGTCCATAGAACATGTCTCCTTTCCCTTTCTCGGCGAGATCGACGACCGCGGCGATGTCCTTCTTCCGAACGTCGCGCCCGCCGAGGGCAATGATGTAGTCGTATACGGATATACCGGAGCCGTAGAGCGCCGATTTCACCTCGGTGCCGACCGCCCCGCCGTTGCCGAGCGAGATGTTCTTGTCGAGCACCGCGACCGTCGAGACGCCCTTCAAGGCATCCGCGATCTCCTGGGCCGGGAACGGCCGGTAGGCCCGGATCTTTAAGAGCCCGACCTTTCGTCCAGCCGCACGCATCTCGTCGATGGCGTCCTTTACGGTGCCGCAGATGGAGCCCATGGCGACAAGCGCGGTATCGGCGTCCTCGAGCCGGTAGCCTTCGA
>JAEYOJ010000132.1 GCA_023411815.1 Pseudomonadota bacterium | reverse complement strand
CCGGTTGACTCACGGGAGATTCCCCGTAGATCCGGGGGTGTTTCCTCGCAGGCCTTTTCCCCGATCGACCTCCGTGAAACGACCTAACGATTAAATACCGGTGGCGCCACAAGAACTACTGTTACTACCCTATAGCATCCCTCATCAGGAGGTTTTGGATATGAAGAAAGGATTTTCAATCGATATCGAGGCGGAGACCGTAAAGAACACCGAATTCCGCAGGGTTCTCTATACGAGCAATTTCAGCCAGCTCGTGCTGATGTGCCTGAAGCCCGGTGAGGAGATCGGCGCGGAAGTGCATGACGACGTCGACCAGTTCTTCCGGTTCGAGGAAGGGGAGGGGGTTGTCGTGATCGACGACACGAAGCACACCGTCAAGGACGGCAGCGCCGTGATCGTGCCGAACGGTGCGAATCACAACGTGATAAACACCTCAAAGACCGCCGACCTCAAACTCTACACGATCTACTCCCCGCCGGAGCACCGGGACAAGGTCGTGCACAGGACCCGCGATGAGGCCATGGCGGACGAAGAGCACTTCGACGGGAAGACGACGGAGTGATTCTTCTAAAATTGCTCTAAAACAGGCTCTCTTTTTTTGCAGTTACGGTTTAAGGCCGGGGCGCCTTCAGTCCTCACGCTCGATCTCGCCGCCCGCTTCCCGGATCGTCGTCTCGATATGCTCGAGGAGGGCATTGTCGTGGGTGGCGAAGTCCAGCAGGGGAAAACCCGCCACGAGAGGAATGGGCTTGAAGATCGCAAGCGGCGACTTTCCGCTTCTCTCCGGGCTCTCGCCCGGGGCGATGACGGCGGTCGCTCCATCCTCCCAGACGGCGAGGTTCCCGTAGCCCTGTGCATCCCATAGTTTCTGGACGATCTCACGTGTATGCAGCATTTCCTGTCCCCGGACAATGATGGTGCAAAAGAGGCTATCAACTTTCCGGCACGGCAACGGGGCAAAATATGAGCGGGTGTTCTTCCCCTATCTCACCGATGGTGCTTCAGCTTCCCGGGTTTCCGCAGGAGGCGCTCGTTCTCCCGTAAAGAGGTGGTCGACCCCGAGAAGCGTGTTCACCCAGGCCCAGTCGTCGCTGAACTGGAAGATCATCAGGACGATGAGGGTGAGCGGAACGGCAAAGATCATCCCGGCAACACCGAGCGCCCATCCCCAGAAGATGACCGAGAGAATGACCACGAGGGCGGGGATGTCGAAACGCCTTGATGCGAAGTGCGCGAAGATCGGGTTCTCCACGAGCGCGTTCAGGACCGCGACGGCCGCAATCACCGCGATCGCGCCCCAGATCCCGAACTGCAGCCAGGCAAAGAAGATCGCCGGGAGTGCAGCGACGATCAGGCCGATGTAAGGAATATACGAGAGGAGAAACGTCAGTATCCCCCAGAGTACGGCCGCGTGCACCCCCATGATCCAGAGGAACGCGCCGAAGAGGAAACCGTGGACGAGGTTTGCCTCGGTCCTGACGATGACGAAGTCGATCAGGAATCTGCTCATGCGGGAGAACGCCTCGACGGTCTCGGGCCTGTTCCCTGTCACCTTCCGTATGCGCCCCGGCATCCGCGGCGCCTCAAGGAGCATGAATATCGTCGTTACTGCTATGAAGAAGAGGTAGAGCAGGAGATCCGCGATACTGATCGCTGATGAAGAGAGGAATCCCGCGAATCCCTGCAGGTTCACCGAAGACGGTGAGAACGAACCTGTCTCGATCCCGTGCCTGTCCAGGAGGGCGAGGATCTCCGATAGTCTGGCGGTCAACTCCCGCTGGTAGAGAGGGAGGTCCGAGATCAACGTCTCAAACGAGAAGAAGACGAGGTAGCAGATCAGCAGGACCGCAAGGCAGGCGATGACGGTCACCATACCGACGGCGGCGGTCTCCGGAAAACCCCTCGAACGGAGCGCTTTCGTCGCGGGATACACGATCATGGCGAAGATCAGCGATACGACGACGATGGTGATGATATACGAGATCGCCTCGATTCCTATGACGAGAAATACTGCCGCCGTCAGCAGGAGCAGGGTGCTCGCGGACCGGGGAAAAACTGGAGTGTCTGCCATCCTGATTGACGTGTTTTAACGGAAAGTATATTAACCCCGCGAAACGCGGCGGAGCCGATAAGATCCGTGGAAGTCCTTTCGTGGCGTGCAGTTCCCCATCCTTCGGCGTACTGAAGGCGGTGCTGTCTCCGGGCGGGCCCGGAAGATAGGACGCACACGGATATCCGCCCGAACGATCGAAGAGTCAATATTAAGGCACCGCAAGCATGATTCGTATGCACTGATGATACTCACTCTCGAACTCATGCTTGTCGGCATAGCGTTGCTCTTCCTGATCAGCATCGTTGCAAACAAGTTTTCAGAGCGGCTCGGTGTCCCTGCGCTCCTCATCTTCCTCGTCGTCGGGATGCTCGCGGGTTCCGAGGGTCCGGGCGGCATTCCGTTCGACGATCCTGCGATTGCGCAGATCATCGGGATCATCGCGCTCGCGTATATCCTCTTCTCCGGCGGTCTCGACACCCGGTGGGAGCAGATCCAGCCTATTCTCTGGCCGGGGATCGCTCTTTCGACGGTCGGCGTTGTTCTGACCGCAACCATGCTCGGCGGGTTTGCCGTTCTGGTTCTCGGTTTTTCTCCGCTGACGGGCCTTCTCCTCGGTGCGGTCGTCGCGTCCACCGATGCTGCAGCGGTCTTTTCGGTTCTGCGGACGGCAAGGGCGCGCCTGCAGGGAAACCTGCGGCCGCTGCTCGAGCTGGAGTCGGGGAGCAACGATCCCGTGGCCGTCCTTCTCACCATCGGCATCATCGGCGTGATCCTTGCCCCGGGCACGTCGCTGCTCGCCGTCGTCCCGATGTTCGTGCAGCAGATGGCGGTCGGAGGCCTGCTCGGCTACGGGATGGGGCAGGCCGTCATCTTCCTCATCAACCGTCTCAAGCTGGAGTTCGAGGGACTGTATCCGGTACTCAGCCTCACCATGGTGCTGCTGACCTACGGCCTGACCGCCACCCT
>JAEYOJ010000114.1 GCA_023411815.1 Pseudomonadota bacterium | reverse complement strand
AGCGATGGCAAAACTGCCGATGAAACCGCCGATGGCGATGCAGGAGATGACCTCCGTCTTCGTCATCCCGAGCATTCTCCCGACGACGGAACCGACGATGCTTCCCGACCCATCGAAGGGGAGAGCCACGAAAGCGATGAGGCCGACGAAGTAGAGCCGCTCAAGCCACGGACGCCGGTCGAGGAACGTCCTGCCCGCTTCCGTCAGCCGGCTGACCCAGGGGCCGATGTAGGGGATGCGCAGGACCAGCGGAAAGTTCCAGGCCATGAAAAGCCCGCCGGCGAAGTCCAGGAACGCCAGGGCGAACGCGGCCAGCCACCACGGAATCCCGCAGAGGATGCAGACGGGGATGATCGTCTCCCGGCCGAGCGGCGGGACGATGTAGGCGACCATCATCCCGACGAGCAGGAGCCACTGCTCCGCCGGAAGGAAGAACCATACGACGGCAAGAAAGAGACCGCAGAGCAGGAACGGAACCGTGACCTTCAGCCAGCTCGTCGTATCGCCGTCATCGCCCCACATCTCGATCTGCCGCATGAACCGCCGTCACCTGCGGGTGATTCCCGCGCTTTCCGGGGCCTTCACTCCTCACCGGCAGGGCCGGTGGAACCCGGGGCCCCCCGGGTATTCAGGATACGTTCGATGATCTTCGACGAACTGGCAAGCGAACCGGGATACCCGGGTATCCGGACGACGTCCGCGTCGAGCCCGCGTTCCCGGAGTTTCTGCCGGAGATGCTCCTCGTCGAAATGCTGGTTAAACCCGAGCGTGATGATGTCGGGCCGGATCTCCGCTATCGGCCTGAACATATCGTGGAGGACGCCGAGGAGCGCGTGGTCGACCGGCCTTAGTGCCCGGACCATCCGGAGCCGCTGGTCTTCCGGGAGGATCGGTCTCGGCTTATGTTTCACGTTCGCGTCCCGCGCCACGATCACGAAGAGCTCGTCGCCGAGCTCCCGCGATTCTTCGAGGTAGTAGAGGTGTCCGGGGTGGAGGATATCGAACGTCCCCGTCGCGACCACGCGGATCACTCGACCACCTCGAGGCGTGTCGCGCTGCCGTCCGCCCGGTAGCACCGCCAGTCCCGCTTCCCGTAGGGGTAGCCGACGATGATGTGGTAGCGCCCCACCGTGGGGAAGAACCGGAGATCCGCCGCCGACGGGGAGAGGACGCCGTTCGGGTGGCTGTGGGCGCTGCCGGCCTGATGGGTGTCCAGCGGGAGCATATCGATGAAGAACGAGGCGCTCTCTTCCCCGACGACGGTGCCGGGTACCAGGTCGAGGTCCCGGATAACGCCGTCCCGCTCCCGCAGCACGGCAACGAATTCGTTCGGGTGATGTTCCCGCCCAAGTTCGAAGAGCATCGAAAGCAGATCCCTGCTGATCCCGCATATGGCCATTCTACTGAATGGTAGGGGAGAAGGAAACATAAGCCCTCGCGTCGGGCATGCATGCCCGGGCCTGCGCGAGTCCTGAAAAAAATAGGATAGGTTAAGGGATGACCCGTTGCTCTTCCGCCGGAGCCTCCGGGGTCACGTTCTCCACTGCGGTCTCATTCTCCACGGGAGTCACGTTCTCCGCCGGGGTCACGTTCTCCGGCGGCAGGAGATCCGGCGGCACGAGAACCGTGTCGATGATGTGGACGATGCCGTTCTCGGCCGCAAGATCGGAAGCAACGAGGGTTGCATTCCCTACCGTGAGGACGTCGTCGGCCGCGCTGACGTTGAGGCTGTCTCCGGTAAGGGCCTCAAGAACCGTCTCGTTGGTGGCGTTCGCCTCTTCCATCAGGTCTTCCGCGGTGTAGTTCCCTCTCACCACATGGTGCATGAGCAGGGTGTCAAGCATCTCCGTGTCGTTGAAGAGCGCAGTACGGGTCTCGTTATCGAGTGCCTCGAAAGCGGCGTCGTTCGGAGCAAAGACCGTGTACGGCCCGCCGGCGTTAAGCACCGTCCGCGTGAGTCCGGCTTGCCCGACGGCATCCGCAAAGGAAGTCAGGTTCGCGTCCCCGGCAACCAGGTCGGCCAGCGTCATGTTCGCCGGTTCCCCCTCCCCGGTCTCATTCCCGTTCTCCTCGACCATCATCCCCTCCGGGACGACGATGACGACTCCCTGCATGGGTGTCCGCCGCGTCGAAGCGTTGAGCGTACAGCCGTACGGATAGGTTCCCGTATCGGAGAATGTGTAGTTGAACGTCTCGTTCTGCTCTATCGGCCCGGAGTCGAAGACCCCGCCCGTGCTGGTGACGGTATGGCTCACCTCGTCGTAATTCATCCAGGTTACCGTTGTATTGCCCTCGACCGTGAGCGAGGCGGGGATGTACTCTCCGCCGCGGATATCGACGTCGGCAGTCGCCGCGAGAACCGGCAGGGCAACGAGCCCGAGGGCCAGGACGGCTGCGAGCCCGAGTATGGTTGAATTCATTCTCATGCAGTCTCACCACAGTTAAATGTCCTGGCAGGGAGAACAGCCGGGATCGTCCCGGAATCGAACCGGAACGCTTCGGCACCGCTCGCCGCTGCCATGGGCAGGAAAATAACAGCACAATTATATAAGTATTACTATAAATTTCGGGGATCGGCATCCCCGGCCGTCCCTGCCTGCCCTCGCATGAAGATCTGCGGGAGCGGGCCGCTCAGAACGGCCCGTCCTGTTCGAAACTCCTCTTCATCCTGATGGCGAGTTCCGCCTTGAAGAGTTCTTTTCCGAGGTAGGCGGCGTGGTCGAGCCGGGAGAAGCTTCCGTTTGAAAGAAGGGTGTAAAAGACATCTTCCCACGTTTTCCCGCGCACGGCGCGGTTCCGGTGAACCGCGACGATCCGGTCCCCCTCGATACCGATGCGGATGCACCCCAGGGGATCGTAGACGATCTCGTCGGGCATGGGAAGCGCATCCTCGACGCTCTCGTACTCCAGCGGCGGCTCCCGCCGCCGCCGCTTCTCCTTCAGGATCAGGAGGTCGAGCCCCAGGTCTTTGGGGTACGGGCGATCGGTCGTGAGG
>JAEYOJ010000042.1 GCA_023411815.1 Pseudomonadota bacterium | reverse complement strand
ATACGCCACCGAGGCTGTCCGTGCGGTGATCGAGTACGGGTTCCGCGTCCTCGGGCTGCACCGGATCCATGCCATGCATTTTTCCCGCAACCCTGCATCCGGCCGGGTGATGGAGAAGTGCGGGATGATGCACGAGGCGCACCTTCGGGAGCACGCGAGGAAGTGGGGGGTCTTTGAGGACGTCGAGGTCTGGGGGATCCTCCGTGACGATTGGCGGGAGCGGTGCGCCCCTCCGGAAATCCGGAGATCCCCGGAGCATTGAGCCGGGAGGTTCAATCCACGAACTCCTGCGGTACGGGGATTATATCACCCCTCCCGTTGATGGAATAATGGGGAATGTGGACGGGGTTCGCCCCCCACTCTGTTGTCGCCCCCGCCTGTTCGGAACCCTTTGGGACCCTATTTCTGGATGAAGACGGCGTAGCCCCGGTGCCCGCCCTCGGCGGCGGACCCGAGGACGAGTACGTCCTCTCCCCGGCGCTCCAGTTGCTGGGCGTAGGTTTTTGCGGCCTGCTGGGTCTCGTAGAGCCGGTCGGCGTAGTATTCCCTTCCGTCGACGATTCGCCGTTGCCGAATCCTGATCCAGTTCTCCCTCGAACTCCGATCCATGGTTTATCGTTTCAGCGGGCAGGCAATAGTTGTTGTGCATCGCTCCGCCGAAAGCGATCGTCCGGCTTTATTGCGTCCGCGACGCCTGCGCTTTTTGCTCCTCCCAGTAGGCTTCCGCTTCTTCTTCCATCTCCTCGAGCCGGTCGTAGTAGTCCGGAAATTCGTTTAAGTGCGCAAGCGCTATCTTTGCCGTCAGGAAGAGGTCGTCGTCGGTGACGTTCGTCGCCGGGTCACGGAGGCCGTGCTCGAGTTCCACGGCCATGCCCCGCCGGAACTGGTCGACGTCGAACTCCTCCCAGGTGATCCCGAGCTGCTCGCCCATCGCCCTTGCTTCTTCCGATGTTACGTCTCTTCGTGCCATGTGGGTCTCCCCGGAGGGGGGTAGCTTCGCGAGGTTATGAGTCTGACGGATGCGTGAGGCGGACGAGCCGAAACCTCCTTCTTTTCCCGGCGAGCACGATAAGTACGGAAAACCATGACGGAAGGGGATGGCCCGGTGCGGGAGGAGAAGAACCCGGTCTTTGCGGCGGGTCTCTCCCTCCTCTTCCCGGGGCTCGGCCAGGTCTATAACGGAGAGACGGGCAGGGGTATCCTGGTGCTTTTTCTGGTGCTCGCGGGGCTTCTCGTGATGTTCATTCCCGGGGCAATCGTCTGGGTCTTTTCGATCTACGACGCCCGGGCGACCGCACGCCGGATGAACGCCGGCACCGTTCCGTTCCGCGAAATGCGCTTCGCCTCGGTCGTTCTCTTCATGGTCGTCTGGACGGTCGGGGTGATCGCATTTCTCGCCCTTCTCGCGCTCGCGACGTTCGCGGCCTTCACCGTGACGGCATAGATTCTCCGCCCGATCGCTCCATGGCGCATGCCCCCGCAACTCTTATCCCCACTACCCCCTCTACTCCCGCCCATGCAGCGCCAGATCGTCGAGTCCACCAACATAAAATCGGTCGGCTACGACCCGGAAGACGAGGTTCTGGAGGTTGAGTTCCATAGCGGCGGAGTCTACCACTACGTCGGGGTGCCGCCCGACGTCTACGAAGGAATGCTCGCGGCCCGGTCGAAGGGCCGGTATTTCGGCGACTTCATCCGGCTGCGCTACCCCTACGAGAAGGTCAGGTGAAACCCGCCGCAACCGCTATCACCTTCCCCCGCCACAACCCGCCCGTATGTCCCGACAGTCAGCCGGACGTTCCGGCGCCATACGATCCGTCGGTTACGACCCGACGACAAAAGCGCTCCTCGTCATCTGCGAGAGTGCCGACGCGTATCGTTACGCAGGGGTTCCGAAGGAGGTCTACGACGGTCTCCTTGCGGCCCCGTCGAGGGAGCAGTTCGTCCGCGAGTCGATAGAGGGCAGGTACCCGCGGGAGAAGTATCCCTGCATGATGGTGGGGGAGGACGTCTGACCCGGGCCCTCCTCACCGTTCCTGTTTCTGGAACTCCCCAAACGCCGCGAGACACCGCCGGCCGTCCGGGCTCTTGCTCAGAAACTCGAGAAAGAGCCTGAGGCGTTCCAGCGTCTCCGGGCTCACGTGGTGCTCGAACTGGCAGGCGTCAGTCTCCGCGGTCTCTCCCTCGACCCCCAGGAGCTCCAGCAGTTCCGCAAACGTCCTGTGCCGCCTCTGGAGATCGCGGGCCATTTCCTCGCCCGCCGGGGTCAGCGTCGCGCCCGCGTAGGACTCGTAGACGATGAGCCCCTCCCGCTCCAGTTTCCGGAGCATTTCCGTGACCGACGGCGGTTTAACGTTGATCGCGTCCGCTATCCTGCCGGTCTGCGCCCGCCCCTCCCGCCTCTCGAGCAGGCAGATGATCTCGATGTACTCTTCCGTTGTCTTCTTCCGCATCTCTCCTTCCTCCTTAAAACCCGATCAGGATCACCCGCAGCGCGCCCCCGACGAGGAGGGCCGTCGTCACCATCACGCCTGCGGCGGCGAGCATCCCCCGCGCCCCGAGTTCCCGGAAGAGCACCACGAACGTCGCCACGCACGGGAAGTAGATCGTGAGCATCGTCACCGCGATCACGAGC
>JAEYOJ010000126.1 GCA_023411815.1 Pseudomonadota bacterium | reverse complement strand
GGCCGGCTCAGTGTTTTTCGAATGCTACGCATGCTCAAGCCCCAAACGCTTGAGCATGCGTAGCGCCGAAACGGTGCTACACCAGCTCAAAAATGCGGGGGCCGGGGGGAGGCTTCTCCCACCGGCCGCCGGAGGCATATTGCTTCTTCTTACGCTCCAGCCTGTTCCATCCGGGCTTGTTCCTTCTGCTTTCGGGTCACCAGCTGCCCGCAGGCGGCATCGATATCCTGGCCTTTTGACTTGCGCAGCATGGCCACGAAGCCCTTGTCGCGCAGGACTTGCTGGAAGGCTTCCATGGCCTCCCCTGTCGGAGCCTTGAAGGGGGAGTCCTTGGCCGGGTTGCAGGCTATGAGGTTGATCTTGGCCGGCAGGTGGGACAGCAGGCGCACCAGTTCGCGGGCCTGCTGGGGCGAATCGTTGATTCCGCCGATGAGGATGTACTCGAAGGTCGTGCGTTCCTGCGGCCTCAGGGGCAGCTTTTTCAGCTCGGCCATGAGTTCCGGGAGCGGTTGCATGCGCGCGGCCCTGGGCATGATCCGCTCGCGCAGCTCCTGGTTGGGCGCGTGGAGCGACACGGCCAGCCGAGCCAGCCCCGTGGCGACGAGTTCGGTCATCCTGCCTGGCACGCCTGCCGTGGACACTGTCATGCGCCGCGTGGAGAAGCCGAAGGCCTTGTCGTCGCTCAGGGTGCGCAAACTTTTGATCAGCGTGTCGTAGTTCAGGAGCGGCTCGCCCATGCCCATGAACACGAGGTTGCGCAGGTTGCGTTCGCCCTTATCCCCTTTGTTCTTCTCTTCGAGCCACTGCCTGCCCAAAAGGACCTGGCCGCAGATCTCGGAGTGGCTCAGGTTGCGCGCGAAGCCCATGGTCCCGGTGGAGCAGAAGGCGCAGCCCATGGCGCAGCCCACCTGTGTGGACAGGCATTGAGTGTAGTGCGTCCTGGACGGGAGGAGCACGGTCTCTATGAGCGCTCCGTCGGACAGGCGCAGGAGGAACTTGACCGTGCCGTCGTCGCTCTCGCGCACCGTGTCCACGGCCGGTGGGCGAATCACGGCTTGTTCGGACAGTTTGCCGCGCAGGCTCTTGGACACGTTGCTCATTTGTCCGAAGTCCATGGCGCCTTTTTGCCACAGCCATTGCCAGATCTGCTCGGCACGAAAGCGCGGTTCTCCGAGCTCGATCACGAACGCGCGCAGTTCGTCCAGGGTTAGTTCCAACAGGTTGGTCTTGGTGTCCATGGCCTGCCTGTACTTGAAAACAGCGCGTCGCGAAAGAGGCCAGCCAGTGCCGGAAGCAGTCGCGAAACAGATTGCGCAATGCTGCCGGATCGCCGCGGTCCTTCGCTGTTCGAATGCGCCGTTTCCTGGCTATCATGGAGTTGCGCGATAGACTGCCTTCTGCCTTGGCCTGGTATATGCTATAGATATTTCACGACGGCTTTGCGAAAAGGCCGCAAGGCCTGTCTATGAGCCCCGTTTGAGCGCATTATTTGAAAGGTGAATTGAAATTGGTTGAATAACCAACTATATTGGTTTAGTAATCAATCATAGATATGGCCCGTGTGCCGCGGCTTGGATTCGTTCCCCTCAAGCGAACGAGCGCGGCATGGCTGCTCCGTACCGAAGGATGGTGCCAAGAGATCACGGCTGGGCTAAAGACGGGGAACCATGGCGACGAATATGAAAATTCTGCTTATCGACGACGAGGAAGGCATCCGGCGCATGCTGGGCCTGTCTCTGACCGACCTGGGCTACGACGTGCACACCGCGGGCGACGGTCAGGAGGGCTTGGCGCTCTTCGACTGGCTCTCCCCGGACATAGTGCTTCTGGACATCAAGATGCCCGGCATGGACGGCATCGAGGTCCTGCGCCAGATCAAGTCCCGCAAGAGCTTCGCCGAGGTGATCATGATCTCGGGCCACGGCGATCTGGACCTGGCCATCAAGAGCCTGCAGTTCGACGCCGTGGACTTCGTGACCAAACCCATCCGCGAGGAGATCCTGCAGATAGCGCTCAAGCGCGCCCGCGACAAGTTGGCCATGCGCCGGGAGATCAGGTCCTATACCGAGAACCTGGAGCGGTTGGTGCAGGAGAAGTCCGCGCGCGTGGTGGAGCTGGAGCGCCAGGTGGCCGTGGGCCAGGTGGTCGAGAGCCTGACCGAGGCCATGAGCGCCCTGGCCGGGGACATCGGCGGCGCGGGCGAAGGCGGCGACGGTGCGCAGACGCCCGGCCCGTTCAACGAAATCCCCTGCTTCGTGTCCGTGCACAACCGCTACCTGGAGATAGTGGCCACCAATCGCCTGTACCGCGAGCGCCTCGGCGACAAGGTCGGCTGCAACAGCTGGGAGGTCTACTCCGGCCGCCTTGGCCGTGGCAACGGCTGCCCGGTATGGATGGCCATAGAGACCGGCAAGGGACAGCGCAGCCGCGAGCTGCTGGTGGACCGCGACGGCCAGGAGATTCCGGCCATCGTGCACACCGCGCCCATTCCCGGCCCGGACGGCAGGGTCGAGTTCGTGCTGGAGTTCTCCGTGGACGTGACCGAGGTCAAGCGGCTGCAGGACGAGCTGCGCGCGGCCCAGCAGAAGTACCAGGAGATCTTCGACGCCTCGCCGGCCTTCATCTCCGTGCACGGCCTGGATTTCCGCATCCGCGAGGCCAACCGGCTGTTCCGCGAGCACTTCGGCGCGGGCGTGGGCGAGCGCTGCTTCGAGGCCTACAAGCACCGCGAGCGGCCCTGCAGCGAGTGCCTCGTGCACAAGACGGTCAAGGAAGGCCACACGGTGGAGACCGAAACCGTGGTCACGGACCGCGAGGGCCGGCCCATCAACGTGCTCATCCGCACCTCGCCCATCCGCGACGAGAAAGGCGACATCGTCGAGGTCATGGAAATGGCCACGGACATCACCCAGCTGCGTCAGTTGCAGGATCACCTGTCCAACCTGGGGCTCATGATCGGCTCCATGTCCCATGGCGTGAAGGGGTTGCTCACGGCCCTGGACGGCGGCGTGTACAAGGTCGAGCGCGGCCTTGCCACGAACGACCAGGCCAAGGTCGAGGCGGGCTGGGGTGTGGTGACCTCCATGGTCGGGCGCATCAAGAAGCTCGTCCTGGACATTCTTTATTACGCCAAGTCGCGCCACCTGAACCACGAATCCATCGAGGTGGGCCGCTTCGCCCGGTCGCTGGCCGAGATCGTCGGACCCAAGGCCGAGCGCCAGGGTCTGGGCTTTTCCCTGGACCTCGGCGAAAGCCTTGGCGCCTTCGAGATCGACGAGGTGGCCCTGTCCTCGGCCATGGTCAACTTCCTGGAGAACGCCATGGACGCCTGCACGGGCGACACGGCCAAACCGGAACGCAAGGTCGTGCTGCGGGCGCGCTCCGACGCCGAGGCCGTCTATTTCGAGGTCGTGGATAACGGCATCGGCATGGACCGCGAGACGCAGGAGAAGATGTTCACCCTGTTCTTCTCCTCCAAGGGCGCCAAGGGCACGGGCCTCGGCACGTACATCTCGGGACGGATCATTTCCCAGCACGGCGGCCGCGTGCGCGTGGAGTCCTCCCCCGGCCGGGGCACCACCATCCATGTGGCAGTGCCCAGGTTCAAGTCGGCCATGCTCATGGACACGGCCGAGCGCGAGATGGCCAGGGAGGCCTGCCAGTGAGCCGGGAGAGCCAGATGCGAGAGATAAGGCCCGCCGCCGGGCCGGGGACCTGCCCTTCCCTGGGCGGCCTGCGGCCCGAGGAGATGTACCGCAACATCTTCGAGGGCGTGCCCTGCCTGGTGGCCGTGCTGGACCGCAATTTCCGCCTGGTGAGCTGGAACAGGACCTTCTCGGAGCACATGGAGGCCAAGCCCGGCGACTGCTGCTACCAGGCCTTCTGGGGCAGGGACGGCAAGTGCGCCCGCTGCCCCGTGGAGGAGACCTTCGCCGACGGCCGCTTCCACACCAGCGAGGAGACCGGCTTCTACAAGGACGGCTCCCGCGCCCACTGGATCGTAACCACCGCGCCCGTGACCGACGCGAGCGGCGAGATCGTGGGGGCCATCAAGATGTGCCTGGACATCACCTCGCGCAAGGAGCTGGAAGAAAGGCTCAAGCGCTCCGAGGAGAAGTACCACGCGATCTTCAGCGACTTCCCCTACTCCATCTTCCTGCTGGACACGCAGACGCTGGCCATCATCGACTGCAACGCCAGGAGCACTGCCTCCTACGGCTTCAGCCACGACGAACTGGTGGGCACCTGCTTCCTGGACCTGTTCCGCGACGGGGACAAGCAGGCCATCGCCGCGGACCTGCTGCGCTCGGGCAATATCCACCAGGCCCGCCACGGCCGCAAGAACGGCCAAGCCTTCTACGTGGCCATCCGCGCCTCGCGCTGCGAATATCCGGGCCGCAAGGTGCTGCTGGTGACCACCAGCGACATCACCAAACGCCTGGAGACCGAGCAGCAGCTCATCCAGGCCAGCAAAATGGCCACCCTGGGCGAGATGGCCACGGGCATGGCCCACGAGCTCAACCAGCCTCTCACGGTCATCCAGTCGGGCGTGGACCTCATCCTGCGCAAGGCCGGCCAGGGTCAGGCCCTGGATGCCGCAACCCTGCGCAACGTGGCCGAGCTCATGTCCGAGCATGTGTCCCGCGCCGCGGACATCATCAACCACATGCGCGAGTTCGGCCGCAAGTCCGACCTGCGCCGCGAGCCCGTGCAGGCCGGCGAGGTGCTGCGCAGGGCCTTCGACATCTTCCGCGAGCAGTTCGCCCTGCGCGGCATCGAGGTCAGCTTCGACCTGGAAGCCGGCCTGCCCTGCATCCTGGCCGACCGCAACAGGCTTGAGCAGGTATTCATCAATATCCTCATCAACGCCCGCGACGCCCTGGAGGCGGACCGCATGCAAGAGCCCGGCGCTCCGGCAGCCGACGCCGTGGAAGCCGGTCCCGCGGACAAGCGTCTGGCTCTTTCAGCGTCTGCCGAAAAGGGCTGGGTGCTCATCCGCATCCGTGACACGGGCATGGGCGTGCCCCCTGCCCTGCGTGAAAAGATATTTGAGCCTTTTTTCACTACCAAAATGGTAGGCAAAGGAACCGGACTTGGGCTATCCATCACCTACGGCATCGTCAAGGATCATGGCGGCACAGTGGAGGTGGAACCCATCGACGGCCCCGGGACATGCTTTTTACTGCGTTTCCCGGCCATACAGGCGGCAAGCGCCGCTTCGTCAGAGGCGGCTTCAAGCCATACCAACGGATCCCGGAACGACTAGAAAGCCAACATCTTGTGAGGTGCAGCATGGCCAAGAAGATCCTCATCGTTGACGACGACCAGAACATCTCCGACTACCTGTCCGACATCCTGTCCGAGGCCGGATACGCCACCGTCACCGCCGGCGACGGCGACGCGGCCATGAAGGCCCTCGAAAAGGAGAACCCGGACCTCATCACCCTGGACATCGAGATGCCGGGAGTGTCCGGTCCCATGTTCAACCGCAAGCTGACCAAGACGGGCACCGACAAGGCCATTCCCATCATCGTCATCACCGGCCACCCCGGCTTCAAGTACGCCATCCCCAACGCCGTGGCCGAGTTCGACAAGCCTTTCGAGCCCAAGGACGTGCTTGCCAAGGTGCAGTCCATCCTGGGCAAGTAGTATACTGCTCCCTCCCGGCGAGGCTGGCGTCTTCGCCGGGAGGGTTTCCCGTGAAACAATCGGGACAGCCTCCGGCGGCCGAAGGGGCCAGGCCCCTTTGGTATCCCTCTTTCCGGCAACTGTCGGCTCATGGACACGCGTTTGTCACGGCTCCAGGCTGCTGAATGACCGCAAGAGCTTTTGCGGGCTCAGGAGCGCGCCTTGCTTCGGATAAGCCCTGCGGGGCGGGGTCCGGGTAGGGGCGGCGCCCTTCCCGGTTCTTGGCTTCCGGCTTTCGCGCGCATATACTTCGACATTCGAACGATCATCCCACCATCCATGGACAGGAGAAGAAATTGCCCACATCGAATCTCGGCAAGTTCATCCGCGGCTTCGAGCGATTCCGCCAGGACTATTTCCGCGGCAACACGGACCTGTACGCCAAGCTGCGCCAGGGCCAGAACCCGGACGCGCTGGTCATCTCCTGCTGCGATTCGCGCGTGGACCCGGCCATCATCACCAACTGCGCTCCCGGCGACCTGTTCGTGGCCCGCGACGTGGCCAATCTCGTGCCGCCCTACGAGCCGGACGGCGGCCACCACGGCGTGAGCGCGGCCATCGAATATGCGGTGCTGACGCTCGGCGTGGAGCACATCGTCGTACTCGGTCACAGCCAGTGCGGCGGCATCGGGGCGCTGGTGGACGGCGGCGCGCATGGCGCGGGCGGCGAGTTCATAGGCCCCTGGATGTCCATCTGCCAGGACGAGGTGCGGGCCGTGCTGGAGGCCACCGAGGGCGAGTCGGAGGAAAAGCGCCGCCGGGCCTGCGAGCAGGCCGTCATTCTCGTGTCCCTGCGCAACCTCATGTCCTTCCCCTGGGTGCGCGAGCGCGTGGAGGCTTGTCAGTTGTGCCTGCACGGCTGGTATTTCGACATCCGCGGCGGCGAACTGCTGGCCTACTCGCCCGAGGCGCTGGCCTTCCGGCCCCTGGTGTGCTGCGAGGAAAGCCCCTGCTCCGCGAGGAGGACGGCCGGCGCGCGGGGCTGATGGCGCGGCGCATGAGTGCTGCTCCGGCTTGCAGTGGCAGCGAAGCCGTGACACAATACAAGATCACGACGTAACGTACGCACAACAGAGCCAAGGCAGCATGGAGCATGCATGCATGATGATTCCAACCGCAAGTTTGGGATGGTGGCCCTCATGGGCCCGCCCAACGCGGGTAAATCGACTTTCCTGAATCACGTCCTGGGCCAGAAGGTGGCCATCGTCTCCCCCAAGCCCCAGACCACGCGCAACCAGATAAGCGGTATCTGGACCACCGGGCGCGGCCAGGTGGTTTTCCTGGACACTCCTGGCGTGCACCAGCTCCGGGGCAAGATGAACCGGTTCCTTCTGCAGTCCGCCTGGCAGGCCGTGGCCCAGTCCGACGTGGTGCTGGTCTTCCTGGATGCGGCGGCCTACGCCGGCCGGCTGGGCAAGTTCGAGGATGAAGTCTCGCCGTTGACGCAGGGTCTGCAAAAGACCGGCCTGCCCCTGGCCGTGGCCGTCAACAAGGTGGACAAGGTCAAGAACAAGGCGGACCTGCTCGGACTCATGGCGCGCATAGGCGAGATCTGGCCCGGCGCGGAGATATTCCCCATATCCGCCCTCACGGGCGAAGGCGTGCCCGAGCTTCTGGAGCATGTGCTGGCCAGGCTGCCCGAGGGCGAGGCCATGTTCCCCGAGGACCAGATATCCACGGTCCCGATGCGCTTCATGGCCGCCGAGACCGTGCGCGAGAAGCTCTTCAACGCCCTGCGCCAGGAGCTGCCGTACTCCACTGCCGTGGAGATCGAGCAGTGGGAGGAGGAGCCCGAGCGCAACTTCACGCGCATCGGTGCGGTCATCTACACGTCCCGGCCCAGCCACAAGGCCATGATCATCGGCAAGCAGGGATCACTGCTGAAGCAGATCGGCCAGGAGGCCCGCCTGGAGCTGGAAGAGCTGCTGGAAGGCAAGGTCTTCCTGCAACTGTGGGTCAAGGTCAAGGAAGGCTGGACAGAGGACCCCGGCTTTCTGCGCTCTATAGGTCTTGGCGAATAGGCGATCGCCTCTCTCAAGATGATGGATAAAAAATTGACGCCGCCCGCAAGGCGGCTGTGAGCGGACATGGCCGACCTGCCGTCTTCCGAACGAGCCCTTGAGCTGCGCCGCAATCTGGAGGCCGTGCGCGCCGAACTGGACGAGGCCGCCGCGGCCAGCGGCCGCAAGCCCGGCGATGTGGCCCTTGTGGCCGTGTCAAAGTTCCACCCGGCTCAGGACGTGCGCGCCCTGGCCGGCTTAGGGCAAGCGGACTTCGGGGAAAGCTATGTCCAGGAAGCTCTGGCCAAGCGCGAGGAATTGCAGGACCTCCGTTTGCGCTGGCACTTCATCGGCAGGCTGCAGACCAACAAGGCGCGCCATGTGGCCGGCAGTTTCGACCTGGTGCACTCCGTGGATTCCCTGAAGTTGGCCCAGACGTTGCATAAGAGGGCGCAGGCATTGCTGACGGTGCAGGAGGTGCTCCTGCAGGTCAATCTGGCCGGCGAAGGGCAGAAGGCCGGAGCCGCTGCCGACGATGCCCGCCGTCTGGCCCTGGAGATCAGGCAGCTGGATTCGCTCGCCTTGCGCGGGCTCATGCTTCTGCCGCCCATGGTCGACGATCCCGAGCAGGCGCGGCCCTGGTTCGCCGCACTGCGCGGGCTGCGCGACGATCTGGAGCGCGAGCTGGGCATGCGGTTGCCGCATCTGTCCATGGGCATGACCGGCGATTTCCGCCAGGCCATAGCCGAGGGCGCGACCATCGTGCGCATCGGCACGCGCATTTTCGGTGAACGGGCTTGATGTGGCTGGCAAACAACCTTCGAGATTTCCGACAGGACCTCACTCGCCATGGATCTCGCGACAATAATCGGCCTCGTGCTTGCCTTCGGCCTGGTGGTGGCCGGCATCATGATGAACAGCTCGCTGCTCATCTACATCGACATCGCCTCGGCCGTCATCGTGCTCGGCGGCACCATCGGAGCCGCGATGGTCAACTATCCCATAGGGCACATGATGAGCGTGCTCAAGGTCTGCCGCAAGACCTTGTTCGCCACCATGGACGACCCCAAGGACATCATCAGCCGCTTCATGGACTACGCCAACCGCGCCCGCCGCGAGGGCATCCTGTCCCTTGAGCCCATCATCAAGGAAATCAACGACGAGTACCTCAAGAAAGGCCTTCAGCTTACCGTGGACGGACTGGAGCCCCAGACCATCCAGGAGATCCTGGAGACCGAGATACACTACCTCGAATCCCGTCACGAAACCGGCGCGGAAATCCTGGGCGCCATGGGCAACTACGCCCCGGCCCTGGGCATGATCGGCACGGTCATCGGCCTGGTGGCCATGCTGTCGACCATGAACGACCCGTCCACCATCGGACCGGCCATGGCCGTGGCCCTCATCACGACCTTCTACGGCGCCCTGCTGGCCAACCTGGTCTTCAACCCCATGGCCGGCAAGCTCAGGTTGCGCAGCAGGCAGGAAGTGCTCCTGCGGGAAATGGTCCTGGAGGGCATCCTGGCCATCTCCAAGGGCGAGAACCCGCGCATCATCGAAGAGAAGCTCAACAGCTATCTCGCACCCAGCGAACGCAAGATCCGCGACTAGCGCGACCCTTGGGGCAGCAGCGTGAACAGGCAGCAGAAACCGAAGAAGGAGCCGGGCGTTCCGGCCTGGATGCTGACCTTTTCCGACCTCATGACGCTTTTGCTTACGTTTTTCGTACTGCTGGTGTCCATGGCCGTCATCGACGAGCGGCGCAAGCTCATCGTGCTGGGCTCCATCGTGGGCACCTTCGGCATGAGCACGCAGACCGAGAACTATCTTGCCCTGCGGGAAGACCGCAGGACGCGCGAGATAGGCCCCATGAACGACCTGCAGAACCTGGAGCTGCTCAAGCCCCTTCTGTACGAAGACGCCCGGGACGACATCCGCTTCGCCGAGAACAAGCTCATCCAGATAATGTCCATAAGCACCGACATACTTTTCGAGCCGGGCCAGACCAAACTGTCGGAGCGCGGACGCGATCTTGTCGGCCGCATGGCGCCCGTGCTGCGCGAGCTTCCCCATCCGCTGCTGCTGGCCGGCCACACGTCCGCCCTGCGCGACGAGCTGGAAACAAGGTATCTCGACTACAAGCCCAAGGACGGCGAGACCGATCCGAACTGGGGCATCTCATTGGGCCGGGCCATGGCCATGTACCGCGAGCTGCTCTTCCACGGCGTCCCGGCCTCGCGCATGCGCGTGGAGGCCTTCGCGGACTTCCGTCCGCGCTTCGGAAACGACACGGCGGAGGAGCGGCGCATGAACAGGCGGGTGGATATCGTGCTGGACAAGCGCGGCGTGGCGGACAACGACAAGGTCCGCAGGACCCTGCCCGCGGAGAAGCCGAGGGACTACATGGATTACCAGGGCTTCAGGTTCGGTTACGAGAGGCAGTCGGAGCCGCCCCGTACGGTTCGGCCGGAGCAGGAGGAGTAGGCCATGCCCCCCCGCGCGCGCCAACGCAAGTCCGGACTTCCTCCGGCCTCCTGGATATTGACCTTTTCCGACCTCATGACGCTCCTGCTCACGTTCTTCGTGCTGCTGCTTACCATGTCGACCATGGACAGGAGCTTCCTGACGCGGGTGACGGTCTTCGCCTCGGACGTGAGCATCATGACCCCGCGGGCCGCCGGGCGCATCCCGACCACGATCCAGATCGTCGTCGAGCTGCTGGAGAATCCGCGCGAGGCCATACGCAAGCAGCAGCGCATCAAGGACCTGCTCTTTCCGGACGACATCATGCCCTCGCAGATAGACCGTGCGCTGTTGGAAGAGAATTTGCAAATACTCGCCAGGGACGAAGGCGTGGCTCTTGTGCTCTCCGACAAGCTCCTTTTCGAGACGGGACAGGTGAAGCTCAAGGATTCCGCGCTGCCCATACTGGAGCGCATAGCCTACGTGCTCGCCTTCATGACCGCCCCGGTGAACGTCGCCGGCCATTCGGACCTGGTGGGCGGGCGCAAGGACGGAAACTACGCCATCTCGGCCGACAGGGCCATGGGAGTTCTCCAGTTCTTCCAGCAGTACGGACTGGACAGCCGCAGACTGTCGGTTTCGGCCTACGGGCCGGACCAGCCCCTCATCGATTGGGATGGACCGGCGGGATTGAACAGAAACAGACGGGTCGAGATCCTGGTTAAGACCACGCCCAACATTGGCGGCTATTCGTAAGATCAAGGAGATCAGACGTGGCAGACGAAGCCCTCGAAACACAGGCAGCATCCGGCAAGAAGTCCGGCTCGACCAAGTGGATCATCCTGGCGGTCCTGCTCCTCGTCCTGGGCGTGGGCGGCTGGTTCGCCTGGGACATGTTCCTCAAGGACAGGCTCATGGGCACCCCCCAGGCCGCGGAAGAGCAGGCCCCGCCCGAGGGCAAGCCCATAGGCACGCCCATCGCGACCGGAAAGGAGCAGCTCGTGTCCCTGCCGACGTTCATCGTCAACCTTTCCGACCCCCTGGGCCGCAGGTACCTGAAGATCAGCCTGGACGTGGAAGTGGTCAACGACAAGGCGGCCAGGGATTTGACGGCCAAGGAGGCCAGGGTGCGCGACGCCGTCATCCTGCTCCTGTCCAGCAAGAGCTATCAGGACCTGTCCACCATGGAGAGCAAGATCCTGCTCAAGAAAGAGGTGGCCGAGCGGCTCAACCAGGCTCTCGGCGGGCCGCAGGTCCTGCGGGTCTACATCACGGAGATGGTCGTACAGTAACCGTCAACACAGCACCCACTGGGCGGCCGTCCGTCCCAAGGATGCACGCACATGAGCAAGATACTTAGTCAAGACGAAGTCGATGCCCTTCTCCGGGGCCTTTCCGGCGGCGAGGTCGAAGCCGAGGAGGATACCTTCCAGGAGGACGACGGCGCCGTAACCTTCGACCTCTCCAACCAGGATCGAATCATCCGCGGCCGCATGCCGGTCATGGAGATCATCAACGACCGCTTCGCGCGGCTGGCCACCAACGCGCTGGCCAACGCCATGCGCAAGCGCGTGGACGTGAACCCCATCTCCATCGACATGTCCAAGTTCGGCGATTTCATGCGCTCGCTGCCCGTGCCCACCAGCATCAACATTTTCAAGATGGAGCCGCTGCGCGGCAACGCCTTGTGCGTGGTGGATTCGCGGCTCGTATTCGCCCTGGTGGAGAACTTCTTCGGCGGGTCCGGCACCCAGCCCAAGGTCGAGGGACGCGACTTCACGCATATCGAGCAGGCCATCATCGGAAAGGTGGTGGACTTGGCCCTGACCAACATGGAAGAGGCCTGGGCGCCGGTGCACGAAGTGCACATCGAGCTGATACGCGCGGAGATCAACCCGCAGTTCGCGGCCATCGTCCCGCCCAGCGAGGTGGTCGTGGTGGTCACCTTCGAAGTTGAGCTGGAGAACGCCATCGGCTCGTTCATCGTCTGCCTGCCCTACGCCACCATAGAGCCCATTCGCTCCAAGCTGTACGCCTCCTTCCAGTCCGAGCGGCTGGAGGTCGACCACGCCTGGATCTCCCGCTTCAAGGAGCGGCTCATGGAGACCCCGGTGGAGATGGTCGTGCGCATGGGCAAGACGAGCATCACGGGCCGCCAGCTTTTGAACATGGATATCGGCGACATCCTGCTCCTGGACACGGACGTCGACGACCTGCTGGTCGCCGAGGTGGACGGCGTGCGCAAGTTCCACGGCATTCCCGGCCGAGTCAAGGGCAACAGGGCCTTCCAGGTGCTCAAGGAAGAAGAAGTCAGATTCTAACGCAAACGACAAGAAGGGACGGATAAGCATATGACGCCGGACGAGTTCGATCAGGATAAGCTTGCAGAGGAATGGGCCTCGGCCCTCAGCGACCAGGACGAGGGCGGCGAGCAGGATTTCGCGCCCGCCGACAAGGGATCCGCCGACGAGGGTCTGGCCTCGGATTGGGCCCAGGCCCTGGCGGATGAAGAGGAAAAGAACATCAAGGCCGAAAAGCGCCAGGAATTCCTGTCCTCCAAGAGCCAGGTGGCCGAGTTCAAGGATTTGACGCAGGAAGCCAAATCCCCCAGGCCTGAACAGACCAAGCGCGACCTGGATTTCATCCTGGACATCCCGCTGGAGGTTTCGGCGGAGCTGGGACGCACCAAGCTGCTCATCAACGAGCTCCTGCAACTCGGCCAGGGTTCGGTGGTGGAGTTGAACAAGCTGGCCGGCGAGCCGCTGGAGATCTACGTCAACGGCAAGCTCGTGGCCCGCGGCGAGGCCGTGGTCATCAACGAGAAGTTCGGCATCCGCCTGACCGACATCATAAGCCCCATCGAACGGGTCAAGCAGCTTGGATAGCCCGGCCATGCCCCAAGGCAGTTATCTTCCGGAACTGCTCCAGGTGGCCGGCTCCATGCTCCTGCTGCTTGGAGTCCTCGTCCTGGCGCTCTATCTGCTCAAGCGCTACGGGCCCAAGGCCGGGCTGGGAGTCTTCGGGCGCGGCGATATGAAGCTGGAAGGGCAGCTGCCCCTCGGTCCTCGCCGCAGCGTTGTCGTGGTCCGCTATTTGAATAAGCGGCTGGTGCTCGGAGTTACTGAAACGAGCATCAATCTGCTCACGGAGATGGAATCAGGCCATGACCCTGAACGTGCTGACTTCCAGGATTCCCTGGCCCGTGAAACCGGCCGGGGCGATCCTCGTACTTAGCCTCGCGCTGCTCCTGGTGCCGGGCCTGGCCCTGGCCCAGCAGGCGCCTCACTTCTCGATGAGCATCTCGGGCGGCCAGCCCGAGCCCGAGCAGGTGTCCCTGCTGCTCGAGATCATCTTCCTGCTGACGGTCCTGTCGCTTGCGCCGGCCATCATCATGACGATGACCTCCTTCACGCGCATCATCATCGTCTTCCATTTCCTGCGCCAAGCCCTTGGCACGCAGCAGATGCCGCCGAGTCAGGTTCTCATCAGCCTGGCCATCTTCATGACCTTCGTGATCATGATGCCCACGGCCATGGAGATCAACAACACGGCCCTGCAGCCATACATGGAAGAGCGCATCGGCTTCAAGGACGCCTTGGAGAATGCCCAGAAACCCATGCGCGAGTTCATGTTCAAGCACACGCGCGAGAAGGACCTCTCGGTGTTCTACTCCATCACCAAGATAGAGCGCCCGGAGAGCCGCGAGCAGGTGCCCACCATGCTCCTCACGGCGGCTTTCATCATAAGCGAGCTCAAGACCGGCTTCATCATCGGCTTCATGATCTATATTCCGTTCCTCATCCTGGACATGGTCGTGGCCTCCATCCTGCTGGCCATGGGCATGATGATGCTGCCGCCGGTCATGATCTCGCTGCCGTTCAAGGTGCTCCTGTTCGTCATGGTCGACGGTTGGAACCTGCTCACGGCATCGCTCGTGAACAGCTTCGCCAAATGAGCAGCCAAGCGAGGTAACGCGCCATGACCCCGGAATTCGTCATCGGTTTCGCCCGCCAGGCCATCGAGCTGACCCTGACCATCTCGCTGCCGCTCTTGGGCATCGGCATGGCCGTGGGCATCTTCGTCAGCGTGCTGCAGGCAGCCACGCAGATCCAGGAAATGACCCTGACCTTCGTGCCCAAGATCATCTCCATTTTCATCGCGCTGCTGCTGTTCTTTCCATGGATCATGGACAAGATGATCACCTACACGCGCGACCTGCTCATCAATTTCCCCAACTGGATCAACTGAAGTATCCCGCAAAGTAACTGGAGAGGGGCGCCGCCCCTCTCCAGACCTCTCCCTGCCAGGGGCGGACGCGCCCCTGGCCCCGCGAATTTTATTGTGATTATCCAGAACCTCGGAGCCGTGACGGGCGCATGTCCATGCGTCAGGCATTGCCGGAAAGAGGGATTCCAAAGGGGCCTCGCACCTTTGGCCGCCGGAGGCTTCCAGGACGTCGCGCCATATGGCCGCCGGAGGCCGCTCCCAGGCCTAGCCCTTGCCGCCCGCGTCGCGCAGGGCCTTGGCGCGGGCGAAGTGCCCGGCGATCAGGGCGCCTGCCTGGGCCACGTTGAGCGAGTCGAAGCCGTACTGCAGGGGAATGCGCAGCATTGCGTCGCAGCGTTTGGCCACGCCGGGCCGCATGCCTTTCTCCTCCCCGCCCAGAACCACGACGGCCGGAAGGCTTGGTTCCAGGAAGAATAGATTCTCTCCCGCTTCCCCTTGGGTCCCGTAGATCGTGTAGCCAGCCTCGGCGCACTCCTCCAGGGCGCGCGCCAAATTCGTAACCCTTGCGATGGGCAGGCGCAAAAGAGCGCCTGCCGAAGCCTTGAACGCCCCGGTTCCCAGGCGCGCGGCATGGTGCTTCGGCACCAGCAGCCCGGCTCCGCCCAGGGCGTAGACCGTCCGCGCCAGCGCACCCACGTTGCCCGGATCGAGCACCTGGTCCAGGGCCACAAGCAACGGGAGCGGCGATTGGCGAGCTGTTTGCAAGAGTTCGTGCAGTTCCGTGTATCCGGCTTCGAAAATGTCCGCGAGGACACCTTGGTGATTGCCTGGAAACTGACGGTCCAGCTCGTGCCGCTCGACAAAGCGGAAGCGTACTCCGCGCTGGCGGCAGAGTTCGAGAATGCGCTCAATGGGGCCGCCTTTGGCGCCCTTTTGCAGCAGGACCCCTTCCACGCGCTCGGGCGCGTTGGAAAGAATTTCCAGCACTGGTTTGCGTCCCGCCACCAGGAGCGGGGTTTCCTTTGACTGATGTTCGTTGTCCATGCAGGCACCTCCGTGGGCATATGAACGCCCAGTCAGCCTTATACGGTTTGTCATGACTCTTGCAAAGCCATGGACAATCGGCTAGGGACCGGGCTTAGAAGCCATTTAACAATAGCCAGGTTGGCGGAAACTGGCGAGCGGGCCATGGCGTCTTGCATGTGCATGGCCTTTCTTGAACGAGACAATCACATGCCTCACCACAGCAACTTTTTCAAATGGGTTCCGGGAGCCAGCACATGAGGATCGCATCTGCGGTAATGGTCTGCCTTTTCCTTCTCACAACAGCCTGTGCCACGCGTGAGACAGGAACTTCCCCTCAAGCCGGGGCGAATCTCCCGCCCAGTCCGTTCCAAGAAGCCAACAAATCTCGTAAAGGGCAGCAACTCGTTGCCGAGCCGCAGGCCCAGGATCTCGATCCCGAACTGTCGGCCGAGCCCTCGGACCAGTCCGGCGAACTCACCGCCGAGGAGCGCGAGGCCCTCAAGAACGAGCCCGAGATCCAGTTCCAGCTCACGGTTACCGAGAACGAGGCCTTTGCCAAGTATTTCCACTTCTTCACCGCCCGCGACAGCGAAGGCAATCCCGGCAAGGGACGCCAGGCCTTCGAGCGCTGGCTGGAGCGTTCGCAGCAGTTCCTGCCCTATGTGCGCCAGGTCTTCCGCGAGCGCGGCCTGCCCGAGGACCTCGTGTTCCTGCCCTTCGCCGAGAGCGGCTACAATGCCTGGGCCTACTCCCGCGCCGGCGCGGCTGGCATGTGGCAGTTCATGCCCTTCACGGGCCGCAAGTACGGCCTGAACGTTGACTGGTGGAGCGACGAGCGCCGCGACCCCTACAAGTCCACGCACGCCGCGGCGGATTACCTGACCATGCTCCACGGCATGTTCGGCGACTGGTACCTGGCCCTGGCCGCATACAACGCCGGAGAGGGCAGGATTTCCCGAGCCATGCTCAAGAGCGGCTGCGACAACTATTTCGACCTGACCAAGGACCGGCGGCTGCTGGCCCTGGAGACCCGCGACTACGTGCCCAAGTTCCTGGCCATCATCAAGATCGTCAAGAACCTGGAGAGCCTGGGCTTCAAGCCCCTGAGCTGGAACGAAGCGCCTATGCTGGTGAACCTGGAAGTCCAGGGCGGCACGGACCTGCTGGCCATGGCCTCGGCCTGCGGCATCGACTGGAAGGATTTCCAGACCCTCAACCCTTCCTTCCGCAGGCACGTGAGCAACCCCGAGCAGAAGAGCACGGTCTACCTCCCGGCCGACAAGCTTACGGCTGCCAACGATTACCTGGCCAAGCCCAATTCCCGGCCCTATGCAGGCTGGGTGAGCTACAAGGTGCGTAACGGGGATTCCTGGTGGGCTCTGTCCAATCGCTTCGACGTACCCGTGGCCGTGCTCAAGAAGCTCAACAACATCTCCAGCAACACGTTGCGTCCCGGCGAGCACCTCATGATCCCCGGCAAGAGCGGGTCGGGCTCCAGCTACGCGGCTGCGTCCAAGTTCACGGAATCGGCACCCGCGCCCGCCAAGACGCAGGCCATCGCCCAGAAGCGCGCCAACTACGTGGTCCAGTCCGGCGACACGTTGTGGGACATCGCCCAGCGCCACAACGTCAGCCTGGACACCCTGCGCAAGGCCAATGGCCTCAACAGCGGCAGGAACCTCACCGTGGGCCAGCGCCTGTACATTCCCGACACCGGCGGGGTGAAGCAGCGCATCGAAGAAGGCAACCGCATCGTGACCCACAAGGTGCGCCGCGGCGACACGGTGTGGGACATCGCCCGCCGCTACAACGTCTCGCCCCAGCGCCTCATGGCCTGGAACAACCTGAACAAGCAGAGCGTCATCCGGCCCGGCGACACGCTCAAGGTCTACGTCGAGTAATTGACGGATCCGACAGGAAAAATGAAAAGCCCCGCGCCATCAACGCGCGGGGCTTTTTTTCGTGGGCATGGTACGCCTCGCATTCGAGCTGGGACAGGCGCTGCGCTCTTCTTGAACCACGTTCGCCGGAGGCCCACCTCCCAGCTCCTCATTTCAATTGCCGCCCGCTATGCCTGTCCCAGGACCTGCTTGAGCAGCCGTCTTGACCCCTCGAGCGGCAATTCCTCGTCCGTCCACAGGCGGAACTGCGCCGCGGCCTGGTGCAGGAACATCTCCAGTCCCGGTATGACCGCGCAGCCGGCCTGACGGGCCTCGCGCAGAAAACGGGTCTGGCCCGGGTTGTAGATGAGGTCGTAGACGATCTGGCCGCGGACGAAGTGTTCCGCCGGCCATGGCGTTGCGTTCTGTCGCTCGCCCAGCATGCCAAGAGGAGTGGCGTTGACCAGCAACTCGGGCTGGACCGACGTGCGCTCTTCCCAGGCCACGCCCTGGCAGCGCATGTGGTTGCACAGGGTCCGCGTCGCCTCCGGCGTCCGGTTGGCGATATGGATGTTGCGCACGCCCCATTCGCGCAGGCCGGCGATGACGGCCCTGGCAGCGCCGCCAGCGCCCAGGATCAGGGCCGAGGCGGGCTTTATGCCGATCTCGGCCAGCGGGGCCAGGAAGCCCTGCACGTCCGTGTTCTCGCCGCACAGATGACCCTTCTTCCAGTGCAGCGTGTTCACCGCTCCGGCGGCCCTGCTGCGGCCGGACAGCTCCTCGCAGAACTTCATGACCGCGGTCTTGTGCGGAATGGTCACGCTCACGCCCCAGACAGGCAGGGTCATGACCGTGGCCATGAAGTCGTCCAGATGCTCCGGTGGAGTGGGCCAGGCCATGTAGGTCGCGGCCACGCCCACCTCGCGGAAGGCCCAATTGTGCAGCACGGGGCTCAGGCTGTGCCCCAG
>JAEYOJ010000115.1 GCA_023411815.1 Pseudomonadota bacterium | reverse complement strand
CTTTGCCTGGGCCACCCGCTTCCGCCGCTTGGTCAGGGATTACGAGCGTTTGCCGCAAACGGTAGCTGGGCTGCACTTCGTAGCTTTTGCCTGCCTCATGCTGCAGAAAGTCGCTACTCTGTTCGCGCGGTTCATAACAGCCTCTAGGCTTGCCGGATTCCCGCAACCGGTTGCGTGTGCGGGTTGCGGACCGGAATCGACAGCCACGAGAGACAAGGAGGTAGGACCATGAAAGCCGTCGTGTTTCACGGCATAGGCGACATACGCCTGGACAACGTGCAGGAACCCAGGATCGAGCAGTCCACGGACGCCATCGTGCGCCTCACGTCCAGCGCAATCTGCGGCACGGACCTGCACATGATCCGCGGGTCCATGAGCGGCATGCAGCCCGGCACCATCCTGGGCCACGAGGGCGTGGGCGTGGTGGTGGAAGTGGGGCCGGGAGTGCGCAACCTCAAGGCCGGGGAGCGCGTGGTCATCCCCTCGACCATCGCCTGCGGCTACTGCTCCTACTGCCGCGCGGGCTACTATTCCCAGTGCGACAACGCCAATCCCAACGGCAGCCGGGCCGGCACGGCCTTTTTCGGCGGTCCCAAGTCGACCGGCCCGTTCCATGGCCTGCAGGCCGAGTACGCGCGCATCCCCTTCGCCAACGTCGGGCTGGTCAAGCTGCCCGAGAACGTGGACGACGACCAGGCCATCCTCATTTCGGACATCTTCCCCACGGGCTGGTTCGGCGCCGACCTGGCCGAGATCAAGCCAGGCGACACGGTGCTGGTCCTGGGCTGCGGCCCCGTCGGCCTGTTCGCCGTGCTCAGCGCGCTCATGATGGACGCAGGCCGCGTCCTGGCCGTGGACCACCACGACTCCAGGCTGGACGTGGCCAGGGAACTGGGCGCCGAGTGCATCAACTTCGACCGCGAGGACCCGGTGGAGGCCATCATGTCCACCACCGGCGGCATCGGAGTGGATCGGGTCATCGACGCCGTGGGCGTGGACGCCAATCCGCCCGAGTCCGGACCGGCGGCCGAGAAGGCCAAGCAGCACGAAGAGATGTACCGCCAGCAGGTGCAGATGGTCGCGCCGCAGGCCAAGCCCGAGGGCGAGCTGTGGAAGCCGGGCCAGGCGCCGTCGCAGGCGCTTCTGTGGGCCACGCAGTGCATCGCCAAGGCCGGCACGCTGTCGGTCATCGGCGTGTATCCCGAGACTGTGCGCTTCTTCCCCTGGGGCCAGGCCATGATGATGAACCTGACGGTCAAGGCCGGCAACTGCCCGCACCGGCGCTACATTCCCGACCTCGTGCGCCTGACGGCCAGCGGCGCCGTGGACCCGGCGGAGGTGCTTTCGCACCGCATGCCCCTGGATTCCGTCATCGAGGCTTACGAGAAATTCGAACTTCGCGAACCAGGCTGGGTCAAGGTCGAACTGAAGGCCGCCTAGGCACGGCCTGAACACGAGCGTGCCGTCCTGCGGCGCTGCGGCAAACCCTGCCGCGTCGGCTTGGCAGGGTTTGCGTCATATCGAGCCCTCCGGGATCAAAAGACTTCCTGGCATTCAGGGGCATGTCCGCCAGCTCGAATCCTGACTCATAGATAGAATCATCTGAAATCCGCCTGCAAAAGTAGTTTGCCGGCAGTACCGGTGCGGGAAGGCAAAAAGATCACACTTTATGTGGGCCCGCGCATTGCATCCATGAAAACTCGGGAAAAAATAACTTAGCAATTTCTGCTAAGTTAATTTTTATTGCAAAGTTAGCACAAAGGGTTTAAACGCAATTCATGCTAATTTGGCAACGAGGGGAAAAGGCGCGGGTGGCCCAGGAAGCGGGCATAACGCCCTCGGACCTGAGCGGGTACATCCGCGGCGTCCGGCCCATGAGCGAGAAGCGCGCCCAGGAGCTGGAAGACGCCACCAAGAGCGTACTCGGCCCGGAGCGCCATGTGCCCAGGGAATCCTGGCTCATGCGCGACCGCTTTCCGCATCCCCTGCTCGCCGAGCCGCAAAAGGCGGGCGAGCCGCGCGCCAAGATTGTCACGAAGGATGAGCGCCCCGCAAGGACCGGGCGCCCGTCAACAAGAAGGAGGACTTCGATGATCGCTGCCAAGGGACGTTACATGTTCACTTCCGAGTCCGTGACCGAGGGACACCCGGACAAGGTCGCGGACCAGATATCCGACGCCGTGCTCGACTGCCTGCTGGCCCAGGACGCCGAATCCCGCGTGGCCTGCGAAACCCTGGTCACCACCGGCATGGCCTTCATCGCCGGCGAGATCACCACCAAGGCCTACGCCGACCTACCGGCCATCGTGCGCGAGACCATCAGGGACATCGGCTACACGAGCTCGCAGATGGGCTTCGACGCCGAGACGTGCGCGGTCATCTCTTCCATCGACAAGCAGTCCCCGGATATCGCCCAGGGCGTGGGCCGCGCCAAGCCCGAGGATCAGGGCGCCGGCGATCAGGGCATGATGTTCGGCTTCGCGGTCAACGAGACGCCCACGCTCATGCCCGCTCCCATCTACTGGGCGCACAAGCTTTCGCGTCGGCTGACCTTCGTGCGCAAGCAGGGCATCCTCGACTTCCTGCGTCCCGACGGCAAGACGCAGGTTGCCATCGAGTTCGAGGACGGCAAGCCCGTGCGCATCGACAACGTCGTCGTGTCCAGCCAGCACAGCCCCAACATCGAGCATGCCGATCTGGTCGACGCGATCAAAAAGGAAATCGTCTACAAGACGCTGCCCGAGGACCTCATCGACGACAAGCTCAAGATATACATCAACACCACCGGACGCTTCGTCATCGGCGGTCCCATGGGCGACTGCGGACTGACCGGCCGCAAGATCATCCAGGACACCTACGGCGGCATGGGCGCCCACGGCGGCGGCGCGTTCTCCGGCAAGGACCCCTCCAAGGTGGACCGCTCCGCCGCGTACATGGCCCGCTACGTGGCCAAGAACGTGGTCGCCTCCGGCCTGGCCGAGAAGTGCCAGGTCCAGATCGCCTACTGCATTGGCGTGGCCGAGCCGGTCTCCGTGCTCGTGAGCGGCATGGACACGGGCGTGGTTTCGGACCAGACCCTGACCAAGGCCGTGCGCGAGGTCTTCGACCTGCGGCCCTACTTCATCATCGACCGCCTCAAGCTCAAGCGGCCCATCTACAAGAAGAGCACCAACTACGGCCACTTTGGTCGTGAGGACCCGGATTTCACCTGGGAGCAGACCGACGCGGCCGCGGATCTGCGCACGGCCTGCAAAGTTTAATATGAAATAGCCTCCGGCGGCCGGGGGGAATCATTCCCCCCGGACCCCCCGCAGTTTTTTGGAGCGGATTCAGCGCCGAAGCGG
>JAEYOJ010000155.1 GCA_023411815.1 Pseudomonadota bacterium | reverse complement strand
CTAGTTGTGGTCTAGCTGATTGTGACTCCGCCTGATCAGGCGACGTCATAACCACCCGGACCACTGCGCTTACCCACCCTGAACGCCGCATATACAGCCGTTCCGCATCGATCTACTACACCTCTCGAGCCCCGGTGGTCCGGCTAAAACCCTCGCCTATCCACGGCGACGTCGTAACCACCCGGACCACAGTATCCCGGCAGGGCAACCTATATCCCGCACCCCGCACCCTCACCGAGCATGCCCGCCGGTGAGACGAACTGGAGGAGAAGCCTCCCGGCCGACCTCGTCGCCGGGGCGACCACCGCCCTCGTCGGCATCCCGCAGGGGATGGGGTTCGCCCTCGTCGCCGGGGTCAACCCCGTCTACGGCCTCTACACCGCCGCGTTCTCGACGGCGATCGGGGCGTTCCTCACCGGCTCCACCTACCTCAAGGTGATGCTCTCGAACGTCCTCGCGGTCTCGATCTTCTCGGTCCTCGCCCCCGTCCCCGAGGCCGACGTCCCGGCCACCCTTTTCATCCTGACGCTCCTCGTCGGGATCTTCCAGCTCGGGTTCGGGCTTCTTCGGGCAGGCAGCCTGACCCGGTTCGTATCGAACGCCGTTCTCACCGGCTTCGTCACGGGAGCAGCGCTCCTCATCGTCCTCGGCCAGCTCGGGAACCTCACCGGCTACCGGCTCCCGCGGGAAGCGATCCAGATCCTCGCCATCCCCGACCTGCTTCTCCACGCGGGAGAGATCCAGCCGCAGGCGCTCTTCGTCGGCCTCCTCACCATCGCTCTCGCCCTCGTCTTCCAGCGGGTGCCGCGCCTCAGCTCCGTCTCGCTCCTCCTCCCGGTCATCATCGCGGCCCTCATTGTCCGGACCGCATTCCCGGGGGTCGCGCTCGTCGGCGATATCGCCGCCATCCCCGCCGGCCTCCCGGCCCCCGTTGTCCCCGACATCACCCTCGTGCCCGGGCTCCTCGTCCCGGCGCTCGCCCTCGCCATCATCGGGCTCGTGATGGCCGTCGGGGTCACGGAGACGATCCCCGAGCCGGACGGCAGCATCGCCGACGTGAACCGGGACTTCTCCGGGCAGGGGATCACGAACATCCTCACGAGTTTCCTCCAGTGCGCCCCGTCGGCCGGCTCCCTCTCCGCGACGGCGCTCAACGTCGCCGCGGGGGCAGAGACGCGGGCGGCAAACCTCATCTCGGGCGCCCTCGTCGGAGCGGTCATCGTCGTCGCGGGATCGCTCGCGGAACAGATCCCGCTCCCGGCTCTCGCCGGGATCCTGATCCTCATCGGGGCCGAGCTCATGAACCAGCCCCACGTGATCGCCTGCATCTGGAGATATTCCCGCCCCGGGCGCTGGGCGATGCTCGCCACGTTCATCTCCACCCAGGTCCTCCCGCTCCAGTACAGCATCTACGTCGGCGTCCTCCTCTCGCTTGCCGTCTACCTGGTCACCTCCACGCGGGAAGCGACCGTCGTCCGCCTTGTCCCGGTCGAGGGGGGGATGTTCCGGGAAGAACCGGCGCCCGAACGACTTTTGGACGACAGCATCACCGTCCTCTCGGTCTCCGGGAGTGTCTACTTCGCCACCCTCCGTGCCATCGAGCGGTCGCTCCCGTCCCCGGGAGGGGCAGAGAGCGCCGTCGTCATCCTTGCCCTCCCCCGAAGGGTCGAGGCAGGAACCGGGCTCTTTCGGATGCTGACACGCTACGCCCGGAAGGTCACGGCCGGTGGGAACCGGCTCATCCTCGCCGAAGTCAATCCCCGGCTCCTTGCAGGACTTGAAGAGGGGGGCGTCGTCGAGGCCATCGGCCCCGGGAACATCTTCCCCGCGACACCGGTCATCGGCGAGTCGCTTCGGGCCGCTATCCGGGCGGCGAAGGCCGGAACGTGATAACCCCGCCGGAAAACTCTTTCTCTGTGGAGCGCCCATACCGTTCCTGTGAACATCGCCGGGAACCTCCCTCCCCCTGCCCGGATCGCGATCGTCGGGGCGGCGGTCGTCATCGTGCTCGCGGGGATACGGGTGGCCACACCGATCCTCGGCCCGCTCCTCGTCGCCGCCTTCTTCGCCATGATCACTGCCCCCGCCATGAAATGGTTGACCCGGCGGAGAGTTCCCCCGCTCCTCGCCGCCGCAACGGTGGTCGCGGGGCTGATCGGGATCTTCGCCGGAATGATCATCTTCCTCGGTGCGGCCTTTACCGGGTTTATCCGAACTCTTCCGCAGTATCAGGCGAGTCTCGAAGCCCATGCTGCCGTCCTCGCCGATTACGGCATAGATATCGGCAGGTTCACGATATGGGACTACATCGACCAGGGGTTCATCCTCCAGCAGGCGACCGAACTTGCCCGGCAGATCGGGAACATCGCCGTCGATGCCTTCCTCGTCTTCGTCGGAATCGGGTTCCTTCTCCTGGAGGCACCCCGTCTTGCGGCCGTTCTCGCGCGCCACCTGGGATCGGAGAGCGCCCCCTACCGGCACCTATCCCAATCGGGCAAGATCCTGATCGACTACGTGGTGGTCAGGACGAAGGTGAACCTGATCACCGGCGTCGGTACCGGACTCTTTCTCACCCTCCTCGGGGTCGACTTCGCGGTGCTCTGGGGGTTCATCGCCTTCGTCCTGAGTTACGTCCCCTACATAGGCCTCGTCGTGGCCGCGATCCCGCCCACCCTCCTTGCTTTCATCGAGTTCGGGCCGGCCGGAGCCGTTGCCGTCATCGCTGCCGTCGCCCTCATCGACGCCGCTGCAGAAAACCTCGTCCTCCCCCGGATGGCCGGGCGGGAACTCAACCTCTCCCCGTTCGTCGTCCTCTTCTCCGTCATCTTCTGGGGTTTCATCCTCGGTGCGGTCGGGATCTTCCTCGCCATACCGCTGACGATCGCGGTGAAACTCTTCCTCGAGAGCTGGGAAGAGACCCGGTGGATCGGGGAGATGATGGGCAACGGAGACCGGGAGGGGTAGCGGCGGCACAAGATGTTTACGAGACGACGACCAACCCGTGATCCATGAAGAGACCAGCCGGGCTCTACCTCGCCTACCTCTTCCAGTTCCTCATCGCCGCGAACGTCCTCCTCGCGCTCTCGCTCGGCGAATACTCGCAGGTCTTCGGCGGCGTCGTCGCGTTCTGCCTGACCCTGGTTCCCGCCGTCGTCACCCACAGGTGGAACATCACGCTCCCCTGGCAGGTCAACCTCCTCATCGTTCTCTCGCTCTACCTCCACATCGCCGGCGAGATCCGGGGGTTCTACATGCTCTACTACCCCTACTACGACAAGATCGCCCACCTCATCTCCGGGATAACCGTCTCGGTGCTCGCTTTCGTCATCGTCCTGCTGCTCGACCGGTTCAGCAGGTTGAACCTCTCCCGGTGGATGATCGTCGGGTTCGTCGTCATCGCCGCGATGGCAATGGAAGGGTTCTGGGAGATCTACGAATGGCTCTTCGACACCTTCCTCGGGACGAACCTCCAGCACGGGCTCGACGACACCATGCTCGATATGATCTTCGTCCTCATCGGCGCGATCGTCGTCGCACTCGCCGGGAACCGTTACCTCTCACGGTTCTCGAAAGAGGAGATCACCGGCAGACTGGTGATCCCGAAAGAGCCCCGGGCCGAATGACGGCCGGAACCTTTTTCTGATCCGCCCCGGAGAGGGGGCGCCATGCTCGAAGGGATGGCAACAGGTGCGGGAAACGTCGTCGGGTTCCGGTTCGACGGCGAGATGACGGCCGGAGATTACGACGGGACACTGATCCCGGCGCTCGAGGAAGCGGAGCGAAGCCACACGGTTCTCCGGATACTTTTTCATATCGTGAACTTCCACGGCTGGAAGCCGCACGGCTACTGGGAGAGGCTCAAGGACTGGTCGGGGATGGAGAAGGTCGACCGGATCGCGATCGTCGGCGGGGAGAAGTGGGAAGAGTGGATGAACCACCTGCCGGGACTCTTCACGGGCTTTACGGGTATCGACGTCCGCTATTTCACCGAAGGCCATCTGGACGCCGCCATCGGCTGGCTGCGGGAGCCGATACCCGCCGAACCGGAGATGAGATAGGTGCCGGTCCGGCCCGTTCCCGGAGAAGAGGCAACCCTTTTTCATCCCGGGACACCTACCGATGATCAGACAGAAACCCCATGCAGTACTATAAAGACATCGTATTTCAGAAACCCCTGCCTGAAGAGATCCGGCGTCTCGGGCTGCTCCCGGCGGACCTTCACTTCCATACCCGGCACTCCGACTCCG
>JAEYOJ010000152.1 GCA_023411815.1 Pseudomonadota bacterium | reverse complement strand
TCATGCCCCATAATCATAGGCGCTACCCGCCGGCCCGTCTTGCCCAAATAGCCTTCCACATCCGACCCGCAAACACCGCAGGCTTCGATCTTAATCAGGTATTCGTCCGCTTTGGGCGCCGGAACCGGGATATCACGCATCTCCATGTGGTCGTCACCAACGTAATATACCGCTTTCACTGCTGTCCCCCCCATCTGTTGAGTCTATTACGTACAACCGCTATGTTATCTTCTGACGTCGGTCTTGGACAGGTATTCGTAGTATCGTACCAGTGAACTATGATCCTCTGTCTCATACCCGGAAGCCTTGAGCCACTGCATCATTTCCATAACGGCGGCAGTAAGGGGCAGGGGCGCGCCAACGTCGTGCCCGGTATCTATAGCGTTATTCAAATCCTTGATATGCAGGTTAATACGGAAGCCCGGCTTGAAGTTGCCATCCATCATCATGGGCGCCTTCGCGTCCATCACAGTGCTGCCGGCCAATCCGCCGCGGATGGCTTTATAAATGGCCTCCGGTTCCACGCCGGCTTTCTTACCCAGCACCAGTGCCTCACCCACGGCGGCAATGTTGGCCGCCACGATGATCTGGTTGGCGAGCTTTGTCGTATTGCCCGCGCCAATGCTGCCGCACAGGGTCACCGAAGCGCCCATAACGCCCAGAATATCCTTTACCTTATCGAATATCTCCTGCTTGCCGCCCACCATGATGGCCAAAGTGCCGTCGATAGCTTTGGGTTCGCCGCCGGATACAGGTGCATCCAGCATGAAGCAACCTTTCTTTTCCGCTTCGGCGCAAAGTTCCTTGGAAGCAATGGGGTTAATGGAACTCATATCCACCAGAATGGTACCGGGATTTGCCCCCTCGAGCACGCCGTTTTCACCCAGTAATGCGGTTTTCACATGGGGGGAGTTGGGCAGCATGGTGATTACGATATCGCAGTCCCTGGCCACATCCGCGTTGTTTTCCCCCCGCTTGGCGCCGACCGCAACAACCTCGTCCACCGCCGCTGTTACAATGTCGAATACTTTTAACTCATACCCCGCCTTGATCAGGTTCTTTGCCATGGGCTTACCCATAATGCCCAGCCCGATAAAACCGATTTTCATAGCAGTATCATCCTCGCTTTCTTACTAATCTTCCGACTCATCATTGTATTGTTTGATACAATGCTCTAGCGCATCTTTGTTTCTTTGTAAATGAATTCGCATAGCGTCATAAGCGCCTTGCGCATCGCCGCTGACGATAGCCTGGGCAATGTTTTCATGATCGATGACGATGTCATTGATGATCATACTTCCAAGAAGCGTAGTGAAAAGACGGATGCCTTTGACAATCTCTGGAAAGAACACATTCAGGATATCGTTGCCTGTACTCTCTGCTATCTTGCAATGGAATGCCACATCCGGCTTGATATGGCTGACACCTGATCTGATACAGTCCGACACCTCGTCCGCTAAACAGCGTATCGCATCCGCGTCCTCTTTGCTGGCCCGCTCTGCGCAGATTGATGCAATTTGAGGTTCCATAATAAACCGTAATTCCCATAGATCCATGAGAACCCGTTTCTTATCGTACTTGAACTGCAGCCCCAGTGGATCTTCTGCCACCCCGGGGAGGTTGGCGATGTAAGTCCCGCTCCCCTGCCTAATCACCACGATGCCCCGGGAACTCAAGGAGCGCATGGCCTCCCGGACGGTAGTACGGCTCACATTCAGCTGCCCCATGAGATTTTTCTCGTTAGGAAGCCGATCGCCCTTCTGCATCCGGTTTTCTTGAATATATTGGATAACCCGTTCGGCTGCCTTGTCTGATAAAAGCACATTATCCGATTTCACCAGCGACAATTCCATATATTCCATTATTGCGGATTGAAACAGCAAGCTTCCAAGCTGTTAAACCTGCAAAATCCTTCTTATCTTTTCTGCGACATCTTCCGGCATGAGATGATAATGCTTGAGCAGCAGATCGTAATTTTCGGCGGAACGACCGAAGGAATCGTTTATTCCAATTAACTCAATGGGGAGCCTGTCGGTTGATAGCGCCTCGCATACGGCTGAGCCAAGGCCGCCGTAAATACTATGCTCTTCTGCCGTTACAACACCCTTTACGCCTTGGCAGTAACGCTTGAGCGCCTCCACATCCAAAGGCTTGATGGTGCTTACGTTTACTACCCGCACGGCAACGCCTTCCTTTTCCATCAGCTCTGCCGCTTTCATCGCTTGGGATACCATGATGCCTGAAGCAAATACCACTACATCTTTGCCGTCGCGGATCTGGTTCATCTTTCCGATATGGTATTCCTGCTCAGGATCCGTATAGACCGGCAAATCACCGCGGTTGATGCGGATATAACAAGGCCCCTTATGCGCGCACATTGCCTTGACCATCTGTCGGGTTTCCTCCGCGTCTACCGGGGAAAGCACAGTCATGTGGGGCAGTACACGCATCAAGGCGATATCATCCACAGACTGGTGGGTCTTGCCATCGCCATAATCCGAAAGTCCGGCGGAGGAACCGTCGATTTTGACATTCAGGTTCGGGACGCATATAGAGGAGCGAATCTGATCATAGGCCCGGCCGGTGGCGAATACCGCAAAGGAATTGATAACCGCAGTTTTCCCTGTCAGTGCCAGCCCGGCTGCCAAGGACGCCATGTTTTGCTC
>JAEYOJ010000104.1 GCA_023411815.1 Pseudomonadota bacterium | reverse complement strand
CATCAACACCGCGCGCCACTTCGGCCTGGACAGGCTGGGCCACGGGGCGCTGGCCCCGGGCTTCCGCGCCGACTTCACGCTGCTGGACGATCTGGAGTCATTCCGCATCCATTCCTGCCGTCTGGGTGGCCGCGACGTGCGCGAACTGGACTTTTCACCGCGCGACGCCGCACCCGGCAGCACCATGCGCGTCAAAAATCTGGACGAGAGCGCCCTGCGCATACCCGCCGGTCCCGGTCGGCTTCGGGTCATCGGCGTGCAGCCCGGCCAGATCGTGACGCAGGATCTGCGCATGGAGCCGCGAATCGAAGACGGTTTGGCCGTGGCCGACCCTGACCGAGACTTGGCCAAGCTGGCCGTATTCGAGCGCCACCGCGCCACGGGCAACGTGGGCCTGGGCTTCGTCACCGGCCTGGGTCTCGGGCGCGGGGCCATGGCCTGCAGCGTGGCCCACGATTCGCATAACCTCATCGTGGCCGGTGCGGACGACGCGGACATGCTCACGGCCGCGCGCGAGGTTCGCGACATGGGCGGAGGACTGGCCGTGGCCGACCGGGGCCGCATCCTGGCCCGTCTGGCCCTACCCGTCGCCGGGCTCATGAGTGATTCGCCGGCGCAGGACGTCGCCGCTGGCGAGGCAGAAGTAAACCGCGCCCTGGCCGAACTCGGCCTTGACCTGGCAAGTCCTTTCGCAGCCTTGAGTTTCCTCGCGCTGCCTGTAATTCCCGAGCTGAAGCTCACTGACAAGGGGCTGGTGGATGTCAGGCGATTCGCATACACTTCCTTGTGGGAGAAGTAGCCCGCCTGCATTTTTTCGTGGTTCGACGGCACTCATGTCTTGTGTGGCGCCAAAAGTGGCCGATACGTTGGTACAGGCGTTGCTAACCTCCTTTTGTTCGCGTAGATTTTGCAAAAAGCCAAAGACAAATATTTAGTGTCCGATACCGCGCCACGGCAGGATAGGTAATGGCCATCCGCTATGATGTGAACTTCATCAACCCGTTCCTCCAGGCGGTGATGGATACGTTTCTCAAGCTGGCGAACATGAATCTCACGCCCGGCAAGCCTTTCGTCAAGGAAAAGGGCGCGCCTCGCGGCGACATATCCGGCCTCATCGCCATCAAGGGCAAACTCAAGGGTTCAATCGCCCTGACCCTGAGCGAAGGCGTGGCCCTGGCCGCCGTACAGGGCCTGACCGGCGAACCCAAGAAGGAAATCGACACCGACGTGCGCGACCTGGTGGGCGAGATGACCAACATCATCTCGGGCCAGGGCCGGCGCGTATTGTCCGACATGGGTCATCACTTTGACGCGGCCATTCCCGAAATCATCGCCGGCAAGGAGCACATCATAAACCACAAGGCCACCGGCCCCATCCTGGCCATTCCCTTCAACACGTCCGAAGGCGAGATCGTGGTCGAGGTCTGCCTGGAGGCCGGGAGCTTCAAGCGTTAAATTGACCGCCCGCCGTCCTTCCATCCGTGACCTTGCCCCCTACTCCAGCATGGGCTAACATTCCGGCAAACTTGCAACTCCGGAGATTACCATGCCGACGCTCAAGGAACTCTTCGACCGCTGCTCCTGGAAATCCAAGTTTCAAGGCTGTCTCCCCGAAAAGCAGGACGAGATCGCTTACCAGTGGGGGGAGGACGAGGTTGATTTCGCGGCCCCGTTCTTCACGCCGACAGGCATGAAGATCTACACCGAGGAGACCAACGTCGTACGTCGCAGCCTCTACCTGGGCATTGACTCCAACGGCCGCCATGTCTTGGCCGTGCGCGAGGAGGAGAAGGCCGAGTACCGCGCCGGCATTCCAGACATGGCCGCGGCCTACGCCCGCATCCTGGACCCGGACAAGGCCGAGGCCTACTTGAGCGACAAGTTCAAGCCTTAGCCCGATCCTCATGGGCCGGGCCTCACCCTCTCGGATTCCCATCCGCCCAGGGCCGCAGGCCCGCCCTCCTGATCGGTTCATTTGTCTTTTTGACTTGCAGAACCCAACCCGTCCACTGGGCCTGGACCATCCCGGTCGTCTCATGCAAATGCCCCGGCGGTTGCCCGGGCCATGCGGTTCATCGCCGGGTCGCCACGGCCTTACGATCTTGATCCGGCCTCCGGTTAAGGCTCAGGGCCGTATCTCTCATGGCTTCGCGGGCTCGCGGCATTGTATCCTGAAACAGTAGGCGTTGACGGGGCGCAGGCCCCGATCCGGCTCAACTCAGACACAGGAGCACACCATGCGAGAACACGCGACCCGCTGGAACTGCAGACGCATCTTAGCCTCGGGCCTGCTCGTCATCCTGTCCGGCCTCATGGCCTGCAGCGATCTGCCCGGCTCCAAGGGACAGCAGGGCGCGGTACTGGGCGGCGCGGGCGGCGCTGTCATCGGCGGAGCCACCAGCGGCACTACCGGCGCGCTGTGGGGAGGCCTCATCGGAGCCGGGCTCGGCTATCTGGCCGGCCGAGGCTGGGAAGAATACGACAAGCGCCAGCTCTACGACACGCTTGAGGAAAATCCCCAAGGCCAGTCGAACACCTGGACCAATCCCGACACGGGCAACCAGTACCAGGCCACTCCCACCCGGACCTACACCCAGGACAACCAGCCCTGCCGCGACGTGCGCATACAGCCCGCGGACGGCTCGGGCGAGCCGGTCACGGCCACGGCCTGCCGCGACGAAAACGGTGCCTGGAGGCTGGTGGGAAGCTGAGGCATCCGCCCGGAAACCGGGGAGAGCCCTGCCTCTCGCGGCTCGGCCTCCCCGCATTGCCCCGCAAGGGCCTGCCTCCGCGCGGGAACTTCACGGGCCAGCGCAATTCACGCATTTGCTTCCCCGGACTCGTCTGCGCAAGCGTCTCCTGGATCTGCCCTTACGGGTTGCCAGACCGCCTCAACCGGCCTACAGACTAGCATGTCCTGCCGCATGGACGGGTATGCCGCCCGCCATGGCAATGGGTTCGCCAAAGGAGAAGCCGCCATGCTCCGCAATATCGCCATTCTCTTGGCCGCCATGCTGGCCCTGTCGGCCTGCGGTTCCAAGAAACCGCAGCTCTATCCCAACCAGAAGCTCCAGTCGGTCGGTCAGCAGCAGGCCCAGGCCGACATCGACGAATGCTCCCAACTTGCCGAGCAGTACGCCGGCAAGGAGAGCGAGGCAGGCGACACGGCCAAGCGCACCGCCGTGGGCGCGGGCGTCGGAGCCGCTGGCGGCGCGGCGGGCGGGGCCATCTTCGGCAGCCCGGGGCGCGGAGCCGCCGCAGGCGCGGCCGCAGGCGCGGTGGGCGGCCTGTTCAGCGGCATGTTCAGCCGAGGGCCGGAGCCGGTCTATCGCAATTATGTGGACCGCTGCCTGCGCGAGAAGGGCTACGAGCCCATGGGCTGGAAGTAGGCGCGCGGGCGGCATCTCCATCGGCAACCGCCCTTCGGTTCGCCCCACCATCATTGCGCATAGCCGCCATTTGCCCTAGGTATGGGAGCATGGCCGAATTCCGTTGCGGCAGGCCCCTCACGACAGGAGGACACTGACCATGCGCACGATGACCGTTTGCACGCTGGCTGCAGGACTCTTCTCCGTGTTCGCTTTGTCCTGCGCGGGAATGAACGCCTATGAGTCGGCCGAACGGAACAGAGAGGCGGGCCGCTGCGCCGAGGCCGTGGAAGGCTACACAGCCGCCATCGAATCTCCGGGCAACGACCACGAGCTGGCCAGGTCCTACTACTTCCGCTCCCGCTGCAACGAGGAGCTGGGCCGCACCGGCCCGGCCTACGCCGACGCCTACGCGGCCCAGCGCGTGAGCTGCTACCTGACGGCCACGGAGCGCACCATGCGCACCAGGCCCCTGAGCTACGTCGTCGGCCCCTTCTACTGCCGGCAGGACGGCCCGGCGCGATTGGAACAACTGGGCGCGGGCCTTTCCGGGCAGGAAGCTCAGGCCCTGCGGATGCAAGTGGATGAGGGGCTGCCCAGGCGCATTCTCAACGTGCCGCTGCCGGAGTGAGACACGCGGGAAACGCGGGATTGGCGGAGAGGCGGAAGGGGCAAGGGCGATTGCCTGGGAGCCCTTGGGGCCGTCGGTCTAAGTGGTTAATTGGCTTCGTTCCGTAAATGGAGCGTCCCGCTTCGCTCCCTAGCCCATCCCATCCAGCTTTTCCTGAATCCGCCCCAGATGGTAGGCCGCATGGCTGACGGCGCTCAGCACGCCGTCCAGGGAGTCGATATTGTCCGCTCCGTGCCGTTCGATGACTCCCCTCAAATCCACGTAGCTGCGCTCCAGGCGCTCCAGCAGCGCGGCCCATTCCGCGTCGTTGACGGCCGAAACAGCCCAGCCCCGGTCCCATTCGATCTCCTTGCGCTCGCCCTGTATCCAGCCGACGAGCATCTCCTGCCCGAAAACCACGTGGTGGACATGAGCCGCGATGGAGGCCTGCATCGGGCCGCTGGCCGTGGCTCCATGGATTTCCGACTTGCCTCCGCTCTGTTGCGAGGCCTGCGCCGCGTTCAGGCCGCGCAGCGTACCCAGCAGGCTGAAGCGTGAGCCGTTGTCGAGAAAGAAATTCGCCGGGTCGTTGCCCTCAAGAGCCTCCTTGAAAACGAAAAGCAGCCGCTCAAGGGCATCCTTCATGCTCAGCGAACCCATTGGCGACCTCCTTGGCGCATGCGGTACGGGCCTTCCTCGAATCGCTGCCGGAGCATGGCTGCGCGTCCGGGGCAAACTTGATGGCGATACGTCGGGCCCTGGGCCAGGAAGGCCTGCCTTCCCCGGCCCAAGGCATCGGCCTAGCCCATTGCATCCAGCTTTTCCTGAATCCGACCCAGATGGTAGGCCACATGGGCGATGGCTCCGATACCGCCGCCCAAGGACTCGACGCTGCGTGTCCCGTGCTCCTCGATGGCCTGTCTGAGATCCGCGTAGCCGACCTGCAGGCGGTTCAGCAGGGCGGCCCAGGCGGCTTCGTCCACATCGGACACGGCCCAACTCAGGTCCCAGTCGTAGTTGGCGCGGACGCCCTTGATCCAGTTGGCGAAGACCTCGAGCCCGAACACGACGTGCTGGGCGTGCGCGGCGATGGACGCCTGGCCGGGACCCGAGCCCGCGGCTCCGTAGACGCCGGACTTGCCGCCGCTCAGGCGCGACGCAGTGGCGGCGTCCAGGCTGCGCAGCGTGCCCAACAGGCCGAACTGGGGACCGTGGTCGAGAAAGTAGCTCCAACGGTCGACACCTTCAAAGGCTTCCCTGATGACGGCCAGGATCTGTTCGACGGCATCATTGATACTGATCGCTGCCATGCTGCGGCCTCCATTCCGGCTGACGTGCAGAGGATCGTGACTGCTCCTACGCGTCGGTTTCCGCCAGGGGCCCTGCCTCCGGTGGCGGAACTTTCCGGAATATATATCATAAAGTCAGCGCCTCGCCCATAGCCCCGGCGGCCCTTTACGCACATATAGGCCCTGCCGCCGAAGATATTTGCCGAAAATCTGGATTGCCCTTGACAGCTCAAGGGCTGGGATATAAACAACGCCTCTGCATTGAGCTGATGAAGGCGCGTAGCTCAGGGGGAGAGCACTTGCTTGACACGCAAGGGGTCAGGAGTTCAAATCTCCTCGTGCCTACCATATCTGTCAACGAAGGGAGGCTTGAGGGCCTCCCTTGTTTTTTATTTGTTGCTGCAAGGGGGCGGTTGCCGTGCAGATCGAAGTAGCTGGTCAGCAGATAGAGGTTCAGTCCGGGGCGAGCGTCGGGGAGGCGCTGTCCCAGGTTGTGAGCAAGAAGAAGCTCAAGGAAGTCCTGGCCGCCAAGTGCAACGGCCAGACGCTCGATCTTTCGCGGACCGTGCCCACCGACTGCGCGGCCCTGGAGCCCGTCTTCGAGGATTCCCCCGAGGGCCTGATCATCATCCGCCACTCGGCCGCGCACCTCATGGCCGAGGCGGTCAAGAAGCTGTTCCCCACGGCCAAGGTGACCATCGGTCCGGCCATCGAGAGCGGCTTCTACTACGACTTCGAGTTCGAGCGCACCTTCACGCCCGAGGACCTGGAGAAGATCGAGCAGGAGATGCTGCGCCTGGCCGGCAAGGACCAACCCTTCGAGTGCCGCGTGCTGCCCGCCGACGAGGCCAAGTCCCTGTTCTCGTCCATGAACGAGCCCTACAAGATCGAGATCATCGAGGACCTGGGCGCGGACACGGTGTCCCTCTACACCAACGGTGCGTTCGTTGACCTGTGCCGCGGCCCCCACGTGCCCTCCAGCGGGCGCATCAAGGCCTTCAAGCTCATGAGCGTGGCCGGCGCGTACTGGCGCGGCGACGAGAAGCGCCAGCAGCTCCAGCGCATCTACGGCACGGCCTTCGCCAATCCCAAGGAGCTCAAGAAGCACCTGGAGCGCCTGGAGGAAGCCAAGAAGCGCGACCACCGCAAGCTCGGCACGCAGCTCGACCTGTTCAGCTTCTGCGACGAGGCCGGCGCGGGCATGGTCATCTGGCATCCCAAGGGCGCGCTCATCCGCACCATCATCGAGGATTTCGAGCGCAAGGAGCACCTGCGCCGCGGCTACAACATCGTGCAGGGGCCGCAGCTGCTCAAGCGCGAGCTGTGGGAGCGTTCGGGACACTACGAGCACTATCGCCAGAACATGTACTTCACGGAGATCGACGAGCAGGCCTACGGCGTGAAGCCCATGAACTGCCTGTCGCACATGCTCATCTATAAATCCAAGGTGCGCAGCTACCGCGACCTGCCCCTGCGCCTGTTCGAGCTGGGCGTGGTGCACCGCCACGAGAAGTCGGGCGTGCTGCACGGGCTGCTGCGCGTGCGTCAGTTCACGCAGGACGACGCGCACATCATCTGCCGGCCCGACCAACTCGAGGACGAGATCATCGGCGTGGTGAACTTCGTGCGCGACGTCATGAACATCTTCGGCTTCGACTTCGAGCCCGAGATCAGCACCAGGCCGGAAAAGTCCATCGGCTCCGACGCGGACTGGGAGCGCGCGACCAGCGCGCTTATGAAGGCCCTGGACAAAGCGGGTCTCAAATATGGCATAAACGAAGGCGATGGCGCATTCTACGGCCCGAAGATTGACATCATTATAAAAGATGCTTTAGATCGACGCTGGCAGTGCGCGACCATACAGTGCGATTTCACCCTGCCCGAGCGCTTTGATCTCGCCTACGTCGGCCAGGACGGCGAGCGCCATCGTCCGGTGATGGTGCACCGGGTCATCCTGGGATCCCTGGAACGATTCATCGGCGTACTCACCGAGCACTTCGCGGGGGCTTTCCCGGTCTGGCTGGCGCCGGAGCAGGCCAGGATACTGAACGTCACTGACGCGCAGGCCGAGTACGCCAGCACGGTCCTTGACGCGCTGCGCCAGCAGGGCATCCGGGCCGAGGCCGATTTGCGTAACGAGAAGCTGGGCTACAAGATTCGCGAAGCCCAGCTTGATAAGATACCCTACATGCTCGTGGTCGGCGACAAGGAAGTCGAGGCCGGGGTGGTCAACGTGCGGACCCGCTCCGGCGAGAACCTGGGGACCAAGACTCCCGCGGAGGTCGCCGCGATGATACACGAAGAGGGCATGGAACCTTTCAAACGCGGAGGAATGCGCTATAGCTTCACCTATGCAGCAGCAGCCACAGACTCGGGTCAATAGACAGATTCGCGCGCGCGACGTCCGGGTCATTGCTGACGACGGCAGTCAACTCGGGGTCATGGCCACGCTGGACGCCCTGCGTATGGCCCAGGAACAGGGGCTTGATCTGGTCGAGGTGGCTCCCAACTCGGAACCGCCCGTCTGTAGGATCATGGACTACGGCAAGTACAAGTACGAGCAGCAGAAGAAGACGCAGGGCGCTCGGAAGAAGTCCAGCCAGGTCCAGATCAAGGAGATCAAGTTCCGGCCCAAGACCGATGAGCATGATTACCAGACAAAGCTGAAGCACATTAAGCGCTTCATCGAAGCGGGCGACCGTTGCAAGGCGGTTATCTTCTTCCGCGGACGGGAAGTCGTGCACAAGGATCGTGGAGCGGTCATCCTCAAGCGCGTCGCCGACGACCTTAAGGATATCGCCAAGGTGGAGCAGGAGCCCCAGTTCGAGGGCCGCACCATGAACATGATGCTTGTGCCCCTGCCCAAGAAAGTATAAGCAGATTCGTTCGGACGCCAAGCACCGGTCGCGGGAATACCTTGCGCGCCCGGTGCATGCCTTTCGAGATACTCCCGAGGAGGACATCATGCCCAAGCTCAAGACCAACCGGAGCGCCGCCAAGCGGTTCGCCAAGACCGGCTCCGGCAAGATCAAGCGCCGCCAGCAGAACAAGCGGCACATCCTGACCAAGATGAGCCCCAAGCGCAAGCGCCAGCTGCGCGGCTCAGCCCTGGTGGACAAGGCCAACGAGGGCCAGGTGCGTCAGCTCCTGCCTTACCTCTAAGCCGCCGTCAGGACACACCACAAACCGCTTAGTCGATCTCAGAGATCCACGAAGCACGCTGCCTACGGCCGGGCGTTCATGCATGGCGCATGAGGTATCGCCCAGGCCCACGGCCAGACCCGAGGAGGAACTAAAATGCGTGTCAAGAGAGGCCTCGCCTCCCATCGCCGTCACAAGAAGTACCTGAAGCTCGCCAAGGGCCACCGCGGCGCCCGCCATCGCCTCTATCGCGTGGCGCGCGAATCCGTCGAGCGCGCCCTCGCATACGCTTTCCGCGACCGCAAGCAGAAGAAGCGCGAATTCCGCAAGCTGTGGATCCAGCGCATCGGCGCCGGCGCCCGCCAGTACGGCCTGTCCTACAGCCGCCTCATCGACGGCCTCACCAAGGCCGGCGTCAGCATCAACCGCAAGATGCTGGCCGAGATGGCCGTGCGCGAGAAGGACAGCTTCGCCAAGCTCGTCGAACTGGCCAAATCAAAGGTCGCGTAGCATGTCCGGCGATTCGCAATCGCTGATCCAAGATCTCGAGAACCTGGTCCAGGCGTGCGAAAGCGCCCTGGGCCAGGTTTCCTCGCTTCAGGACCTGGAATCGGCACGCGTCGAGTACCTGGGCCGCAAGGGCCGCCTGGCCCAGGCCATGTCGGCCATGGCCGGGCTGTCTCCGCAGGAGCGCCCTGCAGCGGGCAAGGCCGCCAATACGGTCAAGGAACGCCTGACCGCCCTGCTCGCCGAGCGGCAGACCGCCCTGGAGCAGGCCAAGGCCCAGGCCGAGCTGGCCGCCTTCGACCCCAGCGTGCCGGGCCGCGCGCCCTGGCAGGGTTCGCTGCACCCCATCACGCTGGTCATGCAGGAGGTCTGCGAGACGCTGCAGGCCCTGGGCTACGACGTGGTCATGGGCCCGGAGATCGAGACCGACTTCTACAACTTCTCGGCCCTGAATTTCCCCGACGAGCACCCTGCCCGAGACATGCAGGACACCCTGTACATCCGGGACAAGGTCCTGCTGCGCACGCACACATCGCCCCTGCAGGTGCGCTCCATGCTCACGCGCAAGCCGCCCGTGGCGGTCATCGCGCCGGGCAAGGTCTACCGTCGCGACTCGGACCTGACGCACACGCCCATGTTCCACCAGATCGAAGGGCTGCTCGTGGACCACAAGGTGTCCATGGCCGACCTGCGCGGCACGCTGACCGCCTTCGTGCGCCGCGTGTTCGGTCCCGATACGCGCGTGCGCTTTAGGCCGAGCTTCTTCCCCTTCACCGAGCCCAGCGCCGAGGTGGATATCTCCTGCTTCATGTGCAAGGGCTCCGGCACCTGCGCGAACGAAGCCTGCCGCGTGTGCAAGACCACGGGCTGGATCGAGATCCTGGGCTGCGGCATGGTCGATCCCAACGTCTTCGCCTCCGCCGGCATCGATCCCGAGGAATACACGGGATTCGCCTTCGGCATGGGCGTGGAGCGCGTGGCCATGCTCAAGTACGGCGTCACGGACCTGCGCATGTTCTTCGAGAACGACGTCCGCTTCCTGGGCCAATTTTTTTAGAGACAGCCTCCGGCGGCCGGGGGAATCATTTCCCCCGAGCCCCCCGAGTAGCGGCCCAAGTCCGATTCACGGCAGGCGTATTTCACGTATCATGCGAGGTCGGATAATGCACCGCGAACGCCGCGCGCGGCGTCCGCGACACATAAAGTTTAGGAAGGGGTGGGGTCCGGGGA
>JAEYOJ010000017.1 GCA_023411815.1 Pseudomonadota bacterium | reverse complement strand
TATTCGTGGGTTCTCGGAGGAGATCCCGCGAAAGTAATCGGTTGTGATTGCAAAGAGATAACGTGAATTTACATCCTCTATCTAATCTGCTGTTATTATTAATATTGGTTCGCCCGCGAATCTCCTGGGAAATTGCCGCGAGCTTGGGGTTCGCGCATCATATCACGAGCGGGCCTTCTGGGTTAATTGCGGGCTTGGCTCCGACGTGCTCTACCCGGCGTTCCCAGTTTGCCCCCAGGTAATAGAACCGCAAGCTGTCCTGCTCGAGGTTGATGGCGTCCACGAGCTTGGCCTTGAGCACGGCCCATTCAGCAGGATCAACGAGGCATTCGAAGACCGAGAACTGCACCCGCTGGCCGTAGTTCTCGCAGGTTCTGGCCACCTTGCGCAGGCGGGCCTGACCGCCGGCCTCGCTCACTGCCACGTCGTAGCTGACAAGCACCATCATGGTTCACCTCCAGATAAACGGCGGATAGCCGTCCAGGTCCCCGCGCAGGTGCCGGGCCAGGAGCAGGGCCTGAGCGAAGAAGAGCATGCCCACGGCCATGCGCTCCTTGAGGAACGGGTGCACGATTTCCTCGCGCTTGCGCTCCTGATAGGCCACAAGCACGGCCTTGCGCGTCTCGTCGTCCATGGTCACGGCTCCTGACTCGGACACCTTGAAGCCGCCGGCCTTGATCTGTCGCTTGTTGACTAGTGACAGCGCCAGCCGGTCGGCGATGACCGGCCGGAATTCCTCCATAAGGTCGAGCGCGAGCCCTGGCCTGCCCGGCCTGTCACGGTGCAGGAAGCCCACCTGGCAATCCAAGCCCACGGATTCGAGCGCCGAGCGGACATCGTGCGCGAGCAGGGTATACAGGAAGGACAGCAGGCAGTTCATGCGATCTAGTGGCGGCCGGCGGTTGCGGCCTTCGAAGCGGAAGGCCTCCTTGTCCGCAAGGATCATGTGGTCGAAGGTCCCGAAGTAGCGGTGTGCCGCATCGCCCTCCACGCCGCGCATGGCCTCCAGGTCGCCCGAGGTCTCCAGCCGGCGCAGCAACCCAGTCAAGCCATCGGCCGCTGTCTCCATGGCCGGGGCCGTTTCCAGGTGGTCCCTGGCCGAGCGGCGCAGCACCGTGCGACAGTTGCACAACTTGCCGACGAGCATGGCCCTGGCGATCTCCAGGCACGCGCCGCAGTCATCGGCCCGCCGGAACTGCTCGCGCCGCAAACGCACGTTGCCCGAAACCGGACCAACGACCCTGGCCAGGAAGCGGCCGTTCTCGGACAGAAAGCTCACGGCCACGTCGCGCTCGGCGCACATGCCAAGCAGGAACGGACTGGCCAGCACGTTGCCGAAACAGACCAGGCCGTCCAGGGTATGCACGGGCACGCGCAGCCGCCGTTCGCCGTCCACGGACACGGCCACGGTTTCGCCGTCCTTGGACAGGTACGCGCCCTGGGTGGTCACGAAGAGCGTGTTGAGCAGTCGCTTCATGGTTCCCTCATGGCCTGGACCGTGTAGGCCCGCGCCGAAGCCTTGCCCGCTCCGGCTTTGGGCAGGCAGCGCCCGGACAGGGAGCAGGCAGCGCAGCGCTCGTCGGCCACGGGCGGCGGAGTGACGCCCGAGGTCACAAGCTCGTGGAGCGCGCGGGCCGTCTCAGCGGTTAATCCGCGTAGCCCCTCGTCAAAGGCGACCTGCTCCCGCCTGCGCGTCTTGCCGTAAAACAGTGCGCCCTCGGGCACGTCGGTGGCGAGCATTTCCTCCAGACACATGGCCTGGGCGCAAAGCTGGATGCGGTCCCAATCCTTCTGCTTGGGCCTGCCACGTTTGTATTCCACGGGAAAGGGGACCTTGCGGTCCCCCTTGTTCGCGGGTGTATGGAACTCCACCACGTCGGCCTTGCCAGTGAGTCCCAAGCGCATGGAACGCAGCAACAGCCCGTAGGCCACGCGCACGCCGCCGCGCGACTCGCTCTGCGGCCGGTCCACGCGCTCGTGCAGCAGCCGCCCCTCGACCGTGAACACGTTCTCGACCCAGGCCCGCTCCACATGGATGAGCGCGCACTGCCTGGGGCAGTAGAGATAGTGCTGCAAGGCCGAGATGGGCAGGAGATCGTCCTCGGAGTACATATTGAATTGCACTAGCTATTCAAACACAGCATGCTCTTCAAGAAGATCAATCAGCTGCTGATATGTAATGCAGCATTTATCCTGCTTTCCATTCGGGCGAGTGTAGTAGAGATTTCCACTCGTAAGATAAAGATGCCCCTTTATCTTTTTATCTTTGCCCTTAACCTTGATGTAAACCTCAAAGTTGCCCTTTTTGACGCTCATATCACTCTCCTATTTAATGAGGTCGAGGATTTCGACATCTTTGGGGCAAGAGGATTCATCTATGGTCACCGTGTAGTCCGCGAAAGAGCGCGGCGGCTGGGAACCGTCGCCGTTACGCTCGACTTTGACCAGCTCGAACAGCTTGTGCGCCGGGGCCTTGCCGAGTTTGTCGGCGTGCTTGAAGACGATAAGCTTGCGCGCTGCCATCTCGCCACGGGCAGCCGAGCGGTCGTGCTCGAACATGTTCTGGAGCGCTTCCCACAGCAGTTTGAGGTCTTCCTCGCCAAAGCCGGTCTGCCCGGCCAGAGGAGCAGAGACGAAGCCGTGGCAGCGGTACAGGCCGTAGGGCACAATGGACTTGCGGCCCATGGTGCGGTTGTCGCCGCCTTGCTTCTCGGCCTCGGCCTCGGTGGCAACGGCCATGCGCGTGATGGAGATATCCAGCGGCACCACGGGATCGATGGAACGCGAGAACGCGAGCTGCACCGGTCCACGCACCTGGCCGCAATTGTAGTCTTTGAGGCTCATTACCGCGCCGAAGGCACGCACGTCGAAGAAGTTTTTGCACATCCAGGCGCGGGCCTGGGCCGTCTTGTCGGCCTTCTTGTCCACATCGCCCAGGTCCTTGTGGGCGCGCTCCTGCTGGAGCGTCAGTACGGCCTTCTCGCGCACATATATCTCGTATGGCGCGGCATTGCCCCTGGTCAACTCCACGTAATTCCTGATCTTGCGCTTCAGGCATACGTCGGTCACCAGTCCTTTGCTGGTCTCTGGGTCCAGGCGCGGCAGGTTGCCGGCGTCCGGGTCGCCATTGGGGTTGCCGTTCTCCACGTCGAAGAGGAAGAGGAAATCGTAGCGGTTCTGGATGGGCTGCATGGCTAGTTCTCCTTGATGGGGTCGAGCTTGTCTTCGTTCTTGCGGTAGTTGTCGTTGCGCTGGTGGTAGTAACCCAGGGCGAACATGCCCTGGTTCTCCAGGTTCAGGTGCGCGGGGAAGCCGACGCCGCAGGCATCGATCTTCTCGGAGACCTTGGCCAGCAGACGGTCCGCCACATGGCCGTACTCGGCCTTGGAGATGTGGTGCTGGGCGAGCCGAACAAGCCGTGGGAACACAGCTCGCGGGGTCGCCGAGGCCGCGCCGAAGAAGCGGTCCTTAATTGTAGCGTTAATGCCGGGAAGCGCATCCTGCTGGGCCTTTTCAAGCACGGCGAACAGCCGCCCCAGCAGATAGCCGATATTCTCGCAGGTGGGGTCCAGGGCCACGGTGACGTCCTCCTTTTTGTTGGCAAGCCGGGATGAGCGGTTGAAGCAGGCCTTGATGAGCGCGGCCTTCAAATAGCTGACGTCCTGCTCGGCGCGGATTCGGCCGATGACGCGGGTCAGCAGGCTTTGCGGGTAGGCCGAGCCCGTGATGACGGCGCGCATGAGCTCGCCGCCCAGAGTCGATGGAATGTTCTCGGTCTTGCGCAGCGGCGCGATCTCAATGAGCAGTTGCCACAGGCTTGGGAACGACGGGTTTTTCGGGAAGGCCTTTTCGATTTTCAAGTCGAGGAAGTGCTGGCCCAGGCGTTCGGCCATCGCAGCCACGGTAGAGACGTGCCAGAAGCGCACGGACAGCCGGGCGGCGTTGGGAGACAGACCCATGATGTAGAAGGGTGTCTTGGGCTCGTCGCCCCACAGCGGGGGCTCCTTGCCGTCACGCACGGCTTCCAGCAACTCATGTAATCGCTGTATTAAATCCGTGTCGTGAGCATCTTCCGACTCTTCCTTTATATCGAGGAACGCGGAAAAAAGCGTTTCCGCTTGGCTCGGCTTCTCGGACCAGAAAATGCCGGTAGCGTTTCCCACCTGGACCTTCTGCCGGGAGCCTGCGAGGAGATGGTTCAACGCCGTGGCATAGGCGAAGGCAGCACGTTCCGAGGTCGGGGCGTTGAAGCTCTGTTCCCTGCCATAGGACCAATACGCGTTGTCATTCAACCCAACCAACGGTCCTATATTCTTCTGACCATACACGCCTTTAATGGGGGGATGCAGTCGGGCCACTGGACCACGTTCGCCCGAGATAAGGCATATGGCCTCGCCCTCCGCTTCCGAAGTGTTTTGTCGGCTCAGCCAGGCAGCTCTCACGGCAGTGCTCTCGTGCACGCGCTGCGTCTCGCCATCTATGCGGAAGACCACGTTCTGTCCGGCCAGCTCGTCCCAGTGGTCGAGCTGTGGGGCATCCTCGGGATTCCATGCGTCCAGGAAGGCCAGCACGGCGCGCATGCCTACGTCATTCACTGAGTCGCCGACCTCGTGGGCCAGGGTAAGGAAGGCCGTGAACTTGGCGCGCAGACGTTCCGGCTTGTCCTGGCTGTCAGCGCCTAGGGCATAGCCGGTGTTATCCCACGCAAAGTTGGCTGCAATGTTCAACCCTCGCCGAGTCTTGTCCGGCTCCGGTACCGACATGATATTGGGAATCAGCTTCTTGCCCTTGGGAGTCGGCACCTGGATGTTGTTGACCTGCCGTAGCTTGCCGTCGGGCGAGAGCACCAGCTCGAAGTGGATTTTCTCCTTGCTGAACCCCGGTTCGGGCACGTCCTCGTCCGGGTCCTTCCGCAGCCGCTCGTAATAGGAGGAGAGCGCTTGCAGGATCATGCGCAGGCCTCCTTGAAGCTCGGGACCGTGATGACTCCGTCCTGCATGGTGGCGCGGAAGAAGCGGGCCTCCATGTCCTGGCCGTAGTCCAGATCGTGCAGCATCCAGCCTAGGTCGCGTTCGCCGGCCAGGGTTTCAGCTGATCGCTCGCCGTCATCCGGGCCGAAGTGGGCCGGGAACTCGCGGCAGCCCAGGTATGGCCGGTGGAAGCATTGCCCGCGCTCCACCCGGCGGTTGAAGATGTCCAGGTGCTTACCCTCGCTCTCGTGCGCCGGGTTCCACTTCTCCGTGGGCTCGAAGTGCGCGTCGATCAGATAGGCCACGTCGCGTAGCACCATGGCCGCGCGCTGCTGGCGATCGTCCTCGATGAATGTTTCCACCGGGCTTTTGCCATCCCGCATGGCTCTGGTGACATTCTGGAGCGGCAGCTTATGCCCCAGCTCGTTACGCCGCACGTTTTCGAAGCGGATGGGCCGCAGCACGGTGATGCGATCCACTACCCAGCGGATGGCCGGCTTCCAGTATATGGCCTCCAGCACCCCCCGCGCGGCCGACGGCGTCATCACGTCATAGGAGACGCGTTCCACCTTCATCTCCGGCCGCGTAAAGCAGGCGTAATCGCCCCAGACCTTGAGTGTGATTCCGAATGCCATGGCAACTCCTTCAGATGATGCTCGACTCGATGCTCAGATATGTGGGGTCCTCGGGACACAAACCCAGCTCCTCACTGTACAAATCAAGATTCTCCAGCAACGCCAGCCCATCCAGCACCAGCCTGGCGGCTCCGGCAGCCACAAGAGCGTTCCACGCCTGCTGATGCAGCTGCACGGTGTAACGCTGGAGCTTGCGAAGAATACGACCGGGAGACGGGGCGTATTCCAGGTCGCGGACCAGGGACTCCAGCTCCGGAGTGTCGGCCACGATGACAGGGCACATGTCATTTTCGATCAGCCGAAACTTATCGGCGATTTCGCGAAAGGGGAAGTTGCCTTTGCCGGCGCCCGCCTCCAGATCCTTGAGGACGTTCTTGTCATCGAGCCGTTCGCCCGCCTGCCAGAACAGCAGCCGGAAGTAGCGCTCCACGGCCTCGGGCGCGAGTAGGTCGGGGTAGGCCTGGCGTAGGACTTCGGCGGTGGTATTGGCGGTGATGCGGAAATGGCCCGGCGGCAGGCCGTCCGCGGGTGTGAACACGTAGACCCGCCCGGCGGGCGCTCCGGCCCTGTTCGTCAGCAATCCCTCGCGGTCGCAGCGTCCGGCGGCCTGGGCAATGGAATCCAGGCCAGCGGCGGCGCGGTAGACCACCGGAAAATCGAGATCCACGCCAGCCTCTACGAGCTGGGTCGAGACCACGCGGCAGGGGTGGCCCTCGGCCAGGGCGGTCTTGATCTTTGCGAAGACCCGGCTCCTGTGTGAGGCGGTCATGTTGGCGCTCAGGTGCACAAGGCCTTGGGTTCCGGCCGCCTGCAGGCGCTCGTACAGCTCACGGGCGTGGCGGCGGGTGTTGACGATGCACAACACCTGCGGGTGCTTGCGCAACCGCTCGGCCACGACCTCGTCGTCCAGCGCGCCCAGGTGCTCCACTTGCACGCGCCGTAGCCGGGCATGCAAGGCGGCCGGATTGGAAATGATGTCATGCACCCGTTCCAGGCCCTTGGGGAAGTCGTCGCGCTTGCCCACGGCCGGTTGGGTGGCCGTGCACAGAACGACGCTTGAGCCGTAGCGCGCGGCAAGCTCGCGAATGGCCGCGAGGCAAGGCAGGAGCAACGGTTGGGGCAGCATCTGGGCCTCGTCCAGTATGATCACGCTGCCGGCTAGATTGTGCAGCTTGCGGCAGCGCGATGGCTTGGCCGCGAAAAGGGATTCGAAGAACTGCACCGCCGTGGTGGCGATGAGCGGCGCATCCCAGTTTTCGCTGGCCAGCCGCGCCCGGCGCAGCGCCATGTTTTCCGCTTCCGTGTCGTTGCCCGGATCGGCGGAGCTATGATGCTCGACCACGGCGTCGTCACCCAAGAATTTGCGAAATATGTCGGCGTTTTGCTCGATGATCGACATGTACGGGATGACGTAGACGATGCGCGAGAGGCCGTGCTTCTCGGCATGGCGCAGGGCGAAGGCCAGCGAGGAGAGCGTCTTACCGCCGCCCGTGGGCACGGTGAGCGAAAAGAGCCCTGGAGCATGCTCGGCGGCCGCGAGGCAGGCATCCAGCACCTCGCGGCGGATGCGGTTCACGGGCGTGTCGTCGACTCTGGCGGTCAGGTCCTCCAACCGGGGGAAGAACCGCTCGGACAGTTTGGAAAGCGTCGGATATCCGCCGCGCCAAGCGGCTTTTTCCCGGTCCATGAAGGCCTCGGTGTCCAGCCAGTCTGCATCCACCAAGCAGGAGAAGACCATGCGCGTGAAGAACGAGAGCACGAAGCCCGTCTTGTTCCCGGTAATCTCCCGAAACGGAAAGCCCTGCGGAAACCGATTGTAGACCGCAATAGCGGCGGCCTCGCCCGGGTCCGAGGCGTTGTGCAGACGACGCTCCAAACCATCCCAGTCCGGCAATCCCCCGTGATGGCCGGCAAGGCAGTAAGCCAGCAGCTTGCCCAGAACCTTGTGCTTTCCTGCGGCCAGCAAGGCTCCGTGCACGGCATGCGGCACGCTCCCACGCTTGGCGTGGCCCTCGGTGCTCAGCCGCAGGTACTCCTGGAAGGCCGCCTGGGCCTTGCCCACATCGTGCAGCAGGCCGGCAGCATGCGCCCAGTCCTGTCCGCCGAACGGCGTGGCGAAATGCGCGGCCATATCAGCCACGGCATACAAATGCTCGTACAGGTCATGCCACTGCTCGCGAGGCAACACAGGAGAAGAATGGGCATAGGGAGGCATGGTTTTGCTCGCGGTAAAGTTTGGAAAAACAGTTTATCTGAGATATCGCCCATAGACTAGACGGTCAATGTGATTTGATTTGCGAAGATACTTGGAGAGCGCATATGTGTTTTGAACCGTAGAGAAAAACTCTGCTAGCAGGATAGATCAATTTCGATTTGCGCTAAGCACGATAGTTTTACAGTCCATATTACGCATCCAGCCATCCTCATCCCCCCGCGCTCCAGCTATCTCCTGCTCACCAAGGAGCGCACATGTCCTACATCCCAACCCACTTCACCTGGCCCGAACTACTGCCCGAATCCACCTACCGCGAGCTTGAGCTGCTCGGGCGGCTCGACCGCTGCGCCTTGCTGCTCGACGACCGCATCCTGATCACCGCCGACCGTCTGCGACAGCGATACGGCAAGCTCGTCTGCAACACCTGGTCTTTTGGCGGGCAGCACCAGTTTCGCGGCTACCGGCCGCAGGACTGCACCGTCGGAGCCGCTCTGTCGCAGCACCGCTTCGGCCGCGCCCTGGACCTCATCCCAACCCAGGCCACGGCCACCGAGATCCGCGCTGACATCCGCGCCCATCCCGAGCTGGAGGCCTTCGAGCACATCACCTGCGTCGAGGATGACGTGTCCTGGCTGCACGTGGACTGCCGCAACCATGACCTAGCGCGGCGTGGCATCCAGTTCGTGAAACCCTGAGGGCACCATGAGCGTCATCGGATTCCTGGGCGACCTCATCTCGCCCATCAGCAAGGTCATCGACAAGTTCACCTCGGACAAGGAGCGGCTGGAGGGCCAGCGCGCCTTGCTTCAGCTAGAAGTGCAGCTTTCAGAGCGCATGCTGCAATACGAGACAGGGCTCATGGACGCCCGCTCCAAGGCCATCGCGGCCGAGGCGGCCGGCAAGGGCTGGCTGCAATCCAACTGGCGGCCCCTGACCATGATCACCTTCCTGGTGCTCGTCGTGCTGGATTCGCTGGACATGCTGCCCAACCGGCTCTCCGAGCATGCCTGGGACCTGCTGGAGC
>JAEYOJ010000128.1 GCA_023411815.1 Pseudomonadota bacterium | reverse complement strand
GGTGACCGCTCTGGACCAGCGGGCGGTCGCTGGAATAGTGCGCTTTCGCCATCGTCGCGCTCGGCCGCGGTGGGGCAAACCGCTCGAGAGTCGGTATCGGGTTCGTATCTTCCTCGTCCTCCTCGTCGTCGGAGTCGTCGACGTATTCGGTGGTATTTGTTGCATTCAGGGACGGCTCTTCCACCGGTGTCTCCTCCGTCTCCGCATCGACGGTCTCGTTGCCGGTTTCAACCGTCTCCCCGGTAAAACCCGACGGGGTCGTTGTAGCCAGGGAAGGTGTGGAGGTTGCCGGCGTCGTCTCCGCCAACTCCTCTTCGGCTGGAGGCTCGGTCTCTCCGGCTATCATCTCGGGTTCCTTCTGTGCGGCGGTCTTCTCATCTGTCTCTTCAGGCGCCGGGCTCTCCGCAGGCGTGACCGGCATTTTATTGGCGACAGGCTTCTCGCCCGGTGCGCCGGCGGTGCCGTTCTCATCGGAACCGGCGAGAGCGAACGTGAGGAGGGCGGTCATGCAGATACAGAGCACCAGAGCTCCGATAATGAAGTAAAATCCCTTCAACAACACCACCCCGGGTATACGTGAACTCCACGCACGCGGTTCGCCGGTTCTGCCGCAGGTGGCGCGGGCTTCACTATCCGGGCGGGAACTCCGTTCATGGGAGTCTCATGGAGCGCATACCGGTATAAATAATTTCCGGGTAGGAGCGCGCTCGAAACCTCCCCCACAAATCGCCCCCGGGAGAACTGGCCGGGGGATCACACCTGCCGCCCCGGGACGCTCATCGTCGGGGACGTTGCCGGACTACTTTAAGAAAAAGGTGTTCAGGCGGTCTCGTTCTGCATCAGCTGGACATCGGCGATGTCGTGCTGGCGCTGTGCGAGAACTTTTGCCTTGAAGATATTCTTCCCCGCTTTGCCGATGGCAAGACCCCGGTCCTCGTCCCGAACCTCGATAAGGGCGATCTGCTGATCCTCCTCGTTCGTGTCGAAGTCGATACCGGTGACCTGGGCAGGCAGGAAGCAGTTCCGGAGGAACTGGCCCGGGTCTGCGGAGTACTCCACGACCTCGATGCGCTTCCCCATCACGTCGGATGCCTTCTTGATGCTCGACCCGCTCTTGCCGATAGCGAGCCCCATGTCGCCGGGATTGATCACGAAGATGATCCGCTCGTTGCGGTTATCGACGATGCAATCGCGGCTGCCTGCGCCGGTAAGACTCTCGAACTGGGAGATGAGGCGCATGCACTCCTCAGTCAGCGTGACCTGTGGCATCGTCTACACTCTCGCAGCATTCAGGATATCGGATTCGCCTGGCTCGACTACGGCGAGCGCACTGACGACGTACGGCATGCCGCAGGCTTTGCCGAGCTGGACACTCGAGCCTTCGTAGACGTAGACAGGGATATCGATCTCATTCACGAGATTTTTAACGGATTCCGGGCTGTTCCTGGCCACTACAACAAGTTTGGCCTTACCTTCTTTGATGGATTCCTGGGTCTTGTTTCGGCCCAGAAACACGGTACCAGTCTTCACGGCTTTGCGTAGTGAAGCATTAAAGTCCATTATGATTTCTCCTAGATTTTCAGGTTTATGGGTTTTGCGATGAGTTTCACATCACCGGTGCCAAGCTGGATAGGCTGGCCCACGATCACGTTCTCGGTGACGCCGTTTAGTTCGTCCACCTCGTTCGCGATTGCAGCATCCAGCAGATGGTTGACCGTCACTTCGAATGCAGCCCGGGAAAGGACACTCTCTTTCTCACCGGCGATACCGTGGCGGCCGATCTGCTTGACCTCACCCTCCATGCACATCATATCCGCGACGAGCATGATATGACGGACATCGACGCCGATACCCTGTTCGTTCAGGGTGCTTAAGGCCTCCTGGATGATTGCATTCCGGCCGGCCTCGATACCGAGCACATCGGCGATCTCGCTGATGTTGTTGCTCCGGGTGCGGGAGGTATCGACTCCTTCGACTTCGAAGACATCTTTTAGGTTGGAGCCCTCAGTATAAAGGATATACTCTCCGCCCTCCTTTCTGACGACGACCCGCTCGATATCGTCGATACCCTGGACGATGACGTTCCTGACGTGCTCCGCGAGCTGGAAGAGGTTCTGGTAACTCTCCCTGTTCTTCGGGGTGAACGTGAGCGAGGCGCCCTTCGTGTCTCCTTCGATGTCAAAGTCACGGAAGTGCCGCTTTTCGCGAATCTTTCTCGGCCCCGTCTCAAGGATCTCGTCGATCGAGATCTTGCGCCGATCGCAGACCGCCTTGTTCAGCATGACGAGAACCTGCATGTTCTCCATGTCGATGGTGATGTCCCCGAACTCGTGGAGCGGCGCGGCCTCGATCTGCCAGCTCACCTCGCGGGCGCGGTCGCGGTTGAACGCCCAGTCGTCCAGCAAGTGGACCGCCATCGTGGGGGTGCTCGGCTCGCGCCGGGCGTCCATGATCTCGATCAGGCGGGGGAGACCGAGGGTAACGTTGATCTCGGCCACACCCGCGTAGTGGAACGTACGCATCGTCATCTGGGTGCCGGGCTCGCCGATCGACTGCGCCGCCACGACGCCGACCGCCTCGCAGGGCTCGATCCGGCTCTTCTGGTACTCCGAAAAGACCATCTCGAGGATCTGCTCGAACTGCTCCTCGGTGACGTCCTGATCCGCAAGACTCACTTTGAGGTCTTCCCGCGTCCGGTAAGGCAGATCGAGGGAATCGATCCGCTGCTCCATATCGCTGTTCATTTGACCTCCTCCTTTAGCACGCTCTCGATGATACCCTTCACGTCCACCGGGGCGCCGTAGCTGCTCCTTCCAGGGTCGGTTCCGTCCTCGCCGTAGCGGAACTGGATGATCCGACCACCCGTCGTCCGGACGGTGCCGTCGTACGCCACCTTGAGGTCCTGCAGGGCGTTGATCATCCGCCGCTGGAGGTATCCACTCTGCGACGTTCTGACCGCAGTGTCCACAAGACCTTCACGCCCACCGATGGCGTGGAAGAAGAACTCGGTGGGAGAGAGACCGCTCTTGTAACTGTTGCTGATGAACCCGTGCGCCTCAGCACCACGATCGTTGCGCCGGAAGTGCGGCAGCGTTCTGTCCTCGTAGCCACGCATGATTCGCTCACCACGGACGGACTGCTGTCCGAGACAGCCGGCCATCTGCGTCAGGTTCAGCAT
>JAEYOJ010000127.1 GCA_023411815.1 Pseudomonadota bacterium | reverse complement strand
CGCCGCTTGGTCAGGGATTACGAGCGGTTGCCGCAAACGGTAGCTGGGCTGCACTTCGTAGCTTTTGCCTGCCTCATGCTGCAGAAAGTCGCTACTCTGTTCGCGGCGGTTCATAACAGCCTCTAGTCGAGCCTCGGCGGCCCGCCCCGGCTCCGCCCGCCCTCATGCCCGCGGCGCATGTGCGGAACCGTTGGCGGATGCACGGATCCCCGCGTGCCTGGCATACATTCCGGCCCGCGTGTTTTTTGCTTCGGGCAGTCGCGCTGGCTTGCTTTTTGCTCGCTGCGCGCCATGAATCTCTTCAATTTCAATCCGGCCGACTTCCTCAGCTTCCTGCTGACCCTGATGCGCATCAGCCTCGTGCTGTTCGTCATGCCCTTCTTCGGGGGCAAGGTCACCCCGGTCCCGCTCAAGGCGGCGCTGTGCCTGATCCTGGCCATCGCCGTGTGGCCGGCGCTGAGCTTTTCCGGCCTGCGGTTCCCGGCGGACATCTGGTCCATCGTGCTCATGCTCATAGGCGAGATCACCCTGGGCCTCATCATGGGCATCGTGGTCAACATCCTCTTCGCCGCGGTGCAGACCGGAGGCAGCCTCATCGGCTTCCAGATGGGCTTCTCCATGGTCAACGTGGCCGACCCCATGACGGGCACCAACGAATCCATCACCGCCCACTTCATTTACATGGTCACCTTCATGACCTTCCTCATACTGGACGGGCACCTGCTTCTGCTGCGCGCCATGGCCGAATCCTTCCGCCTCGTCCCTCCCGGCGGCCTGTACCTTACGCCGGGCCTGGCCCATGAGGTGCTCAAAATGTCCAGTCAAATTTTTGTTTTGGCCATCAAGATAGCCGCGCCGGTCATGGTGGCCGTGTTCCTGGTGGACCTGGCCATCGCCCTGGTGGGCCGCGCCGCGCCGCAGATGAGCATCCTGGCCTTCGGCTTTCCGCTCAAGATCATCACCGGCTTCGTCTTCCTGGGGCTGATGTTCACGATCATGGCCCGCTACGTGGGCCAGTTCATCATCGGCATGGATGCCATGTTCCATTCCATCTTCATGCTCGGCGCGCGCCCATGACGCGCTGAACTCGGTAGGCGACCATGCCCCAGGCAGATCCCAGTAAAACAGAAAAAGCAACAGTAAAACGGCGCAACAAGGCCCGCGACGAAGGCAACGTCCCGCGCAGCCAGGAGCTTTCCAAGCTGGCCGTGATCCTGGCCGGGCTGCTCGTCGTGCGCCTGCTCATAGGCTTCATCGGCGGCGAGATAAAAAGCCTCTTCGCCGGCTTTCTTTCCAATTGGGGCAACCTGGAGCTGACCACCGAGGGCCTGTACCTCCTGTTCACGGACGTGGCCGTGCGCCTGGCCAAGATACTCCTGCCGGTGCTGCTCCCCCTGGCCCTGGCCGCCTTCGCGATCAACCGCATACAAGTCGGCCACCTGTGGACCACCAAGGTCTTCAAGCCCAAGCTGAAGAAGTTCGTCGACATACCCGGCGGCGTCAAACGGCTCATATTCAACGTGGACGCCTTCGTGCGCCTGGCGCGAAGCATTCTGGGCGCTGCGGCAGTGGCCATCGGCCCGATCATCCTGCTGCGGCACGAGATGAACAACCTGCTGCCGCTGTTCAGCCAGACCACCGAGGGCATTGCCGCGTACATGCTTTCGATCAGTTTCAAGATGGTCCTCTACTCGCTTATCCCCATGATCACCGTGGCCGTCATCGACACGGTCTATACGCGCTGGGATTACGAGGAAAAGCTCAAGATGACCAAGGACGAGGTCAAGGACGAGCGCAAGCAGGCCGAAGGCGACCCGAGGATACGCCAGAAGCAGAAGCAAAAGATGCTGGCCATGTCCATGAGCCGCATGCTCAAGAACGTGCCCAAGGCGGATGTGGTGGTCACGAACCCCACGCACTTCGCCGTGGCGCTACGTTACGACCTCCAGGAGGCCCCCGCTCCGCTGGTGGTGGCCAAGGGTGCCGACCACATGGCCCAGCGCATCAAGGAGATGGCGCGTGAGGCGGGCGTGCCCATCCGCGAAAACAAACCCCTGGCACGGGCTTTGTATGATCAGGTCGAAGTTGGCGACATCATCCCCGAGGATCTTTACAAGGCCGTGGCCACCATCCTGGCCAGGCTGCACAAATTCAGGAAGAAGCGGCCCCAATAAGGGCCCGAACAAGCAGGACGCGGTGTCAAAGATATGGCTAGCAAAGCGGCAAAGAGCAGCACACTCAGCTTGAACTACGAGCGCTTCGCCCGGCAAGGCGACATCATGCTCGCCGCGGGCGTGGTGACGATCCTTTTCGTCATGCTCGTGCCGCTGCCCACCCTGTTCATCGACATCATGCTCTCCCTGAGCATCTCGCTCTCCCTGGTGGTGCTCGTGACGACCATGTTCATGAGCTCGCCGCTCGAGTTCTCCATATTCCCGAGCCTCCTGCTGGTGACCACCCTGCTGCGCCTGTCGCTCAACGTGGCCACCACGCGCCTCATCCTGCTCAACGGCGAACAGGGCACCAGCGCGGCAGGCAACGTCATCCGGGCCTTCGGCGAATTCGTCGTGGGCGGCAACTACATTGTCGGCATCGTCATCTTCCTCATCCTGTTCTTCCTGAACAAGATGGTCATCACCACCGGCACCACGCGCATCGCCGAGGTCGCCGCGCGCTTCACCCTGGACGCCATGCCCGGCAAGCAGATGGCCATCGAGGCCGACCTCAACGCCGGCCTCATCGACGAGAAGGAAGCCACGACCCAGCGCCATAACCTGCGGCGCGAGGCGGACTTCTACGGCGCCATGGACGGCGCGGGCAAGTTCGTTCAGGGCGACGTGAACGCCGGCCTGCTCATCACCGTAGTGAACATCATCGGCGGCATCCTCATCGGCATCATCCAGAAGGACATGAACTGGATGGAGGCCGCCCAGGTCTATACCCTGCTGACCATCGGCGACGGCCTGGTCTCGACCATCCCGTCGCTCATCATCTCGACCTCGGCCGGCATCATCGTCTCCCGCGCCGCGGCCGAGGCCAAGATGGGCGAGGAATTCCTGGCCCAGCTGACCTTCCACCCGCGGGCCCTGAAGCTCGTTTCGGCCATCCTGCTGGTCTTCGCCATCGTGCCCGGCATGCCCACGGTGCCGTTCATGATCCTCTCGACGGTGATCTTCGTCCTGTCCCTGGTCACCCAGAAGCACCGCGAATCCTTGGAAAGCTTGGCACCCGACAAGGCCGGCCGGGCCAGCGGAAAGCTCGGGGCCGCGTCCGGTGGCAAGGCCCTGCCTGGCGGCAAGGCCGGCGAGCAGCCCTCGAGCCTCGATACGCCGGAGGAAGTCCAGGCCCTGCTGCCCCTCGACGTGCTGGAACTGGAGGTCGGGTACGGGCTCATCCCCCTGGTGGACGAGGAGCAGAACGGCAACCTGCTGGCGCGCATCCGCTCCATACGCCGCCAGTTCGCCCTGGACATGGGCGTGATCGTACCCTCGCTGCACCTGCGCGACAACCTGCAGCTCAAGCCGGGACAGTATACCGTGGTCATCAAGGGCAACGAGGTGGCCTCGGCCGAGATCCTCATCGACCACCTGCTGGCCATGGATCCGGGCGACGTGAAGCACCGCATCAAGGGCATCGAGACGCGCGAGCCGGCCTTCAACCTGCCGGCCCTGTGGATACCCGAACGCCAGAAGGAAGAGGCCATGCTCGCCGGCTACACCGTGGTCGATCCCTCCACGGTCATCGCCACGCACCTGACCGAGGTGTTCCGCCACAGCCTGCACGAGTTCCTTGGCCGCCAGGAGGTGCAAAGCCTGCTGGACAACCTGGCCAAGCGCGCGCCCAAGGTCGTGGAGGAGCTGGTGCCCGATGTCCTGCCCCTGGGCAGCGTGCAGAAGGTGCTCCAGAACCTGGTCAAGGAAAACGTGTCCATCCGCGACCTGCTGACCATCGTGGAATCGCTGGCCGACTACGGCGCGGCCATCAAGGATCCGGACCAGCTCACGGAGTACGTGCGCGGCAGGCTGAGCAGGACCATCATCAAGCCCTACCTGGGCGGCGACGGCACCCTGCCCCTGATCACCCTGCACCAGAGCCTGGAGCGTGCGTTCCAGGAGAATCTGCGCCAGACCGATCACGGCGCGTACCTGGCCATGGACCCCATGCAGGCCCAGCGCATCATCAAGGCCATCAGCAAGTCGCACGAGAACGCCGTGGCCAGCGACGGCCAGCCGGTGCTGCTCACCTCGCCCTCCGTGAGGCCGCACCTCGCCCAGCTCGTCACCAGGTTCATCCCGAACCTGCCCGTGATATCGCAAGCCGAAATCCCTTCGGATGTCCGTCTCCAAACCCTAGCAGTGGTGAACGTCGACAATGCAAGTTAGAATCTTTCGCGGCGCCGATTCTTCGGCGGCACTGGCCCAGGTCAAGGCGGAGCTCGGCATTGAAGCCGTGATCCTCGAAACGCGCGAGGTCATGGAGAACGGCCGCAAGATGTGCGAGATCACCGCCGCCCTCGAACGCAATGTCGGCATGACACGGGCCAAGCCGTCCGAGGCCTACGGAGACATGTCCTCCGTCAGCGCCCTGACGGGCGGTCCCGGCGCCGGCGCACCCGAATGGCACCGGGAATGGAGCGAGATCAAGAGCTGCCTCATGAGCCTCATGGGCAAGCAGCTCGACAAGGACAAGCTCACGCCCAGGCAACGCCAGGCCATGGACTACCTGGAGCGCGAGGGAGTGGACCCCAAGATCGGCGTGACCCTGTACAAGCGCCTGGTCCTGGACAAGCAGACCTCGCTCCTGGCCGCCCTGGCCGAGATCCTGTCCGTGCGGCCGATGACGCTGGCCTCCTGGCCGGAAAAGATCCACTGCCTTGCGGGCCCCTCCGGTGTCGGCAAGACCACCACGGTCATACGCATGGCCCTGGCCGCCCAGCAGGAGAAGCCCGGCCTGCGCATCTGCCTGGTCAACGCCGACGACCGCCAGGCCAGAGGCCGGCTCGTGCTGCGGCACTACTGCGAGCTGTCCGGTTTCTCCTACCGCGAGGCGGGCAGCCGCGAGGACGTTCTCAAGCTGCTGAGCGAGGCTGACAGCTTCGACCGCATCTATGTCGACCTGCCCGGCATGAGCGGCCCCCAAGCCCTGGCCGAACGCCTGACGCTGCTGGGCCTTTCCGAAGTGGACGAATGCGCGGTCCATCTGATACTCAGCCCTCACTACGGCAAGCCCCAGCTGGATCACTTCCTGCGCACCTTCTCCTTCGCCAGGCTCTCCTCCATCATCTGGACCAAGCTGGACGAAGCTGTCAGCTTCGGCGGCCTGATAAATGTGGCCGACTCCTGCAGGGTGCCGATTTCCGCCGTGTCCTGGGCCCCCGGGTTCAAGGACTGCATGGCTCCGGCGGAGAACATGCTCCTGTGGAAACTCATTTTCAAACACGAGCTGCCTTGCGGCCAAGCTCCTGAGAAGCTGCACGCGTAACTCCCAAAGGAGCTGCGAAACCTTATGGCATCATCTTTTCCTCTAGTCCTTTCAGTGACTTCGGGCAAAGGCGGCGTAGGCAAGACGAACGTCTCCGTCAACTTGGCCTACTCCCTGACCAAGCTCGGCAAGCGCGTGCTCCTGCTGGACGCCGACCTGGGCCTGGCCAACGTGGACGTACTGCTGGGCCTGGCTCCGAGCCTCAACCTCTTCCACCTCTTTCACGAAGGGGCCAAGCTCGACGACATCATTTACTCCACTCCGTACGGCTTCCCCATTCTGCCCGCTTCCTCGGGGGTGGGCGAGATGCTGGAGCTGTCCACGGGTCAGAAGCTCGAACTGCTGGAGTCCATGGACGCCCTGGAGGACAAGCTCGACTACCTCATCGTGGACACGGGAGCCGGCATCAACGAAAACGTGCTCTACTTCAACCTGGCCGCCCAGGAAAAACTCATCGTGCTGACCCCGGACCCGACCTCGCTGACGGATGCTTACGCCCTGATCAAGGTGCTCAAGTACAACCACGGCGTGGACCGGTTCAGGGTTCTGGTCAACATGGCCCCGACTCCAAACGCCGCGCGCGAGGTCTTCATCAAGCTCTACCGCGCCTGCGATCAATTCCTGAGCGGCGTGTCTCTGGATCTCCTTGGCGCAGTGCCTTTCGATCCCGCCGTCAGGCAGGCGGTCATACGACAGCAGCCATTCTGCCATCTGCTCCCCGAGAGCGAGGCGAGTGCGAGCCTGCGTCTGGCGGCCGAGCGTATCACAACATGGGAAGCTGCGACGGAACTCGATGGTAACATCAAATTCTTCTGGAAAAAGATTCTGTTCCAGGAACAGTCCGTGGCTTGAGCTGGACTCCGGACAGACGCGTTGGGAAAACTTCGCCTCCCAGGACAGGGAGGAAATCGTCAGGCATTATGGCCCGAAAATCAAAATAATGGCCCTGCGCCTCAAGGCCAAGCTGCCCCAGACGGTAGAACTTGGCGAACTCATGAGCGCGGGAAGCCTGGGACTCATGGAGGCTTTGCAGAAATTCAATCCTGAACTGCGCATCAAGTTCGAGACCTACGCCGAGAGCCGCATCAAGGGCGCCATGCTCGACGAGTTGCGGCGCATGGACTGGTACTCGCGGGGTCTGCGGCAGCGCCTCCGGCTCATGGAACAGACGGTGCGCGAGATCGAGCAGGAGACGGGCCGGCCGGCCACGGTGCAGGAAATCGCCAAACGCACCGGCCTGAGCGAAAAGGATGTGGACATGGGCCTGGAGATGCTTCAGAACCAGCTTTGCCTGAGTCTCGACGCCATTTCCGAATGCGTGGCCTCCGTGAACGATGTCGGTGCGGACGGCGACCCGTACCGGACCACGGCTTTCCAGGAACTTATTGACAAAATTACTTTGCTTATCGATGAATTGACCCCCAGGGAAAAGCTCGTACTCTCGTTGTATTACGGCGAGGAGCTGAACATGCGCGAAACGGCCAAGGTCATGGAGATCACCGAGGGTCGCGTGTCCCAGCTTCACAGCCAGGCCTTGGGGAAGCTCCGCAAGCTGTTCAAGGACCAGTTCAATCTGGATGCATATTGAGGAACCACATGTCTTATGATGTAAACATGCAAGTGCTTGTCGTGGACGATTTCCCCACCATGCGCCGCATCATGAAGGATATCCTACGCCAACTCGGCATCAACAATGTCATCGAAGCCGAAGACGGAGTCATGGCCTGGGAGATCCTGGGAAAACAGCAGATTGACTTCATCATCGCCGACTGGAACATGCCCAAGATGACCGGCATTGAGCTGCTGCGCAAGGTCCGACAGAGCAAGGACTACCAGAACATGCCTTTTCTCATGGTCACGGCCGAAGCCCAGCAGGAGAACATCATCGAAGCGGTTCAGGCCAAGGTCTCCAACTACGTAATCAAGCCGTTCACAGCCGACATACTCGAGCAGAAGATCGCCAAGATCTTTGCCTAGAGCTGACGCGAAATACGTGGCGGACTGGAACCGACACCCATGATGCCCATCCTACTGGCGGCCGACGCCAGCACGCCCCCGGACAAGCCCAAGGCCACGCTGGACCCCAGCAGCATTCAGGGCCAGGATCAGTCCCGGGGCAACCAGAAGGTCGAACTCGACCTCGACGACGCCCCCTTCCTCGAGGAACCCGAGGAGGAAGAGGAAGCTCCGCAGGAGTTCTTCGCCGAAGCGCAGGCCGAGGAACTGGCCATTGCGCCGCCGAAGCCGGAAAACATCATCGTCAGGCTGCTCAAGGACAAGAAGCTGCGCTGGCTGCTCCTGGTCCTGCTCCTGCTGGCGCTGCTCAGCGTGACCACGGTCAAATTCATCCTTCCGGTGATCGAGCTCAGGGAAACGGAGAAGGTCGAGGTCAAGCCCGTGCCCCAGGAAGAGGTCGAGGAAGCCGTTCCTCCGCCTCCGCCCGTCGAGCCCGAAGTTCAGGAGTTCGTCCTGAACCTGGAGCCTTTCTGGGTCGAGAAGGTGGACGCCAAGGGTCAGGTGCACTTCCTGCACCTCAAGTTCGCCTTCACCTCCCTGAGCCCGGCCCTGGAAAACGAGGTCAAGATCAAGTCCCTGCTCCTGCGGGATGCGATCTATTACTACCTCAAGAATAAAGATTTTGAATTCCTGGCCGATATGAAGAACATAGAGGCCCTTAAGGCGGACCTCGTGTCGGTGCTCAACCAGTATCTGGGCAACGACCAATTGGATACCATCTATGTAGAAAAATACCTGGTCCAATGATATGCCGACTCCTCTAGACCTGTCGACGCTCATCGCCCAGATGCCGCACGTGTCCAAGGTGCAGAGCGCTACCGCGTCCCACCCGGAGGCCCAGCAGGCGGTCCTTGCGCAGCATGAGGCCGAGTTGCGCAAGCGTGAAAGCAGAGCGGTCGAGAAGGTTCAGAAGAAGGAGTCTTCCTCCTTGGTCAACAAGGACCGTAACCCCAACGAGAAGCGCGAGTTCAACCTCTCGGAGCGCAAGAAGCGCGACGATGCAGACGGGGACCAGGACCAGGAGCAGGAGGCTTCGAAGTCCTCCCCCTGGTCCGGCAAGATCATCAATCTCGAAATCTGAACGCGCGCAAGCAAGGATTCCCCTCAAGCCATGTCCCTATCCAACTGGCTGCTCTTGGCCTTAAGCGTCACCGAAGTCATGCTGCTTGGCGTGGTCATCTTTTTTTTCATGCGCCTTAAGCAGTCCGAGGCCATACTTTCCCAGCTGCAGAGCAAACAGGATGACCTGCTCAACAAGCTGCGCTTCAATGCCCAGCTCGAACAGGAGCTCGTGTCCACCTTCCAGCAACGCCAGGCCGAGCTGATCGACCTGGACGCCAAGATCGAGGAACGGGCCAAGGACTTGAGGCGCATCATCAAGCAGGCCGAGCAGTACTCCCGTTCGCCCCAGTTCCTGCGCGAGGTCATCCAGACCGGCTGGCGCAGCGGCAAGTCCGCTTCGGAGCTGGCCCGTTCCACGGGATTGAGCGTGGACGAGGTGGAGCTCATCATCGGCCAGACCAAGTCCTGAGCAGGCCGGCATCGTGCGCGTGTCTGGCGGAGGTGGCGGAAGCGGCTGGACGGGCCAGGGCCACTCCGGCAACGCCCGAGCCTCGGACTTCCGGCGCAGCCACCGCGTGGGGCAGATCGTGCGCGGTCTGGCCCTGCCCACCAATACGAACCAGACCAGCCTGGCGGAATTCCCCCATCTGGCCAACTTCTCCTGGCTGCGCATCGACGGTCACGAACTCCTTGCCAACGTGGGCCGAAGCGTGGCCGCGGGCGAGGTCCTGCTCCTGCGCATCGAAGCGCTGGAACCGGATATCGTCCTGCGCGAGCTGCGCGGCGGCTCCGCGGCCGGAGTCGAGCTGAGCCGGCTCATCCCCGCCTTCCGCGCCGCGCGCGACCGCTTCGAAGCTTTCCTGTCCGATTCGACCGACTGGCCCGAGGTGTTGCTTACAGTGGCCTCGCCTGAACGGCAGGCCAGCTTCAACGAGCTGCTGCAAGCCAACCAGGAACTGCTGGAGGCCTATCTGGGCGTGCTGGAACTGGAGACCACCTTGGACAACCTCCTGGCGGGCATGCCCGACACACACGGCGGAATCCTGCCCGACGCGCCTGGCCAGCACGGCCTGCGTTTCGCCTATCGGCCTTGGCTTCTGCCGGGCTTTCGTCAATGCGAGCTGTTGACCTCGGGCACACTCGCACCCATCAATAGTCCCAACGCCATGCGCGAAACCAGACTGAGTTTCGACTGCCCAGGCCTTGGCCAGGGCGAGCTGCGTCTGCTGCGCAAGCCTCCGCGGGCCGGATTCCGCATCGGGCTCGCCGCGCCCAAGGCCGCGCAAGCTTTGTCCTCGGCCCTGCAATCCTGCGCCGAGGCCCTGGCGTGGGACATACCCGCCGACTTCCTGGGCGTGTTCCGCCTGAGCGGACCCACGGGGTTGGCCTCGCTACTCGATACCGGCGCGCCCATGACTTACGGCCGCAGGATTTGAACAGGATACAGATGACGCACCCGCTGCCTTTCGATCCACGTCAGCCGTGGCTGGCGCCGCTGGCCGGTTTTTCCGACCTGCCCTTCCGCCTGCTTTGCCGCGAATTAGGCGCGGCCGTCACCGTGACCGAGATGGTCAGCGCCAAGGGCCTGGTCTACGACAGCCGCAACACTCAACCCATCCTGGCCACCTCCGCCGCCGACTCGCCCCTGGTCGTGCAGCTTTTCGGCTCCGAGCCCGAGTTCGTGGGCCGGGCCATGGATCTGCTGCTGGCACGCGGCTTCACCTGGTTCGACCTCAACTGCGGCTGCTCCGTGCCCAAGGTGGTCAAGACGGGCAGCGGCGCGGCGCTCATGAAGGACCCTGACCTGCTTCTGGCCGTGGCCAAGGCCATGATCGAGCGCGCGGGGCCGCAGCGTGTGGGCGTGAAGATGCGCATGGGCTGGAATCCTGCCGGCGAGAACTACCTGGACGTCGCCAAGGCACTGGAACAGGCGGGCGTCGGCTGGCTGACCCTGCACCCGCGCTACGCCCAACAAGGATTCACCGGCCAGGCGGCCTGGACGGCCGTGGCCAGACTGCGCCAGGGCGTGTCCATTCCCGTGCTGGCCAGCGGCGACCTGTTCACGGCCGAGGATGCCGCGCGCTGCCTGCGGGAGACCTGCGCCAGCGGGGTCATGTTCGCTCGCGGCGCCCTGCGCGACCCAGCCGTTTTCATGCGCCTTCGGGCGGCGCTCGACGCAAGCGAGGCGCCCGTGCCCAGCCTAGCCTGGATCATCCGCCGCCACGTGCGGCTCATCCACGAGCATGGGCAGCCGTCGCGCGAGATGCTCAAGATGCGCACCATCGTGCCGCGCTACGTGCGCCATATCGACGGCTGCAAGGAATTGCGCCAGCGGTTGGTGATGTGCTCGTCCTGGGAGGAATTGGAGCACATCGTGCTCGATATCGAACGGGTCGAAGCAGCTTCGCCCGCAGATGCATCCTGTGTCGAAACAGTGACGGCAGAAAGGTATTGACGCGTCCGAGTGCATCATTCATGAATCAGAAGCACTCACATCAAATTACTTGGTTACAGCAGAGGCAATTCCATGGCCCAGCATAACATTCTTCTCGAAGCCGGGACGAACGAGCTTGAGATCGTCGAGTTCTACATCGACGAACAGACGGCGGACGGCGAGTCCTACAAGGGCTACTACGGCGTCAACGTAGCCAAGGTCCTGGAGATCATCCGCCAGCCTACGATCACCGAAGTGCCGCAGGTCACGCACCCGTCCATCCTGGGCGCCTTCAACCAGCGCACACGCATCATCCCGCTGGTGGACCTAGCCATGTGGCTCGGCAAGACCCGCAACGAGGAGCAGGAGCCCAAGGTCATCGTCACTGAATTCAACACCGTGACCACCGGCTTCCTCGTCTCGGGCGTCACGCGCATCCACCGCATGAGCTGGGAGGCCGTGGAGCCGCCCAACCGCTACGTCTCCTCCTTTTCCAGCGATTCCATCACCGGCGTGGTCAAGATCGACGGCCGCATCATCTTCATCCTGGACCTGGAAAAGATCGTGGCCGAGATCAACCCGAGCATGCGCATGCGCCTTGATTCGCACATGCGGACCGCCACGAAGGCCTGCTACCGGGCCATGGTCGTGGATGACTCGGTGCTCGTACGCAACATGCTCAAGTCGCTGCTGGAAGGCGCCGACTTCTGCGTGGAAACGGCCGAGAACGGCCGCGAAGGCTGGGATCGCCTGCAGGCCTACAAGGAACGCGTGAACAGCGAAGGCCGCGACCTGCCGGACTTCGTCCAGATCGTCATCTCCGATATCGAGATGCCCAGCATGGACGGCCATTCCCTTACCAAGCGCATCAAGGAGGACTCGGAACTGCGCAGGCTGCCCGTGATCCTCTTCTCCTCGCTCATCTCGGACAAGCTGCGCCACAAGGGAGAGGCCGTGGGCGCGGACGACCAGATCACCAAACCGCAGATCAACCATCTCGCCGCACGCTCCAAGCAGCTCATCGCCGAGCGCTTCGGCTTGCCGGCCTGAAGCCCTTTTCGAACGTCAAAGGCCCCGCCGGATCGACTCCGGCGGGGCCTTTCTTCTTCCAATTCCACTCGGGATCAGCAGATCCGGGGCAATTGCTCGCCTTCCAGCATGGACAGCATGCGATGGCCGCCGAGGGGCGTGCGCATGACGACCTTGCCGGGATTCTCGGCCGTTACCGTGCCAATGCGCGCGGCGTCCTTGCCCAGCGGGTCGGCGCGCAGGATTTCCAGCGCCGCGCCGGCCTGGGTTTCGGGCAGGATGCAGATGAACTTGCCCTCGTTGGCCAGATAGAGCGGATCAAGGCCCAGGAAGGAGCAACCGGCCTTCACGGCCGGATTCACCGGCAGGCTGGATTCCTCGATGAGGCAACCGGCGCGGGACTGGCCGGCGATCTCGTTGAGTGTCGTGGCCAGGCCGCCGCGCGTGGGGTCGCGCAGGACGTGGATGTCGGGCAGGGCCTCCAGAAGCTTGAGGATGAGGTGGCTCAGGCAGGCCGAGTCGCTCGCAACCGGCGCATCGAAGGCCAAGCCCTCGCGCTGGGACAGGATGGTCAGACCGTGGTCGCCCATGGTGCCGCTAACCAGGATCGCGTCGCCCGGCTTGGCGCGCTCGCCCGAGGGCGGCGTCGCGGCAACGATCTGGCCGATGCCGGTGGTGTTGATGAATATCCTGTCGGCCTGGCCTCGAGGCACGACCTTGGTGTCGCCGGTGACCACGGCCACGCCCGCCGCCTCGGCGGCCCGACCCAGGGACGCCACGATGCGCTCCAGGTCGGCCATGGGCAGGCCTTCCTCCAGGATGAGCGCGCAGGTCAGGTACAGCGGCTTCGCGCCGAGCATGGCCACGTCATTGACCGTGCCATGCACGGCAAGAGAGCCGATATCGCCGCCAGGAAAGAAGATGGGATCCACGGTGAAGCTGTCCGTGCTCACGGCCACGGGGCCGCGCAGGTCCAGGACGGCCGCGTCGTTGAGCCTGGCCAGCTCCGGGCTCCGGAAATGGCGCAGCAGAAGCTCGCCGATGAGCCGGTGCGAAGCCCGACCTCCGCTGCCGTAATCGAGAAGAACCTTGGCGTCGTTCATGTGTCACCTGGTCTGGTCGGCGTTGAAGAAACCGGAGAGGGGCGGCGCCCCTCTCCAGACCTCACCCCGCCAGGGAGCAAGGCCCCCTGGACCCCGTATTCCGGGCCGGCCGGAGGAATCGGCCGGCTCGGGGGCGTTCGCGTGCCTCGGCAGGGCGAATTATCCCTGCCCGTGTGAATGGCTCCCGCCGCTTCGGCGGGAGCCATTCACACAATGCGGGGGGTCTGGGGGAGTCGTTACTCCCCCAGCCGCCGGAGGCATCTTCATTCCTGACTGGACGACGCTATGCGTCGAGCTGATACTTGAAATACGCCGCGCAGCTGCCCTCGGTGGAAACCATGCACGGCCCCACGGGCGTGGCTGGCGTGCAGGCCTTCTTGAACAGGGGGCACTGGTCCGGCCGCATCTTGCCCTTGAGCACGTCGCCGCAGCGGCAGCCCGGCAGGGACGGCACTTCGGGCAGCGTGAGATCGAGGGCGCGGAAGGCGTCGTGCTCGGCGTATTCCTCGCGAATGGCCAAGCCGCTGTCCGGGATGACGCCTATGCCGCGCCACAAGGCGTCGGCCGGCTCGAAGACCTCGTACATGACCTGCATGGCCTTGGGATTGCCTGTGTCCGCGACCACGCGGCGGTACAGGTTGACGACCTCATTGTCGCCGGAATTCCTCTGGCGCACCATGAACAGCAGCGCCTGCAGCAGGTCCAGGGGCTCGAAGCCCGTGATGGCCGCGGGCAGGCCGAACTCGCCGCCCAGGAACTTGTAGGGTTCGAGACCGATGACCGCCGAGACGTGGCCGGGCAGGATGAAGCCCTCGATGCGCATGTCCGGATCGCTCAGCAGTCCGCGCAAGGCGGGCGGCACGAGCTTGTGGAAGGGCAGGACCTTGAAATTGGAGAGCTTCTGCTCGCGGGCGGCCTTGAGCGTGGCGGCCACGGCCGGGGCCGTGGTTTCGAAACCGATGCCCAGGAAGACCACCTGCCGGTCCGGAAGCTTGCGGGCCAGATCCAGGGAGTCGAAGGGCGAGTAGACCACGCGCACGTCTGCGCCGTCGGCCTGGGCGGTCTTCAGGTTGCGGCCCTTGGGACCAGGCACCTTCATGAGATCGCCGAAGGTGGCGATGGTCACGCCGGGACGTCCGGCCAGCTCCAGGTAGGCCGCCACCTCGCGGTCATGGGTCACGCATACGGGGCAGCCCGGCCCGGTCAGGTGCACCACGTTCTCGGGCAGCAGCGTGTGGATGCCGCTCTGGAAGATGGACACTGTGTGCGTGCCGCAGACCTCCATGAAGCGCAGGCCCTTGGACTCCTTGTGGATGAGGTCCAGAAGCCGCCGACACAACTCGGGATCGTGGAATTTATCAAGAAAGTTCAAGGTTCAACCCTTCCTGGAACAGCTTGAGGGTGGCCAGGCCTTCCTCGCGGTCGATGCGGCGGAGGGCGAAACCGGCATGGACGATGACGAAGTCGCCGACCTGGGGCTGCTCGTCGATGATGTCCAGGCGAACCTGATGGCGTACCTGACCGACGCGCACGTCGGCCACGCTGCCGTTGATGGCCTCGATCTCCATGGGCACGGCAAGACACATGATGTGATCTCCTCCGCTTGAAGGTGGCGCACTGGAAGGGAATGGTTGTCCGGCTGCCATTGAAGTAAGCAGAGCGAGCCGCCACGTCAATGCAAATGGCCATTCCGGGACCGTATATGCGAGCCGTTTCGCCGGCCCTCTCGGCAAGACCGGCTGGAAACCGGAGAGCGGCTGCGCCCTCCCTGGGCCCAGGCTAGCTCTTCATGTTCACGTACTGCAGGGGCAACTCCAGGTCGGCGGTCTTGAGCATCTGGATGACTTCCTGCAGGTCGTCGATCTTCTTGCCCGTGACGCGCACCTGCTCGTCCTGAATGGCCGGCTGCACCTTGAGGCCCTTATCCTTGATCAGCTTGACGATCTTCTTGGCCATGTCCTTGGAGATGCCTTCCTTGATCTTGACCTCGGCCTTGACCTGCCCCTTGGAGGTAGGCTCGACCTTGCCCCACTCCAGGAACTTGGGGTCCACCTTGCGCTTGGCGCAGTTGGCCGCGAGCATCTCCTTGAGCGCCTTGATCTTCATCTCGTCGCCCGTGAGAACGCTGATCTTCTTGTCTTTCTTGTTCAGGTCGATGACCGTGTTCACGCCGCGGAAATCGTAGCGGGTTTCGACTTCCTTGCGAACGTTGTTCACGGCATTGTCCAGTTCCTGCGGGTCCACCTGGCTGACGATATCGAACGAAGGCATGACGCACCTCCAAGAATTCGTTTATCCGGAGGCAGGTGCATACCAGAGGGCGAAGCATTTCGCCAGGGGGTCAGAGGCTCTTGCTGGCTGGAGCGCGCAGCAGCGAGCGCGCGGCGGGGGTATGCTCGATGAGCTTGAGGATGACCACGGCCGAGCCGAGTTCCAGGGCGTTGCGTTCCTCGATGCGCCCTTCGATGTAGAGCTGGATGCGCTGCACGGCGCTGAGGGCCTGGACCGTGGCCCTGCCGCTCCGGGCGGCGCGGCCAGAACGCTTGAACGGGCCCGGGCGCTTGGCCCGGCAGGACTCGCGCAGAAGATCCAGGAGCAGCCTCTGCCACTCGGGACTCGGTCCCACGTGGCGGTCGAGAATCTCGCGGATGCGCAGAATGCCGTAGACCACATCCTCCAGCCGGCCGTAGTCCCGGCCAAGGATGTCGTTCATGCGCAGGCGCATTGCCGAGTCCGGGGCTTCGGTCGCCCCGAGGTCGCCACCCGGTCTTCCGGAGCCGGCGGTGTCAACGGAAGCGGAGGTTCCGGCATAGTCGCTCATGCGCAAAATCTTGGCCATGGTTCTCCCGTTTTCTCGTAATCACCCGTGGCTCGCTTGTCCGTAAAGCCACGACCTTTATGTTTCATCGGCCAAAAAGCTGGGAAGTTTAGAGGCTTGCAATCCGCTTCTCACGGAAACCGCACTCTTTGCCTTTCGCTTTCTTCCCTGGTAATTATTATTGTCCGGTCCGCGACAACGTCGGAAGGATTCACGCAACCGAACCATCGGAGCCGTCATGGCCTCGCCTTTCCCCTCCCGTTGCCGTCCAGAGTGGCGCACTCCCTCGGATGCGGAGTGCTTCGGCTTCTGGGACGTGCACGACATGCCGGCGCACATTCGACGGCACAGCCAGCTTGTGGCGGAAGTGGCCACCGCCCTGTCCCTGCGCGCCGAGGAGCTGGGCGCCGCGGTCTGCGTGCAGACAGTGCGCGCCTCGGCCCTGCTGCACGATCTTGGCAAGGCCTACAGCATCGCCTTCGGCGGCAACCACAGCCAGATCGGAGCCGCCTGGGCTTTGCAGCTCACGGGCAATCCGCTCATCTCACACGGCGTCCTTCATCATGTGCATTGGCCCTTCGAGCCCGATGTGGAACGTTTTTTCCTGCCCTTGGCCGTGCTCTACGCCGACAAGCGCGTGCGCCACGACACCATCGTCTCCGTGACGGAACGTTTCCAGGACATTTCCGAGAGATACGGCCTGACGGAAGATATCAGGAACAAGATTCGCCTGACCATGGAAGATTCCCTTGAATTGGAACAACGGCTTAACGATTACCTAAAGGTCGACCTCAATGCGTGTGCTTTTGATCGCGGGAGGCTGGTCCAACGAGCGTGAAGTCTCCCTGTCCGGGGCGGCCAAGATCCATGAAGCCTTGCTGCGGCTGGGCTGCAAGGTTACGCGCCTGGACCCTGCCGAACGCTTCGACGACATCCTCGAGCTTGCCTCGGAATCCGACTTCGCCTTCATCAACATGCACGGCACGCCCGGAGAAGACGGGCTCGTGCAGGCCATGCTGGAGCAGGTGGACTGCCCCTATCAGGGCTCGGGACCCAAGGCCTCCTTCCTGGCCCTGAACAAGGCCTGCGCCAAACAGGTCTTCGCCCGCGCCGGCATTCCCACTCCGAACTGGGAGTACCTGCCCCGCCGTCCCCAGGCCGGCTGGAGCACGAGGCTGCGCTTTCCTCTCTTCGTCAAGCCCAACATGGGCGGGTCGAGCCTGGACCTGTGCAGGGTGAACAAGGCCGAGGAGCTGGCCCCGGCCATGGAACGCATCTTCGCCCGCGGCGAAACCGTCCTGCTGGAAGAAGGCGTGACTGGACAGGAGGTCACCAGCGCCATCCTGGGCGAGAAGGCACTGCCCCTTATCCTCATCCGGCCCGCCGGCTGCGCCTACTTCGACTATCGCTGCAAGTACACGCACGGCGGCGCCGAGGAGATATGCCCGGCGCCCATCCCGGAGAGTGTCACCCGCCGCGTGCAGGAGCTGTCCATGCGCGCGCACAAGGCCCTGAAGCTGCGCGGGTACAGCCGCGCGGACTTCATGCTCGACGGCGATGCGCCCTACATCCTCGAGGTGAACACCCTGCCGGGCATGACTCCCACGAGCCTCGTGCCCCAAGCCGCGCGCGAGGCCGGGCTGGACTTCAATGCGCTCGTCAGGCGCCTCATGGATCTGGGGCTGGAGGCCCACGGGCGCAGGCCGAAAGTCTGATCCGCCCCCGTTTTCCGACAGCCGACCGGTCGAATCGACGGTTTCGAGTGGAGAGCACATGGAAGGACCTTTGGCCATGAGCATTGCCCGCGCCATTTACGGCCTGGGCTGGTCAGCGGCCATGCCCCTGCTGCGCCGGAACAGGCGGCTGCGCCAGGGATACGAGCAGCGCGCCCTGCTGGAGCCCCTGCCCAAGGCCGGGCTGTGGGTGCAGGCCGCTTCCGGCGGCGAGGCCTACCTGGCCACGGAATTGCTCCGCGCGCTGGCGGAAGAGGCGCCCTCGTTCACGGCCTTGGCCACGACCAACACTGCCCAGGGCCTGACGGTCCTCGATCAGGCCGCGGGCGAACTGAACGACGCCCAAGGGGGGCGCAGGCTGTTCACGGCCTTCTGCCCCTTCGACAAGCCCGGGATCATGGCCAGGGCGCTGGCCCAGGTGCGGCCGGACGTCGTCGTGCTGCTGGAATCCGAGCTGTGGCCCGGATTGCTGGCCGCCTGCCGGGCCCGGGGAGTGCCCGTGGTGCTGGTCAACGGCCGCATGCGCCCGCGCAGTCTGGCCGGCTACCTGCTTGCCCAGGATCTCATGCGCGCCATGGGGCCGCGCGAGGTGCTGGCCATGTCCGAGACCGACGCCATGCGCTTCGGCCTGCTCTTCGGCCGAGAACGCGTCTCCATCATGCCCAACATGAAGTTCGACCGCGTGAAGCTGAGCCAGGAGCTGCCCTATGCACACAACCCCCTGGCGGCGATCCTGCGTCCCGGCGCGCCCTTCGTGGTGCTCGGCTCCGTGCGTGCAGAGGAGGAGCCCCTGGTGGAGCGCGTCATCGCGAGCCTGCTGCGCGAACGCCCGGCCACGGTCGTGGGGCTGTTCCCCAGACATATGGAGCGAGCGGCGGCTTGGCGGGAACGCCTGGCGCGCATGCGCGTCCGCTGGACGGCCCGCAGCGGCATGCACGCCCCCGCATCGCCGGGCACGGTCATCCTCTGGGACGCCTTCGGCGAGCTGGGCGCGGCCTACCACCTGGCCCGCGCCGCCTTCGTGGGCGGGAGCCTCGCGCCCCTGGGCGGCCAGAATTTCCTGGAGCCCCTGGCCGCGGGCGTGGCTCCGGTCATCGGCCCATACTGGGACAATTTCGCCTGGGTCGGCACCGGCCTCATGGACCAGGGGCTGGTCCAGATGGCCCGGACGCCGGAGGATGTCGCCATGACCCTGGTGGCCGACCTCAAGAAGGCGCGGCCCAAGGACAAGCTGCGCGCCCAGGTCGAGGAATACGTCTCCACCCGGCGGGGCGGCGCGAAATTCGCTGCCAAGCATATTGCCAAGTATATCCGGACATACTAAAAGGCATGGGTTTGCACGCTATGACAGTACCTCCCTGCTACGGCATCATACCCGCGCGCTATGCATCGTCGCGTTTCCCGGGCAAACCGCTCGCGCCGATTCTCGGCCGGCCCATGCTCTGGCACGTCCATGCGCGCGCCAGCCGCTGCCCGGAGCTGACTCGCGTCGTGCTGGCCACGGACGACGAACGCATCGCCAAGGCCTGCGCGGACCTGAACATTCCGGCGGTCATGACCTCCAGGGGGCATGAAAGCGGCACGGATCGCGTCCTGGAAGCCGCGACCATCCTGGGCCTGCCCGACGAGGCCGTGGTGGTGAACATCCAGGGCGACGAACCGGCTCTGGAGCCGGCCATGCTCTCGGCGCTGGTGGAGCCCTTCGCCGACGAGACCGTGCGCGTGGCCACGCTGGCCAAGGAAATTTCCGCCGAGCGGGCCGCCAGCTCCAACCAGGTCAAGGTGGCCATTGCCAAGGACGGCCGCGCGCTTTACTTCTCCCGTGCGGCCATACCGTTTCCGCGGAACGATGCGCGGGCGACGTATTTCGGACACATCGGACTTTACGCCTTCCGCATGGAGACACTCAGGCGCTTCGCGGAACTCGGGCCGAGCCCCCTGGAGAACCGGGAGAAGCTGGAGCAGCTGCGCCTGCTCGAAGCCGGCATCCCCATTCGCGTAGTGCTGACCACATTTGACAGCTGCGGCGTGGACAGTCCCGAGGACATCCAGCGCGCCGAGCGCATACTCACGGAGAAACCCAATGCGAGCCCTTCTTGCGCTTGAGGACGGCACCTGGTTCGAGGGCCGCTCCTTCACCGGAGCCGGCGAAACGAGCGGCGAGGTCATCTTCAACACCGGCATGACCGGCTACCAGGAGGTGCTCACCGATCCCTCCTACGTCGGCCAGATGGTCTGCATGACCTACCCGCACATCGGCAACTACGGGGTCAACCTCGAGGATGTCGAGTCCGACCGTGTGCAGGTCGAGGCCTTCATCGTCAAGGAGTGCTGCCAGACGCCCTCCAACTGGCGGGCCAGGGAAACCCTGCCCGCATACCTCAAGCGCCACGGGGTCATGGGCATAGAGGGCATCGACACCCGCGCCCTGACCCGCCACCTGCGCATCCACGGCGCCCAGAGGGGCATCATCTCCACCGAGGAGAGCGACCCGGCGCGCCTCTCGGCCCGCGCCCGCGAGCTGCCCACCATGGAAGGCCTGAACCTGGCCGACAAGGTCACGCCCAAGGGCCCCTACGTCTGGACCGGCACGCAGCCCAAGTCCGTGACCCTGAAGGACGGCCGCTATGACTGGCCCGGTCCGGGACCGCGCGTGGTGGCTTTCGACTTCGGCATCAAGTGGAACATCCTGCGCCTGCTCGCGGCCCAGGGCCTGGACCTACTCGTGGTGCCTTCGTCCTTCACCGCCGCGCAGGTGGACGCCCTGGCTCCCGACGCCCTGTTCTACTCCAACGGCCCCGGCGATCCTGCCGCCCTGCCCGAAGTGGTGGGAACCCTGCGCATCCTGGCCGAACGCTATCCAGTGGCCGGCATCTGCCTGGGCCATCAGCTTCTGGGCCTGGCCATGGGCGGCAAGACCTACAAGCTCAAGTTCGGCCACCACGGCCTGAACCATCCCGTCAAGGACCTGACCACGGGCAGGATCGAGATATCCTCACAGAACCACGGCTTTTGCGTGGACGTGAGCAGCCTGGACTTCCTTGAGACCACTCACGTGAATCTTAACGACGGCACCCTGGAGGGCTTCCAGCACAAGCACAAGCCCATCCTGGCCATCCAGCACCATCCCGAGGCCGGGCCGGGTCCGCACGACAGCAGGTACTTCTTCGCCAGGTTCCGGGAAATGATCCGACGCTCCACGGGGAAATAGCGGGCGAAAGACAAAAACCAAGGAACGCCCATGTCCAACGAACTGACCAAGGCGCGCGCCTTCATCGCCGCCGTAACGCCCAATGTGAAGCAGCGCAAGCTCGTGCCTGCCGTGAACAGCCTTTACGAAGGCATCAGCATTCTCATGCGCAATCCGCTCATGAAGGCCGAGCGGGAGGAGTTCTCCAGGCTCATCGAAGGCGCTGTCTATCAGCTCAGCATCGACCAGGAGCTGAAGAAGATCTATCCGCTTGTAGTCAATTACGAGCCCGGACGCGAAAAGGATCTCCTGAACACCCTGCGCGACATTCTCAACGTGCTCACCTCCGAGACCACGGGCAAGGTCAAGGAGATCATGGCCGACCGCGACAAGCGCAAGCAGGACATGCTGGTCAAGATCCAGGGCATGCTCGACCGCGGCGAAGCCGGCCTGGCCAAGTCCACGGCGGATCGGGTCGTGAGCGATTTCGCCTCGGACATCTCCCTGCGCGCCGAAATCGCCGATCGATTCCTGCGCGCCGAATGCTACCCGGAGGCGTACGGTTACCTTGAGGAGGCCCTGCAGCAGGATCCCGAGGCCATCTATCTCTACAACCGCATCGGCATCGTACTGCGCAAGATGCGGGACTTCCTCACGGCCGAAAAGTACTACATGCGCGCCTTGGAGTTCACGGATCAGGACGAGTACCTACTCTTCAACATCGGCCGCATGTACGCGGACTGGAGGCGATGGTCCAAGGTCAAGGAATACGCTGAGAAGGCCCTGGCCATCAACGACGGCTTTGACGAGGCCAGAAAGATGCTGGCCTTCGCGGAGAAAAAAATCAGCGCGGAATAGAACATTTTGCTTTTGAAAATGCTCTGCAAGCCATGTGTCGGCATGGCTTGCCGCCGTGTAGGCGCAGGCGCAATTCACTTGCGCCGTCAACGCCGGAGCGGGCGTCTTAAAAGCAATCTGCTCTAGATGGCCGCGCTCCGGTTCCGATCGTTCCCGGCGGTTTTCCCGAGAACAGGCCAGGATGATTCAGGGCGGACTCGTTTCTCGCGCCCGGCCTCACAGAGTCCGCCATCTCGCCCATGCAACTCGAGCGCATTCCGGGCAAGGGCCTACATGCAGCCGAGCGGCTGGATGAAATACTTGCCTGGAACATGCCGACAGGCTAGTAGAATGCGTCATGAACATCGTGCACTTCGCCAAGAGTTCCCTGGCGGGCGCGCCATACAGGCTGGCCTCGACGCTCCAGAGACATACGGTGCACGACGTACGGCTGATCGACCTGAAGCGGTACGACCCGGAAACAGAGTACGGCTGGTTCGACTACGACATCATCTTTTCCGAGCAGCGTGAAGAGGCCATCGAGGTCGCGCGCAAGGCGGACATCATCCACCTGCACAATTGCCTCGACCTTGACAGCCGCGTTTTCAATCCCATTGATTTCCGCGATCTGCGACGCAAAGGCGCGCTCTTCATCCGTCAATACCACTCCACGCCGCAGATCGTCGCCGCGGGCATGGGTAGGCGCCCCGAGGACATCGCCGCCTTCGACGAAGCGCCCACCCTGGTCATCTCCCAATATCCAGAGCGCTTCTATCCCAAGGCGCGGGTTGTGCCCAACATCCTGCCGCACAATCAAACCCAATACTCCCCGCTCGTCCCCGAGCGCGACGGCGAGCCATCGCTGGACATCGCTTTCGCCCCATCCAGGCTGACCAGCGCCTGGGAAGAACGCTGGATCACCAAGGGCGCGCCCGAAACCATGGCCATCATGGACCGCGTGGTGGAACTGACCGGCTGCGCGGCCCGCACGATCAGCGGCCTGCCCCTGCATGAGGTGCTGGACATCAAGCGCCACGCGCGCATCGTCATCGACGATCTGGTCAACGGCAGCTTCCATCTTTCGGGACTGGAAGGCGTCTGCATGGGCAAGCCGGTGCTCTGCTACCTGGACGCCCGCACCGACTTCGTGCTGCGCGAGATATCCGGCGCCGCGGAAAGCCCGTTCCTCAACGTGCGCCTGGAAGACGCCGTGGAGGTGCTGCACCATCTCGTGGAGCATCCGGCCGAAACCGCGGCCCTGGGCAAGGCCGCGCGCACCTGGGTGGAAACCTACTGGCGCGACGACCTCCTGACCGTGCAGTACACCCACATATACAACCGCCTGGCCCAGAACCCCGATCTGATCACCCGCCAGCGGGCCTTCGCCCTGGACTCTCCAGGCGCGGGCTTCAAGGCCTCCGTACTCCCCGAACTGCTCTACAAGAGCCGCCGCAAGCGCTACTTTTCCAGCTGATCCGCTCCGCTCACCCCAGCCGCACCGCCAGTTCGATGGCCGCGCGCAGGCTGCCCAAATCCGCGACGCCCAGGCCGGCGATGTCGTAGCCCGTGCCGTGGTCCACGGAAGTGCGCACGAACGGCAGGCCCAGCGTCACGTTGACCGCCTCGCCGAAGTGCAGGAGCTTGAGCGGCCCCAGGCCCTGGTCGTGGTACATGGCGAGCACGGCCGAGAAATCGCCGCGCACGGCCCGGTGAAAGACCGTATCGGCCGGGAACGGACCTTCCGCTGCAAGGCCTCGCGCCCTGGCCTCCTCGATGGCCGGGCCGATGGTCTCGATCTCCTCGCGGCCTATGTGCCCCCACTCACCGGCATGCGGATTGAGGCCGCACACGGCCACTGGCGCTAAAATGCCTAGCCGTAGCGTAAAGTCGCAGGTATGGCGCAGGGCGCGCAGCACGCTTTCGCGCGTGACGAGGCCCGGCACGTCCTTGAGCGGCGGGTGCGTGGTGACCAGGCTCACGCGCAGCTTGGGGCCGCACAGGTGCATGGTTACTTCGTCCGGGCGTAGCCCGGCCCGGCGGGCCAGGAATTCGGTGTGGCCGGGGAAGTCGAAGCCCGCGTCCTGCAGCATGGCCTTGTTGAGCGGACAGGTCGCCAGGCTATCCGACCAGCCCGAGAGGAGCAGGTCACAGGCCAGGTCCAGGCTGCGGCCCGCGACGAGGCCGCCCTGGGCCGAGCCCCGGCCCAGCGGAACGTCGATGTCGCCGACCCCTTCAGGCTCCAGCAAATACAGGCCGGACGCCATGCCGAAGTCAGACGCTCCGGCCGCGCTCCCCCTCTGCGCCAGAAGACGCGCATCCAGCCGTTTCCAGCGCAGATCAGGGGCGAAGCGCCGGGCCATGTCCGCCAGAGAGCGTTCCTGGCCAATGAGCACGACGGTCCTGTCTAAAACCGGCTGCAGCGCGAAATGGCGGCAGGCCAGCTCCGGACCCAGGCCGCCCGGGTCTCCGAGCGTCACGAGCAGAGGTTTCAGCATGTCGAGACCTTCTTTTGCGCAGCCGGGCAAGGCGGCATCATGCACGCCCCACCGGCCGGCGCGGATGATCTTATTGATTTTTCGGGCGGATCGGAACCGGGAAGGCCAGTGCCCTTTGCGCGGGCACAGCTGCCCAAGGAAGCGCTGCCCGGACAGACCGCGTCCACTCCGTCAGGCAGGCTTGAGGGCCAAGGCCGCCAGGGGCGGCAGGACCAGCTCCAGGGTGGCAGGCCAGGGATCGCGGCGCATGTCCAGGGCCATGGCTCCGCCGCCGTTGCCGACATTGGAACCCCCGTAGCAGGCCGCGTCGGTATTGAGGATCTCCCTCCACCAACCCGCCTTGGGACAGCCTATGCGGTATCCCCGGCGCACGACCGGGGTGAAATTGAATACCCACAGTATGGGCTCGCCACGGCTGCACTTGCGCAGAAAGCTGATGACCGAATTTTCGTAGTCCGCGAAGTCCACCCACTCGAAGCCGGGCCAGTCGTGATCGACCTCGTGCATGGCCGGCTCGGTGCGCAGCAGCGCATTCAGGTCACACACCAGCGACATGAGCCCCTGGTGCGGCGGATAGCCCGTGACCTCCCAGTCGAGCTGGCGTTCGCTGTTCCACTCGTTCCACTGGCCGAACTCCGCGCCCATGAACAGGAGCTTCTTGCCCGGATGGGCCCACTGGTAGGCGAAGAAGGCGCGCTGATTGGCGAACTGCTGCCAGTAGTCGCCAGGCATCTTGGCCAGCAGGGCCTTCTTGCCGTGCACCACCTCGTCGTGGGAGATGGGCAGCACGAAGTTCTCCGAAAAGGCGTAGAGCATGGAAAAGGTCAGGCTGTTGTGGTGGTGGGAGCGGTGGATGGGCTCCATGGAGAAATAATCCAGGCTGTCGTGCATCCAGCCCATGTTCCACTTGAAGGTGAAACCCAGGCCGCCGGTATAAAGAGGCCGGGACACGCCGGGCCAGGCCGTGGACTCCTCGGCGACCATGATCGCGCCGGGGTAATGGGCGTGCACCACGCGGTTCAGTTCGCGTAGGAAGTCTATGGCTTCGAGGTTCTCCTTGCCGCCCTGCTCGTTGGGCAGCCATTCGCCTTCCTTGCGCGAATAGTCCAGGTAGAGCATGGAGGCCACGGCGTCGATGCGCAGCCCGTCGAAGTGGAACTCCTTGAGCCAGTAGAGTGCGTTGGCGAAAAGGAAGTTGCGCACCTCGTGGCGGCCGTAATTAAAGATGTACGTGCCCCAGTCCGGGTGCTCGCCCCGCCGCCAGTCCTCATGCTCGAACAGGGCCGTGCCGTCGAAGCGGCCCAGGCACCACTCGTCCTTGGGGAAATGGCCGGGCACCCAGTCCAGGATGACGCCGATTCCGGCCTGGTGACACCGATCCACGAAGTAGCGCAGGTCCTCGGGCGTGCCGTAGCGCGACGTGGGCGCGAAGTAGTGGCTGGTCTGGTAGCCCCAGGACTGGTCCAGGGGGTGCTCGGCCAGCGGCATGAACTCGATGTGCGTGAAGCCCAGGTCGCGCACGTAGGGAATGAGCTTGTCGGCCAGCTCGCGGTAGGTCAGGAAATTGCCGTAGCCGCCGTTGACGCGCCAGGAGCCGGCGTGGACCTCGTAGATGCTCACCGGCCTGGTGAAGGGCAATCCCTGCTCGCGGCGGCGGGCCATCCACTCGCCGTCGCCCCAGACGTATTCGTCCAGGTGCCAGAGAATGGCCGCGTTGCCAGGTCTGCGCTCGGCATACAGGGCGTAAGGGTCGGTCTTGAACACGACGCGTCCGTTGGACTGCTCCACGGCGAGCTTGTAGAAGGCACCCTTGTTCAGGCCGGCGATGACTCCGGCCCAGATGCCCGAGTCGGCCACTGGGTACAAGGGCGATACGCCGGGCCGCCAGCAGTTGAAGTCGCCGATGACGCTCACGGAACGCGCGTTGGGCGCCCAGACCGCGAAGCTCCAGCCCTTGGGATAGCCCTGCTCGCTGGCCTCAGCCTCGCTCCCGCCGGCGGGGTGGGCTCCGAGGATGCGGTATATGTCCCAGTGCTCGCCGCGGCCGAAAAGATACAGATCGAAAGGCGGAATATATGCCGGTTCCGTGCTGCAATACTGCATGGATCATTGCCTGCGTTTTGTGACCGCACAAGAGCGAAAAACCGGCCGAAGCGGGCCCGTTCCTACGCAATGGCCGGGGAGACTGCAAGGAGTTGAAAAGCCTGGCGCTTTCCAACGTGCCCTTGGCGAAAAGGCCGGACTTGCCCTGGGCTGCTGCTCTCTCCGCTCATCTAAGGGACCAAGGGTTTTCCGGAACTACCCGTCCGCCCCTCAACGATACCCTATACCGAAACGACGGAATTCTCGCTGCCGGCAAAGGCGTTGAACTCATACTTGTCCGCGGCCGGATCGTTGCGCCAGTCGTTCTCGCCGAGCAGGTAGCGGTACTGGTAATCTCTTCCCGTCTCCAGATCGACGGTCACGCCGTATTCCCCGCTCTTGGCACGCTTCATGGGCGTGGCGGAACGGTCCCAGTCGTTGAAGTCGCCCACAAGCCGCACGGAGTCGACACCGTTCGTCATCTCCTTGGGCAGGGAAAAGCTGACTTTGCACAGGGGCTTTGTTTTCAGATATTTCTTCTTCAGGGCCATGGAGTGCCTCCGAATTCCGACCGGCCTCGGGGACGGCGTCGTGAGCGTTGTGCGACTGACGCGTCGGGGCGGTGGCTCCGCACCGGAACACGTCTATATCTATATTCAACCATATACGAACTTTGCCACATGTACGCAAGCACCGCGCATCAGTCCGTCGACAGCCCCGGATCAGGTCCGGATCAGGCCCGGATCCGGCTGCACGCGCGCGCCTGCCTCCCGATAAACTTCCAGGTACTTCTCGGCGGACTTGTCCCAGGTGAAATCCTCCTGCATGGCCCGCTCGACCATGGCATTCCATTGCCCCGGGTCCTCGAACAGGCTCACCGCCCTCTGGATGGCTTCCAGGAACAGTCCGGGCTCGGGCCGCGCGAAGGTGAAGCCTGTGGAGCGCTCCGCAGGATGTGGAACGATGGTGTCGCGCAGGCCGCCCACGGACGTGGCCACGGGAGGCGTGCCGTAGCGCAGGGCGTACATCTGGGTAAGGCCGCACGGCTCGTAGCGCGAGGGCATGAGGAAGATGTCCGCGCCGGCCTGGATGCGGTGCGCCAGGTCCTCGGTGTAGCCGACCTGCACCGCGAGTCGGCCGGGATATTCCTCCATGAGATCCAGGAGCCTGGCCTCGTAGGTCAGGTCGCCTTCGCCCAGCACGATGACGCCGACACCCATGTCCATGACCCGCGGCATGATCTCGATGAGCAGGTCGATGCCCTTCTGGTCGCGCAAACGGCCGATGAAGCCAAGCAGGGGCCTGTCCTCGAGCATGTCCGAGAGGCAGAACTCGCGCAGGAGCATCTGCTTGCAGCGGTGCTTTCCGCTCAGATCCTCGTGCCCGTAGGTGCAGGGCAGGAACTTGTCGTCGCGGGGGTCCCACACGCCGTAATCCGCGCCGTTGAGGATACCGCGCAGGCGCTGGGCGCGGTGGCTCAGGATGCCCTCCAGCCCGCAGCCGAAATCGCAGCCCAGGATCTCGCGGGCATAGCTGGGCGAGACCGTGGTGATCATGTCCGAGTAGGCGATGCCGGCCTTGAGCAGCGAGAAGTCGCCGTAATACTCCACGCCGTCCATGTGCCAGGCCTCGTGGGGCAGGCCGGACTCCCAGAACAGGCGCGATGAGAAGCGGCCCTGGAAGGCCAGGTTGTGGATGGTCATGACCGTACGCGTCTCGCGCCAGTAAGGATCGCTGCGGCGCATGAACTCCAGGTAGGCCGGCACCAGGCCGCTCTGCCAGTCGTTGCAGTGGATTATCCTGGGCGCCGCGCCCTGGCGGCGAATCCAGGACAGCGCGGCGCGGCAGAAGAAATTGAAGCGCTCGCAGTTGTCGAAGTAGTCGCCCGCATGGGTATTGTAATAGTAGCGGCGGTCGAAGTACTCGCCCCTGGAGACGAAATAGACAGGCACGCCCTCGTAGTCGGCCTGGTAGATCTCCGCCGTGGTGGACGGCCAGGGATAGCCCACGGGGCAGTCGGCCGAAACCAGGCGGAGCTGGTAGTTGCCTGTGCGCAGCCGGCCGTAGAACGGCGTGATGACGGCCGTGGGAATGCCCCGGTCGCGTATGGCCAGCGGCAAAGAGCCGAGTACGTCGGCCAGACCGCCGGTCTTGGAGAAAGGGTAAATCTCCGAGGTGACGAAGAGCACCTGGGTTGCCGTGGCCATGTCACCTCACGATGCCCTGCCGGGCGTTGCAATCCTTGCGTGAAGTCCGCATCATAGAACGGCAAGACGCCGCTGCGTCCGCAGGTAGTCGTCGAGAATCCTGGCGTGGTCGAAAACCACGGGCTCGGGCCATTTGCCCAGCGCGAACACCTCGACGCCCGCCGCGTCGTCCCCGGCCTTGAGTTCCGTCGGGTTCACGGCCACCGCGGTGTACACGGTGGAGATGGTATGCAGCCTGGGGTCCCTGGCCGGATCGGAGTAGACGCCAAGAAGGCCCGTCAACTCCACGCTCAGGCCGGTCTCCTCCCTGGCCTCGCGCACCGCCGCATGCTCCGCGGTCTCGCCGTAGTCGATGAAGCCTCCGGGCAGCGCCCAGCCGTGCGGCTCGTTGCGGCGCTTGATCAGGACCACGCCGCGTCCGGGTATCAGGATGACGGTATCCACCGTGGGTGTCGGATTACGATGGGACATGAATTATTCTCCCGCCGCACTATCTGGCGCGACTTTACCTCGTTTCCGGCCGGTCCTGCGCTCTTTCAGCCGACCACCGTCGGCAGCGCGGCGCCCGGAGCCTCATTCGCGCATGATTTGCGCCATTGGCATTCGCATGGCATCGCTCGACCACGACATGAAACATTACGCTACCTTATTAGAATAAATGCATAAACATGACAACACCATAATCGTTCATCGCGGAGCACTCGGCGATTTTTTTCTGGCCTGGCCCGCCCTGCGCCAACTGCGCCTAAGTCTGCCGCATCAACCCGCATACTGGCATGGCCGCTCCGACCGGCTGCCCTGGCTGGCTCCGCTCGGCATCCAGCCTTGCCCGGCCCCGTTGGCCGCTGCCGTGGATGCATTGCACACGGCCGGCCCATGGCCCTCGAACCTGGAGCGCAGCCTGGTCGTCTGGTTCGGCCTGTCGGCCTGCGCGCCGATACGGGACGAGCGGCTATGGTATCTGCAAGGCGTACGACCGAGCGGCGCGCGAGCTGCCGTCTCTGTTTGCCGCAACTATAGCCTGCAATTGGAGGAAAAGGGAATACTCAGGACGGAAGACTGGAAAAGCGGTTGGCGGCAGTTCTTGCCCGCCTGGGCCGGACCTGAAGCGAAACGGCTGGCCTTGCTCTTTCCTGGAGCGGGGCATCGGCTCAAGCAATGGCCGCTGGTCAAATTTTTTGAACTGGCCGACAGGCTGGAGAACCTGGGATTGTCTCCCCTGTTCGTGCTCGGCCCAGCCGAGGCCGAGCGGGGCCTCGATACCGGCGGCAGGCCCTCGGTGCTGCCGGAGGACGCCGTGGCGCTGCAAGGCCTGCTGCTCTCCGCCCGCATGGCCGTGGGCAACGACTGCGGCCCCATGCATCTGGCCTCCAGGCTCGGCGTGCCTGGGGTGGCCATCTTCGGGCCGACCTCACGCGCCATGTGGGCCCCGGAAGGCATCACGGCCCTGGCCGCGCCGGCCGGCCTGGTCCCCTGCCGGCCCTGCACGCTGACGACTCGCAACCTGCGCTGCCCAGACGCCGCATGCCTGAAGGCGGTCGGCGTGGACATGGTCGTGCGCGCGGTGGAGGACACGCTCTCCGCCAGCGCCTGAGCGGCGCGGGTCCATTTCGCTGAACCATGCGTACGACCGCTGCACGGACCCCAAAAATGAAGCCGGCTCCATGGGGACCACCCCCATGGAGCCGGCTTCCGCAAAAAAAGGAAGGATGACTGACACCCTTCTAGCAACTCGCGGGCCAAAGTGTGCGAGTCCGGCTATCCTACCATATCGCTCTGAATGTACGCGGACTTGGAATGAATTTCGGCCTGGGCATGAACACTGGCCACAGCCTGTTCAGTTCAAATAATTAAACCAGCCGAGCGCAAGGTCCGAACCCAGGCTCCGGGCCGGTTCAATTCTTTTTACCCGCCCTGTACCGGCAGCCGGAAACCGGCATCGGTCAAGGCTTGCGCAGGCACGGCCCCGTCCCGCAAAATCTCCAGCCGTCCGGCCCCCAGCAGGCGCACGACCGTGGAGGCCGGTCCGCCCGCGGGCCAGGGTCGATCGAGCACGGCAGCATCCACTTCGGCCAACAGGACAGGGTCGAGTTCCTCGGGCCTGGCCGCCGCGGGCCGACCGCTCAGGTTGGCGCTAGTGGCGATGAGCGGCGCGCCCGACTCCAGGCACAGGGTCGCGGCCGTGGCGTGGGCGGTCCAGCGCAGGGAGCTGAATCCCGCCGCATCCTGCACCTGCGGGGCCAGCTCCGGGCGCGCGGGCACGATGATGGACAGGGGGCCGGGCCAAAAGATATCCGCCAGGCGGATGAAGTCGGCGTCCTCAAGATCCGTGACCAGGCCGACCTGCTCCCGCGAGCCGACCACCAGCGGCAGGGGTTTGCTCTCGGGCCGCCCCTTGAGACGGCACACGCGCGCGGCGGCCTCGGGCTGCAGGGCGTTGGCCCCCAGCCCGTACAGGGTCTCGGTGGGATAGATCACCACCCCGCCCCGTCTGATGGCTTCCACGGCCGCTTGCAAGCTGGTCATGCGCTGTTCCCGGATTCTGGTGATGTGCGCTGGGGGCTGCGCTTACGATTCATGCCGGACTGGCCGGCGGCATACAATATTGCACGATGCCGCGCTTCCGCCGAATACCAAGCGATATCAACCGATATCAACCCTGCGCAAGCGGAAGCCGGACCGGCAGGTTGCGAAAACGATCCTATCGGCTGACCCAGTCCTTTTCCAGGAGCGCGAACTCCTCGGGACTCAGGCTGGACTCGTCGTACATGCCTTTGGCCCAGCGCTGCCGCCAGGCTTCGTACAGGATGACCGCCGCGGCCACCGAGACGTTCAGGCTCTGCACCATGCCCATCATGGGGATGTAGATTTCGCCGTCGGCCGCCTGCGCAAGCTCGGGGCTCGCGCCGTTATGCTCGTTGCCCAGGACGACCGCCGTTGGCCTGCTCAGGTCCCAGTCCGTGAGCGGCTTGGCCCGCGCGCTGAAACCCGTGGCCAGGATCTGGAAACCCTGGGACTTGAGCCCGCCGCACATGGCGTTCGCGTCGGAGTGGCGCGCGCGCGTGACCCACTTGCGCGCCGAGGCCGAGGATTTCTGGCCCAGGGCCGGAAAGGCGCTCGTGGTGTAGTAAAGGTGCACGCCGGGCACGCCGAAGGCGTCGCAGCTGCGCAGGATGGCCGAGACATTGTGCGGGTCGTGCACGTTGTCGATGACCAGCGTGAGGTCCTTCTGCCGTCTGGAGAGCACCTGACGGATGCGGGCCAATCTCTCGTCGGTTATGCAGTAGCGCATGGGGCCTTGTAGGAGCGCTCACGGCAAAAGGCAAGTGATGCCGCTTCTTGACCGGCGTAGAGGGAGGCAGTATAGCCCGGACATATTCGCGGCGCGCCATGCGCTTAATTGGGAATCCGGTGCGAGTCCGGAGCGGTCCCGCCGCTGTAAGCCCCGATCCATTAGATCATGCCTTGGGTCACACATGCCACTGCCTGCGGGCGGGAAGGCGACCCAGGGTGGGGCGAGCCAGAAGACCAACCGCGAAACGGCCCAAGGTATAGGGATCAACGGCAACGGGGGCTTTGCCGAGGTCCGCACGCACGAAGGCCCAGCCGCATGTGGCGGCACCGGGCCTTTTTCTTTCCACGCCCCCTCCTTTATTGAAGGAGGACCCATGCGCATCCAACACCGTCTCGCGTTCTTTCTGTCCATCTGCTTCCTGGCGCTGTTCCTCGGCCTCCAGGCCGATGCAGAGGCTCACGGCAAGGCCAAGGCCGAACCCAAGACCGGCATCCTGCTCGTGACCTTCGGCACCAGCGTGCCCAAGGCGCGCACGGCCTACGCAACAATCGAATCCAGGGTCAAGGCCGCCTACCCCGGCGTGGAGGTGCGCTGGGCCTATACGTCCCGCCAGATCCGCCACAAGGTCGCCGCGGAGGAGGGCCTGCGTAACGCCTCGCCCGCAGGAGCCCTGGGCCGTATGCTCGACGACGGCTTCACCCATGTGGCCGTGCAGTCGCTGCACGTCATTCCCGGACAGGAGTTCAACGACCTGGCCGCCATCGTCCAGGCTTTCGGTTCAATGCCCAAGAGCTTCGAGCACATCGTGCTCGGCCCGCCGCTGCTGTCCGGCCCAGAGGCCATGAGCTCCCTGGCCAAGGCCGTACTGGCTTCCGTGCCCGCTCTCGGCGAGCGCGAGGCCCTGGTGCTCGTGGGTCACGGCACACACCACATGGCCTCGGCCTTTTATCCGGCCATGCAGTACTATCTGCAGCAGAAGTCCGCGCGCGCCTTCGTGGGCGCCATCGAAGGCTCCCCCTCCATGGAGGATGTCCTAGCCGACCTGGGCAGGCGCAAGATCGCCAAGGCCTACCTCGTGCCGTTCCTGACCGTGGCCGGCGACCACACCCGCAACGACATCGCCGGCGACGAGCCGGATTCCTGGAAATCGCAGCTCAAAGCCAAGGGCATCGCCTGCCAGCCGGTCATGCGCGGACTGGCCGAGGACCCAGCCGTGGTTGATATCTGGGTCGAGCAGATCGGCCGCAGCCTGAAAGCCCTGCGCGGCGAAACAGAGGATCATGGCTAGTGGGCCAGACATGAACGCCCCGGCCGCCGCAGGCGGCCGGAGGCGCTCCGACGCCGGGGCCTGGGCCGGGCCGGCGCTCCCCTGGGGCACCTTTCTGGTCCTGACCCTGGCGCTGGTCCTGTCCATTCCCGCGGCCTGCGCCGTGGGCGCGCTGGACATCGATTTTTCCCAGGCAGCCCAGGCCCTGCTCGATACCTTCCGCGCCGTGCCCCTGACGGACGAAACCACGCGCGTGGTAGTCGTGGACCTGCGCCTGAGCCGCACGCTGCTGGCCGCCGCCGTAGGCGCGGGGCTGGCCGTGTCCGGCGCGGTGTTCCAGGGCATCCTGCAGAACCCCCTGGCCGACCCGTTCACCGTGGGCGTGAGCACGGGCTCGGCCTTCGGCGCGTCCATGGCCATCTTCCTCGGCCTGTCCACCGGGCTGTTGCCCGCGGGCCTGCCGTTCCTCACGAACATGGGCCTGCTGCCCCTGGCCGGTCTGGCCGGTGGACTGGCGGCATTGGCCGTGGTCATCCTCCTGGGCCGTTCGGGCGGGACCCTGCGCCGCGAGACCCTGGTGCTGGCCGGCATCGTGGTGTCCACCTTCCTCTCGGCGCTCATCGCCCTGCTCAAGGCCCTGGACGAGGAATCGGTCAGCAGCATCGTGTTCTGGATCATGGGCAGCTTCCAGGGTCGCGGCTGGGTCCACTTGCTCCTGTTCCTGCCCTATTTCGCCCTGGGCGCGGCGCTCATCGCCCTGCGCTCCCGCGAACTGGACATCCTGTCCCTGGGTGAGGTTCAAGCCCGACAACTCGGCGTGGACGCGGCCCGCACGCGCACCCTGCTGCTCACGGCCGCCAGCCTCATCACCGCAGCCTCCGTGTCCGTGGCCGGGGTCATCGGCTTCGCCGGGCTGGTCGTGCCGCATGTGGTGCGTCTGCTCGTGGGCGGCGAACACCGGCCGCTGCTGGCCTTCTCTGCCCTGGCCGGGGCCCTGGCCCTGATCTGGGCCGACACCCTGGCGCGCAGCGTGCTGCACGGCGGGGCCGAACTGCCCGTGGGCGTGGTAACGGCGCTGCTGGGCGGGCCGTTCTTCGCCCTGCTCCTGCGCCGCCGGGCCAAGGAGTGGCGGCCATGATCCGCCTGACGAACGCCACTTGCGGCTACCCCGGGCCCAACGGGCGCAAGGTGCTGCGCGACATCGACCTGCACGTGCGCCGCGAGCTGGTTACCGGCCTGCTCGGCCCCAACGGCAGCGGCAAGTCCACGCTGCTGCTGACCTTGGCCGGCGTGCTGCCCCTGCACAACGGCAGCCTGGAGATCGACGGCCATGACGCGGCCAGCCTCAAGGCCAGGCAGCGCGCCCGCCTCGTGTGCAGCGTGCCGCAGTTGGCCGAGCCGCCCCAGGCCCTGGCCTGCCTGTCCGTGGTGCTCATGGGCCGCTATCCGTACCTGTCCTTCCTGGGCACGTACGGCCCCGAAGACCGCGAGGAGGCGCTTGCGGCCATGGCCCAGACCGCGACTTTAAATTTCGAGCAGCGCCCGGCCGACCAGCTCTCGGGCGGCGAGTTCCGCCGCGTGCTGCTGGCCCGCGCCCTGGCCCAAGGCTCAGCGCTCATGCTCCTGGACGAGGCCACGGCCGGACTGGACATGGCCCGCGCCGTGGAGGCCATGGACTTGCTCAAGGCCAGGGCGCGTCAGGGACTGACCGTGCTGGCGGCCATTCACGACCTGAACCTGGCCGCGCTCTACTGCGACCGGCTGATCCTGCTGAAAAACGGCGGCGTGCTGGCCGAGGGACCGACGGACGAGGTCTTTCGGCCGGAACTGCTGCGGGAACTGTATGACACCAACATTGTCGTCGCCCCGCACCCCGTCACCGGCGCGCCCCAGGCGCACCTGGTGCCCGGTGCGTAATATCATGATGAAGGAGAATGCAGGGAGGTCGCTGCCCTCCCCGCACCCCACCCGCCAGGGAGATGATCTCCCTGGACCCTGCATTTCTCGCCGGGACGGGAACGCAAACGCATCTTCATTTTCCCCCCTGTGGGCGTTCCTTTTTCGCCGTTTCGGCGAGAAAGGAACGCCCACACATCGGGGGGCCTGGGGGAGTCGTCACTCCCCCAGCCGCCGGAGGCATATTCTCTTCGTTTTCCTCTTGGCCATTGTCCTGCTGACAGCGCCTGCAGCCTGGGCCGAGCCGGCCATAGTGGACGACCTGGGCCAGAGGGTAGAGCTGTCCGCCCCGGCACAGCGCGTGATTCCGCTCTACAGCGGCCTGGGAGAGATTATATCGGCCATGGGCCTGAGCGAACGCCTCGTGGCGCGCACGAACGTGGAGGATTGGCCGGCAGAAGCCCTTGCCAGACCGTCCATCGGCACGCACATGCGCCCCAACCTGGAGCTGGTGCTCGGGCTCAAGCCCGACCTGGTGCTGCAGCTAGCGGGCCGCGAGGCTGCGCTGCAATCCGTGGAGGCCTTGCGCGTCCACGGCATTCCGGTGGCGATCTTCGAGATAAACGACTTCGCCTCGCTCTTCGCGGCCATGGAGCGCATTGGCATCCTGCTGGGTGCGGAGGATGCGGCAAGGCAGGGGATCGGACGTATCCAGGCCCGACTGGCGGCAGTGGATAAAGCCATGGAGGGCGTGCAGCGCCCAGCGGTCTTTTTCGAGGTGCGTTACCCAAATTTGCTGGCGGCGGGCGCGGAGTCCATGGTCTCGGAGATCATCCGCCGCGCGGGCGGCGAGAATGTCGTGACCCAGGGCAAGAAGCTCGTACGCCTGAGCGAGGAAGTGCTCCTCGGCCTGAATCCCGAGGTCTACCTGGTGCAGCAGGGCCCCATGAACCCCGCGCCGCCGCCCCCGTCCGTCCGCAGCCACTTCCGCACCCTGGCCGCAGTGCGCTCCGGCCGCGTGCTCATGGTGGACGAAGCCATCTACTCCCGTCCCGGCCCGCGCAGCGTGCTGGCGGTGGAGGAACTGGCCGCCTTTCTGCACCCGGAATATTTCCAGAAACCATCCAGCAACGAAGACAGCAAGTGAGCAGCAATAAAGGACTTCTCTACGCAGTGGGCGTCGGCCCCGGCGACCCGGACCTGATCACCCTCAAGGCCGTCCGGGCGCTCAACGCAGCCGAAGTGGTCTTTGCCGCGGCCTCGCCCAAGAACGACCATTCCCTGGCCCTGACCATCGCCTCCGCGCACCTCAAGCCGGGCGTGCCAGTGGTGCGCCTGGACTTTCCCATGACCCGCGACGCCGAGGTGCTCTCGCGGGCCTGGGAAATCAACGCCAGCACGGTGCTGGAAGCGCTGAACGCAGGCCGGAACGCGGTCTTCCTGACCCTGGGCGACCCCATGACCTACTCCACCTGCGGCTACCTGCTGCGCACCCTGCGTGAGATGGCCCCGGCCGCGCGCGTGGAGATCGTGCCCGGCGTGACCTCTTACCAGGCCGCCTCGGCCATGGCTGGTCAACCCCTGGCCGAGGCGGGCGAAAACCTCGTCGTCCTATCCGGCATCCGCGAAGCCGAGGACCTGCAGCGTGGCCTGGAAGTGGCCGAAAATGCCGTGATCCTCAAGGCTTACCGCAACTTCCCGGCCATCGCCCAGGCATTGCGCCGCACCGGCGCGCAGGACTCGGCCCTGCTGGTCAGCCAATGCGGCCTGCCCGGCCAGTCCGTGCACAGAGGCCTGGACCAGTGCCCCGAGCAACCGCCCTACCTTTCGCTGCTGTTGGTCAAGCGCGGCAAGTCCTAGGCGGCTTCAAAAGGCGGATATGGCCCGGCGGTTGTAAACTTGTGGTCCCCAACTGCCGGAGCTTGAGCGTGTCTTTGTCGCCGCGCACCGACAAATCATCAATCATGGGTGAATTAAACGATCGGGCCAGCCGGTTCCTCCGGCTGGCCCGAAAATTCGCGGGTCCAGGGCGTGGCTCCATGGAGGGCGGCCCTGGTGGGTGAGGGTCCAGGAGAGGGCAAAACCCTCTCCCGGTTATTCGCTCGCCGAGCTTAGACGCTGCGCAATAGTTTAGTCAGGGTCTGCGCAAAGGCGTCCAGGTCCGACCGGTCGATGGTCAGGGCCGGCAGGAGCCGGAGCACCTTGTCCTGGGTCAGGTTGCACACGAAGCCCTGATCCAGCAGGCTCTTCCAGACCGCCGCGCCGGGGAAGTCCAGCTCGATGCCGATCATGAGCCCCAGGCCGCGCACCTCGCGGATCTTGCCAGGGCAGGTTTTGGCCATGTCGCGGAACAGTCCCTGGGCGTAGCCGCCCAACTCGGCGGCGCGCTCGTCCAACCGGTCGCGCTGCATGATCTCCACGACCTTGTCGGCCGCCGCCGCCACCAGCGCGCCTCCGCCGAAGGTGGTGGCATGGGTGCCGGGCGCGAATCCGCAGGCGATCTCCTCGGTAGCCATCATGGCGCCCATGGGCAGTCCGTTGGCCAGGGCCTTGGCCGTGGTGAATACGTCGGGCGTCAAGCCGAAGTGCTGGTGGGCCCAGAAGCGGCCCGTGCGGCACAGGCCCGCCTGCACCTCGTCGACCATGAACAGCACGCCGCGCTCGCGGCACAGCTGCTGGACGGCCTGGGCATACTCGGCGCTCATGGGCCGGATGCCGCCTTCGCCCTGGACGATCTCCACGAGCACTGCGGCCGTGCGCTCGTCAACGGTGGCCGCCAGGGCTTCGATATCGCCCCAGGGCGCGGTGACAAAGCCTTCGGGCATGGGCTCGAAGCCCTGTTTGAACTTGGCCTGGCCCGTGGCCGCAACCATGGCCAGGGTACGGCCGTGGAAGGAGCCCGAGAGTGTGACGATTTCGTACGCGTCGCGTCCGCGGACAGTGCGCATGGCCCGCCGAGCCAGCTTGCAGGCGGCTTCGTTGGCTTCGGCCCCGGAGTTGCAGAAGAACACGCGACCTGCCGCGCAGGTGGACAGCAGCCGCTCGGCCAGGACCACCTGCTCCTGCTGATAGAAAAGGTTGCTCACGTGAATGAGCTTGTCGGCCTGGGCCTTTATGGCCTCCACCACCTCGGGGTGGCCGTGGCCTAAGCTGGTCACGGCGATGCCCGAGAGCAGGTCGACGTACTCGCGACCGTCCAGGTCCCACAGACGGCTGCCCTTGGCTCGGGCCACGGCCAGGGGGTAGCGGCCGTAGGTGGAGCAGACAGCCGCGTTGTCGCGGGCCTTGAGGGTCTCGAAAGTGCTGCTCATGGCGCATGCCTCCGTCATATTGTTCCAGTATGGCCGAAGCCGCCCGAACCGCGCCGGGTCGTCGTCAGCTCGTCCACGATGGTCAGGCGCGCGGCGAAGTACGGGAGAAAGAGGAGCTGCGCCATGCGTTCGCCGCGCGTAATTTTGCGCTCCTGGCCCGAGGTGTTCAGCAGCCAGACCGTGACTTCGCCGCGGTAATCCGGGTCGATGACGCCCACACCCTGGGCCACGGTGAGCCCGTCGCGCGCGCCAAGGCCGCTGCGCGAGAAGACGAAGCCGGCCAGGCCGGGCCGCTCGATCTCGATGGACAGGCCGGCGGGCACGGCCGCGCGGCATCCGGCCGGAATCACCAGTTCGGGCTCGTCGATGCACGCTCGCAGGTCCAGGCCCGCGGAATGCTCAGTGGCATAGGCCAGGACATGTTCCTTCCACACGGCGTGAAGGAACTTGACCTTGACCCCCACTGCGGGACAGACTTCGGGATCATGCGGGCTATTCGGCATCGGGCGGGCTCCTTGGCTGGGCCGGACGGTCCGGGAAAAGGCCCGGCTCGGACCCGGGAACGCATGGCAATAGGCCAGGGTTGTGGAAAATGCAAGCCATCATGGGCGGTTCTGACGCGGTCTTGCCTTTTTTACCCGCCACTGGCAAAAAAAACGTACAACTGAAATGGCGCGTGTTCGCCGACAGGGTGACGATGCGACCAGACCGTCAGATACGTGAAAACCGAAGCACGAAACAGCGGCGGCAGTACATATTACTTTCTCTTAGGAGTCGATGATGCGTCCACTTCGTTCATTCAGCGTGGTAGCCAAGCTTCCGCCGAACCTCGCCCCCATGTGGGAGCTGGCCTATAATTTCCTGTTCGCCTGGAACGACCAGATCGCGGATCTGTTCGCCCAGATCGACCAGCGCCTGTGGCGCGAGAGCGACGGCAACCCCGTGGCGTTCCTGAACAGCCTGCCACAGATGACTCTCGATATGCTGGCCGAGGACCGTTTCTTCCTCGCGCGGCTTAACGACCTGCTGGGTTCCCTGCGCCAGTATACGGCCAAGGACCAGCCAACGATCAACTTCCCGCACAGGCCCGAGGACAAGCCCGTGGTGGCCTACTTCAGCGCCGAATACGGGCTGGACCTGTCTCTGCCCGTGTACTCCGGTGGCCTGGGCATCCTGGCCGGCGACCACCTCAAGTCGGCCAGCGACCTGAACGTGCCCCTGGTGGCCGTGGGCCTGTGCTACCAGCAGGGCTATTTCCGCCAGTATCTTACGCCCGACGGCTGGCAGCAGGAGCGTTATCCTACCTACGACTTCGAGCAGCTGCCCATCACCCTGGTGCAGGACCAGGCCGGCCACCCGCTGCTCATCGAGGTGGACCTGCTGAACGAAAAACTCAAGGCGCGCGTCTGGAAGGCCCAGGTGGGCCGCGTGACCCTGTACCTGCTGGACACCAACGTCGGCGAGAACCCGCAGCACCTGCGCGGGGTCACGGCCCGGCTGTACGGCGGCGACCTGGAGATGCGCCTGCGCCAGGAGATCCTGCTCGGCATCGGCGGCATCCGCGCCCTGTGGGCCATGGGCCTGGAGCCCAAGGTCATCCACATGAACGAGGGCCACTCGGCCTTCGCGGGCCTGGAGCGCATCCGGGTGTTCATGAGCCAGCACAACCTGTCCTTCGAGGCGGCCATGGAGCTTGTGGCCTCCTCCTCGGTCTTCACCACGCACACGCCGGTGCCCGCGGGCAACGATCGTTTCCCGCCCGAACTCATGCAGCGCTACTTCGATCCCTATGCGCGCCAGATCGGCCTGGCCTGGAAGGTTTTCATGGCCCTGGGCCGCGAGGACCCGCGCGACGACGGCGAATTCTTCTGCATGACTGTGCTGGCCCTGCGCCTGTCACGCTTCAACAACGGCGTGAGCAAGCTGCACGGCCATGTCTCGCGCAACATGTGGAAGCGCGTCTGGCCCCAGTATCCGGTGGAGGACGTGCCCATCGGCGCCATCACCAACGGCGTGCACATGCCGACCTGGGTGGCCTACGACATGGCCCTGCTCTTCGACCGCTACCTGGGCCCGACCTGGAAGGAGGACCCGGACTGCGACCGCGTGTTCAAGCTGGCCGAGACCATTCCCGAATCCGAGCTGTGGCGCACGCACGAGAGGCTGCGCGAGCGGCTCATCGACTACGTTCGCTACCGCCTGCGCGAGCAGCTCAAGCGCAAGGGCGCGCGGGCCAAGGAGCTGGAGGCCGCGGACAGCGTGCTCAACCCGCAGGCCCTGACCATCTGCTTCGCCCGCCGCTTCGCCACCTACAAGCGCGCCAACCTGCTGCTGCAGGACAAGGAGCGCCTGCTGCGCATCCTGAACAACAACGATCATCCCGTGCAGATGGTCTTCGCCGGCAAGGCCCACCCCCACGACAACGAGGGCAAGAAGATCATCCAGCAGATCGTTCAGCTCTGCCGCATGCCCGAACTGCGCAACAAGCTCGTGTTCATCGAGGACTACGACATGATCCTGGCCAAGCACCTGGTCCAGGGCGGCGACGTGTGGCTCAACAACCCGCGCAGGCCCCTTGAGGCCTGCGGCACGAGCGGCATGAAGGCCATGGCCAACGGCATGCTCAACCTGAGCATCCTGGACGGCTGGTGGGATGAGGCCTACCTGCCCGACAACAGCGTGGGCTTCGCCATCGGCAAGGGTGAGGAGTACGACGACCTGGCCTACCAGGATTTCGTGGAGAGCCAGACCCTGTACAACGTGCTGGAGACCGAGGTCATCCCGGACTTTTACGACCGCGCCCACGACGGCCTGCCGCGCAACTGGATCAGGCGCATGAAGAAGGCTCTGGTGGAATTGGGCCCGGTGTTCAACGCCCACCGCATGGTCGAGGAGTACAGCTGGCGCACGTACACGCCGGCCTACGAGAACTACAAGCGCCTCGTGCGCGACAACTTCCAGCCGGCCAAGGACCTGGCCGCCTGGCGCATGGACCTCATGACCAAGTGGAGCCAGATCCGCATCCGCAACGTGCGCGCCGCGGCCGGGGACCAGATCCACGTCAAGCAGCCGCTGGTGGTGGAGGCCGAGATATTCCTGGACGGACTGCGGCCCGAGGACATCCAGGCCGAAATCTACGCCGGCCCGCTGACCCAGGACGGCCAGTTCGCCCAGCGCACCACCACGGTCATGCGCAACGAAGGCCCGACCGGGGACGGCTGGCACATCTACCGAGGCCAGACCATGCCGGGCGAGGCCGGACGATTCGGCTTCACCATGCGCATCCTGCCGCACCATCCCCTGCTGCTGGACCCGCACTCACTGGGGCTAATCCGCTGGGTGGACGCACAGTAGCGCCAGGAAATGACGATCACGGGCGGGGCCGCAAGGCCCCGCCCGTTTTTACGCGCGCCGGACGAATCACCGGCCGAGCTTTTTCATCATCTCGCGGTTGAAGGCCGGGAGGTCGTTCGGATTGCGCGAGAACACGTAGTTTCCTTCCACGACTACTTCCTGGTCCTTGACCGTGGCCCCGGCGTCCTTCAACTCCGGCTGCACATCGCTGTAGGCCGTGGCCGTCTTGCCCTGCATGAGCCCGGCCGAGATGAGGATCTGCGGGCCGTGGCAGATGGCCGCGATGGGCTTGCGCTTGGAATCGAAGGCCTTGGCGATCTCCTGCACCTCCTTGATACCACGCAGCTTGGAGGGTGCCTTGCCGCCGGGCAGGAAAAGCAGGTCATAGCCCTCCAGACCGTCCATGGAGATGTCCTTCACGCCCAGGTTGGCATCCACCTCATAGCCGTGCTTGCCCTTGACCTTGCCTTTTTGGGGCGCGGCCACGTCCACCAGCACGCCCTCCTCCTTCAGCCGATACAGAGGCGCCAGCAGTTCGGTGTCCTCGAACTCGTCGGCGGTGATGATGAGCGCTTTCTTGCCGGATACGGCCATGGTTTACCTCCAGGGTTGGATGGATGTTTGAATAAGGTTGGCCATCCTCCATTATATCCCACAAGCCAGGTCCAGAGGCAATCCGCCGCGGCATTGGCCGGACTTGCCCGCCGTAGCTTGCTGGCGTATGCAAGCAGGCAAACTTGTTACCTTTAGGTTCATGGAGCGAGGAATCATGCGCGGTCATTACATTGGACGCCTGCGCGCTTGCCTGACCTTCCCGCCATCGCGCGCCTTGACCTTGGCCCTGCTTCTGGTTCTAACCTCGGCCTGGTCAGCCTCCTGGGCGGCTGAAAGCAGAGCCCTATTCCAGATCTCCACCATCGAGGCGCTGCTGGCCGGAGTCTTCGAGGGACATGCGACCTGCGGCGAACTGAAGAAGCACGGCGACTTCGGCCTGGGCACCTTCGAGGCCCTGGACGGCGAGATGATCCTCGTGGACGGCATCGTATACCGGGCCGATTCCCAGGGGCGCACGGCTCCGGTTGCCGACAGCCTGACCAGCCCCTTCGCGGCCGTGACGTTCTTCAACCCCAAACACGTGATCGGCCCGCTTGACGCGGCGAGTCTGAACGAACTCACGTCCAGCCTGGACGCGACACTGCCGAGCCTGAACTACTTCTATGCCTTGCGCCTGGACGGAACCTTCGCCAAGGTCTTGGCGCGCAGCGTCCCGCGCCAAACGTCGCCATACCCGACCCTGTCCGAAGCGGCCAAAGCCCAGACCGTCTTCGAACTGAGGAACGTGTCCGGAACCATCGTTGGTTTCCGCTGCCCCTTCTCGGCTCGCGGAATCAATGTACCGGGCTACCATCTCCATTTCATCAACGCCGACCGCACAGTGGGCGGCCATGTGCTGGATCTGTCCTTTGCCGGCCTGACGGCCAGGCTGGACGTCAAGCGTGAGTTCGTGCTGCGCCTGCCCGCCGATGACGGCCCTGCAGCCGACGAGGCCGGGTTCGGGGGGGCCAACCTGGGCGCGGACAGATCCGAGGAACTGCATCGGGTGGAGCAGGGAAGAAACTGAAGGCCGCACGGCGGCCGTTACAGCCGGACGATCTCCAACAAGAGAGGGCGGGCTCCCCGGACGCCGCGCACATTCCGCCGGGCCGAAGCCTCAGTTCGCACCAATTCGTTTGCGGTCTCATCTATAAGCAGGCGACCGAACACGTCTTTTTTTCAGTATCGAATGCTCTTTACCTGCGCCATCCATTCAGTTTATACACACTTTGAACAGCCAGACAGTCCAGAGCCATTTACATCCGAGGCATAAATCGGTTTTCTTTTTCATGCTTACGCATTTGCGTTCTGAACAAGACCATAAAGCATTAATAGAATCGGCAAATCATGGGGGATGGGGGAATGAATATCCTAAAATACTTCATGGCCATTTGTGGAGGCGCATGCCTACTGGCCATCACGCTTCTGATCGTCATTGTAAATTTCGATCTTGAGAGCGAAATAGAAGAGCAGTATCGGCAAAAAGCCGAGATACTTCTCTACAGTATGAAGGCTGTGCGTTCGCATGTGGGGGGAGTCGTACGCCCGGAAGCGACCAAGCTGCTGGAGAAGGATGACTTCGTCACGGAGCTGCAATCCACTTCATTCGCGGCCAACGGTGTCTTCTCGCGCATCCCGGACGCAATGAAGCATGGCATCACCTTCCGTACAGTCTCGACCAAACCCCTCAATCCGAGCAACAGGGCGACGGCGGTCGAAGCCGAGCTCATCGGCCTCCTGGACCGCATGCATGCCGATAAGCAGAAGGATTTGATCTGGAAAGGCGTAAAGAAGATCGATGGCGTCGATAACTACATCATCGCGGTGGGCGAGGCTAACAAGAAGAGCTGTCTGCCCTGCCACTCCAGGCCCGAGGACGCGCCCAAGTCCCTGCGCGGCAAGTACGCCTTCGACAGCCCGCATCGCTTGGAGAACAGGGTCGAAACCGCGGAAGTGGCCTACATTCCTCTTTCGGCGGTCAACGCAACCGTCACGAAGTCCAGTCGGACGCTGCTGTTCATCGGACTCGCCGGCATAACGGCCGTTCTGGCGGCCATGTACCTAAGCTTCTCCAGACTGGTGGGCGGGCCGCTGGCGCGCTTGGAACGCTATGCCGCCAGGGTGGATGCGGGCGACCTGGACTCCTCCGCCGAGGGCACTTTCCGCGCCGAACTCGGCAGGCTCAAGCAGTCCATGGAACGCATGGTCGGCTCGCTCAAGAACAAGATACAGGAAAGCGCCCAGAAGGAAGAAGAGGCCAGACGCCACGCCCATCAGGCCGAGGAAAACCACAGAGCGGCGACGGCGGCGCGCGAACAGGCCCAAGCCGCGCACAGGGAGGGCCTGCGCACGGCGGCATCCAAGCTCATGGCCATCACCGAGCGCATCCGCGACAATGCCGGCGGACTGACGACGCGGGTCGATAGCGCCGTTCAGGGCGCGCAGGAGCAACAGCGCAGGCTGGAAGAGGCTGCCTCCACGGTCGAGGAGATCAACGCCTCGGTGCTGCAGGTGGCGGCGGACGCACGCGAGGCCGCGAACAGCTCCGAAGACACCAAACGCAAGGCCCTCGAGGGCGCGGACATCGTCAACCGCTCCGTGGAAGCCATCAACATGGTCAACAACATGGCTGCCTCGCTCAAGGGCAACATGACCGAATTGGGCGGCAAGGCCGAAGCCATTGGTCAGGTTATCGGGGTCATCAACGACATTGCGGACCAGACCAACCTGCTGGCCCTTAACGCCGCCATTGAGGCGGCCAGGGCCGGCGATGCGGGCCGAGGTTTCGCCGTGGTGGCCGACGAGGTCCGCAAGTTGGCCGAGAAGACCGTGGTAGCTACAAAGGAAGTTGCCGAGCACATCAAGGGAATCCAGGCAGCCGCGCGGCTGAATGTAACCGGAGTGGACCAGGCCAAGTCGGCAGTGGATGCCGCCACCGAGCTGGCCGGTTCTTCCGGGCAGTCCTTGTCGGCCATACTGACCCTGGCGGGCGGCTCGGCCGGCCGGGTGCAGGGCATTGCCGCCGCAGCCAACCAACAGGCCGTGGCCACCGACAATGTCCGCTCGACCCTTGAGAAGATCAGCCAGACCGCGGCGGACTACGCAACGGACATGGCCGAGTCGGCCAAGGCGGCAATGGCCCTGGATTCCATGGCTGCGGAATTGCGCTCTCTCATCCGCGAGTTGGAGAAGGAATAGAGCATTTCATCATGACAATGCTCGCAAGCCATGCCTGAGCATGGCTTGCCGCCCCACGGGCGCAGGCGGAATGCAATTCCGCCGTCAACGCCGAAGGGAGCGTCTGAAATTCAAAATGCTTAGACAATAACCAAGAAAGCCGCCCGGTGGATTCCCACCGGGCGGCTTTCTTGCGGTGTAGAGGCTTGGGGAGGATGGATCGGAAAATCGTCTCGGCTGCCAGGCTTGGATTAACTGCCTTCGGTTCTTAGCCGCCGCGCTTCATGCCGCGCCCGCCTCGAGGACCTTCGCCGTAGCCGTAAGGGGCGGGCAAACCTTCCTTCTGCAGAGCGGCGCTGAAGGCTTCGCGCTGCGTGTACTGCTTGGCGCGCAGGTCCTTGAGCTCGTTCACGAGTTGGGTGATGCGCTCGGGCTTGGTGTTCGGGTTCTGGGCAAGCGCGTTCAGCTCGGTCTTCTTGGCCCAGATGTCCTGATTCAGATCAAAGGACTTTTTCCGGTGCTCGGCGAACAGGGCATCAAACTTCTGCTGCTGCTCCGGGGTCAGGTTCTGGGCTTGGCCGGCGCCATATCCAGGGCAGTTGCCCGGACCCCATCCGCCACGCCCCGCACCGGGCTGGGCAAAAGCCAGGGCCGCGGTGATCAGCACGACCAGTCCGCTGAGGACAACGATGCGCATGGTCTTGGTATTCATGACTTTACTCCTTTGGCTTCCTGCGGTTTATCCGCCTGCTGTTGTCCTCAATAAGCAGAGAGCGTGCCATGCGTTTTTTATAAGTTATAACATTTATTTACTAACAAATCACTCTGGGACCATCTTGGCCCTGTGCAGTTCTATGCACAAATACATCAGTCTCATTGCACAAGTGCAAGAGCGTTGCACAATGCACCTCGGCTTCTTCTCACGGTTCCGGGTCCTGGTTGCCCTTGTCGCCAGGGATGGCTATTTAGTCCGAGCGGCGCATGGAGGAAATTCTCATGCTCAAGGCGGTCCTCCGCGAATTTCTCAAGCAACCGGTATAGACACCTAGGCTTGGACATATGCCTGACATTGCGACCCAAGGTACGGCCAGGCGGCGCTTCACCGTCACCGGCCAGGTGCAGGGCGTCGGCTTCCGACCCTTTGTCTTCCGTCTGGCCTACGACCTGGGACTGACCGGCAGCGTGCGCAATACGCCCGAGGGAGTGGCCGTGGAAGTGCAGGGCACGCCCGAGGCCGTGGAGATTTTTGGCCGCGACCTGCAAGGCAAACTGCCGCCCCTGGCGCGCATTGTCGGCCTGACGCGACAGGAACTGGAGACCGAGGCCGGGGAACAAGAGTTCCGCATCCTGGCCTCCACGGCCGGCCACGGCCATCAGGTGCTCATCTCGCCCGATACGGCCACCTGCGCCGACTGTCTGGCGGACATGCGGGACCCGGCCAACCGCCGCCATCTATATCCGTTCACCAACTGCACCAATTGCGGTCCGCGCTACACCATCACCCGCTCCATTCCCTACGACCGGGCCACGACCTCCATGGCCTGTTTCCCTCTGTGCGACACCTGCCGGGCCGAGTACGAGAATCCCCTGGACAGGCGCTTCCACGCTCAGCCCAACGCCTGCCCGGAGTGCGGACCCAAGGTCTGGCTCACGGACCGGGAGGGACGGACCATAGCCGAACATGACGAGGCAATGCGCCGGCTGGCCGAGGCCTTGGCCGAGGGACAGGTCTGTGCGGTCAAGGGCCTGGGCGGCTTCCACCTGGCCTGCGACGCGACCAGCGCCAAGGCCGTGACCGCCCTGCGCGAGCGCAAGAACCGACGCGGCAAGCCCCTGGCGACCATGGTCCCGGACCTGGACACTGCCCACCGGCTGGCGGAAGTCGGCGAAGAAGAAAGCCGCTGGCTCACGGGCAAGGAGCGCCCCATCTTGCTCCTGCGCCGCAGGGCCGACAGCCCGCTGGCGGCGGAGATCTCGCCGGACACGCATTTCGTCGGCGTCATGCTGCCCTACACGCCGCTGCACCACGTGCTTTTTCATCATCTGCGCGGCCGCATGGACCTGCCTGCCCTGGTCATGACCTCGGGCAACCGCAGCTCGGAGCCCATCAGCATCGGCAACCGCGAGGCCCTGCGCCGACTGGCGGACATCGCCGACCTGTTCCTGCTGCACGACCGGGACATCCTCATCCGCACCGACGATTCGGTCCTGCGCGTGCTGCCGAACGGCAAGCCGCAGTTCCTGCGCCGGGCGCGCGGCTTCACGCCCGCCCCGATCTTCCTGGCCGGCAAAGGTCCGTCCGTGCTGGGCCTTGGGCCGGAACTGAAGAACACCCTGTGCGTGACCAAGGACGACCAAGCCTTCGTGAGCCAGCATATCGGCGACATGGAGAACCTGGAGACGCTCGGCTTCCATCAGGAAATCCGCCGGCACCTCGTGGACATCCTGCAGACCTCGCCCGTGGCGCTCGTGCGCGACCTGCATCCAGACTACCTGACCACGACCCATGCCCTGGAGCAGCGCGAGCTGCCCGTGCTGGCCTTGCAGCACCACTTCGCGCACGCCTACTCGGCGCTGGCCGAACACCGCCATCAGGGTCCGGCCCTGGCCCTGGCCCTGGACGGCACTGGTTTCGGCGAGGACGGTACCCTCTGGGGCGGCGAGGCATTGTTCGTGGATACCCAAACCCTGGAGCGCAAGCGCCTCGGCCATTTCGCACCGGCGCCGCTGCCCGGAGGCGAGGCGGCCATCCGCGAGCCCTGGCGCATCGCCCAGGGCTACCTGTGGGCCTGCGGCATCACCGCGCCCGGCAAGCGGCCCTGGCCATGGCTGGCGGAGCACGCGCAGGCCGGAGCCTTCGTGGCGCGCATGCTGGACCGCGACGTGAACTGCCCGCGCAGCACGAGCTGCGGCCGGCTGTTCGATGCGGTCTCGGCCCTGCTGGGGCTCAAGTTGAAAATCGACTACGAAGGCCAAGCCGCCATCGTGCTGGAGCAGGCCCAGAATCAACAGGATCAAAACGGCGGAGCAGGAGCCGAAGGCTATGCCTGCCCCCTGCTGCCCGGCGATCCGACGGTGCTGGACACCCTGGCCCTGTTCCGGGCTGTGCACGAGGATTTCCAGGCCGGCATTCCGGCCGGAGTCATCAGCCGCCGTTTCCACCTGGGGCTCATCGAGGGGCTGGCCGACCTCGCGGCCGCATTGGCCGAGCGCACCGGCGTGCGCACCGTGGCCTTGAGCGGCGGAGTAATGCTGAACCTGACCATGAGCACGCTGCTGCCCGAGGCCCTGACCCGCCGCGGACTCACCCCGCTGTGCCACGAACAGCTCCCTCCGGGCGACGCCTGCATCTCCCTGGGCCAGGCCGCCTGGGGCCGCCGCGCCGTGGAGCTCGGCCGGCTCCGCCCCCCTCCGGAGCCGTAGGGCTGCCTGCACGAGCCGAGTAGCTTTCGCCCCATCGCCCTCGGCTCACTCTTGACCATCGCGCCAGCAGAGCACATCCCGTTTGGGCCATTTCCGGCTCTTTCATGCCCCCCCATTCGCCAGACCGAATCCTGTTTTCGTTGACACCTAGCGAACCTTGCGTTTTACTTTGAAATCCCGGTCCCTGGAGGTTTGCCGACGCATTCCGCTCCTTGGACAATCAGACCGATAGTCACGCACGAATTGCCAGGAGGTCGATGATGAGCGCGCCCAGCACCGGCAACGAGCGATCCCGGAACAACCAGGCCAGGCCGTGGCATGCCATGGATGTTTCCGAGGTGCTTGCGGCCCTGGACACGGACAAAAGCGGACTGGCCCGCGAGGAGGCACGGCGGAGGCTGGACCGATACGGCCCTAACGAGCTACCCGCCGAGGAGAAACCGGGGCCATTGCGGCGTTTCCTGAGCCAGTTCAACAATATGCTCATTTACGTCCTGCTCGTGGCGGCGGCATTCACGGCATTTCTGGGCGAATGGGTGGACACCGGAGTCATTCTGGCCGTGGTCGTCATCAACGCCCTCATCGGCTTCATTCAGGAAGGCAAGGCCGAGCAGGCCATGGAATCCATACGCGGCATGCTCTCGCCCAAGGCCACGGTGTTGCGCGACGGCGAGGAGCGCGAACTGCCAGCCTCGGAGCTCGTGCCGGGCGACGTCGTACTGCTCAGGTCGGGCGACCGCGTGCCCGCCGAGCTGCGCGTCATCGCGGCTCGCAACGCCCAGGCCGAGGAAGCCGCGCTCACCGGAGAATCCGAGCCCGTGGGCAAGGAGCCGGACCCGGTCGAGGAGGACGCGCCGCTGGGCGACAGGACGAGCATGGCTTATTCAAGCACCGTGATCACCAACGGCCGGCTGCGCGGCGTGGTCGTGGCCACTGGCGGCGAGACCGAAATCGGCCGCATCAGCGAGATGGTCTCCCGGGTGGAAAGCCTCAGCACTCCGCTCCTGCGCAAGGTCGACGCCTTTGGCCGCGTGCTGTCCCTGGCCATCGTGCTGCTCGCGGCCGTGGTTTTCGCTTTGGGCTACTTTCTGCGCGACTTCACGGCCACGGAGATGTTCATGGTCGTGGTCAGCCTGGCCGTGGCGGCCATTCCCGAGGGTTTGCCGGCCATCATGACCATCACACTGGCCTTGGGCGTGCAGCGCATGGCCCGCCGCAACGCCATCGTGCGCCGCCTGCCGGCCGTGGAGACGCTCGGCTCGGTCACGGTCATCTGCTCGGACAAGACCGGCACCCTGACCCGCAACGAGATGACCGTGGCCAAGGTGGCCACGGCCGACAAGCTCTACGCTGTCGGCGGCGTGGGATACAGGCCCGAGGGCGGTTTCAGCCTGGACGGCCGGGAGGTCACGCCCGGGGAGCAGCCCCGGCTGGTCGAACTGGCCCGCGCCGGGCTGCTCTGCAGTGACGCGCGCCTGATCGAGGGGAACGGAGAGTGGAGCATCGAAGGCGCGCCCACCGAAGGCGGCGTCGTGGTCCTGGCCCGCAAGGCTGGCCTGGTGCGCAGGAACGAGCTGGATGAACGCCCGCGCCTGGATGATATCCCCTTCGAGTCCGAGCGGCGCTACATGGCCAGCCTGCACCGGGAGCCCGATGGCGGCGCCGTGGCCTATGTGAAGGGCGCGCCCGAGCGCGTGCTGGACATGTGCGCGTCTCAGCGCATGGAGGATGGCGACGAGCCCCTGGACAGGGAAGCCTGGGCGGAACGCGAAGCCGGGCTGGCCGACAGCGGGCACAGGGTGTTGGCCATCGCGGCCAAGCGCATGGACGGCGGTGAATCGCTGGACGAAGGCCAGCTCGACGGGCTGACCCTGCTGGGCCTCGTGGGCATCATCGACCCGCCGCGCCAGGAGGCTGTGGAGGCCATCAAGGAATGCCGACAGGCCGGCATCAGGGTCAAGATGATCACGGGCGACCACGTTCTCACGGCCCGCAGCATTGGCAAGTCCATGGGCATCGGCGACGGCGAGCGCGCGGTTACGGGCAAGGATCTGGAACTGGCCGACGAGCGGGAACTCGTCCGCCTGGTCGAAGGCAACGACATCTTCGCCAGGGCCAGCCCGGAACACAAGCTGCGCATCATGGAAGCCCTGCAGTCCAGGGGCCAGGTGGTGGCAATGACCGGCGACGGCGTGAACGACGCGCCGGCGCTCAAGCGCGCCGACGTGGGCGTGGCCATGGGCATCAAGGGCTCCGAGGCCACCAAGGAGGCCGCGGACATGGTGCTCGCCGACGACAACTTCGCCACCATCGAGCGGGCGGTGGAGGAAGGCCGGACCATTTACGACAACCTGCTCAAGACCATCCTGTTCATCCTGCCGACCAACGGCGCCGAGGCGCTCATGGTCATCACCTCGGTGCTGCTCGTCTTCGAGGTCGTGCCCATCACGCCCATCCAGATCCTGTGGGTGAACATGATCACGGCCGTGACCCTGGCCCTGGCCCTGGCCTTCGAGCCTGCCGAGGCGGGCATCATGCGCCGGCCGCCCAGGCCGCCGAGCGAGCCCATCATCTCCCGCTTCCTCGTCTGGCGCATCACTTTCGTATCCGTGCTCATCGCCACGTCGGCCATTCTGCTCTTCAACCGCTGCCTGGAAACGGACGCGGGCATCGAGGCGGCCAGGACCGTGGCCGTGAACACGCTGGTGGCCGGGCAGCTCTTCTACCTGTTCAACAGCCGCTTCCTCGACAGGACTTCCCTGAGCCTGAAGGGCCTGCTGGGCAACGGCAAGGCGCTGCTGGCGGCGGGCCTGCTGGTGGTCTTCCAGCTCGTGTTCACCTACCTGCCCCTGTCCCATACCCTCTTCGGGACGCGCTCCCTGCCCGCCATGGAGTGGGCCTGGATAGTCGCCGCCGGACTGGCCGTTTTCCTGCTCGTGGAAGCGGAAAAAGCCCTCATGAAGCTCCGAAAATAGAGTTCCTTGTCTTTCAACCGAGAGGGGGCGGCGCCCCCTCTCGAACTCTCCCGCCAGGGAGCGGCGTTCCCTACCCCCATCTTTCCATTTCATCCGTACTGTGCCGTAGCCGGCGTCATTCGCCGTGCCAGCGCTCCATGTGCCTCTTGTGCGTTTCCAGGTATGCGCCGGACTTGAAGTGCGTGTCGTAGAACTCCAGCTCCAGGTGGTGCGCCTGCAGGTACATGAGGCAGTACATGCTCGGCACCGTGCCCGGGAACCGGCCGAAGGTGTCCAGCACGTACTGCGCCTGCAGCGCCACGCACTCGCGGAAGGCCTCGTCGTGGACCTGCGCGCTGCCGCGCACGCGGGACGTATCCCTGAACGGGCCGGGCGTATCCGAGTTGTAGGGACCGCCGGGTCCGAACTTGCGCTCGCAGAAGACCTCCACGGCCGCGCGCATGTCCGGGTAATGCGGCGGGCAGAATCCTTCCATCACTCCCTTTAATCCCGTGGGATTGGGCAGCGGCCAGCGCGGGTCCGTGTCATGATGGAAACCCAGGCCCGGCACGTCCGGGTCGCCGCTCGCGCCGAGCACGGCGAACGGATTCAGGCCGTTGAACATCCAGCCGCCCAAGCCCATGGCCTGGAGCATGAGCGAGCCGGCATAGCAGGCCGTGGATATCTCGGCCGTGGCCTCGGCCATGGTCATCTGCTCCAGGAACGAGAGCGGCAGCGGGTCATTCAGGTCGGCCAGGGCGGCGAATCGTCCCAGGCCGGGCAGCGCGCGTTTGTTCAGGTCGTCGTACACGACCTGGCCGTTCTGCAGGTAGTAGCAGAGGTTGGCCAGCATGTGCTGGGCCAGGTCGGCGACCGGGATGACCAGCAGCGTTCCGGGCCGGTTGGCCACCCAGGTGTTGTGACCCTCGAAATACGGCGGACGCGGCGGAAGGTGCAGCCGCTGTTCCGAGAGCCTGCGCACGCGGGCCTTGTGCGCTGCCAGCAGCTCCCGCGCGTCGAGCGAGCCGTCGTCCGCCCGCTCGGCCAGGGCCGGCGCGTCGCGCGTGTCCAGAAAGTATATTCCGCTTTCGTCGGTGTAGAAAACCTGGCTCGTGTGGAAACCAGCGGCCGAGGGGAAAGTCCGCCCTCCGGCCGCTCCGGCGTAGTTGGACAGGTGCGGGGCATAGCGCTCGTGGCGGTAGATGAGGTTGTGCCAGCCTGTATTGCCGCCCACGGCCGTGACAACGAGCATGGTTTCCAACTCGTCGAGCGGCATGGGCCCGTGGGAGGACTTGAAGGCCAGCGGACCATCGGGAATTTCCGCGCCCAGCGGAAAACGCCGCGAACGGCGGCCCAGCAGGGCCCGCACGAGCGGGAAGGAAAGAGCCTCCTCGAATCCGGGCGACATGCCAACTTCTTTCATGCGACACCTCCTGCCCCGCGGCCCAGCGCGGAGTTCATACAGTCCATACATGCAGTCGGCAGGTCCGCGTGGGAAGTATTTTCGTCTTCCGTCATCAATTCCGGATGTGCGGGTAGGCGGGATTCCGATGCTCCTTTCGGATAAGGGCCTATGGAGGTGCACAGTGTTTGCCCATAAAACGATACTGTTACGACACCGCTGAAACCGACAACCTTCAGGAGGACCACATGGCCTTCAATCCTTTCAAGGAGAAGGGGCTCCCCCCCGAAAAGCAGTATACCAACTGGAACACCATCAACGTGAAGCCCTACGACAAAGGTTCCATTGATCCTTATACCCGCTGCCGGGTCATCCTCGTCAACGGCGCGGAGTTCGAGGCCAATTGGTTCGGCCATCACTGGGCCCGCCACTGCGACGATCCCGAAGCCAAACGGCAGATCGCCATGACGCGCAGGCTGGAGCAGATACAGCAGAAAATGGTCAGCGCCCTGGTGCCGGCCAACGAGTCCGTCCTGGAGCACACCATCGGCTACGAGCAGGTGGCCGTGGATCTCACGGCCTGGCTGGCCAGGCATGAGCCCGACCCGCTGGTCAAGGCAGGACTGGACTTCGCACTGCTGGAGGACTTCGACCACCTGTACCGCTACGCCAACCTGTTGGAGATGCAGCAGGGCATCAAGGCCGAAACCCTGGTGGGCAAGTACACGGAGATCATTCCCGGACGGCCGACCATCGTCGAGCACCGCCATCCGTTCGACGACGTGCGCAACCACTACGACGCAACCAAGGCGGACATCCGCACCAAGCTCAACTCCATGACCATCGTGGCGGCCGAACAGCAGACCATGAACTACTACATGAACCAGGCCAACCGGCTGGAAGACACGGTGGGCCGCGGACTGTACGCCGAGATAGGCATGATCGAGGAGCAGCACGTCACGCACTACGAATCGCTGCTCGATCCCACGCTGTCCTGGAACATGATGCACGTCATGCACGAGTACAACGAGTGCTACCTGTATTGGTCCTGCATGCAGACCGAGTCGGATGTGCGCATCAGGAAGATCTGGGAGAACCACCTGGAGATGGAGATCGGCCACCTGCACGGTGCGGTGGAGCTCATGAAGCGCGTGGAGGGCAAGGATCCGGTAAGCGAATTCCCGGACTCCTTCCCCGAGCCCATGACCTTCGAGAATAATGTGGACTACGTGCGCAAGATCCTGGCCGAACAGGAGAACCTGACCGGCAACCTGGCCGACTACGTGCCCGTGTCCAGCCTGCCCAAGGACCACAGGTATTTCCAGGTCCAGCAGACCATCAACGAGGGCGGCACGCCGTCCCAGCAGGTCATCACCGAGCACATCGAGCAGATGGGCAAGGACTACCGCTGGGAGTTGGCCGGCACGCATCCCGTGGAGCGCCTGCGCGAGCGCGAGCGGGCCGTGGCGTAACAGTCGGAAGCATGTCCAGAGCCGGCCGTGGCGGGAATGCGGGATCAGCCTCGAGCCGACCGCATGCCGAAATGGCGGGACAGGTTTTCGAACACCTGATAGGGTGAACGGGAGCGGGTTTTGCCCGCTCCTTACCCGGCGATGGCCGGCTTGGAGCCGGGGTATCGCCCGCGCATTTCCCGGCGACCGTTTCCCCGTGTCCGGGATGGATGCGCATGCAGGAGGGCGGGCCGTAGCAGGCCCGCCCGTCCTATTCGAAAAGTCGAGCCGATTCATGGATGACGACCGGTCGGAGGAGAACATGGCCAAAGAAGCCGAAGCCCGCTATGCAAAGCCGTCTGCATCCGAACTGCGCGAGAAGCTGTCTCCCCTGCAATTCCGGGTCACCCAGGAGGAAGGCACCGAGCCGCCCTTCCGGAACGAATTCTGGGACAACAAGCGCGAAGGCATCTACGTCGATGTCGTCTCGGGAGAGCCCCTTTTCAGTTCCAGGGACAAGTACGATTCGGGCACGGGCTGGCCGAGTTTCAGCAAGCCGCTGGAACCCGCGAACATCGTCGAGCGGGAGGACCACAAGCTGCTCATGCGCCGCATCGAGGCGCGCAGCAAACACGGCGACTCCCACCTGGGCCACGTTTTTCCCGACGGACCGGCCCCCACGGGCTTACGCTACTGCATGAACTCCGCCGCCCTGCGCTTCATCCCGAAGGAAGATCTGGAGCGGGAAGGCTACGCAGAGTACAGAAAGCTTTTCGAATAGCCGTCCGCCGCTTCCCGGAACCTACCCGTCGGCCGGCGCGGGCCTCTTCGCCCTGTCCTGGCCGTCCTGGAGCCTGGCCTGCGGATCGGCCAGGATGTTGAAGGAATCGAGAAACTCGACGGCCTTGTCCATGGGGAAATCGTAGTCGCCGGCAGTGAAGCGCGTCATGTACAGCGTCGGACCCAGGTTGTAGTAGCGGGCGAGCGTGCGCGATTCGGCCGGCTCGCGCAGCATGAACTCCCTGCCCTCGTTGCCATGGAACCAGATGGTTTTCTCCCTGACGAGGCTGCCCTCAAGGCGTTCTTCGGTGGAACGAACGGATCGGCGCAGCACGAGTTCGGCCATGCTGCCGTGGTTATGCGTCACGAAGCCGGCGAAGTACTCCAGGTCGCCCTGCTCCAGGACGTAAAACTCGCCTGCGGTGCCTTCCTCGTCCTTCGGGCGGGTTTCGGGATGCGCCGGGAACCAGACCTCGAATGCGCCATCGGCCGAGATGAAATTGGCTTTACCGCTGGGTTCGTGCGTGGTGGAGCCGACGGGTTCCGCACCGCGACCCACGGCCGTCCCTGCCGCATCGGGGCCGGCCATCTCGGCGGCGCAGCCCAGCATGAACAACGCGACAATTGCCGCCGTGCAGATCGAGCGGATCTGCTTCATGACCAGCTTGACGTCACACTGCGGAAATCCCTCGGGATGCATGCTTCCCCCCTGCCGCGGATAAGGCTCTCAGGCCGGTTGAGTCCACTATATGACATCTTAGGTCCAACCGGACTCGATGCAAGGAGTTTCTCCTGCACGGTGAAACTCGCCTGGCGCTTAAATCCGGGTCAGGGTTAGACTTTATAGTCAACCCCTGTTATTTCTCGATCCTTGCGCGCCGGAACGGCCAACCATCAACCAGGCGGGTTGCCATGCGAGTGCTACGCGTCCAATACCAAAGCCACACGTTCTACGCTTCCTTGCACGGCGACGAGCTCATGTGCCTCAACAAGGCCCTGAACCTCGGACAGCCCATCCCGCTGCGCGAAGTGGCGGTACTCCCGCCGGTCATGCCCACCAAGATCGTCTGCGCGGCTATAAACTTCCGCAACCATGCCCAGGAGATGCAGGAGAACGTGCCGGACGAGCCGGTCATCTTCCTCAAGCCGCCCTCCTCGATCATAGGCACCGGCATGCCCATAATCCTGCCGGCCATGTCCAGCCGCGTGGACCATGAAGCCGAACTGGCCGTGATCATGGGCAAGGCCTGCCGCAACCTGGAGCCCGAGGAGGTTCCGGAGCACATCTTCGGCTATGCCTGCGCCAACGACGTCACCGCCCGCGACCTGCAGAAAAAGGATGGACAGTATGGCCGGGCCAAGGGCTTCGACAGTTTCTGTCCCGTCGGCCCCTGGATCGAAACCCAGGTGCCCGACCCAAGGAACTTGGCCATTGCCGCGCGCGTGAACGGCGATCTCGTGCAGCAGGGCAACACGCGGGACATGCTCTTCCCGCCCTTCGAACTGATCAGCCACATCTCCAAGGTCATGACCCTGCAGCCCGGAGACGTGATTCTCACGGGCACTCCGGAAGGCGTCGGCCCGTTGCGCCACGGCGACGAGGTGCGCGTGGAGATCGAAGGCGTGGGCATTCTCATCAACAGGGTCGTTGCCGAAAAGGCCGGAGAAAACGAAAAGCAGACACCAATGCAATAGGCAATGCCAGACTTGCCAAGCGCCCCGAGATGAGTTAAATATCCCCGCTTTCAAAACGCACGCCCCGTGCAAGCCCAGGGTGCCTCCATGGTGGGGGTTGGGCCGAGGGGCGGAGGAAAAACCCTAGAGGAGAATCTCATGTCTTACGTCAGCATGAAGCAGATGCTGGAAACCGGCGTCCACTTCGGTCACCAGACCCGCCGCTGGAATCCCAAGATGCGCCCGTTCATCTTCGGCGCGCGCAACGGCATCCACATCATCGACCTGCAGCAGACCGTGGGCCTGTTCCGCACCGCCCATGACTTCATCGCGGACACCGTCGCCGCGGGCGGGTCGTGCATCTTCGTCGGCACCAAGCGCCAGGCCCAGGAAGCCGTCAAGGCCGAAGCCGAGCGCGCCGGACAGTACTACATCACCAACCGCTGGCTGGGCGGCACGCTGACCAACTTCCAGACCATCTCCAAGTCCATCGAGCGGCTCAAGAAGCTGGAGTCCATGTTCGAGGACGGCAGCATCAACCGCTACAGCAAGAAGGAAATCTCGCGCATGTCCCGCGAGCTGGAAAAGCTGAAGGAAGACCTGGGCGGCATCAAGGACCTGGACGGCCTGCCCAGCGTGGCCTTCGTGATAGACCCCAACCGCGAAGAGATCGCGGTCAAGGAATGCCGCAAGCTGGGCATTCCCATCGTGGCCGTGGTGGACACCAACTGCGACCCCGATCTCGTCGACTACGTGATTCCCGGCAACGATGATGCCATCCGCGCCATCAAGCTCTTCGTTTCGGCCATGGCCGACGCCTGCCTCGAGGGCAAGGCCCGCGCCGAGGAGCAGGGCGTCAAGCGGGAGAAGCCCGCCAAGGCCAAGTCCGCGCCCAAGGCCGTCGAGGATATCGAGTCTGGCGATGAAGATGTGACCGAGGAGGCATAAATGGCTATCAGCGCTACGATGGTGAAAGACCTGCGCGAGAAGACCGGCGCAGGCATGATGGATTGCAAGAAGGCCCTGGAGGCCACGAACGGCGAGGAAGAAGCGGCCGTCGCCTGGCTGCGCGAAAAGGGCCTGGCCAAGGCCGCCAAGAAGGCCGGCCGCGCCACCTCCGAAGGCCTTATCGGCTCCTATATCAGCGAAGACGGCAAGGTCGGCGTGCTCGTCGAAGTCAAGTGCGAAACCGACTTCGTGGCCAAGAACGACAAGTTCCAGGATTTCGTGGCCCAGCTTGCCAAGCAGGTGGCCAAGCAGAACCCTGCCAGCCTGGCCGAGACGGATTACCAGGGCGGACAGTCGGCCACCGACGCCCTGTCCACGCTCATTTCCGTTCTGGGCGAGAACATGCAGCTCGGCCGCTTCGAGCGTCTGGAGCTCAAGGGCGAGGGCGGCTTCGGGTTGTACGTCCACGCCAACGGCAAGATCGGCGTGCTCGTGGAGTTCGCCTGCCCGGCCGCCGTGGCCTCCAAGCCCGGCTTCCAGGATACGGCCAAGGACGTGGCCATGCAGGTGGCTGCCGTGAGCCCCATCTGCGTCTCCTCGGATCAGGTTCCCGCGGACCTGCTGGCCAAGGAGAAGGAAATCTACAAGAAGATGGCCATGGAAGAGGGCAAGCCCGAAGCCATCGCCGAGAAGGTCGTCATCGGCCGCATACAGAAGTACTACAAGGACGTCTGCCTGCTGGAGCAGCCCTTCATCAAGGAAGACAAGAAGAGCGTCGGCGGCATCCTCAAGGAGGCCGGCAAGGCCCTAGGGGGCGAAATCAATGTCAACCGCTTCGTGCGCATGGCCTTGGGCGCGGACGCAACCGAACAGCAGTAGCGAAGGCGACGCAAGAACGGGCCGCAAGGCCCGTTTTTTTTGCCCGGACGCGGCCCAGCCGGGCCGCGCGTCCGGAAAGATCACGGAGGAATGATCTCAGGATGGACAAGCTTCTCTATAAGCGCATATTGCTCAAGCTTTCCGGCGAGGCCCTGGCCGGCGACCAGAAATACGGCATCGATCCCCAGACGGTGCAGACCTTCGCGCAGGAGATCGCCGAAGTGGCGGAACTGGGCTGCGAGGTCGTGTTGGTCATCGGCGGCGGGAACATCTTTCGCGGCATGTCCGGATCGGCCAAGGGCATGGAACGCGCCTCGGCCGACTACATGGGCATGCTGGCCACGGTCATGAACGCGCTGGCCGTGCAGGACTCCATCGAGAAGCTCGGGCGCGAAACGCGCGTGCTCACGGCCATCGCCATGCGCGAAGTGGCGGAGCCCTACATCCGCCGCCGCGGCATACGGCATCTCGAAAAGGGCCGCGTGGTCATCTGCGCGGCCGGAACCGGCAATCCCTATTTCACCACCGATACAGCCGCGGCCCTGCGGGCCATGGAACTCAAGTGCGGGGCCATCCTCAAGGCCACCAAGGTGAACGGCGTCTACGACAAGGATCCCATGAAGCACGCCGACGCCGTCATGTACAAGAAGGTCACCTACCTCCAGGCCCTGGAGAAGCGTCTCGGGGTCATGGACGCCACGGCCATCTCCTTGGCCATGGACAACGATCTGCCGATCGTCGTATTCAACCTTTTCACCAGAGGGAACATCAAGCGTGTGGTCCTGGGTGAGGATATCGGCACCATCGTCACGGGAGGTTAGCTCATGCAGAAGGAAATCAAGGAACTGGAAACCCGGATGCAGAAGGTCATCGAGAACCTCAAGCGCGAATTCGGGCGCATACGCACCGGTAGAGCCTCCACCGCCCTTTTGGACGGACTCGCCATCGACTACTACGGCACCAGCACGCCGATCACCCAAGTCGCGTCCGTGGCTACTCCAGACTCCAGGACCATAACCATTCAGCCCTGGGATCGCGGAGCGTTCGGCCCCATCGAGAAGGCCATCATGACCTCGGACCTCGGCCTGAATCCGGTCAACGACGGCAAGATCATCCGCATCAACCTGCCGCCCCTCACCGAGGAACGCCGCAAGGACCTGGTCAAGCTGGGCAAGAAGTACACCGAGGAAGCCAAGGTCGCCGTGCGCAACATCCGCCGCGACGGCAACGATACGCTCAAGAAGCTGGAAAAGGACAAGAAGATCACCGAGGACGACCTGCGCCGCGGCCAGGATGAGATCCAGAAGTTGACCGACAAGTACGTGGCCAAGTGTGACGAGGCCCTGGCGGTCAAAGAAAAAGAAATCATGGAGATCTAGACCCGCCAATGAGCTTGCCGCAACATTTGGCCTTGATCATGGACGGCAACGGCCGATGGGCCGCGCACCGGGGAATGAGCCGCACCGAAGGGCACGAGGCGGGAGTCAAGACGGCCCAGAAGATCTACCGGCGCTGCCGGGATCTGGGCATCCGCCATCTGACTTTGTACGCGTTTTCCAAGGAGAACTGGCAGCGTCCCCAGGAGGAAGTCAGCTTCCTCTTCGGGCTTGTCACGCGTTACTTCACCCAGAAGGAACTGCGCGAACTCATGGAGCGCGACATCCGTCTGCAGATCCTGGGTGAACTCAAGGGCCTGCCCGAGGCCACGCGCACGGTCCTGGAGAACTACGCGGAGAAGACCGCGGGCAACTCATCCATGACTCTCAACCTGGCCCTGAACTATTCGGGCCGGGACGAAATCGTGCGGGCCGCGCGTCTGCTCCTGCAGGACGGCCTGCGCCCCGAAGAGATCACCGAACAGGCCCTCGCAGGCCGGTTATACACGGCCGGCCAGCCGGATCCCGATTTCATCGTGCGCACCAGCGGCGAATACCGCCTGTCCAATTACCTGCTTTATCAAGCCGCCTACTCCGAACTCTACTTCACGAACACTCTTTGGCCGGATTTCGACGAGGCCGAGCTGGACAAGGCTCTGGCCGATTACGCACACCGCCAACGCCGCTTCGGCCGCACAGGCGCACAGCTCGAAAATCCGGACAACTAGCCGTCCGCGCGAATGCCCATGGTCCCGGGAGCCCAGACTCCCGGACCGTGGGCATTCCGCGGGCATTTTTGCGGCCGGCCCCGCCACCCTCTCCACTTTTACGGCGAAAGCGGCTAAGAAGCCCCGGCCTTTCGTCAAACGAACAATTGACCTGCATCACAGCCATAAGGAGTGAAATCATGTCCAATCCCTTCGTGCTCCTGGAGACGAGCGAGGGCGACATTCTTATCGAGCTTTTCGCCGACAAGGCCCCGATCACGGTGGAGAATTTCCTTCGTTATGTGGACGAGGGACACTACGATGACACCATCTTTCACCGGATCATCAAGAGCTTCATGATCCAGGGCGGCGGAATGACACTGAACATGAAGCCCAAGCCCACCCGCGAACCCATCGTCAACGAGGCGACCAACGGCTTAGCCAACAAGGCCGGCACGGTGGCCATGGCCCGGGCGGCGGGCAGGAACTCGGCCACGGCCCAGTTCTTCATCAACGTGGTGGACAACGCGTCCCTGGACCACAAGGACGACACGGACGCGGGCTTCGGCTACGCGGTTTTCGGGCAGGTGGTCGAAGGCATGGACGTGGCGCTCAAGATCAGCAAGAAGCGCACGCGCCACTTCCAGGGGTTCGACGACGTGCCCGTGGAGCCCATCGCGCTCATCAGCGCCCAACGCTTCGAATTATAACGGAGGAGCAATGCAGACGGCACTGGAGGGAAAAGCACGGAAGTCGTTCATCGGTTTGAGCCTCCTCACGCCGGAACGCACTCGGCGCCTCATCCAGGCCGGATTCGCCGCTGCCTGCGTCCTGGCGGGCTGGCGGCTGCACCTCTTCCTGCTCTGGGCCAGGGGCGAAAGCGCTGACTTCGTGCCGCGCCCGCCCCTGGCCGAAGGGTTCCTGCCCATCAGCGCCCTGCTGGGGCTCAAAAAACTGCTGTCGTCCGGGCAGTGGGACCTGATCCATCCGGCCGGGCTGGCCATTTTCCTGGCAGCACTGGCCACGGCGCTCCTGGCGCGCAAGGGCTTCTGCGGCTACGTCTGTCCAGTGGGTCTTTTGTCCAACGGGTTGGAAAAGCTGGGGCGCAAGCTTGGCACCCTGCGCCGTCCGCCCAGATGGATCGACTGGCCTCTCATGGCCGTCAAGTACGGCTTTCTCGGCTTCTTCCTCTACTCCATTCTTGGCATGAGCCTGCCGCAGGTCGACGCCTTCCTGATCAGCCCCTACAACCTGACGGCCGATGCGCGCATGCTGTCCTTCTTCCAGGATATCTCGCGCCTGGGCATGGTCGTGCTCGCGGCCCTGGTCCTGGGCAGCCTGCTGGTGCCAAATCTCTGGTGCCGCAACCTGTGTCCCTACGGCGCGCTGCTGGGCCTGCTGGCCCTGGCCTCTCCCATGGCCGTGCGCCGCGACACGGACGCGTGCAGCGGCTGCCGCCGCTGCGCCCGGGCCTGTCCCATGGCCATCCGCGTGCATAGCACGGTCCGCGTCAACTCGCCCGAATGCATGGGCTGCCTGTCCTGCGTGCAGGCCTGCAAGGACGGCTGTCTTTCGGCGTCCCTGGGCCGGCGGCGCCTGCCTTGGATGGCGCTGGGCCTGATCGCGCTGCTCATCATGCTCGCTGCCTGGCTGCTGGCCGATGCCGCGGGAGTCTGGCAAAGCCCCATTCCCGCCAACATGTCGCGCATGTTCTACAGCATGCCCCGATAACGAGAATCGGCTCGGCCCGTCCGTCACCCCGGGCGGGCCGTTGTCATTTCTCGCATCTCTTTGTTATCCTAGTGTAATTAAAGGAGGAGGCATGCGTGAGCGGCAGGATAAGACTCCACCCAGACCAGGTCCGACCCGCAAGGTCTTGGTCCAGCAAGACTCGTTTCGGGTGACAGAGATGACTCTGACGTCCGGCGGCGAGATCAGGCCGCACCGGCACACGTGGATGACCGACGTATTCTATGGTCTGGCCGGCGAACTGCTGCTCAAGGTCGAAGGACAGGAGACGATTCGGTTGGTTTGCGGAGCCAGCGCCGAGGTGCGCCCAGGTTTGCTGCATGGCGCACGCAACGCAGGCGCTGACGAGGGGCGTTTTCTGCTCGTACAGCATGGCGGCCGTTACGACTTCGTGGAGCCCTCGGAAAATATGGCGGAATAGGAGCCTGCGAGAGGACCGATCTCCTCCGCGAGTTCCGAACGGTCGCGGCCCAATTGCTTGGCCCGGTACAGGGCGCTGTCCACCCGGGCGAAGAAATCCGTGGCCGAACGGGGACAAACCTTGTCCGTCCCCGCCACTCCCAGGGAGGCGCTCACGGTTATGGCCATCCCGTCCAGGCTGAGCGTCGGCCGGGATTTGATTGCCTCGCGGATGCGCTCGGACACGGCCATGGCGTTGCCGCAGACCGTGCCCGGCATGATCACGGCGAACTCCTCTCCGCCCACGCGGGCCACGGTATCCCCCTGCCGCACAATGCCTCCAATGGTCTTGGCGACATCGACCAGGACGGCGTCCCCGGCCTGATGGCCGTAAGTGTCATTGATGTTCTTGAAATGATCCAGGTCCAGGAGCACCAGGGACATGGGCAGGCCGTAGCGGGCATGGTTGGAGAACTCCCGCTCCAGGGACCGGTGAAAGAAACGGGTGTTGTAGGTCCCCGTCAGGTGATCCATCACCGAGAGCCGAGCAAGATGATCCTCCTTGCGGCCTACGTACCAGCCGAACAGCCCGAAGGAGAACATGGTGCCCAGCAGCATGTAGGCCATGAGCATGTTGTGGTATGCGCCGTCGGCATGTCGATTGAAACCCGTCGCGGAGCTGATCAAAAGCCAACCCGCCGGGGCTCCGACGCCCAAAAACGCACCCTGGAGCATGCGTTTAATGGAGCGCTTCCTTGGACGCCCTATAGAGACCGGCGTTCGGTCCGCGAGATTATTGCGGGGCATGGCATTTTGCAGACCCGTTACAAGTAAACGGGCCATTTTGCTGGAAGACGCTAAGGGGCTTGGCATTATTTAGCCCCGATCCTTGTTTTGTCAACATAAGGGGATCCCTTCTTCTGTTCAATGCCCGCATTGGACCGACGCCGAAACTATGCTAGATTGCGTCCAGTAGATCGTTGAAAAGGTCCGTCCTGACTTTTTCAACTCAGACGGTTCTGTATACCCGGCGGGCCAGCCTGGCCCGTACAGCCCGTTCTCCAACGGGATGCCAAGGCGTTCCCAAGACCGTGCGAGGTAATGGATGGCAGACAAGGCACACGAGCACGGAGCGCAGGACGGCCCCGAAGACGCGGACCGGCGGCCATGGGCCAGGGATGCCGGAGAGGTGCTCGGCGCACTCGGCGTGAACCCGGACCAGGGTCTGGGCCAAGGCGACGCGGAAGCGCTGCTGAAGCAACACGGGGAGAATCGCCTGGCCGAACGACGCAAGCGTTCGGCCAGGAACATCCTGTTCGACCAGCTCAAGAATCTTGTCGTCGCCCTGCTGGCCGGCGCCGCGGTGGTCTCATACATCTTCGGCGAATGGCCCGAGTCCGTGGCCATCCTTGTGGCTCTGGGCATCAACGTCTTCATCGGCTTCTTCACCGAACTGCGGGCCACGCGCTCCATGGAAGCCCTGCAGCGCTTGAGCGGCACCAAGGCCAGGGTGCTCCGCGACGGCTCGGCCAGGGAGATTCCCGCCCTGGAGCTGGTCCCGGGCGACATCCTCGTGCTGGAAAGCGGAGACGTCGTGGCCGCGGATGCGCGAGTGGTGGAGGCCAATCGCCTGCAGGCCGACGAGTCCGCGCTCACGGGCGAGTCGGTGCCCGTGACCAAAAGCGTGAAGCCGGTGGTAGAGGACACTCCCATGGCCGACCGGACGAGCATGCTCTTCAAGGGCACGGCCCTGACCGTGGGCTCGGGCAAGGCAGTGGTCACGGCCACGGGGCTGCGCACCGAACTGGGCCGCATCTCCGAAATGGCCGAGGCCGCCAAAGGCGAGGAAACTCCGCTGGAAAAGCGCCTCAACGCCCTTGGCCAGCGCCTGTTCTGGGTCGTGCTCCTGGTCGCGGCAGCGGTTATGGTCAACGGATACCTGGTGGGCATGGAAACCTACCTGCTCATCACCACGGCCGTGGCCCTGGCCGTGGCGGCCATTCCCGAAGGCCTGCCCATCGTGGCCACAATCGCCCTGGCCAGAGGCATGTGGCGCATGAACGCGCGCAATGCGCTCATCAACAGGCTTTCGGCCGTTGAGACACTTGGCTCGACCAGCGTCATCTTCACGGACAAGACCGGCACGCTCACGGAGAACCGCATGCACCTGCAGCGCGTGGCCGTGCCCGGTGCCGACGGCATCACCGAAATATTTCTCGATAAAGAGGATTCCCGTCACAAGGATCAGGCCAAGCCTGACGACAACCCGGCCTTCACGCGCTTGATCGAGGTCGGCGTGATGTGCAACAACGCGCACCTCGGCGAAAAGGACAAGGCCAACGTGGGCGACCCGCTGGAAATCGCCCTGCTCCAGGCTGGCAAGTCCGTGGGCATGGACCGCAAGGACCTCCTGGAAGCCAGGCCAGAGGTGCGTGAGGACGCCTTCGATCCTGATCGCGCGCTCATGGCCACCTGGCACAAGGACGGCGACGGCTTCCTGGTGGCGGTCAAGGGCGCGCCGGAGTCGGTGCTGGAGGCCAGCACGCGCCTGCTAGCCCCGGACGGCGAACAGGAGCTGACCGGCAAGGCCAGAGAGGACTGGGGCGGGAAGAACGCGGCCCTGGCCGCGCAGGGATTACGCGTGCTGGGCTCGGCCATGAAAAGAACCGGGAACGAGCACGATGACTCGTACGAGGAGCTGACCTTCCTGGGCCTCTACGGGCTCATGGATCCGCCGCGCAAGGGCGTGGATAGAACCATAGAGGAGTTACATCGGGCGGGCATCAAGGTCGTCATGGTCACGGGCGACCAGCCCATGACAGCCAAGAGCATCGGCGAAACCCTCAAGCTGACCGAGGACGGCCGGCAGCCCGTGGAAGGCAGGAACCTGGTCTCACCGGAGGAGATGTCCGAGGATCGGCGCAAGGAGGTGCTCGAGACGACGATCTTCTCGCGCGTAACGCCCGAACAGAAACTCAACCTCATCTCGCTGTACCAGAAGACCGGCGCGGTGGTGGCCATGACCGGCGACGGAGTCAACGACGCTCCGGCGCTCAAGAAGGCCGATATCGGCGTGGCCATGGGCCAGCGAGGCACTCAGGTCGCCCGCGAGGCCGCGGACATGGTGCTCAAGGACGACTCCTTCCAGACCATCGCCGCGGCCGTGGAGCAAGGCCGGGTCATCTTCAACAATATCCGTAAGTTCCTGATCTACCTGCTTTCTGGCAATATCGGCGGCATCATCATCGTGGGGGCGGCCATCCTGGCCGGAATGCCCCTTCCGCTGCTGCCGTTGCAGATCCTGTTCATTAACATGCTCTTCGACGTGTTCCCGGCCCTGGCGCTGGGCGTGGGCAAGGGTGACCGCAGCGTCATGGACGTACCGCCGCGCAAACCCGGAGAGCATCTGGTGACCGGCAGGCATTGGGCCCTGGCCGGAGCCTACGGCCTGCTCATCGCCGTCTGCGTGCTCGCGGCCTTCTGGTTCGCCCTGAACCGCTACGGCATGAGCGAGGGCCAGGCCGTGACAGTATCCTTCCTGACCCTGACCTTCGCGCGCATGCTGCACACCTTTAACATGCGCGACCCGGGCCCGCACGTCATCTTCAACGAGGTGACCCGCAATCCCTTCGTATGGGCCGCCCTGGGATTGTGCGGAGCGCTCATCGCGGCCGCGCTGTTCGTGCCGCAATTGGCGGAGATCCTGCGCGTGCGCGATCCGGGTCGCACAGGCTGGATACTTATCCTGGCGGGCAGCGTCACGCCCTTTGCCATCATCCAGCTCGGCAAGGCCCTGCTCGGCTTGCGCGGCCGGAAGCCCGTGGCGCAGGCCGCGTGAGGGAGGACGACCCCGGTTGCAGGCGGTGATGTGCAGGGACCGGACGGGATGGCCGCCGGACAGCCTCAGAGCCGCCTCAGGCAGGCCTCCACCTCGTCGATCATCTTCTTGGGCGTGGAGGCTCCAGCCGTGAGGCCCACGCAGTCGAAACGGGAAATCTCCTCCAAGGGCAAGGCCTCGACCGTTTCCACGTGCAGGCAGGGGATCATGCGGCTGGCCACCACCTGCACCAGACGGCGCGTGTTGCCGCTGTTGAAACCGCCCACCACGACCATCAAGGCCACCTCGTCGGCCACGCTCGTGGCCTCGTCCTGGCGCAGCTTGGTGGCGTCGCAGATGGTGTTGAGCACGACCAAGTCCACGCCCGTCAATCCGCCCAACTCCCTGGCAAGCTCTTCGAACGTGACCAGATCCTGGGTGGTCTGGGAGGCCAGACAGTATCTCTCTCCCCTGGTCAGCAGGCCGAAGAGCGTCGCGCGATCGTCGAACACGTGCGCTCCCGCCTCGGCATAGCTGAGCAGGCCCTTGACCTCGGGGTGGCTCTCCTCGCCGTACAACAGCAGCTTGCGCCCTTCGGCCGTGCTGCGGGCGATGAGCACCTGAGCCTTCTTGACCTTGGGACAGGTGGCGTCCACGATAGTCACGTCTCTCCCGCGCAACCGCTCCTCGATATCCTTGGGCACGCCATGGGCCCGGATCACCACCGAAGCACCGACCGGAATGTCCTCGGGCGACTTGGCGGTGATGACTCCCTTGGCCGCATACTCGGCCAAGACCTGCGGATTATGAATGATCGGTCCCAGAATGTAGATGGGCCCCTTGCCGGAATGTTCCTCCAGCAGCAAGTCCAGCTTCTTCAGGGCCAGCTCCACTCCCATGCAGAAACCCGCGGTTTCCGCGCGAATGACCTTCATGTGCCTGTCTCCTGATGTCTGCGCCGGGATTCCCCGGCCATCGCGTCTCGCAATCCAACACGTATAATACTGCCCGGCACCAGGGCAACCGGCTCGGGTCACGCCTTTTCGCAGTCCCGGCTCACGCCTCGGATGCCGGCCCGGGCCGCCAGTCGCTAAAAATCCGCCCAAGACTTGAACCGCCGCTCCGGCCGCGCTAGATTTGCCATCCTGGGACCGATACCTGCAACAAGAAGGACACATCGTGGGAATTCCCGCCATTCAGGCCGCGCGCATAGGTACGTACATCCTGAAGCAGAAACTTTCCGCCAGGCGGCGCTTTCCGCTCGTGCTCATGCTCGAACCTCTCTTCCGCTGCAACCTGCATTGCAAGGGCTGCGGCAAGATCACCTATCCCAAGGAGATCATGGACCGGCAGCTCTCCACGCGGGAGTGCCTGGACGCGGCCGAGGAGTGCGGAGCGCCGGTGGTGTCCATACCCGGCGGCGAGCCGCTCCTGCACCCGGATATCCCGGCCATCGTGGACGGCCTGGCAGCCCAGAAGCGGTTCATCTACCTGTGCACCAACGCCCAGCTCCTTGCGGCTCGCCTGGACGAGTTCCGCCCATCGCCCTACATGAACTTCAGCGTGCACCTGGACGGCCTGCGCGAGCGGCATGACGTCATGGTCTGCAAGCAGGGCGCCTATGACCGCGCCGTGGCCGCCATGCGCAAGGCCCTGGATCGGGGCTTCCGCGTGACCACCAACACGACGTTCTTCAAAGGCCAGACCCCGGAGGCGGCCGCCGCGCACTTCGACGCCCTCATGGCCCTGGGGGTGGAAGGCATGACCGTGTCGGCGGCCTTCAGCTACGAGGCCGCGGCCGACCAGAACGGCTTCATGTCCCGCCAGGAAGCCATGGACCTGTTCCGCGACATCTTCCGCCTAGGCCATGGCCGGGGCTGGCGCTTCAACCACTCCAGCCTGTACCTCGATTTCCTGGCCGGCCGCGAGGACTACGCCTGCACGCCCTGGGGCACGCCGACGCGCAACGTGCTCGGCTGGCAGCGCCCGTGCTACCTGCTGGACGACGGCTATGCGGCCAGCTTCCGCGAGCTCATGGAGAAGACCGACTGGAAGCGTTACGGCCGGGGCCGCGACCCTCGCTGCCGGGACTGCATGGTGCACTGCGGCTTCGAGCCCTCGGCCGTGACCGACGCCGTGCACAGGCCGCTCAAGGCCTGGCGTTCCAGCCGCCTGCCCGTAGAGGCGCGGGCGGGTTGATTCTTCGAGCAGGACCAATGGGGCAAGGCTCCGCCTTGCCCAGGATGCCCGCGTTATATACCGGGCCAGCCTGCTTGCCTCGCGCGGGCGCTGTTTCAAATGATCGTCGAACGGGCCCGAGAGCATATTCTCCATGCCCCAAACAGTTTCTTTGTCGCCTTTTCGCCGCACCGGACGCGGGGGTTACGCAAGGGTCAATTTCGTGCTATGTCATGATTGACATGATTTACAAGAGTTGCAGTGGGTTGCTTTCGACACGCCAGGAGGTCGGCATGGACAGATACGAGTCCTATTATCGTTCCCTTTATACGGTGGCCATGGTCGTCAATTCGAGCCTCGACCCTTCGACCGTACTGCAGACCATCGCCGAGCAGGCCGCCAAGGCCATGCAAGCCAAGGGCTGCTCCATACGCCTGCTCGACAGGACGCGGAACAGGCTTCTGCCAAGCGCGGCCTGGGGGCTTTCCAAGGAGTACATGCGCAAGGGGCCGGTTGAGATCGCACGCAGCGAAGTGGACCGCGAGGCGCTCACCGGCAGGATCATCTTCATTCCCGACGCCACGACGGACCCGCGCTTTCAGTACGGCAAGGCGGCCAAGGACGAGGGCATCGCCTCGGTGCTGGTCGCGCCCCTGACGGTGGAGGAATCGCCCATCGGAGTCATGCGCATCTACTCCGGCACCCCTCGCGACTTCGATTCGGCGGAAGAGGAGTTCCTGAAGGCCATCGCCGCCCTGAGCACCGTTGCCATCGAGAACGCCAGGCTGCACCAGGCGCTCAAGAGGGATTACGAGATGCTCGCTTCGTTCGAATACCGGGTCTTCGAGGATTAGCCAGGAGGAGTCTGAAATGGACAAGCTGCGCATAGGAATCAACGGCTTCGGCCGCATCGGTCGCCAGGTGCTCAAGGCCGTGCGCGAGCGCCACGCCGACTCGCTGGTGGTCGTGGGCGTGAACGATCTTTTCGATACCGCCACGAACGTGCACCTGCTCGAATTCGACACCAACTACGGCCGGTCGCCTTTCGAGGTGCGTGCCGAGGGGGACGACATCCACTACGGGGGCTGGAACATCAAGAGCTTCGCCAGCCGCGATCCCAGGCAGATCCCCTGGGGAGAACTCGGCGTGGATGTGGTGGTCGAGGCCACGGGCATATTCAGGACGGGCCCCAAGGCCAAGGCCCACCTCGATGCCGGGGCGCGCAAGGTGATCATCAGCGCGCCCGCCAAGGAGGAGGACGTGACCCTGGTCCTGGGCGTGAACGAGCAGGATTACGACCCGGCGCGGCACCACATCATATCCAACGCATCCTGCACCACCAATTGCCTCGCCCCGGCGGCCAAGGTGGTGCACGATACCTTCGGCATCGTGTCCGGGCTCATGTGCACCGTGCACGCCTACACCAACGACCAGCGCATCCTCGACCTGGCCCACCGCGACCTGCGCCGGGCCCGCGCCGCGGGCCAGAACATCATCCCCACCACGACCGGCGCGGCCAAGGCCGTGGCCCAGGTCATCCCGGCGCTCAAGGGCCGCATAGACGGCTACTCCCTGCGCGTGCCCACGCCCACCGTTTCGGTGGTGGATTTCGCCTGCAACCTGGAGCGGAAGACCGACACGGAGGAACTGCGCAAGGTCCTGCGCGAGGCAGCCGAGGGACCGCTCAAGGGCATCCTGGGCTACAGCGCCAGGCCGCTCGTTTCCATGGACTTCAAGGGCGATCCGCATTCGGGCATAATCGAGGCCGACTTCACGCACGTGCAGCAGGGCACCATGGCCAAGCTCGTGATCTGGTACGACAACGAATGGGGCTACTCCTGCCGGGTCGCGGACCTGGCCGCCTTCATCCACAAGGCGGGCATCACGCGCTAATACTTTTTGCGGTTCAACCGGGAGAGGCGCAGCCCTCTCCCGGATTCACTCCCGGCAACAGGAGCCCGGCGCGCAGCAAGGCTTCCACGGCCCGGCGCAAGGATCGCAGTGCGCCCGAAAACTCACGTTGCGACGCCAGCAGGTCGGCCAGCAGGGCCGGCCTGCCGGCCAGGCTGCACAGGAGCCGGCCGGGCCTGACCCTGCCCTGCTCGTCCAGCAATAGCGGCAGCTCAGGCGACAGGCCCCGCTCCCAGGAGTCGCACACGGCGCGCAGCACTAGCAGGGGCAGACCGGCCCTGATTGCCGCATCGGCCACTCCGGCGCTTTCCATGTCCGCTGCCAGGGCCTGACACCGGCGCCATAAATCCGCCTTGCCCCCCGGGCTGAGCACCGGCCGCTCCAGGCTCGCGACCCGCCCCAGGCGGACCTTGACCCGAGGCGCATGCGCCAGCGCGGAAGCCTGCACGGCAGGCAGGGCCCGCCTGACCCATGCCTGCGAATCAGCCGGCAGCGGAACGCATGCCGGGCCTGCACCGCCTTCCCGCGCAAAGCCGTCCCAGGCCACGGACTCGGCCAGCACGATATCGGCGGCGCACAGACCCGGAGCCAACCCGCCCGAGACGCCCAGGCACAGCAAGGCCCGAGCGCCATGGCTCACGAGAAGCTCGGCTGCCCTACGCGCGGCCGAAAAGCCGGGGCCGGAGCGCACGCAGAGCAGCTCCAGCCCGTTCAGACCGGTCCGGCGCAACGTGAAGCCCGCGTTCGAGGCAACCGTTTGCCACCGGCACTTGCGGGGCAGGACAGCCCCTTCCAGGGACAAGGCCGTGACGACTCCCAGCGTTCCCCGGACCGGAAACGCGGGAGTGGCGGAATGCGCTCTGATCATGCGCGCGGCACGACCTTGAAGGGCAGCCTGTCGGGACTCGCCGGCCGGATATCTTCCTGGTGCATGCGTCCGCCCGTGGACAAACGCCGGTAGACTCCCAGAGTCCACAGCGGAAAGTACTGGCTGTAGCCGTGATAGAGCAGGTAGAAAACGCGCGGAAAGCCCGTGCCCGTGAACAGTCGCTCATCCCAGCTTCCGTCCGGAAGCTGGTTGTTCACGAGATAGTCCATGCCGCGGCGCACTGCCCTGGAATGGACCTCTCCGGCGGCCATCAGGCCCAGCAGGGCCCAGGAGGTCTGCGAGAGCGTGCTCCTGCCCCGTCCGCCCAGGCTGGGATCGAAATAGGTGTAGCAGCTTTCGCCCCAGCCACCGTCGCCGTTCTGGCGGCTCCTGAGCCAGTCCACGGCGCGCCTGACGTACGGCGCGCGCATGTCCTCGCCGATCTGGCGCAGCCCCATGAGCACGGACCAGGTGCCGTAGATGTAGTTCACGCCCCAGCGGCCGTACCAGGATCCGTCCGCCTCCTGTTCCTTGCGCAGGAACTCCAGCCCGCGGGCCGCCGGTCCGAAGGAACGGTCGAAGCCGAGCATGCCCAGGAACTCCAGGCAACGGCCCGTGAGGTCGGAGGTGCTCGGGTCCAGCAGAGCGCCATGGTCGGCGAAGGGGATGTTGTTCAGGTACAGCTTGTTGTTGTCCACGTCGAAAGCGGCCCAGCCTCCGTCCGAGCTTTGCAGCCCCAGGGTCCAGTTGACGGCCGCGCCGAGGCGCTCCTGGTAGCGGGGATCGTCGAGGGCTCCGGCGCGCAGCAGGGCCATGATCACCATGGAGGTGTCGTCCACGTCGGGATAGAAGTCGTTCTCGAACTGGAAGGCCCAGGCCCCTGCCTGCAGGTCCGGAGAACCCTGGACCCAGTCGCCCCAGGCGAATATCTGCTTGGAGAACAGCCAGTCCACGCAGGCCTGCATGGCCGGGCTGCCGGCGCTCGCACCGGCTTCCAGCGAGGCCGACAGGCTCAGGCAGGAGTCCCAGATGGGCGATACGCACGGCTGGCAGAAGGCCTCGTGCTCCTTCTCCACCACCAGGTCGTCCAGGGCCTTTATCCCCCGGGCCATGTCCGGCTGGGTGTCGGGATAGCCCAGCACGCGCAGGGCCATGACCGCGTTGGCCATGGCCGGAAAGATCGCGCCGATGCCGCCCTCGCCGCGCATGCGCTCCAGGGTCCAGCGCTCGGCGCGGCGCACGGCCTCCTCGCGGATGCCCACGGGCAGGCAACCCTCGGTGCACTTGAGGATGCGGTCCAGAAGGATGAACAGGTTCTTGCACCCGCTCTTGACGCAGAAGCCGTCCAGGTTGCGCAGGCCATCGGGATCCTGCAGGAACAGCTCGCGCACGCCCTGCTCCGGCTCGATGCGCGCCACGGGCCGCCGGGCGTACAGGATGAGCAGCGGCACGACCACCGTGCGCGACCAGTAGGAGACCTTGCGCAGGTGGAAGAAGAACCAGTCCGGGAGCATGGTTATTTCGATGGGCATGCAGGGCGCCGTGCGCCAGGGCACCTGGCCGAATACGGCCAGGGTGATGCGCGTGAACACGTTGACCTTTTCGGCGCCGCCCATCTCCAGCACCTTCTGCCTGGCGCGGGCCATGTGCGGCGCGTCGGGCGCATCGCCCAGGAGCTTGAGGGCGAAATAGGCCTTGACCGTGCAGCTTATGTCCGCCGGGCCTTCGGTATACAGCGGCCAGCCGCCGTCGGCCAGTTGCCGGTTGCGCAGGTAGCGGGCGATCTTGTCCTTGAGCTCGGGACGCATGTCCCGACCCAGGAAGCGCTGGAGCATGACGTATTCCGAAGGGATGGTCGCATCCGCCTCCAGATCGAAAACCCAGTATCCCTGCTCGCTCTGCAATTCCAACAGTCGGCTCAGGGCTTTGCCCAAAGAGGCCTCCAGACGTCCGGCGGGCACCGGAAGGCCTGGCAAGGATATCTCGCGCAAGGTCACGGACCGCGCAGGGTCTCGCACGGGACTCATGCCGGTTGTTTCACTGTTCCCGATCGTGTCCATCGCATCCTTCCTTTGGGAGTATGAGCGTTCGCGTACGGGGCTTCCCATCAAGCCTCCAAGCTTGCCAAAAACGCAGCACCCGGGCAATCCCGAAGGCTTGATTCGCCGCCTAGCATCGTCCGGGAGGCGTTCCATCCCGCGAAAAGCCTGCCCACCTGCCGTCCGAATAGATTTCCCACCGCTCACCGCTCCTGAAGTCGCCGTTTCCAGCATTGCCCGCGCAGTCCGCTTGTCTGCGGGCTTTCAAAGCAGATTGGTTTTATGACGCCCGCTCCGGCTTTGACGGCGCAAGTCAATTGCGCCTACGCCTACGCGGCGGCCAGCCAAGCCGACACATGGCTTGCAGAGCATTTTCAAAAGCAAATGCCCTAAGAGGCCAGTTCCTCGGAGTAGACCTGCATCCTCTGCGCGAGCTTGGCCATGAGCGAGTCAAAGCCCTCCCGCGCCAGGATTGAGGTGAACTGGGAACGGGTCATGGACAACTGGCTCACGTCACGCACGACGACATCGACGATCAGCCACCTGCCGTCCTGCGAGCGCAGCTTGTAGGTGAAATCCACCGTCTTGCCGTTCGGGCGGGTCAGCGTGCTGACCACCGTGGCCTGGTCGTCCTGCGTGTCCGCCTTCGTGATATCGAACCGCTGGCCGTTGTAGCTGTCGAAGCGCTCGGCATAGGCGGACACGGACCAATCCAGGTACGCCTCGCTGTACTGCCTTTTCTGCCTGTCGCTGAAGTCCCGCCAGAACCGGCCGGCCGAGAACCTGGCCATGAAGCGGTCGGCGAATACGGTGTCTATGACAGGGAACAGGAGCTTGTAGCGTCCCTCGAATCCGAGCTCCTCACCGCCGCGCATGGCGGCCAGAAGAGTCCTGTCGAGGCGCTCGATGGTCTGGGACGGGCTCAACCCCTTGGGCGGAGTCTGGGCAGCCTCGAGCGGAAGGGCGGCCAGGACGGCCAGCAGTACCGCCAGAGACAGCAGGCGCGCGGCTGGATTCCGGGGCATTATCGCTCTCCCTTGATTGCGCCGCCGGCCCACGGGCGGGCGGACGGTTTTCAGCTCAACACTGACTATAGGCCAGCCACAAGAGCCGGGTCATTATTTTTCCGATAACGGCCATTATTCGAAAGAAGGGGAGGATTTCCTGGCTGCGTTTGTCAAAGACCCGGCTGGAGTGTATCTGGTTGGGTGGACTGACAGGGAGGAGGAATCCGCCGGGCATGAAACGATCAGCGCTTTTCGCCTTGGCAGCCGGCCTGACTCTTCTGCTGGCCCTGGTTCTGCGTCATGGGCCGTCCGGCATACTGGCGGCCCTGGCCGTGGCCGGCTGGTCAGTGTTGTGGGTTGCGGCCTACCATCTGCTGCCCCTCTTCCTGGACACCCTGGGCTGGGCCGTCATCATGCCCCGAGGACGCGGGCCGGGGCTGGGCGTGCTGCTCCTGGCGCGCTGGGTGGCCGAAGCGTTCAACACGCTGCTGCCCGTGGCCCAGATAGGAGGGCACGTGGCCCGCGCAAAGCTGGCCGCAGGCCGGGGCAGGCCGGGCACGGCCCTGAACCCGACCGAGAGCGGAGCCACCGTCACCGTGGATGTGACCCTGGGCCTTGTAACGCAGTTCGCCTTTGCCCTGGCCGGCGTGCTGGCCACCCTGCCCTATCTCGGCGCGAGCGGCGATCGGTTGCGCCTGTGGGGCGGCGCCGGGCTCGGCGCCCTGATCCTGGCAGGCTTCGTGCTGGCCCAGCGGGCCGGGATGTTCACGGCCGCGGCCCAGGTGCTCCAGGGCCTTGTCCGAGGCCGACGTCTGGCGGCGCTGCTCGGCGAAGTAAAAGCCATGGACGCGCATATCCGAGCCGCCTATGCGGCGAAAGGCAGGCTTGTCCTCGCGGCCGGCTTGCGGTTCCTGGGCTGGCTGAGCAAGAGCGGGGAAAGCTGGCTCGCACTGCATCTCCTCGGCGTGCCGGTGACCATCTGGGAGGCCCTGGCCCTCGAAGCCCTGAGCACGGCCGCCGCCAGCGCGGCCTTCATGGTGCCTGGAGGGCTGGGTGTGCGCGAAGGCTCCATCCTGCTCCTGGGCCGCATGATCGGAATCACGCCCGAGGTCGCCCTGGCCTTGGCCCTGGTCAAGCGCGCCCGCGAAATACTCCTCGGTGCGCCCGGCTTGGCCGTGTGGTTATGGATCGAGGCGCGCGGCTGGCGATGCCGTCACGGCAAGGCTCAATGCCTAGCCGTTCCGGACAGGGTCGAGGTCAAGGAAATCCAGAACTGAAACCGTCGCGGAACGGATAGGGCTGAGAGGATTCGGCATGCTCCTGGGCTGCATTCGTAAACATATCCCCTGCCTGCCCCGTTGGGCCGTCAAGGCCGTGCTGGCCCGCCCCGGCCTCACGCTCCTGCTGGCCGTCGCCCTGACCGGCTGGCTGGGCTGGTATACCGTCAGCCACTTCGCCATCAACACGGACATGACCGAGATGGTCTCGGACGAGCTGCCCTTTCGCCAGATGCGCAAAAAGCTCGACCAAGCCTTCCCCGGGCATGGCGAGACTCTCGTGGCGGTCGTGGAGAGCGCGGCTCCCGAGATGGCCCGCGAGTTCCAGGAGCGTCTGGCCGTACACCTGCGGCAGATCGCGCCGGAGGCAGGGTTCGCATCGGTCTTTGCGCCGGGAGCGGACGAGTTCTTCCGCCGCAACGGCATCCTCCTGCGCAATCTGGACCAGGTCGAGGAGACCGTGGACAACCTGGCGGGAGTGCAGCCCTTCCTCACGCCTCTGGCCGAAGACCTGAGCCTGCCCGCGCTCCTTTCCACCCTGGGCGACTTTCTCGTCATCGGCGGCCAGGAGCTTGAGGACGAGGAAACCCTGCCCAGGCTTTTCGCCTCCATGGCCAGGACCATCAAGGCGGCCCTGCGGGGCCGGCTGGAGTATCTGTCCTGGCAGAAGCTCATGCGCGGGGATGACGCCGGGAACGACTCCGGGGACGACGAAAGATCGCTTGAGTTCGTCGTGGTGCGACCCGAACTGGACTACGGCAGGCTCAATCCCGGTCGGCAGGCCATCCAGTCCATGCGGGACGCGATGCGCGAGGTGGAGCGGGAGGTGCCGGGCGTGCGCGTGCGCCTGACGGGCAACGTGGCCCTCAGAAGCGAGGACCTGCGCAGCGTCGAGAACAGCGTGGGCCTGGGCTTCGGCCTGTCCTTCATCGCCGTGGCCGCGCTGCTCTACATGGGCCTGGCCTCCTGGCGCATGGTCCTGGCCTGCCTGGGCACGCTGCTCACGGGCCTCGTCTGCACCCTCGGCTTCGCCATGCTGGCCATAGGCCGGCTGAACCTCATCTCCGTGTCCTTCGTGGTGCTGTATGTCGGACTGGGCATCGACTACGCCATCCAGTACAGCCTGGGCTATCGCGAGGGCCTGCGCAGGGGGTTGGAAAAGCGCCAGGCCTTGTCCCAGGCGGCCGAGGAGACCGGCAACTCGCTCTTGCTTTGCGCGATAACCACGGCCATCGGATTCTACTCCTTCGTGCCCACGGCCTACATCGGGGCCTCGGAACTGGGGCTTATTTCCGGCACGGGCATGTTCATCATCTTCGCGGCGACCATGACAGTCCTGCCGGCCCTCTTCGCGCTCATGCCGGCGGACCTGGCCCAAGGCCGCAGTCTGGGCCTGGGACGGCACGCATCGAGTTTTCCCGCGCGCAGGTCCCGCCTGGTGACCGGATCGGCCGCCGTGCTGATCGTCGCCTCGCTGGCCCTTTTGCCCGGCGTGCATTTCGACGCCAATCCCCTGAACCTTTCGGACCAGGACGCCGAATCCGTGGTCACGGCCAGGGATCTTTTCCGCACCGGAGAAAATTCGCCATGGAACATATCGCTCCTGGCCCAGGACCGGGAGGAGGCGGCCCGCGAGGCCGCCCGGCTGGCCGAACTGCCCGAAGTGGCCCGAACGGTGCACATCGGCGACTTCCTGCCCACGGATATGGAAGACAAGCTCACGGCACTGCAGGACCTGGAGTTCATCCTGCCGCCCTTGCCGCCCGCGCCGGAGTCCATCGAGATACGCCCCTGCGACTATGCCGGCTGCCGCGCAGCGTTAGAGAGCTTCGGCCAGGCGCTGGCGACCTATCTGCGCGGGCCGGGCCAAGGCCAACCCGAGGCCGCCATGCTGCTGGAAAGCGTGCGTGACCTCACGGCCCGCCTCTCCGACCGCCAGGCCGGCGAATCCGCGCTGCGGCTGCTGGAGCAGGCCATGCTGCGGCCCATGGCCGCGCTGCTGGAGAGCCTGCGCGACATGCGGCTCGCCAGGCCTTTCGGCCTGCGTGATCTCCCGCCCGAGCTCGTGGAGCAGTACGTCTCGCCAAAGGGCGCCTATCTGGTGCAGGCCTTCCCTTCCCAGGACCTGTCCATCCCCGCGAACCAGAAGCGCTTCGTGGAGGCCGTGCGCACCGTCGACCCGGAGGTCACGGGACCGCCCGTGGCCGTGCTCGAGTCCGGGCAGACCATCTCCAGCGCCTTTCTGCAAGCCATGCTCCTCGCCCTGGGACTCATCGGCATGTTCCTGCTGCTGGTGCTGCGGAGCGCGCGAGAGACCGCGCTCATGCTCATGCCGCTCACGCTGGGCATCCTCTACACGCTGGGAACCATGGTGGCCGCAGGCATCGCCTTCAACTTCGCCAACATCATCGTGGTGCCGCTCATTTTGGGCATCGGCGTGGACTATTCCATCCACCTCGTGCAACGCTATCGTTCGGGAAACGAATCGGCGGCGGATCTGCTTGGGACGGCCACGGCGCGGGGAGTGCTGTTCAGCGCGCTGACCACGACGGCCAGCTTCGTGAGCCTGGCTTTCTCGTCCCACGATGGCATGGCCGGCATGGGCGTGCTGCTGACGGTGTCCATCGGCCTCATGCTCATGTCCACGCTCATGATCCTGCCGGCTGTTCTGGCCCGCTGGCCCGGTCTGGCCGACAAGCGCAACGAGACTCACTGAGGGGTATGCAGGTATGGATCTGGTCATCGGCGGCAGCGGCTTCATCGGCAGCCACCTCGTCGACCTGCTCAAGGCCGCGGGAAACCCGGTGCGCGTATTCGACCGCAAGCCCTGGCCGGAAGGCCTGCCTAGGCCGGATGAGGCTGTCCAGGGCGACATCCGCGACGCCCGGGCCGTGCGGAAAGCCGCCCAGGGCTGCAAGCGCATCTTCCACCTGGCGGCCAACCCCATGCTCTGGGACCGCTGCCCCAAGGTCTTCGACCAAGTCAACCGCCAAGGCACCGAAAACGTCATCCGGGCCGCCATCGAGGCCAAGGTCCGGCGGCTCGTGTACACCTCCACCGAATCCATCCTCACGCCGCGCGACCACCAGGGCCCCATAACCGAGGATGTGCGCGTGACCGAGGAGGACCAGCTCGGGCCGTACTGCCTTTCCAAGTACCGCGCGGAACGGGCCGTGCTCGACCTGGCAGCCTCGGGCTTCGACGCCGTGGTGGTCAATCCGACCATGCCCCTGGGGCCCGGCGACCGCAACCTGACCCCGCCGGGGCGCATGGTGCGGAATTTTCTGCAGGGCAAGATCAAGGCCTACATCGATTGCAGGCTTAATTTCGTGGATGTGCGCGACGCGGCCCTGGGTCACCTGCTGGCCGCCGAACGCGGGGTGGCGGGCAGGCGTTACATTCTGGCGGGCCACAATCTGAGCGTGAAGGAACTGCTGACCCTGGCGGCGCGCGAGGCGGGCATGAGGCCGCCGGCCTTCCGCGTGCCCTTCGGCCTGGCCCTGGCCTTCAGCCACGCGGAGGAGTGGTGGGGCCGGCGCACGGGCCGCGAGCCCATGTCCTCGGTCACGGGCGTGAAGCTGTGCCGGCGCTCCATGGCCTTCGACGGCAGCCGCACCTGGCGGGAGTTGGGCGGATCGAGCGGCTTCCGCATAAGACCGCTGGCCGAAACGGTGCGCGAGACGCTGCTCTGGCACCTGCACGAACTGGGGAAAACCGCTACGGTTTGAAGCCGTACTCGTCGAAGACGTCCTTCAGTTCGGCGTAAACGAGCTCCTTCGTCAGCCCGAAATCTTCCAAGGAATAGACGTGTGCGCTGTTGTGGTTTCTGGCCCTGGCAGCCTCCAGGGCCAGCCAGTCCTTGTAGTTGGGGCTCACGGGAATGCAGAACGCGTCGTAGATGCGCTTCACTGTCGCGGCCGGGTCGGCCACGAGGTCCTCGTAACGCAGCTCCAGGAACCGCCCGGGCGAAAGGCCGCGCTTCACTTCCAGAATGGTCCGGTAGAACTCGAAGGTCATGATCGCCACCTGGCGCATGGCCGGGCCGTTCTTGGACGCATGCTGCGGGGCCAGTGTGGACAGCGGAGCATGGAACATGCTCATGAGCGAGGGCACGGACTCGTAGGGATGGCGCACCAGATGCACGATGCGCGCATCGGGCACGGCGGCAAGGACCAGGCGCAGCCTGCCGGCGATGAGCGCGACCTTTTCCAGCAGTATCCTGTCCGGCTCCGCCTTGCCGTTGGCCCGAACCAGGCGCGTGGCGTACACGTGCCGCTTGAGGCAGTCCTTGAAGTACAGGCGCAGATGCACCGGATCGTCCTCGGGCAAACGGTCCGGGAACTTGAGCTGCGGCAGTTCGTCCAGGTAGGGGAAAACCATGGATACGATAGGGCTCAGGAAAGCGTAGACGAAGAGCATCTCGTCCGATTCGGCCTTGTCCGGACCCGTGGCATGCATTTTTTCCCAGCCCGAAAGCCCCTTGCGCGTGACGTAGGCCAACAGCCTGGCGAACGGCGCGCCGATCTCGCGATCAAGCCGGCCAAGCAGGCCGAAGAGCTTGTAATAGGTCACGGACGGAAAGATCGTCTGCCAGAGCTTGAAGCAGGTGAAGCGCTCGTCTCCGGCCATGAGCCTGTGGGTGAAGGTCGTGCCGCTGCGCGGATTGCCTATGATGAAGATGGGCCGCCGGACCTCCTGCGCGCGCCAGCCCGGATAGAGGAAATCGTCGAGGATGCGTCCGGCTATGACCACGGCGCGCAGGACCAGGAACAGAGCCGAAAAGAACACGGCCACGAGCATGTGCCGGATCGAGAGCGGCCTGCGGGTGAACACGAGCGACATGGCCTTGAGGAACGTGGGCGTGTGGAAGTACATGGCGCATCCTTTGTATTTACAGCATAACCCGTCAGAGATACCCGCACTGGCGGGGCGTTGCAAGAGGGTTGGCGAAATGGCCCGCTACCTTGCGCGACGGGTCTGAGGGGCGCTGGCCGGATGAGTCCGGAGAGCCCGGCCGGGATTTTCCTTGGGCATGAAATTGGAGCGGAGAGCCCTTGCAAATAATACGCACGTGTGTAGAATGAGACCGTTTACCATGAGCAAACCTATTAGGAATCAATGCATGCGGCTTATATTTGAAAGTATCCACAAAGGGATAATCCTGCAGACCCGAAATACCGCCAAAGGTATTTTTCTGTCTACCGGCTTCCGCAAGAAGCCGCCGGGAGCCATCGTCTAGCTTCATTGTAGAGCTGCAACGAAAAGGCCCCATCTCCGAAGGAAATGGGGCCTTTACTTTTACATTCAAAGGAGATTCAGATGAGACAGTGTGAGTTGAATTCCCTCAGAAGAAACATCGAGACGGAAATCGCCGGCATCCGGGACGCGTTGAAAAAATGGGCCTTCCATAATGAAACTCAAGCTCCGGTGACCAGCAGCGAGCTGGCCGGGACCGGCATGAGCTTCCTGGCCTGGAAGAAACGCATGGACCAGCGGCTGTTCGAGCTCTCCAGGGCCTTGAGCAGAATGGAAGGCAAGAACTACGGAACATGCGCGGATTGCGGGGATGACATTCCCATCCCCAGGCTGCAGGCAGTGCCCGATACGATGTACTGCATCGGCTGCATGCGAAGCAGGGAGAGCTAGGGCGCACCGTCGCGGTGGGCGGCCGGAACGGCTGCCCGCAGGCCACCGCCGGGAATCCGTGCATCATGCGCGTCCGGCCGCTGCGCCAACCGGCAACGCTTCGGGGCGGCAACGCTTGCGGGCCGCCCCGAAGCTGGTATGTTGAACCATGGTCAGGAAACCGCGCGCATCAAACTACGACACCCTGCTGCGGGCCATGCGCGAACTGCGTCCCGTCAGCGCGGTGTACGGCGGCCACTATCGGGAGATGTGCCCGCACGTGCTGGGCCGCAAGCGCGACCGGCTGCATTGCCTGTTCTACCAGTACGGCGGGGAGAGCAGCGAGGGTCCGGTCGGCGACGGATCGCCTGACAACTGGCGCTGCATTCCCGTGGCAGAACTCACGGCCCTGCGCATACACGACGGCCCCTGGCGCTGGGGGCCGCAGGGCCATGGAGGGTCTCAGACCTGCGTGGACGCGGTGGAGGCCGTGGCGGGCAGGGAGGCCTCCGCCGTCCGGCCCTGATCGGCCTCCGGCCGAACCGCGCCCTACCGCCCTCTATTCAAGCACTTCGATCGTGTCGCTGTAGAAGGGGTTGTCGGGGTCGTCTCCCGGCATGTGGATGGTATCCAAGGGCTCGACCACCGGCTGATCAGGGCTGTCCAGCCCTGGAGGCAGGTCGTCGAAGTCGCGCGCCTTCAGCCCCCGCACGCGCATGTCGCCGATGATCAGGCTCATGCTCTCCCCTACGCTGATGGGAAAGACGACATGCCGTAAGCGCATGTAGTAGACCCGCCAGGGCGCGGGGTTCAGCTCAAGCAGTTCCTGGTTGCCCGTACGCACGGGCACCGGCAGTTCATAGCTCTCGCCGCTTTTCTCGCGCACCAGAATGGCCTTGGTCGGCCTGGACAGGAGCACCAGAGCCGCCTCGGGGTCAGTGACGCGGTAGCGGAATTCCGAACGCTGCCCCCATTCCCGCACGAAAAGGCCTATGGGCTCGATGCCCCATTCCTCGGGCGGGACCGTGATTTCGGGCAGGGGCGGCTCCTGGAGCCCGCAAGCCGAAGCCAGCAGGACACCCAGCAACAGGAAAATTGCCGGCAAAACGGATCGAAGGCCTTTCCTGAATGATGTCCGAGGCTTCCTGGTGGCGGGTCTTCTCATGCTCGCTTGGGCTCCATTGCTGCTGGTGGCGCTGCCCTTCCATGGCCCATGCCCGGCTTTTTGGCAAGTTTGCCGCCGCATGGCCTTGGCGCATGAAACTTTTTTAATCGGTCTTCCCATATCTTAAATTGCGCCTAGATTTCTGGCACACGCTTGTTACCACCGGCCAGTCCGGCGCGCTTCCTGGCGGAGGGTGCGCCTTACGGCCGAGCAATTTTTGACGCAAATCTATGCACAAAGCCCTGATTGGGGTAATCTGGATACCATGTCCAACATCATCGACGCCATGATAGACCGGGGAATGCTGCAACGCGACGAACTGCGCCGCGTGGTGGCCAACAGCCGGACGGGCGAACCGCCCTACAAGGTGGCCATACGCACGGGCCTTGTCTCGGAGGACGACTTCCTCGGCCTGGTGGCCGCGGAACTCGGCATACCCTTCATTAAAAACCTTCCCGAGACGTACGACCCCGAGGCTTTTTCCCGCATCTCGCCGCTGTTCATGCAGGAGCACGCCTTCGTGCCCATGGCCGTGAAGGACGGCAGGCTGTCCATCGTCATCAGTGATCCCTTCGACCACATCGTCATCGACACGCTCAAGAAGCTGTTCAGGGTGGGTGACATAGAGCTGGCCATAAGCCGCGAGGAGTCCATCCGCGCATGGATCCAGGCCCATTACCTGCGCGACGAGCAGCGCCAGCAGGACGGCGACGACGAGCAGGCCGCCGAACCCGAGTTCCTGGCCTTCGAGGATGTCGAACAGCTCAAGGACCTGGCCTCCGAGGCCCCGGTGGTCAAGAAGGTCAACACCATCCTGACCAAGGCCGTGGAGAGCGCGGCCAGCGACATCCACCTGGAAACCTTCCAGGACCGCATCCAGGTGCGCTTCCGCATCGACGGCATATTGCAGGATTTCGAGGCCCTGCCCCGACACCTGCAGCAGGCCATCGTCTCGCGCATCAAGATCATGGCCCGCCTGGACATCGCCGAGCGCCGCCTGCCCCAGGACGGCAAGATGTTCCTCAAGATCGCCGGCAAGTCCATCGACATGCGCGTGTCCTGCCTGCCCACGACCCACGGCGAGTCCGTGGTCATCCGTTTGCTTGACCGCACGTCCATCTCCTTTTCCATGGAGAAGCTCGGCTTTCCGGCCCTGCAGCTGGAGGCCTTCGACCGGCTCATCCGCCAGCCCCACGGCATCGTCCTGGTCACCGGCCCCACGGGAAGCGGCAAGACCACCACGCTCTACTCGGCCCTGAACACGCTCAATTCGCCGGACAAGAAAATCATCACCATCGAAGACCCGGTGGAGTACGACCTGGACGGCATCAATCAGGTCCAGGCCAATCCCAAGGCAGGGTTGACCTTCGCCAGCGGCCTGCGCTCCATCGTGCGCCAGGATCCGGACGTGATCCTCATCGGCGAGATACGCGACCGGGAGACGGCGGACATCGCCGTGCAGTCGGCACTCACGGGCCACCTGGTCTTCTCCACCCTGCACACCAACGACGCGGCAGGCGCCGTGACTCGTCTGGTGGAGATCGGCGTGGAGGACTACCTGCTCTCCTCGTCCCTGCTCGGCATCCTGGCCCAGCGGCTGCTGCGCGTGCTCTGCCCGGCCTGCAAGAAGCCCTTCGTGCCCGACGCGGCCCTGACCCGCAGGCTGGGCCTGCCCTGGACGCCCACCCCGGAAGAGCCCCTGTACGAGGCCGTGGGCTGTCCCAAGTGCAGCAACACCGGCTACCGCGGCAGGACGGCCATCTTCGAGGTGCTGCCCGTGAGCGACGAGGTCAAGAGCCTCATCCTGGAGAGCAAGAGTTCCACTGCCATCCGCGATCTGGCCGTGAGCCAGGGCATGCGCCTGCTCCGCGACAGCGGCTGGGAAAGGGTGCGCCAGGGCCTGTCCTCGGCCACGGAAGTCCTGCGCGTGGCGGGAGGCTAAGGTGCGGGAAGCCATGCGCATGGCCATGGACGAAACGCTCCGGTCGTCGGCCCCGCAGGAATATTCCTATCGGGCCGTGGCCGGTGACGGCCGGGTCTCCACCGGGACCATGAGCGGCGAGAGCGAGCGCCAGGTGGCCTTGGCGCTGCAGCAGAAGGGCCTGGTGCCCCTGGAGATCGCCCCGCCAGCCGGCGCGGAGCGGACCCGGCCTCGTCGCGGCCGGCGCAAGGTCGTGGCCATTCCGGGCATGCCCCGGGCAATCCGCGCCGGGAGGGCGCCGCGCCTCGGCCGGGTGCGCAACAAGGCGCTCATCGCCTTTGCCGAGAACCTGTCCATGCTCCTGTCCGCGGGCATCGCCCTGGACAAGAGCCTGTTCATCATCACCGAGCTCACCGAAGGGCGGGCCTTCCGCAAGGTGGTGGGCGACATACACGAGCGCATCCGCGAGGGCAGCTCCCTTGGCGACGCCCTGGCGCAGCATTCCGGGGTCTTTCCGCCGATCTTCGTGAGCATGGTCACGGCCGGCGAAAAAGGCGGCATCCTGGAGGCGGTGCTGGACAAGCTCACGGACTACCTCAACAACGTGCAGGAGGTACGCGAGTACCTCGTCTCGTCCATGATCTACCCGGCCATTCTGTCGCTGACCTCGGCCGTGTCCGTGTTCGTGCTGCTCACCGTGGTCCTGCCGCGCTTCGCCACCATCTTCGACGACCTGGGCGCGGCTGTGCCCCTGCCCACGCAGATCATGCTCGCGGCCGGGGCCTTCCTGCGCGGCTGGTGGTGGGCCCTGCTCCTGGCCGCGCTCCTCGCCGCGCTGGGCTTCCGCTCCTGGGCGCGCACGCCGGCCGGCCGCCTGGCCTTCGATCGTTTCAAGCTGCGCGCGCCGCTAGTGGGCTCCATCATGGTGCGCGTCGAGGTGGCGCGCCTTGCGCGCACGCTGGGCACCCTGCTCTCCAACGGAGTGTCCATCCTGGCTTCGCTGAACATCGTGCGCGGCGTGGTCCAGAACAGCGACCTCAAGGGCCGCATGGGCCAGATCATCGAGGACATCAAGCAGGGCGTGCCCCTGTCGCGCTCGCTGGCCTCCATCGAGTACATGCCGTCCCTGGCCGTGCATATGATCGGCGTGGGCGAACAGACCGGCCGGCTGGACGCCATGCTGCACAAGGTGGCCGACGTCTACGGCAAGGAACTGCGCGCGAGCATCAAGTCCTTCACGTCCATCTTCGAACCGGCCGTCATCCTCGTGCTCGGCCTGGTCATCGGCATCATGGTCGTATCCATCATGCTGGCTATTTTCAGCATCAACGAAATCGGCGTCTGATCGGCGCGGAAATCAAGATAGAGAGGTTGCAATATGGATTGTCACGGCGAACTCAACCACCGTCGCGCCCGCCAAGGCGGGTTCACCCTCATCGAGATCCTCATCGTGGTCTTCATCATCGGTCTGCTGGCCGCCCTGGTCGGCCCGCAGCTCTTCAAGCGCGTGGGCGGGGCCAAGCAGAAGATGGCCCGCACGCAGATCGAGGTGCTTGGCACGGCCCTGGATACGTACCGCCTGGACGTGGGCCAGTATCCCTCCAGCGACCAGGGGCTGGCGGCGCTGGTGACCCAGCCCGACGGCATCGAGACCTGGGACGGCCCCTACCTGCGCAAGGAAGTGCCCGCCGACCCGTGGGGCAGCCCGTACATCTACCGCAGCCCCGGCGAGCACGGCGAGTACGATCTGCTGTCCCTTGGCGCGGACAAGGCCGAGGGCGGCGAGGGCGAGAACCAGGACGTGGCGAGCTGGGAGAACTGAGGCATGTCCGGCGTGAGGACTGAACTGGGCCCGATCCGCCAGGCCGGATCGCCCCGCCTCACTTTTCTCCCGCATGGGAGCCGGAGGGCGTCCATACCTGCCCGGTCCCCGCAGCATGGCGGCTTCACCCTGCTCGAAGTCATCGTGGTCGTACTCATCATCGCGCTCATGGCCGGGGCCGTGGCCGGCATGGCCTACCGCCAGAGCGACGCCTTCCGGCTCACCCTGGCCGGCAGGCAGGTCTACGGCTTCCTGCGCTCGGCGCGCAGCTTCGCCCTGTTGGACGAACGCGAGAACCCCTGCCTGTACGATCCCGCCACCCGGGAGCTGGTGGAGCAGGCCCGAGGCAAGCGCTTGCGCCTGCCCGAAGGCGTGGAACTGGCCTGGAGGGAATCCGCCGGCAGGGAGGAATCCGAAGAGGGCGTAGCCGTGGCGCGCTTCTATCCCGACGGATCCTCGGACGGCTCGGGAGTGCTGCTGTATGCGGGCAGGCGGGAACTGCACCTGAGCCTGGACCCGGTCTTCGGCTGGGTGCGCCTGGAAATGCAGCCCCAGGGAGCGGCCTGATGTCCTCCGCGCGCGGCAGGACCGGCGTTTCCGCCCAGGCCGGTTTCACGCTCATGGAGGTCCTCGTGGCCGCGGTCATCGTTGGCCTGACGGTCACGGTCTTCTTCCAGCTCCTGTCCGGGAGCCTTCGCCTGGAGGTGCGCAGCCGCCAGATGTCCGAGGCCGTGGTGGAGGCGCGCATGCTCTTCGACCAGCTCATGGCCATGGACGTGCGCGAAAGCAGGTACCCCTGGAGCGGCGAGGCCGAAGGCCGCGCCTGGAACCTGAGCCTGTACGCCGTGGACGTGCCCGCGCCCCTGGACGCCGACGCGCGCACCGGGGAAGAGCTGCTCTCCGTGCGCACCCCTTCGGAGCTGTACAGGTTCGTGCTCGACTTCACGGCAAGGGGCGGACGCAAGGTGCAGCTTGCCCTCTACCGCGACTACGAGCCGGGCTACTTCAGCGACGACTTCAAGAACGACCATGTGCGGGAGCTTGCCGACGGCGAGCGGCCCGCGCTGGTGGAATTGCCCCCGGCCGAAGAGCGGGAGGCGGGACGGGGATGAGACGCAGGACGCACATCGCCATGCATGCCGGAGTCTGTGGGGACCGGAGGGACTGGGGGAAGGTTCGCCAGATCGGAGGCCGCCCGCGCCCCGTGGCCATTCGCGCCCGTGCCGGCTTCACGCTACTGGAGGTGGTCATATCCCTGACCATCCTCTCCCTGCTCATGCTCGTGCTCTACATGGCCTTTTCCACCGCGTCCTCGGTCTGGACCCGGGCGGGCGACGGCAATTCGCCCAAGCAGCGCCAGGAAACCGTGAGCAGGCTGCTGGCGGACGATTTCCGCGGCCTGCGGCCCTACACCCTCAACTGGGAGCAGGGCCGCGACTTCGCCTTCGCCGGCGCCAGAAGAACCGTCTTCTACGTAACCACCGGCGGACTCGGCGCGTCGGATCGCGCGGACCACGGGTTGTTCTTCGCCTGTCTCTTCCTGGCGCCCGAATCCGGCTCCAGGCCTGGCCGGCAGGTAGGGCAGGCCCTGTATCTCTACAAGTCGTCCTACCCCGACGAGACATATTTCCAGGCCCTGCATGAGTTCGCCACGAGCACGGGCGATACGAGGGCCTCCTGGCTTCCGCCCGAAAGCCTGCGCGAACGCTCGTACCTGCTCCTGGACAATCTCGGCGAGGCGGCCTTCAGCTTCTCGCCTGGATCGACCGTGCTGCCCGAGGATCAGAATGAAAACCCCTTTGCCGCCAGCCGCCCTCTGCCCGAGGAGGGCTGGGCCAGACAGTCCCTTCCGGCCGTGACGCAGCTCGAGTACACGCTAGACGGGCAGGTGTTCAGGGCGCTGGCCATGAACGGAGGATCGACGCAATGAGCGCGCGCGCACCGTCCATGGATCGAGCCGCACGCGGACGCACTCCGGAAGGGTTCGCCCTGGTGGCCGTGCTGTGGGTCACGGCCATACTGGCGGCCATCGCCACGGGTTACGCCACCATGGCGCGCCTCCAGGGCCAGGAGGCCCTGCACGCGCTCACGTCGGCCCGCCAAGCCTACCTGCTCCAGTCGGCCCTGGCCAAAGGCGAGCACGAACTGCGCAAGTACAAGCTCAACCAGCACCTGCTGGCGCGCAAGGACGAGATCGAATCCGTTAGCGAGAAATCCCTCGGACTCTGGTGGCCCCGCCACGAGGCCTACCGCATTCGGCTGGAGGACACGAACATGGCCGTGCGCCTGGTGGGGAACACGGGCAAGCTCGACGTCAACAGCCTGGACTACGCCCGCTGGGAATCGATCCTGGCGGCCTGCGGGATGGAAAGCTCGGCGGAGATCACGGCTCTGGCCAACTCCATTGCCGACTGGATCGACGAGGACACCAACTTCGGTATCGGCGGAGCCGAAAACGACTACTACCAGAGCCTGGACACTCCCTACCTGTGCAAGGACGGCCCCCTGGAGAGCATCGAGGAACTGCTGCTCGTCAAGGGCGTCACCCCGGAGCTGTACTACGGCACGGCCGAACGGCCCGGTCTGAGCGAACTGCTGGACGTGGGCGGAAGCGAGGACAAGCTGGACATCAACTCCGCCTCGCCCAGGGCATTCCTGATAATCAAGGGTCTGAGCCCCGAGACGCTGGCGGAGCTGGAAACGATCCGCAAGGCCGCGCCGATCACCCGCCTGGCGGATTTGGCCGACGTGCTGTCGGTCGAAGCCATGGCCATCCTGCGCCAGCACTTCGACATCGTGCCACCCAAAACCGTTTATCTGGAGGCGGCCCGCATCCTGCCCGATGACAGGCTCGGCAGCCTGATCCGCCGGGCAGCGTCATGACCTCCGAAGGCATACCCTCATGAAGAAGATCGCATCCCTCTGGCCGGTGGACGTGTTCCTGCTGCTCCTGCCCGATCGGATCCTGCTCTACCGCTACGGATACACGCCCTGGAGCCGGGGCAAGCTCCTGGACAGGAAGGCCTACCTGCTGAACGAGGCGGGAGGGACGGGAGAAGATGCCCTGGCCAGAATTTTGGCGCGCATCACGGCCGAATTCCATCCCGGCGCCGACGACTCCTGGTACCTGGGCCTGCCCCTGCGCTACTTCACCTTCGTGGATTTCAGCCTGCCGCAGGCCGCAGCCGACAACCTCGACCAGGCCGTGCACTACGCGCTCCTGCGCCATGTGCCCTTCGACCTGGAGTCCACGTACGTGCGCCACGACAGCCAGCCCTCGAGCGAGCAGCTCCTCGTGCGCGCCACCGTGGTGCCCAAGGACGAGCTGGCCCCGCTGCTGGAAACAGCCGCGGCGGCGGGCATAGCCGTTTCGGCCGTGCTGCCCTCCCTGGCCCTGGTGGCCCGCCTGCATGCGCAGAACGGCTTCTACATATCCGGCGGGGCGGATGAAACCGAGGTGCTGGGCTGGAAAGACGGCCGGATCATCTTCTCGGCCTGGGATCTGGCACGCAACCCCGAGGCGGGAGCCGCCTTCCTGAGTCGCACCCGGCCGGCCATGGTCAACGCGCCCCTGCCCGGCGACTGCTGCCATTTCCTGTGGGAGATGCAAATGGAGGCGGGCGAGGCGGCCTCGACCCTTTCGCTGCCTCCCGATGCCCTGACCATGCTGGGCCAGCTCCCCGGGAACCCCGGCAAGGGGCTGAACGACTCTCCCTACCAGATCGGGCTGGTACCGGAGTCCGTCCTGCGGCGCAAGCGCATCTCCTTCTGGGTCCAGGCCGCCGCACTGCTGCTGGTCCTGCTGGCTGTGTCGAGCATCCCCATGGCCCACTTGGCCGGCTTGAATGCAAAGCTCGGCAAGCTCGAGGCCATGATCACGCAGATCAGCGCCACGACCGACGAGCTTACGCGCATGCAGACCGAGAACAAGCGCATCGTGGCCGAGCTGCGCCAGCTGGCCGGCGTGCAGGGTAACACCCCCAGGCCGGCCGAGGTGCTGCGCGAGCTGACCGAGATCCTGCCGACTGACGTCTGGCTGACCACGCTGGTCATGGACCGCGAGCGTATCGAGCTGCGCGGCACCGCTGCCTCGGCCACCACGGTCATCGAGCACGTGGAGTCTTCGTCGCTGTTCAAGGAGGCCCGCTTCGACTCGCCCGTTACCAAGCGGGGCGACAGGGAGCTGTTCAAGGTATTGGCCGGGCTGGAGCGTCAGCCGGCGCAAGGAGGCTAGAGCATGGAACAGATTGCCACGCTGTCCGCGACAAGGCGCAGGAACGCGCTCTTGGGAGTCGCCGCGGCACTGCTCGCTATCACCAGCATCTACTATGTCTGGAGCTGGTACGACGGCTACATGCAGGAGTTGCGCTCGGCCATTGAACTGCGCCAGGTCAAGTATGAGAAGCTGTCGCGCCTGGCGGCCAACCGGGAGCAGTACGAGGGGCTGCACCAAGCCCTGACCGGTTTCCGCGAAACGCTCGTTTCCCAGCGCTTCATAACCGGCCGCACGCTGCCGCTGGCCGAGGCCCGCTTCCAAAGCATGATCACCCAGATGGGCCAGGATGCACGGATCAACATCCGGGCCACCAAGATACTGCCCAAGACCAATCGCGACAACTTGACGGTGCTTAACCTGAGCATCAACGCACGGGGAGAGATCGGGGCCATCCGCGATTTCATCCTGGCCGTGCAGCAAAGCCCGCAGAGCATGTGGTTCGAGCAACTCGAGATCAAGCAGATCAGCTCACGCGAGGAACGCTACTTCTACTTCGACGCCCGACTTGCCGCGCTGACCAGCCAGTGAACCCGATTATTCATCCATGACTTGCCATTAACCTCGCTAAACAGGTAATAATGGCGGCATCCCGGACCTTCCTCGACCAGCGTGGGTCGGGGAGCGGACCGGCGCAACGAACTGACGTCCTCCCGTCCATCGAGGGCGTCGCGCCACGAGCGATAAGGGATGCACATGCGACACGCCTTGGCCATTCTCCTGTTTATCACTGTCGGCATCTCATCCTGCGCCGAGATCGACCGCACCGAGACATACCTCCCCGTAGGGAGCATCGTGGACCGAAAGGAGCCCGAACAAGCGGCCCGCAAGGCCGAAATCGGCCCGCAGCAGCCTGACGCGACCCAGCGGGACGCCGAGGACGTCCTCGCGGAGGTCGAGCGCTCCAACCGCCGCATCAACCAGCGGCTGGACAAGGTCCTCTCCGGCGAGGCCCGGCGGGCAACTCGGGTCAAGGGCATGCCCGAGGAGGGCGACGGCGGCCAGCAGGTGGCCTTCGACTACCTGAACGCCGACCTGGCGGAGGTGACGCGTCAGATTCTGAACCTGCTCGGGGCCAACTACATCCTGCACCCGGGGGTCAAGGGCAGCGTATCCGTGCACGTTTCCGACAACCTGACCCGCGTGCAGATCGAGGAGATGCTCCAGGCCCTGTTACGCATGAACGGCGCAATCATGCTGCGTGACGGCGATCTGTTGCAGGTGGTGCCTCTGTCCGAAGCGCCAGCCCTGGCGCCACTGGAAGGCGTCTTCCTGGCCGGCGAGGGCCGCTCGCCCACGCGGGGACAAACCGTGCGCGCCTTCAAGCTCGACTACATGCCGGCGGCCGAAATGATGAACGTCATCAAACCCTTTCTGTCCAAGGGCGCGCTGGTCTACGCCAATGACCTGCGGGGCCTGCTGCTGGTGTGCGACTTTCCCCACTCCCTGCTCAAGATCGAGCAGATCATCAATCTCTTCGACGTGAGCGTCTTCGCCGACACGATCATGCGCGTGTACACCCTGCGCTACGTGCCCGCAGCCGACATGGTCCAGGACCTGCAGGACCTTGCCCTGAGCACGGGCATCAACACGCCCAAGGGGCCGCAGAATCTGTCCTTCCTGGCCATGGAGCGGCTCAACATGGTCCTTGTGGTGGCCAGGACACCCAACATGCTGGAATTCATGGACGTCTGGATCGAGGAGCTGGACCAGGACATTCCGCAGGTCGTCAGGGCCGGACGGGCCGAAAACATCTTCGTCTACTACGTTCAGAACGGCGATGCGGCGGAGATCGTCAAATCGCTGGAGGGCGTCTTCGCCAGGCAGGCCGAAAACCGGACGCCCGCGGCCGCCCGGCAGCAGGAACAGGCCAACCAGGCGGAGCGGACCCAGCGGACACCGGCCCAGCAGGAGCAGCAGCCCGGCCAGGGCCAGGCCCCCATCGGCCAGCAGATCGCCCAGCAGCGCGAGGCCCCGCAGGCCAGCCAGCGCAACGCCAACATAACAGGAGAGCTGACCGGAGAGGTCGTCTTCGTCGTGGACACCACGACGAATTCCATCCTAACGCGGGCCAACGCCGACGATTACCGGACCGTGCTCTCGGTCATCGAAAAACTGGACATCTACCCCAAGCAGGTGCTCATCGAGGTCATCATCGCCGAGGTCTCCCTGACAGACGAAACCCAGTTGGGCATCGACTGGCGCTACCTGCTGGACATGGTCGGCAACGCCAGCATCGACTTCAGCCTGAGCAACACCCCCTCCACTCTCAACACCGGCCTGGCCGTAACACTCGTGGACGGCAACCGCCTGCGCTCGACTCTGAGAGCCCTTGCCACCAAGAATCGTACGCAGATCCTGTCCTCGCCGCACATCCTGTCCTCCAACCATAGCGAGGCCAAGATCGACGTCGGCCAGGAAGTGCCCATCCTCACCCAGACGACCCAGACGATCGACACCACTGATCCAACCAACGTCTCCTCGGTGCAGCAGAACATCCAGTACCGCAACACAGGCATCCTGCTCTCGGTCACCCCGCACATCAACGAACGCGGCCTGGTGCGCATGGATATCAGCCAGGAGATCAGCTCCATTGAGGCCAACTCGGTGGGATCCATCAATTCGCCCCTGTTCCGCAAGCGGTTGGCCACGACCACCGTGGTGGTCAATGATGAACAGACCATCGTCATCGGCGGCCTCATGGAGCAGAACAATACCAATAACGATAACAACGTGCCGTTTGTGCAACGCATTCCTCTGCTCAAATATCTCTTCGGCTATGAACTCAAGAGCTTCGAAAATCGGGAGCTGCTCATTTTCATTACTCCGCATGTGGTGGAAAGCCGCGAGGATAACGACTTCATCTCCAAGAACTTCATCAAGCGCCTGCAGAACATCAAGCGCACCATGCTCAAGCGCTGATTTGCCTCCTTGGGCCAAGGAGCTTATATGCAAGGGGCGCCCGGCGCCCCTTTACCTTTCGCCGGGCCCACAAGCCCACGCATGCCCAAGAATTCCAACGCGAGCACACCGGCCGAGATCCTGCGCACGGTCTTCGGCTACGCATCCTTCCAGGGCCGGCAGGAAGAGATCATCACGCACGTGGCCGGCGGGGGCGACGCCGTGGTCCTCATGCCCACGGGCGGCGGCAAGTCCCTGTGCTATCAGATCCCGGCCCTGCTGCGGCCGGGCCTGGGCGTGGTGGTCTCGCCGCTCATCGCGCTCATGCAGGACCAGGTCGGCGGCCTCAGGCAGATGGGCGTGGCCGCGGCCTGCCTCAACTCGACACTCACACCCTCCGCGGCCCGCAGCGTGATCGAGAGCATTCTCGCCGGCCGATTGGACCTGCTCTACGTTGCGCCGGAACGGGCCGTGCGGCCCGATTTCCTGCGGCTGCTCGGGCAGATCGAGCTGGCCTTGTTCGCCATCGACGAAGCCCACTGCGTTTCCCAGTGGGGCCACGATTTCCGGCCAGAATACCGCGAGCTGGCAGTCCTGGGCCGGGCCTTTCCCGGCGTGCCGCGCATCGCCCTCACGGCCACGGCCGACGAGCCCACCAGGCGCGACATCATCGCGGGGCTGGACCTGTACGGCGCGTCCCTGTACAGCGCCAGCTTCGATCGCCCCAACCTGCGCTACATCGTGAAGCCCAAGGACCATCCGTTCAGGCAGATCATGGAGTTCATCCGCCGCGAGCATCCCGGAGAGGCGGGCATCGTCTACTGCCTGAGCCGCCGCAAGGTCGAGGAGACGGCCGCGCGCCTGGCGCGGGAAGGGCTGCGCGCCCTGCCCTATCACGCGGGCCTGCCCCTGGCCGAACGCGAACGCAACATGGACGCCTTCATGCGCGAGGAAGGCCTGGTAATGGTCGCCACCGTGGCCTTCGGCATGGGCGTGGACAAGCCCAACGTGCGTTTCGTGGCGCACCTGGACCCTCCGCGCAGCCTGGAGGCCTACCACCAGGAAACAGGCCGCGCCGGCCGCGACGGCCTGCCCGCCAACGCTTGGATGGTCTACGGCCTGCAGGACATCGTGGCCATGCGCGCCATGCTGCGCAACGAGGAGGCGCAGGCCCCGGTCGGCCAGGATCAGGACAGCCGGGCGCACAAGCTCCTGGAAACGCGCAAGCTGGACGCGCTGCTGGGCTACTGCGAGGCCACGGCCTGCCGGCGCACGGTGCTCCTGGGCTATTTCGGGGAGGACTACCCCAGCCCCTGCGACAACTGCGACTGCTGCCTGGAGCCGCCCGACACCTTCGACGGCACGGTCGTAGCCCAGAAAGCCCTGTCCAACGTCTTCCGCACGGGCCAGCGCTTCGGCGCGGGACACCTGACCGACGTGCTCCTTGGCCGGATCGCACCGCGCGTGCTGGAGCTGGGTCACGACCGTCTGAGCACCTTCGGCATAGGCGCCGAACTTGACCGCGACGGCTGGATGTCCGTGCACAGGCAGCTCGCCGCGGCCGGATACCTGGCCCCAGATCACGACAGCTTCGGCGGCCTGCGGTTGACGCTCAGAAGCTGGGAGGTGCTCAAACACGGAAAGCAGGTCCGCTTCCGGCGCGACTCGACCCGCGCGGAGCGCCGCGCGGCCCGCGCCGAAGGCAGGGGCTTGCCGGCAACCGGTGAGGCTCGCGGCCTCCTGGCCAAGCTCAAGGATCTGCGCATGAGCCTGGCCCGCGAGCACGGAGTGCCGCCCTACGCCATCTTCCCGGACCGTACCCTGCTCGATTTCGTGCGCATGCGCCCCGGCAGCCTCGGCGACTTGCACGGAGCCTTCGGCGTGGGAGAGCGCAAGGCCGAGCGGTTCGGCCCGGCCTTCCTGGACTTGCTCGAAGCCCACGCGGCCGAGCACGGCAGACCTGCGCCGGCCCCTGGATCAAAGCCGCTGTCCGCCGACGGCGAGGAAACCGCCTCGGCCCAGCAGGGTTCGCGCAGGCGCGGCGATTCGGCCCGCGAGAGCCTGGACCTGTTCCGAGAGCTGGGCAGCGTGGAGGCCGTGGCCGAGCGTCGAGCATTGAAAGCCTCGACGATATGGTCGCATCTGACCGAAGCCGTGGCGCGGGGCATGATTGCAGGACTGCAGGCCTCAGGCCTGCGCGCCGAGGAATACGACTGCCTGTCGGAAACCCTGCGCCTGTTCGCGCAGGAAGGCTTCCTGGGTCTCAAGCCTGCCTACGAGTGTCTTGGCGAAACATATTCCTACGAGCTGCTGCGCCTGATCTGGACCGATCTCGGCCGGGAATGAGCGCTGGAAAGTCGGGGTCTTCCTGGTCCCGCGCAGGTCACTTGCGCGAATATCCGGCTTGTCCGCCATCCCGCCTACTCGTGCGGGTGGACACGACGAAAAAGGCCCGCCTTCCGAAGAAAGCGGGCCTTTGAGATTGCGGAATGCGCTCGGCTATTCCTTCACCTGATTCTGGCGGGCCTGGATGTAGATGTCGCGGATGGCCGCATACGGATCCAGGGAGGCCTTCTTGAGGGCTTCATAGTCGCCTATGCGGAAGGACAGTTCGTTGATGTTCTCGCCGGCCCTGATGGCCAGGGGAATCCACAGGCGTTCGGAGTCGGTCCAATCCTTGAGCTGCCTGTCCTCGTTGCTGAAATCCCAGAACAGCCAGGTCAGGGGGTCCATGAAATAGTCGCCCGTGTCGCCGACCAGATCCCTGGTCGAACTGGGACCGAGGAACGGCAGATACAGATAGATTCCATGGCCGATCCCCCAGACTCCCAGGGTCTGGCCGAGGTCTTCCTCTGGCGGATCCAGGTCCACGCCCTTGGCCACGTTGACCAGTCCGCCCAGGCCGAAAGTCGAGTTGAGCAGGAAGCGGCCGGTTTCCTGGCCCGCACGTCCGGGCTTGCCCTGCAGCAGGCTGTTCACGAAACGGATGGGAAAACGCAGGTTGTAGAAGGCGTTGGAGATGCCCTGACGCAACGGCTGGGGCAGCACGGCGCCCCAGGTCCGCGCCACGGGTCTGGCGGCATAGAAGTAGAAGTAGTCGTTGAACCAGAACATGGCCCGGTTGAAGCCTTCCAGGGGATCGGCCACGCTCGAGGCCAGAGCCTGTTCCTCGGCCTCGTAGTACTCCGAGAATTCGTCCTCGAACTCATCCCCGAATTCGTCCCCGGCCTCCTGGCGCGCGGTTTCGCCCTGAACGATGCCTCCCGTGGCCTGGGCCACCATGGTCATGCCCAGCACGGGACGGAACGATTCGCCTGCCCCGGACTGGGCCAGGACCTGCTGCGCATGCGACAGGACGAACAGGGCGAACGCCCAGGCCGCGGCCAGGCGGATAAGGCTCATGCTTCCTCCGGCTTCAGGAGCTCACCTTTTGGCGCAGTTGCCGCAGCAGGCTCTCCGGCGAACCCTTGGCCAGAATGTCGTTGAACTGGCTGCGGTAGTTCATGACGAAACTGACGCCCTCCACGAGCACATCGTACGTCCGCCACATGCCGCCGTCATTGTACATCCGGTAGACCACGGGGATTTCCTTGCCCTTGGACACGACCACCGTGTTGACCTCGACCTTGTTGTCGCCGGTCTTGGTTTCGCCGGTTATGAGCACCTTCTCGTCGGTGTACTCGCGGATGCGGTCGATATAGGTCTTCTCCACCAGATCCGCGTAGAGCTCCGTGAACTCTTCCTGCTGCTTCGGGTCCAGCTTGCGCCAGTCGCGGCCCAGGGTGATCTGCGCGAAGCGCTTCTTGTCGATGAACTTTTCGGCCACGGCGGCGATGCGCTGCCTCTGCTCGTCGGCCCTGTCGGGAGTCTTGAACTTGGGGTCCCGCAATATGACCAGGATTTCATCCACGGCGCTCCTGATGACTTGCGTGGGCTCCGCGGCGCAGGCCACCCCGGCCATGCCGATGAACAGAAACACAACCAAGGCGCAAACAGTCTTCCTCATCACTCCCCTCTGAGCGTTCATTGTCCTTCCTTGCTTCCACCCACATCGCCGAAAGCGTACTTGCTGATCAGCGATTCGATGTCCAGCGCGGACTCGGTTTCGGTGATAATATCTCCTTCCGCGAGGATTTCGTCCAGCCCTCCGGGCGAAAGGGACACGTATTTGTCGCCGATGAGCCCACTGGTCTTGATCGAGGCGATGGTGTCCTCGGACAGCTTGATCCTTCTCTCGATCTGCATGTCCACCATGGCCATGTAGGTTTCCTGATCCAGATATATGCGTGTGATGCTGCCGACCTTGACGCCGGCCATCTCCACCGATCCACCGGGGCGCAGGCCGCCCACGGAACTGAAGCGTGCCTTGAGCAGGTAGGTGTCGGCCCCGAACACTTCCAGCCGGCCGAGCTTGATCGTCAGATAGGCCACGCAAAGCAGCCCAATGAGCACGAAGATGCCGACGGAGGTTTCCATGGTATACTTTTTCATTGCGCGATATCGCTCCTGCTCTCCTGGTTTTGGCATTCAAGCTGGGCCAGCACTCGCTGCCTGGCCAGGGCACCGGCCGCGAGATCCTTGAGGTCGGCGCCCGGCTGGCCGGGGACGACCCCGGCAAGAATCGAAAAGTTGAAGCAGTTGCGAGGATAGCTCTTGTGCTGGAGCACATCGAGCTTCTTCAGCTCGCGGGCGACCTCGCTGCATATGTGTTCGGCCTCGCGCACCCCGCTCTCGGGCAGCACCGTGAGGATTTCGTCCGTGCTGAAGCGCGCGGAGTACCCCGCCGCCCCCACCGTCCGGTCCACGATGCCGGCCAGCGACTGAATGACGTGCTGCGCCGCTATGTGCCCGACATGCTCCTCCACGGAGCCGAGATTCTCGATGCGAAACATGATTATGGCGCCCTGGGCTTTGTTTCCGGTGAGGCCGCGCAGGTAGCGGCGCTCGAAACGCCGGCGGGTGTCCAGGCCGGTCAGCTCATCCTTGAGGGATTGCAGGCTGTTGGCGAACTCCTCCACCACCGGATGGTCGAGCTGCTCCAGATCCAGGGGCGAGCCCTCGAAGATGAACTTGCCCTCGTAGAGGATGGCGATGCGGTTGGAGATGTAGAACACGTCCGGGATGTCGTGGCTCACCAGCACGGCCGTGAAACCGAAGCGCTTCTGGTAGTGGGCGATCATGGACATCACGGCGTTCTTGCGGATGGGGTCGAGGCCCGTCGTGGGCTCGTCGAACAGCACGATGGCCGGGTCGGTGATGAGCGCCCTGGCCAGGGCGACGCGCTTGGCCATGCCGCCCGAGATCTGTGACGGATACTTGTCCGGCACCTCGGCCAGTTCGAGCTGGCTCATCTTGCCCATGACCTTCTCGCGTATCTCCGGCTCGCTCAAGGAGGTCTTCTCCCGCAGGGGCAGGGCGATGTTCTCGAAATTGGTCAGGGAATCGAAGAGAGCATTGTGCTGGAACATGTAGCTGAACTGGCGCTTGACCGCCCGGCGTTCCTCGCCGCTCATGGCGCCAAGAGCCTTGCCGCGAAAGACGATTTCTCCCTCGTCGGGCTCGAGCAGGCCGATGATGTGCTTGAGCAGCACGCTCTTGCCCACTCCCGACTTGCCGATGATGGTCGTTACCTGCCTCTCGTAGATGCGCAGGTCGACCTTGTCGAGGATCACGCGATCCCCGAAGGCCTTGGTCACGCCGCGAAATTCAATCAATGGTTCCCTGGCCATGCCCGCCTCCCTCACAGCAGAAATGATGTGAGCACGTAGTCCCAGACCAGGATGGCCACGCAGGAGATGACCACGGCCGAGGTGGTGGCCTGACTGACGCCGCGAGCGCCGAAACCGTCCCGGCGCAGGTGGGTGAAGTAGCCCTGATAGCAGCAGATGGACGAGACCAGCAGGGCGAAGAACACCGACTTGACAAAGCCCCCGCTGACGTCCTGCATGACCACGTTCGTCTCTATGCGGTAGAAGTAGTCGCCGGGGCTCAGGCGCAGGAGCACCACGCCAGAGATATACCCGCCGAGAATGCCGAACACGTTGAACAGGGCCGTGAGCAGCGGGAAGCTGAACAGGGAGGCCGCCATCTTGGGGCTGACCAGATAGCGCACGGGGTTGATGTCCATGGTGTCCAGGGCGTCGATCTGCTCCGAGATGCGCATGATGCCGATCTCGGCGGCCATGGCCGATCCCGCGCGGGCCGTGACCATGATGGCCGTGAGCACCGGGCCTAGCTCACGGATGAGCGAGAGGGCCACGAGCGCCCCCAGCACGCCTTCGGAGCCGAACTTGACCAGGGTGTAATAGCCCTGGAGCCCGAGCACCATGCCCGTGAACATGCCGACCAGCGCAATGACGAAGATCGAGCGCGAGCCGATGAAGAAGACCTGCGCGTATATCTTCCTGAACTGCCACGGCATGGACAGGATGTGCCAGAAGGCCAGGCCGGTGAAGATGCCCCAGCCTCCGAGCTCCCTGACGGCGAGGATGACCTGCCTGCCGACAAAGGCAAACGGCGCAGCGAATATCGTTGCCTGAATCGCCATGTACACCCCGGATGCCGGCCGACTGCCGGGTTCGCTTCTCCCGGTAAAAGTCGCGGCATGGTGTATGCGTATACGTTCGAACTCCTTTCCCGGTCAATGGCCATTGGCCTTCAGCCCAGCCTTGGCTGAAGGCCTTCCAGCTCGTCTTGCTCCGGCAGGATGTCCTTGCTCGGCACGGCGCCGATTTACTAGAATGCAAAGCAATACATGCCTTTGACGTCATTTGCAAATCCAGCCGGAATTCGTTCTATTTTTGGCGTAATTGTTCGGCATATAAATATTTTATCAGCTAGCGTATTGCTTTTACGCTGGTGTTTTCCCTGTTTGTCCTGTACTGAGAAGTCCTTCGAACTACAAATAGTCCTTAATGCAAATAGTGCAGTCTTCGTATTACCCTTCAACGCAGGAAGAGGTGTGCCCGTGCGTTCGTTTCGTCTTGCATTTTTCGCCGCGGCTCTCATTCTAATCGGCGCATCGTCGGGCCATGGCGCCGGTTTCGCCATGTACGAATACAGCGCCAGAGGCAATGCCCTGGGCGGCGGCCTTGTAGGTCGCGCCGACGATCCCTCGGCCGTGGCCTACAATCCCGCGGGCATCACCCAATTGCCGGGCACGAGCTTCATGGCCGGCGCGACGACCATCAATCCGGGCGCGAGCGTGGAGATCGACGGCACTACATACGACGCCGAGAGCAAATACTGGACTCCGCCGCACATCTACCTCACGCATCAGCTGGACGACACCTTCTGGCTCGGCTTCGGCGTCTACTCCCGTTACGGCCTGGGCATCGAGTACGACAGCGACTGGGCCGGCCGCTACAACGTTTACGAAGCGAACATCCAGAGTCTGTCCCTGAATCCGACCTTGGCCATGAAGGTCACGGACTGGCTGTCCATCGCCGCCGGCCCGGAGATCATGTGGTTCGATTTCAGCCAGAAGAAGAAAGCCTTATTTATGGGTAATGATATCGACGCAAGCCTTGATGGCAAGAGTTGGGGCTACGGTGCCATGGCTAGCCTGCACGTCATCCCGGCAGACTGGCTGAAGCTTGGGTTCACGTATCGCAGCCAAGTGAAGCAAGAAGTCGAGGGCAAAGTTGATTTCACCAAACCAGCAGGTATCCCTGCTGGTTTCTTTGAAGATACGGATGCAAAAGGCACCATCACTTTGCCCGATTCATATACTTTCGGCGTGGCCGTGTATCCTACGGACAAACTCTCCCTGGAGTTCGATGCTATCTATACCCGATGGTCCAGCTACGACGAACTGAAAATTGAATACGCCAATAATATTTTGGGTGGAAACCCTCTTGGCAATGCGTACGTGTCCGAGAAGGACTGGAGCAACGTCTGGCGTCTCCAATTCAGCGCCGAATACGCCTTGCTGGACTGGCTCGACCTGCGCGCGAGCTACGTCTTCGACGAAAGCCCGATTCCCGACGCTCATGCCGACTACATGGTTCCGGCCAACGATCGGCATATCTTCGGCGTTGGTACCGGGTTCCACATCACCGAGAACCTGAACCTGGACCTCGCATACAACTACCTGCATATCGTTGAGCGCAAGTTCAATCCAACAAATGAACAAACGAACATTGACAAGCTTGCAGGCTCCAGCAACACGTTCAAGAACGGCAACGCGCACATGTACGCGATCAGCATGGCCTATCACTTCTAAGCCGGCTTTCTTCCGCCGCATTGACCGGGAAAGGGGATACCCTTTCCCGTTTTTTTTCCCCGCCACACGGCGCAAACCGATGCAATAGCCTCCAGTCAGTCTTGCCAGGGTGTTGGGAATCATGTCCTGGGTCTTCCCTGCTCCGATCTGATTGCGCCAAGTTCCACTATTTATAGTCCCCCGCCTCAGGAAATTGACATAACGGGTTTGCAGCGCTGCAGCACCTCCTTTGGCCTGTGAGCCAAAGAGGCGGCAAAGCTCCTGAAGGCCTTGCCCAAATCCTTGAGGTCGTTCCAG
>JAEYOJ010000082.1 GCA_023411815.1 Pseudomonadota bacterium | reverse complement strand
GATCTCCCAGAGGTCCAGGACGGCCGGGTTGTACGCCGGGGACTCAAGATGGGTGATATTCTCGATACGGGTGACGTCCGGAGCCTCCGGTAAGACGAAGAAGTGCATGCAGGCGTAGACGACTATTACTCCGACGATAACGGCAAGGATCGGTCTCATGGTAGTATCCGGGCCGATGGAACCGGCGTGATCTAAATCAGTATGAGACCGGCCGACCTCGAAATTTCCGAAACAGACCTGCGTTCTCGTTCGGTGCACCGCATCGTCAGTGTAACCGGACCGTCAGTTTGTTCCTGCCACCTCAGAACCCCGACATGTAGAGGAATGTGAGAGAAAAGGTATATAGATCGACAGCCCAGTCTCAGAACGTCAATACCCGCGGGAGCATATCTGGGGAGCCCATTCAGCGGTGGACATTCTCAGGGACGTGCGTATCCTTGCGGCCACGGATGGAGTATGGAGATAGAACTACGTGGACTGACCGGTGAGAGCAGATGACAGCGGAACGGGTCTTCACCGTGGCCCAAAAAGAGTTCACCGACCAGATCACGGGCTGGCGGTTCCTGGTGATCCTTGCCCTCTTCCTCGCCATCGCCATGGTGGGAACTTACAGCGGGGTCGTGAGCTACGAGAGAGAAATGGATAGGTACTCGGAGCAACTGGCCGCGATAGATAACCAGAATGACGGACCGGCCGGGATGATGCCCGCAAAACCGCCGGTCGGGGGCGTTTACTCCTCGATGTTTCTCACGCTGGTCTCCTGCGGGGGGCTCCTTGCCATCGCGCTCGGGTTCGATCTGGTCTCCGGGGAGAAGGAGTCCCGGTCGCTCAAAAGCCTGCTCTCCCATCCGGTCTACCGCGAGATCATCAACGGCAAGGCGCTCGGGGGCGTCGCGCTGCTGGTCCTCGTCGTCGGGAGCGTCCTCGCCATATCCACCGCGCTCCTCCTCGTCTTCTCGATCGTGCCCGCCCCCGGCGATCTCTGGATGATCCTGACCTACGCCGGCGTCATCCTCCTCTTCCTCGTCACGTTCTTCTCGATCGCGCTCGCCCTCTCCACCCTCTGCCGGGAGAGCGGCAGCGCCCTGCTCCTCTCCGTGGTCGTCTTCATCCTCCTCGTCTTCCTGGCCCCCTACGCCACCACGCATATCGGGATGGCATTCATGACGGAAGAGCCCGATCCGGCGGCATACGGCGGGGATATCTCGTCAGAAGAATTCCAGGCAGCGATCACGGCGTATTACGGTCAGTTCGACCTGATCCAGAGCATCGGAAACCTCGCATCACCGCAGATGGCGACCAACGCCCTCATCCAGGGGATCGGCAACGCCCCGACATCAGGGGCGACCCTTGAGGATACGCTCGGCGAGATATGGTCGAGCGTTGCGGCCCTGACCATCTACCCGGTCATCTTCTTCGCCGTCGCATATACGAGGTTCATGCGGATGGATATCCGGTGACCGCCCGTGAGAGAGGGGGCCGTGTATCCAGGTCGCCTCGTAACATCGGGAGAAAATAGATCGAAACCCCGATGCGTAGACGGTTCAGACAGAGAACGTTTATAGGAGAACATCGACTTCTCCTCTATCGATACCGGAACCGGACAGGTGAGCGCCGCCCGGGAGGAGGAATGCATGTCGACAGGGATATCGCCAGGAACAATCATCACCGATCCACGGCGCCATTTTCAGCAACTCAATGAAAGACCGTTGCGCGACGACCTCATATTCTACTTCGCGATCGTCGCCGCCGCATCGGTCCTATTCATGGTACTGCCCCTCCTTACGGGAGAGGCGGCGAAGATTGACGGAACGCACCGGATCTGGTTTATCGCGGCAGGCACCCTTGTCACCCTGACGCAGGGCCTGATAACCGGAGCCGTCGCCCTCCTCGCCGTCAGCCTCGTCGAGCACTTCTTCCTCCTCTTCGTCGACGTCCACCGGGAGTTTGAGAAGACGATGAAATCGGCGGTCTATGCCCTCTCGCCGCTCATCCTCTTCTCCTGGGCGATCCTCCTCGAGGTTCCGTTTGCCGGCCTGCTCCTCCTCGCCTGGTTCTGCCTCTCGACCTACTTCGGCGTATGGATATTCCACGAGAAGTCAAAGGACCGGGCCGTCTTCGTCGCTCTTGCAACCGGTGCGGTCCTTGCGTACTATCTCCATCGGGCGGTGGGAATCTGATAACCGGCGGTGATCATGAACTGCAACCATCTGTCGCTCCTATGGAAACTCCTCCTCGCCCTTGCCGCAGTCGTCCTCGCGGTCAACTTCTACCAGGATATCGTCCTGGGCGGCCGGCCGGGGGCCCTTACCCGATGGCTGTTTCCCATCCTGCTATTTGGCAGCCTCATCGTGCAGGTTGCGAGCAGACGATGCCGGGAGAAGCAGCCGGGCTGACCGTTCTGCCGTGGACGGATCCCGTCGGCCGGCACCCCGGCCCTTCGGCCTCCCCGGGAGACTACCGCTCCTCCGGGAACGAAACGGATTGACGTGCCCCGACGTGTAGACGATCGTGACATAAATCGTTTATAGAAGAAGGTTGACCTCTCCCACAGGGCTATGGGGGAAG
>JAEYOJ010000081.1 GCA_023411815.1 Pseudomonadota bacterium | reverse complement strand
CCTGATGGAGCACCCGGCCGTCCAGGAATCGGCGGTCGTCGGGTCACCCGACCTGATCCGCGGGATGGTCGTCAAGGCCTTCATCGTCTTAAAGGCCGGCTACCAGCCGTCCGAATCGCTGGTCAAGGAGCTCCAGGCCCACGTCCGGAACACCACCGCTCCGTACAAGTACCCGCGGCTGATCGAGTTCGTCCAGGAACTCCCGAAGACGATATCCGGCAAGATCCAGAGGAACGTCCTGCGGGACCAGGAACTGCGGATGAGCAACAACGGGAACTGAACCGCCCGTTCACTTTTTTACCTGGGCGATGCCCACAAAAATTGAGGCACGGCTTTCCCTTTGATATCGCCATGACTGCCCCCGCCCCGAGGGGCGGGGGAGGAGCGCGAAGCGCGGGTGGGGTGGGGGTTAGAAGTGTCCTTTTGTGCAGAGACAGGGGAGGGGGAGACCCCCGCCCCGCGTGGCGATAGCCACCACGGTCACGGTCCACTGCACGGTGTTTGCTCCTCGTTCGGGCCGTTTTGTCTGTTGCACTCCAGAAACTCGTATCGCACCTCGCGGCGCCCGAACTCTCTTGAGGCGATCCTAAGCGTAAATCTGATAACCATCAACCCCGCCGCGACCTCGTGCACCAAAAAAGAATACCGCCCTCATCGGCGGCAAAAAACCGGCGGCCCGCTCGAAGAACGAAGTTCTTTTCGAACTCCGTTCCTGGCGGAACGTCGCAACTCGAAAACGCTTCGCGTTTTCTCAAGCTCCTTCCCTTCGCACCTGCGGTGCTCGTGCTCCCGCCCCGCACCTGACGGTGCTCCAGCTCCGTTCCGTTGGAACGTCGCACCCTTCGGCCGGTCGCGCTCGGGAAGTCGCCTTCAACAAACCCGCTCGATAAAGTTCTCAAGGATCTTCAGCCCCACCGCACCGCTCTTTTCCGGGTGGAACTGGACGCCGTAGGTGAGCCCGTTATTGACCGCCGAGGCGAAGGGGCGGATGTAGGTGGTGCTCGCGATGGTGTTCGCCGGTGCGGCAGCCGCGTAGTAGGAGTGGACGAAGTAGACGTACTCCTCCTCGTGGAGTCCGTCAAAGAGCGGGGTCCCGGGGTCGATACTGATGGTGTTCCACCCCATGTGGGGGACCTTCTCCCCGGAGGCCGGGACGAACCGCTTAACGTCGCCCGGCACGAGGCCGAGGCCCCGGTGGATCCCGTGCTCTTCGCTTCTGTCCATGAGCATCTGCATCCCGAGGCAGATCCCGAGGAGCGGCGTCTCGTTCGCGGCGGCAAGAACGGTATCCGCAAGGCCGCCGAGCATCTCCATCCCGTCCCGGAACGCCCCCACCCCCGGGAGGACGATCCCGTCGGCGGACGCTATCGCCTCCGGGTCGGCCGTGATCGCCGGTGCCGCTCCCGCCCGCTCGAGGCCCCGCAGCACGCTTCGCAGGTTGCCGAGGCCGTAATCAATTATAACTATCTTCTTCTTCATCCGCATCTCCCCGTTTCCGCCACAGTCCGCGCTCGATCCAGTCTTCGGGGAGGCCGCACCTCTCCTGCCACCGGGCGAGCCTCCCGTCCCACGCCTTGAGGAGTTCGGGGTGGGACTCCCCGATGATTGCAAACGTCGCAAGGTCGCTTGAAGGGCACATGAAACACCCGATACGGTCGAGCCCCCGCCCGTAGAGGGGGTTGTAGGGCGCCTTCTCGCGGAAGATGTAGAGCCAGACGTGCATCGCCGTCCACTGCTGGATCGGGGCCGCCGAGAGCTGCTGCGGGACGCGGGGGTTCTTCCAGACCCGCCTGCTCTGCATCCGCCGCACCGATTCGTACTTCCGCTGCCCGATGAACGAGAGGCATTCTCCCCAGTTCTCGTCGATCAGGCGGCCGACCGGGTCGAGTTTGCAGACCCGGCAGCACCAGCGGCTGTCGACGGCCGGCGGGCCGCTCTCCTCGAACGCCTTCCAGAACGCCTCTTCTTCGCAGACCCTGAAGACCTCGAGCCCGTAACGCTCCGCCACCGCGTCCACGTTCTCGCAGGTCTCGGGGAACTCGAGCCCCGTGTCCGCAAAGAGGAGCGGCACCGGCCCGAGCGCTTTTAAGACGACGAGCAGGGTCGCGAGGCTGTCCTTGCCGCCGGAGTAGGAGACCGTGGGCTGTCTGGGGTTCTGCTCCGCGACCTCGCGGACGAACCGGATGCTTTTCGCCTCATAGTCCGCGAGGACCGGTTCGTTTGCCCTGACGGCGTCGTCCCACGTCGCCTCTCCGGGGACGCAGATCGAGGGCACGTTCTTTCGCGTCCTGACGACGACCCCGCGCTCCATCGTCCCGGCGGTTGCGGCATCGACCTTCGCTCTCCCGACGCCGACGCACTCGCCGGCCTTCGTCAGGATGAAGACCTCGTCGCCTTCGGCGACGGCGGGGTCGATCGAGACGAGGCCCGGCGCGAGGACGCTCGCACCGGACTCGAGGATGGACGGGATCGCGCCGTCGTCGACGACAACGTATCGCTTCGTCGGCTTCAGGTAATTCGCGGCGGCCGGGCGCGGGAGGGGCTCCCAGCGGTGCTCGTCCGGGAAGTAGCGGATCGCGCCCACGGCCGCCCCGCCGAGGACGATCTCGTCCATCCGGTCGTCGGCAGGAACCTTGTTCAGGAGCGCGATATGGCCCTCCGGGATCAGCGCCGCTCCGAAATGCTCGCGGAATATACGGTTGACCCGCTCGATGTCGTCCGGGAACGCCGGACGTGCGTCTCCCGGCGGCGTGACGGCTACCGGGCGGGTGGGGGCGCCGCAGGCGCAGACCCCGGAGAGCACGGGGGCATGGCATGCGTCGCACCAGCGAAGCTGGATCTTGCCGAGGTAGATGCGGGCCATTCTTATATTCGTTGGGGCGAAACGAATAAAAATCTTGGTGTATTCTACACCTTTCCCGCAGTACTCTCCCCGCCGGCGGTTTTGCCCGGCGGGAGGGTTCCCTCTCGCCGCCGGCGATTCGCCCCGCCTTGCCGGCCGCCGGAACCCGGGTTGGGTATCCC
>JAEYOJ010000077.1 GCA_023411815.1 Pseudomonadota bacterium | reverse complement strand
AAAATAAATTTTGTTAATAATTGGGGGTTAATTGGGGCCCCCCCCCCCCCCACCCCACCATAACCTTGGCTGATCCCCAACGGGAGACGATTCATGAGCGCGACCCTTCCGGAGTCCACCTGGACCTTCCTGACCAACCACACCCACGTGCTGCTCTGTCTCTCGCGCGACCCCGGCATGCGCATGCGCGACATCGCGCAGGAGGTGGGCATCACGGAGAGGGCGGTCCAGCGCATCATCGCGGACCTGCGTTCCACCGGCTACCTGACAGGGACCCGCGACGGGCGGCGGGTGGAATACACTGTCCATCGCGACAAGCACTTGCGGCACCCGCTGGAGCGAGGCTGCCGCATCGGCGACGTGCTCGATGTGCTGGAGCACGCCATGGAGGGTTCCAAGTGAAGTGGGTTGTCCTGTGCGCCGGGGTCATGATCCAGATGATCCTCGGCGGCATCTATGCCTGGAGCGAGTTCGTTCCGCTCCTCACCGCCGGGTACGGCCTGAGCGGGAGCCAGTGCGGGCTCATCTTCGGCGCCACCATCGCGGTGTTCACCTGCGTCATGATCCCTGCCGGGCGCCTTCTGCAGCGGCGCGGCGTGCGCCTTACCGCGAGCCTCGGCGCGCTGCTCTTCGCTACGGGCTATCTCCTGGCCTCGCTGTCGCAAGGCAGCTTCCTGCTGCTGTTCTTCAGCCTGAGCCTGGTCACGGGCGCCGGCATAGGCCTCGGGTACATCTGCCCCCTGACGGTCTCCATGCAGTGGTTCCCGGACAAGAAAGGACTTGTCACGGGCGTCTCCGTGGCCGGCTTTGGCGGCGGGGCGGTGCTCCTGAGCGCCATGGCCGAGCACTTGCTGGTGGACCGGGCCATGGACGTGATGCAGGTCTTCCGCTTCATCGGCCTGGGCTCCGGTCTGCTCGCCTTGTGCAGCGCCCTGCTCCTGCGCGAGCCGCCGCGAGGCGACAAGGCCGGGAGCGCCCGGTCTGCCGCCGCGCGATCCGCCCCGGCCGGAGTGCTGGCGTCGCGCAGTTTCCTCCTGCTCTGCCTGGGCATGTTCTGCGGCACCTTCGCCGGACTCCTGGTGGTGGGGAACCTCAAGCCCATGGTCCTGTCCCTGGGCCTGAAGAACGCCCCGGCCACGCTGGCCATCTCTCTCTTCGCCCTGGGCAACGCCATGGGCCGCATCGGCTGGGGCCAGGCTCACGACCGGCTCGGCACGCGCGGCGCCGTCTTCCTGTCCCTGGCCTTTCTGGGGCTGAGTCTGCTGCTCTTCCTGCTGCCGCCCACGCCCCTGATCGTGCTCGCGGCCGTGCTGCTCACGGGCATCGGGTTCGGCGGGTGCTTCGTGGTCTACGCCTCCTCGGTGGTCGACCTGTTCGGGATGGATCGCTTCCCGCGGCTCTATCCCATCTGCTTCCTCTGGTACGGCCTCGCGGCGCTCATCGGTCCGCCCCTGGGCGGCATGATCGCCGACACCACCGGCTCGTACGGGCCCGCCATCGTCCTGAGCGTGCTGCTCGTGCTCACGGCGGCGCCGCTGATCTGGATGCTGTTCCAGCCGCGGACTGCCGTCTGTCCGGTATCCCGCTAGCGCCATTTGCGTCTGAACAGAGAGAGGGCCCCGCCCTCTCTCCGACTCTCTCCCGGCAGGGAGCGGCGCTCCCTGCACCCCCATTCTTTCTTGCATTTCATCTGCAGCGTGCCGCAGCACCTTGTGCATATACGATGAGAATAGGATGAGAAAAGGGCGCCGCCCTGGCAGGCGGCGCCCTTTTTTCGGTTGATCTGGGGGGCGGCTACGGTGGAAGGCTTCAGTCCCGGGGCGCTTCGGGCGCGTTCTCGAGTCTGGCCCGCTGGCCGTAGTAGGCGGCCTGACCGCCAAGGTCGGCCTCCTGCGGCTCGATGAGCCGGTTGACGCCTCGGCCGCATTTGAGCCAGTCGCCGCGCGGGTAGATTACGGCCTCGGGGTGCAGGCCGGGCAGCAGTTCCAGGCGCACCTGCAAACGTCCCAGGGGAGAGGCCAGGAAAATCGGTTTGTCCGGGTCCAGTCCTGTCAGCGCCGGGCATTCGGGCGCGACATGCACCGTCGGCAAGCCGGTCTGCTCCTCCTCGGGAACCTGCGACAGGAGATGCTCCTTGCGGATCAGGCTGAGCAGCCGCAGGGGATAATCGGCCGGGGCGTCAGGCTCTTCGTGAAGGGCGTTGGGGAAGCGGTACCTGTCGTCCGGATGGGCGAAGCGGCCGTCGGCCCATGGTATGCCGCCCTCCGGGGCCTGGACCCAGCCGCGCTCGCGCAGCTCCTCCAGGCTGGTGTTCATGGCCGGGGCGCGCAGGGCCTCGCGCATGACCTCCTCGGTCGTGGGGAAGGGCAGAGCCAGGCGGGCGGCCAGGGAGGCCGCAATGTCGAAGTTGCTTCTGGCCTCGCCGCGCGGCCGCAGGACCTGCGCCGCGTGCAGCAGGCTGTCGTGCAGCGCGCCCTTGCAGATGTCCTCGGTCTCCAGCATGAGCGCAGGCGGCAGGATGACGCTGGCGCATTCCGCCGTGTCGGTCATGAACGGCGCGACCACCACGCTGAAGCGCTGTCTGAGCATGCGGGCCAGGGCTAGGCTGTCCTGACCTTGCGTGACCAGATTCATGCCCTCGACCCAGACCATGTCCACGGGCGGATCGGCCCGCTCGACGTCCTGGGCCAGATGCGTGAAGCGGAAGGTCCGCGCCGGAGCCCCCCCGGCCTTGGCCCAGCCGTAATCCAGGATGCCCAACTCGCCCTGGTCGAAGAATATCCCGCCGCCGCGTCTGCCCACCTGGCCGGAGGCCATGGCCAGGGCGTTGACGAAGCGCACGTTCTCTCCGCCCAGGGCGTAGCGCTGCAGGCCGCGGCCCAGGAGCGTGGCCACGGGCTCGGCCCGGCCGTACCAGTCGGCCAGAAGTTCTACGTCCGCCTCGCTTGCGCCGCTCTGCTCCAGCAGGCGAACGTGGTCCAGCGAGCGCAGCAGGCGAGCCAGATCATCCCAATTTGCGCTGTGATCCAGGGCCCATTGCGCCACGGCCCCGCGCTCCATGAGCAGCTTGAGCACTGCGGCGGCCAGGAAGCGGTCCCTGCCGGGCCGCACGAGGATGTGTTGGCCCTGCTCCCCGGCCTGGTCGCCCACATGCACGTTCAGCACGGGGATGCCGGATTTGCGGGCCTTGCGCAGCAGCAGGTCCAGGTGCGGGGACTGGGCGCGCACGTTGCGGCCCCAGTTGACGATGCGCGCGGCCTCGAGGAAGTCCGCCGGGTCGGTTCCGCGCACGTCTCCGAAATCCTGGATGGTGGCCTGCCTTCCGGCGGACAGGCAGGGCGAGCCCGTGAAATTCGCCGCTTGCAGCGTGCCGAACAGCCGCCGGCTGGCCTGGGCCAGGACGCCGAAGGAGGCGTAGTACCAGATGTGCAGGATGCGCTCGGGCGTGGCGCGCAGAGCCTGGATTCGCCCGGCTACGAGGTCCAGGGCTTCGTCCCAGGAGGCTTGCCGGAACCTCTCGCCGTCGCGGACGAGCGGAGTGGTGATGCGCGCCGGGCTGTCGATCAGCTCGAAGTAGCGGGCCGTTTTGGCGCAGATGATCCCGGCCGTGAACGGATGGTCCGGATTACCGCGCAGGCGCGGCCGGCCCTGGTCCGGTATCTCCACGAGCAGAGCGCAACCGTCGGAGCAGTGGCGCGTGCAGGCGGTTCTTACTGTGCGGGTCATTTTCGAGTCCTGGAAAGAGGGCGCTGAACGTGAAAAGTCTCGGGCGGTATCGCTCGCCGGGTTCAAATTTCTAGCCTGCCCCGGCGTGCCGGGCAAGCTTTGTGCGTATTCCCGTAACGAAGAGGCTGGCTGGGAATTTTACTGGGAATTGCATCGCAATCCCACGGGAGCGTGCATTCGCCGCGCTTCAGCTATTCGGGCTGCACAAGCCTTTCGCGCTGCTTGTCCAGACGGTCCTTGCGTTCTCTCCAGATTTGGGCCTCGCGGGCGGCCTCGCGCGCTTCGAGCGGGTCGCGCTCCAGGTAGTAGCGCTGCTTTATCTCGGCCTGCCGCTGCATCTGCGCGGCTTCCTTGCGGGCCATTGAGTTCTCCCGAAGCTGCTGTTGCCTGCGGATATCCTGCTGCATGCGCAACTGATCCTGCGAGCCGCCAGGAGGAACTCCGGGATTGCCGACGCCCCTGCCCGAACTTGGCGGCCCGGCCGCGCCGGTCCCTGGCGCGACGCCCGGATTGCTCGGCACGGCCTGGGCCAGCAGGGAGGTGCCATCATGCTCCGGTTCTAGGGCTTCATCCATTCTGCCCGAGGCCGCCGAGAAGGCCAGAAGAACGAACAGGGATGCGGTCATGACTGCGGATATGGGCATTGCTTCGTCCTGTTGGTGCGGCACGGCGATCAGGAATTGATTGGCTTGCGCGCAGCCATGCTCCCTGATGACCATGAAGTGGGAGGCCGGTCCAGGATAAAGTTGCAACGGATGGGTCTTGCCCGAGACGAATAGTGTCTGTGACCTCGACGAGGGCGGTCAGATGTGCTGGAAAGGTTGAACAAAAGGTCGCGGCGTTTCAGACGGAGGTCTGCCCGACCCGGCGCAGGGCGCGTTCCGGGTTTAAGGCCAGGAACAGAACCGCCGTGATCGCCGAAAGAGCGGCTTCGGCGGAGAGGAAGCCTGCGTACCCGGCGTTTTCCACGACCCAGGAGCCGGCGAAAGGTCCGAGAAAGCTCCCCAACTGGATCGAGAGCATCATCATGTTCGCGTTGAAGGGGCGACGCTCCGGGGCTGAAATGCGGTAGACGAGCGAGTTGAGCGGCGGCACGGCAAAGCCCATGCCCAACCCGAGCAGGCCGGCAATGGGCAGCACGGCTTCCTGGGCCTGCGTAAGGAGCAGCAGGAGAAAGGCTGCGGCGGTGCAGGCAAAGGCGCCGCCCACTAGCCGCGAGGCCGGTTGCGTATCGAAGAGACGGCCCGCCAGCAGGCGGATGGCGACCATGACGGTCATCTGCACCGTGAAGAACAGACCTGGATGCGCGTACTCGCGCTCCAGCGCCAAGCCCTTGAAAAGAAAGAAAACGGCAGCGAAATTGAGGAAGTAGGAGCAGTTGACCAGCAACAGGAACAGCACCGGACCGCGAGGCAGGGTCGCGACCCAGCCGGTTCCTTCGGCATGTTTGCCTGCGGGACCGGTGGATGGGCCGATCGTTCGACGGCGCAGGACCGGAAGCAGGACAATGGCCGGCAGGAGGACCAGGGAGGACAGGGCGTACAGCCAGGCTTGCGAGGGCAGGAGCGGCAGGACGAGGTCGGATAGGGCCGGCATGACCGCATAGGGCGTGAGCAGGGCCACGGAGTAGAGGCTGAAGGCTTGTCCGCTGCGGCCGGGCGGGATGATAACCACGAGAACGACCATGGTCGAGGCCAGTAGCAGGAAGATGCCCAGGCCGCTTGCCACACGCAGCAGTAGCAGCGGCCAGAATTCATATATCAACAAGTAAGCCCAGTCGCAGACCAGGAGGATTGCGAGCCCCGAGGCCATGCAGGCAAAGGCGTTGTGCAGGCCGATGCGCGCGCTGAGGACCGCATAACAGAGCAGGGCCGAAAGCGAGTAGACGCCCACGAGCAGGCCTGCACGCGTTCCGCTCATGCCGAGCGTGCCCAGGTAGACGTGCAGACCGTAGAATACGGTCATGGAGCACAGGGCCAGGAAAACCACGGTGCATAAGGCCAGGAAGGCAAAGACGGCCAGGGGCTGCCTTCCCTGTCTTTCGAACTTATCATGGACTCGAACCGCGGTTTGCATAGCTCCCGTCATCCTTACTCTGCCATCTAAGGGCGTTATGCTTCCAAAGGGTTTTCCGCCAATCCGTTCAAGCGCGAAGAATACATGAGAGGGATTGCTCCGCCAGGGCTTCCTACCCGCAGGGAGCTGTTCCAGGCAAGAGCGCGGGACGAATGCAAGGCATTGTCTGGGCCGTGTCCGCAGGTCGCCATCGTTTCGCGGTTGCAGCCGACCAGTTACCGGTCAATCGCCGGAGAGAACGCTGGAGGTGAAGATTGTGGAAGGCTGCGGCACCTTTTAGATTCTGGAATCGCCATTATAATTCCTCCGTCAATACACCGACACTTGACGCTGATCACGCCATAGGCGTACATTGCTGGTCGAGGTGTCAAGAATGTGCGCGTCATTACGCTTCCAGCGGATGCTCGATCTTTCTCTACCGCTCATGCTCTGCCGTGTACAGGCCGGATTCCCCTCGCCGGCCGACGATTACATAGAGCAGACTCTCGATCTGAACAGACACATCGTGCGCAATCCGCCCGCCACGTACTTTGTGCGGGCAGCCGGAGACTCCATGGAGGGCGCCGGCATCCGTTCGGGCGACCTGCTCGTGGTGGATCGCTCCATCGAACCGCGTCCTGGGCTCATCGTCATCGCCTCGGTGCAGGGCGAGTACACAGTAAAGACCCTGGAGAGCCGCTCTGGCCGGCTGTGGCTGGCTCCGGCCAATCCGCGCTATGCGGCCATCGAGATTACGCCCGATTCCGACCTGGATATCTGGGGCGTGGTGACATACGTCATCCACCGCGCCTTGCCGGAGGCTGGCCATGCCCGTGTACGCCCTGGCTGATTGCAACAGCTTCTACGCGAGTTGCGAAAAGGCCTTCGTTCCGGCGCTGCGCAACCGACCCGTGGTTGTACTCTCCAACAACGATGGTTGCGTGGTGGCCCGATCCCCCGAAGCCAAGGCCCTTGGCATTCCCATGGGCGCGCCGGCCTTCAAGCATGAATCGTTGTTCAAGGCCCATGGCGTGGCCGTGTTCTCATCGAACTACGCGCTCTACGGCGACATGAGTGCGCGGGTCATGCGCATCATGTCCGACATGGCTCCGGCGTGCGAGGTGTACAGCATAGACGAGGCCTTCCTGCGTCTGGACGGCCTGCGCGACGACGTGTCCGCCTTCTGCGGCAGGATGCGCAAGCAGGTGCAGGACTGGACCGGCATCCCGATCAGTATCGGCATCGGCACGACCAAGACTCTGGCCAAGGTCGCCAACAAGCTGGCCAAGGTGAAAGGCATGGGCGGCGTTTTCGATCTGCGTCGGCCGGACCAGGACGAATGGCTTGCCAAGGTCGAGGCGGGAGACGTGTGGGGCGTGGGTCCGCGCTACGCCAAGCTGCTCACGAGTCGGCGCATCCTCACGGCTTTGGATCTCAAGCGCGCCGACCGCGCCTGGATTCGCGCGCATATGACCGTGCAAGGTCTGCAAACCGTTCTGGAGTTGAACGGCCGATCCTGCATCCCCATGGCGCAGGTACCGCCGGCCAAGAAAGCCATCTGTTGCAGCAGAAGCTTCGGGATTTACGTGCGCAGCCTGGACGGCCTGCGCGAGGCCGTGGCCGAATACGCGGTCAGGGCGGCGGAAAAACTGCGGAGACAGAGTTCGGTATGCAGCATCGTGCAGGTCTTTATCCGCACCAATCCGCACAAGCCGGAGCATCGCCAGCACGCGGAACTGGCCCAGGCGACGTTGCCCCTGGCCACCGACTACACGCCGGATCTGCTGCGTGCGGCACTGGGAATCCTGGAACGGCTGTTCCGTCCGAACCACGCCTACCAGAAGGCCGGCGTGCTCCTGGCGGGCATCGAACCCAAGGCCAGCCGGCAGCTTTCGCTCCTGGCGCGAGTTCCTGCCGATGAATCCCGCCGCGACAGGGCCATGGCCGTTCTGGACGCCGCCAACCGCAGATACGGCCGGGGCGCCCTGGCTTATGCGGCCGGAGGAATCGAGCCGGAGTGGGGAATGAAAAGGGAGAAGCTGTCGCCTGCGTATACGACAAGGTGGGATCAGTTGCTGGAGGTGGGGGCGTGAGTGGCGGGAGGCCACATGAGAAAAGGCCCGGGTTTTACAGCCCAGGCCTTGGATTTCCTTGGTGGAGACGAGGAGGATCGAACTCCCGACCTCAGCGTTGCGAACGCTGCGCTCTCCCAGTTGAGCTACGTCCCCTATCGACAAGAGATTGGGTTTTTACCCGTGTTGCCCTGCAAGGTCAATACCCTTGCAGTCAATCCCGCTCGGCGGGTGTTTTCAGCTCCAGCCAGTTGAGCAGCCTCTCCATCCTGCGGTGATAGGTGTGCTCCTCCTGGATCAGCTTGAGCCAGGCGCGGCGCAAGTCCGTGGAGAGCGCGGCGTCGTCCGCGAGCCTGCGGAAGATCGGACCGATCTCCTCGGGCCAGCGGAAGCGTGTCTCGCGGCAGAGATCCTCGGGGAACAGCTTGAGCCCCGGCGTGGTATCGGTGATGAGCAGGCCGCCCGCGGCCCACACGTCGAAGTGGCGCTGGTTGAGGCCGGAGGGCAGAAGCAGGCTGGTGACGTTCAGGCAGGCTTCGGCCTGGGCGTAGATGTGGCGCAAGGGGCCGTAGTAGTCCACCTCGGGCCGCAGGTCAGTGGCTTCGGGTGCGGCCTCGCGCCAGACCATGTCGCCGAACACGGTCAACGGCACGTCGCGCGCCGCGGTGCGCAGGCAGCGGCCGCGCAGTTCGCGCGAGCATTCGTCCGCCCCCAGGCCGGCCCGGCGCACGGCATTGGCGGGCCAAAGCTCCCGGACGCCGAGCCTGTGCCTCCACCAGAGAAAGTCGGGCCGTTCTCCGATTTCCAGCATGTGCAGGGCCTCGTGCCAGGCCATGTCGGGCAGGTCGAGCCCGGCGAAGAAGCTCTGCTTTTTGGGGAACTGGCTGCGCCCCACAAACACGAGCCTGCCGGAAACGTCCAGGTCCGGGCCACCCGCCCCTGCGCCGAAATGCTCGGGCCAGGCGGCCAGAGGCAGGTGCAGCAGGCGTTGCGCGCCATGCTCTCGCAGCAGGGGCAGGAACGAGTCGTCCGTGACCAGCAGGGCGGCCTTGCGCCACCAGCCGGCCTTGATTCCCGAGAGCAGGTGGAAGGGATTGTCCACGCACCACACTGCGACCTCGGTTCCTGCCGCCCGCAGAAGGTGGAAGGTTTCGCCCAGCGGGTCCAGGCCGGCGAAGTTGACGCTCAAGAACAGGGCAGGCCTGGAGCGCCCCAGGATCCCAGGCAGCGACCGCGACAACGTGTCGGGCGGCAACAGGTTCACGCGCCGTCCGCAGGCCTCCAGGGCGTTCTTGATCTCGGGCACGAGCAGGCCGTCGGGCTTTGCGGGTATCCAGACATCCCCGCTCGTCCGGGCTTCCGGAGCTCGCCCGGACAGGAGCAGCCATTGGATGCGGGCCAGGATCGGACCCCAGAATCCCGGAAAAAGGCGCAAGGCTGGCCGGTACTGAACGAAACGGCTGGCGCGGACCGTGTCCGGGTCCAGGTCGTCGTTGTCGATGCGCACCCAGGAGCGGGGCAGGGTCCGGGACCAGCTCGACGGCATCTGGTCCTCGAAGGCAGGGGCCTCGATATAGGAGACGTCTTCGCTTGGCAGCAGGGGCACGATGGCTGCAGGGTCCGGGCCGAGCCCCAGGATGACCAGGCGGGAGCCCCGGCCGAAGCTGACGAACTGTTCGTCGCCGTCAGCCAGGGTCTGGGGCTTGCCAAGCTCGCTGACGATGCGTATGCGTTTCGGCCGATTGCTCATGAATGATTGCGATTGGCTCCGACGGTTCTTTAATGTAACATCTACGCTTCAGCAGCGCCCATGAAGAAGTATCAAGATCACTACTTCAAACAGGCCAAGAAGGACAACTATCCTGCCCGGTCTGTATATAAACTCCAGGAAATCAACAAGCGCTTCGGCCTCCTGCGCCCTGGGCAGAAGGTGCTGGACCTGGGCGCGGCGCCCGGTTCCTGGACTTTGTTCGCGGCCAAGGTCGTGGGCCAGGGCGGCAAGGTGCTCGGCGTTGACCTCCAGTCGACCGACACGGCTTTTCCGGCCAACGCTCGCTTCCTGGTAGGCGACGTATTCGAGCCGCCGGCCGAGGTGCAGGCCGCCCTGGAGGAGCTTGCGCCCTTCGACGTGGTCGTGAGCGACATGGCGCCCAAGACCTCGGGCATCATTTTTCGCGACCAGGCCTTTTCCTTCGAGCTGTGCGTGCGGGCCCTGGAGGTCGCGGACAAGCACCTGGCCAGGGGCGGGAATTTCGTGGCCAAGATATTCGAGGGACCGGATGTGAAGCAGTTCGCGGCCATGCTGCGCGAACGCTTCACCACGGTGAAGAACTTCAAGCCCCAATCCAGCCGCAGCGAGAGCAAGGAAACATTCTACATAGGACTGGGCTTCAAGGGCGCGCCGGAACAGCCGGCGCGGGATTAAAGCCCGATCAGCATATCCACGGAACCACTTTTTCTTGAGGAGGAATGGCGTGTATGGCCGGACACAGTAAATGGGCCAACATCAGGCTTCGCAAGGGCGCTCAGGACGCCAAAAAGGGCAAGGCCTTCACCAGGGTAGCCAAGGAGATCATGCTCGCGGCCAAGCTGGGCGGCGGAGACGTGACGGGCAACCCGCGCCTGCGCACGGCGCTGCTCAAGGCGCGCGAGGTGAACCTGCCCAAGGACAAGATCGAGACCGCCATCAAGAAGGGCACGGGCGAGCTGCAGGCCGAGGTCATCGACGAAATGCTCTATGAGGGCTACGGCCCGGGCGGCGTGGCCATCATGATCGAGGCTGCCACGGACAACAAGAACCGCACCGTGGCCGAGATGCGCCACATCCTGTCCAGGAACGGCGGCGCCCTCGGCGAGTCGGGCAGCGTGGGCTGGATCTTCAGCAAGAAGGGTGTGCTCGTCTTCCCCAAGTCCGTCGGCGAGGACAAGATCATGGAAGTCGGCCTGGAGGCCGGCGTCGAGGACGTGGTGGACGACGGCGATTATTACGAGGTGCGCACCACGGTGGAGGATTTCTACACGGCCAAGCAGGCTTTCGACAATGTGGGCCTGAAGTACGAGAGCGCCGAACTGTCCATGATCCCTTCGACCATGGTTCCGCTCGACGTGGAAACCGGCCGCAAGGTGCTCAAGGTCACGGAGCTGCTGGAAGAGAACGACGACGTGCAGAACGTCTACACCAACGCCGATTTCCCCGACGAGCTGATGGCCGAACTGGAAGGATAGATGGACGAAACGGGCTCGGGAAGCATCGTCGTGCTCGGCCTGGACCCCGGTTCCAGACGCACGGGCTGGGGCTTGGTGCGCGAGGCCTCGGGCAGGCTGTCGCTGGTTGCCGCCGGCGTGGTGGCCACCGACGCCAAGGCCGACCTGTGCGTCCGGCTGGGCCGCATCTTCACGGAGCTGTCCGGGCTCATCCAGGAGCACCGGCCCGCCGAGGCCGCGGTGGAGAACGTGTTCGTCTCCCAGAACGTCATGTCCGCCCTCAAGCTGGGCCAGGCTCGCGGTGCGGCCATCGCGGCCTGCGCGCACCTGGGTCTGCCCGTCAGCTCCTACGAGCCCAGCCTGGTCAAGAAGAACCTCGTGGGCGGCGGCAGGGCGGACAAAAGCCAAGTGGCCTTCATGGTCGGGCGCATGCTCAACGCGCGGCTCGACGACCTCAAGCTGGGCCTGGACGCCACCGACGCCCTGGCCGTGGCCATCTGCCATCTCAACCAGCGGCGCCTGACCCGGCTGACCCGGCAGGCCGGACTCGCCCAGTAGGCCCGACATGATAGGTTACATCCGCGGCACACTCCTGGAGCAGACCGAGAAATCCTGTCTCGTGCTCACCGCCGGCGGCGTGGGCTACGAATTGCGCCTGACCTTGCCGGCATTGGCCAGGCTACCCGCCGAAGGCCAGGAGGTGGGCTTCCACACCGAGCTGGTCGTGCGCGAGGACAGCCAGGACCTCTACGGCTTCGAGACCTCCGAGGAGCGCCGGCTGTTCCATGTGCTCTTGAGCATTCCAAACCTCGGCCCCAAGAAGGGGTTGGCCATCCTGTCCCAGTTCCATCCCGACGACCTGCGCCAGATCGTGCTGCACGAGGACATCGCGGCGCTGACCCGCGTCTCGGGCATCGGCAAGAAGACCGGACAGCAGATCCTCTGGGAGCTCAAGTACAAGCTCGCCTCAGCCGCTGCTCCAGCCGTGGGTCGCAAACAAGTTGCGCCCGGACACAGCGTGCTGCAGGATGCCCTGGCGGGCCTTACCAATTTGGGGTACAGCGAGGACGAGGCCAGACCAGTTTTGCAGAATATCTTCGAGGCCGAGCCGGACCTGGATGTTGCCCAGCTCCTGCGAGAGGCCTTGAAAGCCATAGCCAAGGCACGCGCCTAAGACATGTCCAGTTTTCAGACCATTCAGCCCGAGGAAACAATTCGCCCCCGGTCGCTCGACGACTTCGTGGGCCAGGACGACCTGCGCGCCAATATGTCCGTGTTTCTGTCCGCGGCGCGCGAGGGCCGGCGCGCCATGGACCATACCCTGTTCTATGGCAACCCCGGCCTGGGCAAGACCACCCTGGCCCAAATCATGGCCTCGGAAATGGGCGTGAACCTCGTGTCCACTTCCGGTCCGGTGTTGGAGCGCAGTGGCGATCTGGCGGCCATTCTGACCAACCTGGGCCGTCACGACCTCCTGTTCATCGACGAGATCCACCGCATGCCGGCCAGCGTGGAGGAAGTCCTGTACCCGGCCATGGAGGACTTCAAGATCGACCTGATCATCGGCCAGGGGCCCGGCGCGCGCACGGTGAAGATCGACCTGGAGCCGTTCACCCTTGTCGGCGCGACCACGCGCATCGGCCTACTAACCTCGCCCCTGCGCGACCGCTTCGGCTGCATCTTCCGCCTGGAGTTCTACTCGCCCGAGCAACTGGCCACCATCATCAGGCGCGCGGCGACCATCCTGGGCACGTCCGTGAGCGACGAAGGCGCTCTGACCATCGGCCGTCGCTCGCGCGGCACGCCGCGCATAGCCAACCGCCTGCTGCGCCGGGTGCGCGATTTCGCGGTGTTCCAGGGCAAGCAGGTCATCGACGAGGAACTGGCCTCCCAGGCCCTGGATCGCATGGACGTGGACGACCTTGGCCTGGACTACATGGACCGCAAGATCCTCTCGGTGGTCATCAACCACTATCAGGGCGGCCCAGTGGGCCTGAAGACCCTGGCCGTGGCCTGCTCCGAGGAAGTACGCACCATCGAGGACATTTACGAGCCGTACCTGATCCAGTGCGGCTTTCTCAAGCGCACGTCGCGTGGTCGCGTGGCCACGGCCAAGGCCTACGCGCATCTGAAGACTTTGGGCTAGGTGACTGGAGGGGGCGTCGCTCCTCTCCAGACCGCACCCCACCAGGGCCAATCCATATAAGGCGCACCCCTGGACCCGCGAAGTTCGTTCGCGGATTGCTCTAGCCAGCATCGAGATTAAAAAGTTTAGGAAGGGGTGGGTCCAGGGAGGGGAGAACCCTTTTCAAAGGGTTTCCCCTCCTTGGCCGCCGGAGGCATACACACCATGCGCATCATCAAGCCGTCCTACGAGATTCTCAGCCTGCCCAGCCGCGAAACCCTGCGCATCCTCGAACTCGCGGGCCGCACCTGCTACAAGTCCGAGAACAAGATGACGTCCGAGACGGCCGAGCCGTTCATCGCGCGCATCGTCTCCTCGGGCCACGAGAGCGTCATCGAGCACGCCTCGGCCACGGTGCGCTTCGTGTGCGATCGGGGCGTTACCCACGAGATGGTGCGCCACCGCCTGGCCTCCTACAGCCAGGAGTCCACGCGCTACGCCAACTACGCCAAAGACCGCTTCGGCAGCGAGATCACGGTCATTCGACCCTGTTTCTGGAGGGAGGGCTCGCCCGAGTACTCCGCATGGCTTTCGGCCATGGAGGCGGCCGAGCGGGCCTACCTGGGACTCATCCAGGCCGGGGCCAAGCCCCAGGAGGCGCGCAGCGTGCTGCCCAACAGCCTCAAGACCGAGATCGTCATGACCGCCAACATGCGCGAATGGCGGCACGTCTTCCGGCTGCGCTGCGACACGCCGGCCCATCCCCAGATCCGCGAGGTCATGCTGCCGCTGCTGGGCGAGTTCCACGAGCGGCTGCCCGTGCTCTTCGCGGACCTCTACGAACGCTTCCAGGACGACATCGCCAAGTTCCGGGCCATCCTGGCCTCCTGACGCCCATGGGCAAGACCTTCCGCGACCCGCGCCGCGCCTATCGCATGGAGCCCGCCCCGGTCCAGGGCGAGGCGCGCTTCCAGGTCGTGGTGGAGGAGACGGACCTGTGGGTCGTGG
>JAEYOJ010000033.1 GCA_023411815.1 Pseudomonadota bacterium | reverse complement strand
AGATGCCGATGAGCACGGCCGCGGCGTAGACCGGGATGAACAAAAAGATGACCAGCCCGGCGAAGCCCTGGATGAAGCGGCTGTCAAAGCGCCGGCCCAGGAGTTCGGGGAAGGTGTGGCTGTCGAGCGCCACGCCCATGCGCCGCGTGCGCCGGCCGAAGAAGACCATGGCGATGAAGATGCCCACGAAGATGTTGGCGAAGGTCAGCCAGAGCAGCGGAAAGCCGAACAACGAGGCCACGCCGCCGAAACCCACGATGGCCGAGGTGGAGATGAACGTGGCCCCGTAGGACATGGCCATGATGAACGGGTTCATGCGCCGGCCGGCCAGCATGTAGTCCGCGGCCTCGCGCGTATGCTTCCAGCCCACGTAGCCCAGATAGAAGACCACTGCCAGATAGATTAGGGCGATGACGAGCTTCACGGTCATGTCGAACCGTCCTGTGGTGAAGGGGTGTTGGTCGAAAAGGGGGCCGTGAGGCCGGAGGCAATGGAATGCAGGAGGGGCGGCGGAGAGCGGGTGGGAGCTAGGCGCTCTTTCCGCTGTCCGCCTTGGGTAGGACGAACTTCTTCAGCTTGACCTTGTCAGGCTCGCCGCGCTTGTTCCAGTTGAGCGCGCCGAAAACGACACACAGGACCGCCGCCGCCAGGCAGGCCCAGTATGCCAGGGCCACTTCGAGGCTGCCGAATCCGAGCATTGTATCCCCCCGGAATGGAGTTGAAGAACGTTTGCATTTGAACAGGATGCTCTTTGCCTTGATTGTGCGGAATCTGTCAAACACCTTTTGGCGTTGAATGTTGTCCGCCAGCGTTGAAACTGCAAACGATATTCGCGGGAAATGCGAAAGAATGGGGAATAGTTCTTTCCCGTGAACAAACATGCGAAATAAGCCTGTATTTTGTCAGGCAAAGCATGTGCCGGAGAGGCAAGAGATTGCCCTGGCACGCCCTGGCATTGTTCACGGACCGCGCCTGCCCCGAAACGCCTCGAAAGCTCCGGACAGGACGAGCGCCGTCGGCGTACCGGGCCGCTCAGGTCGCGAAGACGTACTCGGCCGGATTGATGTTGAATTTGATCGGATCGAGGCATTCGATGATGGCGGGGGTGGCGTGCTCGGACAAGGCCAGCACCTCGGGGGATATCTTGCGCATGGCCCGGTCGAAGAAGAGCTTGACCTTGGGGCGCAGCGGGCTGCCGTCCACGGTTTCGACCACGAAGCCGCTCAGGCCGTTGTCCAGCTTCACGAAGCTGCCCAGGGGATAGATGCCCAGACATTTGATGAAGCGGTCCACGTGCCCTGCGTCGAAATCCTCGCCGCGCAGGCCGAACATGAGCGAAAGCGCCTTGTTGGGGATCATGCCCGGCTTGTAGCAGCGCCGGCTTGTCAGGGCGTCGTACACGTCGACCATGCCGATGATCGTGGGGAACTCGCCCAGCTGGTTGCTCGTCAGGCCGTTGGGATAGCCCTTGCCGTTGTGCCGCTCGTGATGGTGCAGCACGCCGTCCAGGATGCGGCGGGACAGGCTTCCTATCCTGAACAGCAGGGCCCTGCCCTTGACCGGATGGGTCTTCATGATCTCGAACTCGTCGTGCGTGAGCTTACCCGGCTTGTTCAGTATCTGTTCGGGCACGGCGGTCTTGCCGATGTCGTGGAACATGCCGGCCACGCCCAACTCGCGCAGATCTTCGCGGGGCAGGCCCAGGCACTTGCCGTAAACCACGGCCAGCACCGAGACGTTTATGGAATGCGTATAGGTGTATTCGTCGAAGGACCTGAGCTTGCACAGGCCTAGCATGGCCTGGCTGTTGCGGCCGACGCTGTCCACAACGCCTTCCACGATGGAACTGGAAGCGCTCAGGTCGATCTGCTTGCCCAGGCGCACGTCGCGCGTGAATTCCCGCACGAAGAGGAGCATTTCGCCCAAGGCTTTCTGAGCCCTGGGCAGTTCCTCGGACAGAGGCACCTGGTTTTGCCCGAGCATGTCGCAGGCTCCGGAAGCCTCGGAGTCCAGGAGCGTGTCGAAGTCGTCCCGGGAATGCTGGAGGGCGACCGACGTCCGCATCATGCTCCTGTCCGTGTCGATGACGACTTCCTGATATCCGTCGGCGATGATGGCGCGGATTTCGGCTTCGGATGTGATGAGCCCTTCGACGGAATACAGGTGCGGTTCATCGCAACACGACAGGCCGGCGTTGACGACATACATCCCGACCAGCACATCGTGAACTGAGACTTTCTTCAGCATGAATTTTCCACGGGATCATGCCTGGACAAAGCAGGCTGTCAGGAACCCTCTCTCAAACGGCCGTAATCACGTGCGGAAAGTGCTTGCGAACGACACAAGTTTTTGCAGGACTTCGGCTACTTGGACATGGATTCATAACACGCTTCAGAGGCATTTCACCACAGAGCAGTTGTCCCTATCAAAAGAGGCACGTCAGGATTATACAAACGGAAACAGGCGATGTTGCATCTCTAATTAAAATTGCTGATTCATGCAACCTGAGATTATCCTACATGAACACAGGTTAGTCTTATTGGGAGGACGTGCAGGCGGAATACCGAGTCTTCGATCTGCTGCTGAGCCTTTGGCGTGGACCGCGAAGGCGTTGCTGGTGTAGCCTGGAGGCGAACCCCGTCCGCCAGGGGCGGCGGCGGGAAAGCCGGGCGGTTGCGCCGCCCGCCGGCACGGAGGCTGGAATGCAGGAGCGGGACAGGCAAAGGGAGAAGCAGCGCGCGCAGGCCGAAGCCCAGCAGGCGGAGATGGGCGACAAGGGCCGGGGCAGCGTGGACAATCCGGTCAGCCCGGATTACCGGGGCGAAATGGCCGTACCGGGCGCGGAGGCCAGGCCCATTGGCTACGGCAGCATGAGCGCCGAGGAACTGAACAGGCGCTTGCCCGACGTGACCGTGCTCGATCTGAGCAGGACAAGCGCCTCGCCGGAAGAGATGAAGATCACCGGTGCGCTCATCAAGAACCCCGACCAGGTGGATTGGGCCAACGACCTGCCCAAGGGCAAGGTGTACGTGCTGTACGACGAAAGCCCGGACCAGGTCGTCAGCAGCCGGATGGCCGACCGCCTCATCGGCGCGGGATACGATCAGGTTTTCGTGCTCGAAGGCGGGATGCAGGAATGGCGCAAATCGGGCCTGCCGGTGGAGCCCAGGGCGACGGCGGCGGTCAGCGGGCAGTCTGGTGGACGTTCCAGCTCCACGCATTGAGCGGGGTGAGCAGAGGCAGGCCGGTGTTTGCGGGCTGGGCCGCACGAGTTGCGCGGCCGGCAGCCCGGCATCTCAGGGTCTGCCTTGAGCGAGCGGGGATGCGTTTCCTGCTCGGCGCGCTCGGTGTCGCGCTGCTGACTGCCCTGGGCTGCCAGTCGGCCTATTACGCGGCCATGGAAAAGGTCGGCGTGCCCAAGCGCGACATCCTCGCGGACCGGGTGGAGGCGGCGCGCGACAGCCAGCAACAGGCCCAGGAGCAGTTCGCCTCGGCCCTGGACCGTTTCGATCAGGTCCTGGGCTTCGAGGGCGGTGATCTGGAGGACAAGTACCGCGCGCTGCAGGCCGAGCTTGATGCGAGCAAGGCCAGGGCCGAGGCCGTGCGGGAGCGCGTGGACCTGGTGGAGGACGTTGCAGAGGCCCTGCTGGACGAGTGGGAAGACGAACTGGGCCAGTACGCCGACAAGCGCCTGCGCGCCAGGAGCAAGGCCCGCCTGGCCGAGACGCGCAAGCGCTACGCGCAGCTCATGACCGCCATGCGGGCGGCCGAGAAGCGCATGGACCCTGTGCTGGCCACCTTCAACGACCAGGTGCTCTACCTCAAGCACAACCTCAACGCGCGGGCCGTGGCCTCGCTCAGGGGCGAGCTGGCGGAGGTGGAGATGGACGTGCGGGTTTTGCTGCGGGCCATGGACAAATCGATCCGCGAGGCCGACGCGTTCCTGGCGGCCATGGAGCGTCAGGGAACCGGGAAGTGACGCCTCGGCTTCATCCCCCGCTGCCGCTCAGGGCGTCCAGGAAGGCGACGGCGTCCAGCACGGCCACGCCTATGTCCTCCAGCTCCGACGCGCCCTGCTCGTGCATGCCCACTATGCAGTCGCGCACGGCCACGACACGGAAGTCGCGTTCGCTGGCCTCGAAGATGGTGGCCCGTACGCAACGCTGGAAGAACGCGCCGGTGATGATGAGCGTGTTCACGCCCCGGTCGCGCAGGAATTCCTCCAGGGCCGTCTTGTAGAAGGCGCCCCAGCGGGGTTTGTACACGGCGAATTCGTGGGCTGAGAACTGCTGGAGCTTGCCCTCCAGCAGCCAGTTGAAATCCAGGCCGGCGGAAGGGCGAATCTCGCGGACAAGCTCGGCGCCGGGCGTGCGCGGCTGGACGAGGCGAGCGCCCTCCTCCAGGGCCTTGCGGCGGCACAGATCCACGTTGGTGCCGTCGGGCAGGTAGATCCTGATTACGTGCACCATGGGCAGGCCGCGCTTGCGAAAGGCGGACGCCAGCAGGCTGATCTGCTCCAGCACCGGCTGGCAGCCGGCCATGCTCAGGCAGGCCTTGGGCCCGGCGAAGTCGTTCTGCAGGTCGATGGTCAGGAGCGCGCAGCGGGTGAAATCGGGCTGGGTATACTTGTCGAGCATGTCTCCTCCTGTCCGTCTTCAGGCCGCTCCAAGCGACGCGAAACAAGATTCGTTCGCGGCGGAGGATGATGATCCCGGCTTCGAGGCCGGGAGCGCACGGATCAGGCCTTGTCCTTCCTGATGATCTCCCGCAGGCGCTCGCGCAGTCGCTGCTGGCCGTCGGGCTGTCCCTTGAGCTTCCCCAGATCCTCCCACAGGCCGTAGGGCAGCAGGCTCTCGTCATATGTGATGTGCAGCGTCCTGCTGAGCAGCTTGAACTTCGTGTCGCGTATGCCGGGTATGCTCTGGGCCAGGTTCGTAATGTCCGCATGCAGGGCGCTCTTGAGCGTGGCGGCCCCGACCTTGAGCACGACGAGCCCCGGCTCGTGCCTCACCATGGACGCATTGGGCGCGAGGTTCACGAGGTCGTCTATGGCGCGATCCACATCGATGGCCAAGTTTCCCCCTATGCGTTATCCGGTCAGCCTTGGGGAGCTGCGCACGATCGACGCCCGACGGGCGCTTGCCTTAAACAAATAACACCATGCCGGGAAAACGGGCCGGAAGCAAGGTGCGGTGCGCCGTTGCCCGAGCTTGAGACGGCCGTCCGGCTCCAGGCGGCGATGGAATCCGGACGCCGTCCGGGCCAGGCTACTCGTAGTTGGTCGTGCAGTAGCGATCGCACCACCTTCGGCCGCTTTCGTAGTGCTGGGAGCATCCGTAGTCGATCATGGTCATCCGGTACGAGTCGCGCACCTGCCGACATGCCGCCTGGCACTCGTCACGCGAGGCGAACTCCCGGCTCACCGCCTCGCGCATGTGCATGCAGTAGCCCTTCTGCTTGCTGCAATAGTTGCTGGTCGGGCTGGCCGTCATGCAGAAGCCGAACATCTCCGAAACCGAAATGGGCGCTCTGGGCGCGCAGCCTGCCAGCAGAACGGCTGGCAGGAGCGCGAGGAGCAATGTCTTGGATGTCATGCCACCTCCGTCCACCCGCACGGATAATGCGCGGTCGCCGGCTTGGCGGGAGTCGCCGGGCCGTGGGGAGTGTAACACAGGCGCGGCGGCCATGATATCTTCGGCCGCGCGGCATGCTCCTCGCCAGGAATCGGTTATTGGGGGCATGCGTATGGCCGGATATCGATTGGCTGATCAAGCGGGATAAGTGTCGCTCCGAGGTTGTGGATTGGTCGATCAATTCGCAAGTGGGTGATTATTCGCACAAAAAGGAATTTTAGTTGTTTTGGCGGGGTGAATGCCCTAAAGGCAGTCCAAGTTCCAATCTATTTTCGTATGAGGTATGCCCGCTTTCTCGTCTTTCATGTCTTTCGAAGTGCTTCCGGGTCCATAGGGGATCCGGTTATTTGCTTTGGGAGGTGTGTATGTACAGTCGAGGAAAGATGTTGGGTCTGCTCTTGGGACCGGCCCTCTTCATCCTGATTCTCCTGCTGCCCACACCGGAGGGCATGCCGGTGGAGGCCAAGCGCTGCGGCGCGGTCACCGTGCTCATGGCCGTCTGGTGGATCACCGAGTGCATTCCCATCCCGGCCACCTCGCTCCTGCCAATTGTGCTTTTCCCGTTCCTGGCCATCATGCCCAGCGCCAAGGCCACGCTGCCTTACGCCAACCACCTGATCTATCTGTTCATGGGCGGCTTCTTCATCGCCGTGACCATGGAGCGCTGGAACCTGCACCGGCGCATCGCCATGCACACCATCCGCGTCATGGGCACCAGCCCCTCGCGCATCATCCTCGGCTTCATGGTCGCCACGGCATTCCTGTCGCTGTGGGTGTCCAACACGGCCACGACCATGATGATGGTGCCCATCGGCATGGCCATCATCAAGTCGACCATGTCCTTCGACCGCGATATCGACGTGAGCGAGCTGCGCAGCAACCGTTTCGCCACTGCCCTCATGCTCGGCATCGCCTATGCGGCCTCCATCGGCGGCGTGGGCACCATCATCGGCACGCCTCCCAATACGGTCATGGTCGCCCAGCTCGACAAGCTCTACGGGCACACCATCAGCTTCGCGGGTTGGATGGCCCTCGGCATCCCGCTTTCGGCCATCTTCCTTTTCCTGGCCTGGATCATACTCACCAGGATTGCTTTCCCCATCAAGGGCGACATCCTGCAGGGACGCGGGCATGAAGTCATCCAAGCCGAGATCGCCAAGCTCGGGGCCATGAAGAAGGAAGAAAAGATCATCGTCCTCGTGGGCGCCATCGTGGCCACGACCTGGATCGTCATGGGCTTCTTCTCCAAGACCGCCTTCTTCAAGAACGTTTCCGACGCCTCCATCGGCATCGCGGGCGCGCTGCTGTTCTTCATTATCCCGTCGAACCTCAAGGAAGGCCGCTTCATGCTGGACTGGAAGACGGCCGTGAAGATCCCCTGGGACGTCATCCTGCTCTTCGGCGGCGGCCTGGCGTTGGCCGACGGCTTCCAGAACACGGGCCTGGCCGCATGGCTGGCCGGGTTGCTGGCCGGGCTCAAGGGCGTGCCGCTCGTAGTGGCCATCATGTCCGTGGTGCTGCTGGTCATCTTCCTGACCGAGATCACTTCCAACACCGCCGTGGCCACGCTCATGATCCCCATCATGGCCGCCACGGCCATAGCCCTGGGCGTGCACCCCTATGCGACCATCGTGCCCGCCTGCATCGCGGCCTCCTACGCCTTCATGCTGCCCGTGGCCACGCCGCCGAACGCGGTCATCTTCGGCTCCGGCGCAGTGACGATCGGCCAGATGGCCAGGACCGGCTTCATCCTGAACATCCTCGGCACGTTCCTCATCACCGGCTTCGTCTACTACGTCATGGCCTGGATCTTCGGCCTCGAGCTGAACGTCATCCCCGAGTGGGCCATGGCCCAGATGCCCGCCGCCCAGTAGCAGGCCTTTCGGGCCTTATTCCGACAAGCATCAAGGCGCCCGCCCGGAGATTCCGGCGGGCGCCTTTCGTCCGGCGCGGGCGGCGGAATGTCCTGCCGGGCGGATCAGCCGCCTGCGGAGGCGCGTTTGGGCTCCCGGCCCAGGTAGCCGATGGAGCGCAGACTGTCCTGTATGACGGCGGCCGAGTCGCGCAGCTTCTCCGCCTCCTCGTCGGCCAGCCGCGCCGTGACCTCGGCCTCGATGCCGTTCTGGCCAACGACGTTCGGCAGCGACAGGCACACGTCGGAAATGCCGTAATAATCCTCGACCATGGCCGAGACCGTGAGCACGCTGTGCTGGTTCTTGAGGATGGCCTCGATGATGCGCGTCATGGCCAGGCCGATGCCCCAATAGGTGGCCTCCTTGCGCTCTATGATGTGGTAGGCCGCGTCGCGCACCTCTTCCGCCATGCGCTTGCGGAAGGCCGGCCCGGTGTCCACGCCGCGCAGGCGGCCGTACTCGTCGATGGGCACGCCGGCGATGTTGGCCCGGCTCCACAGGGGCACCTCGCTGTCGCCGTGCTCGCCCACGATGTAGGCGTGCACGTTGCGCGTATCCACGCCGAAATGCTGCCCCAAGGAGTAGCTGAAGCGCGCCGAGTCCAGCACCGTGCCCGATCCGATGACTCGCGAGGCCGGCAGGCCCGATTCCTTTAGGGCCACGTAGGTCAGCACGTCCACGGGATTGGTGACAATGATGAGAATGGGCGAAGGCGTGCGCGAGAGCACCTCGGGTATCATCTTCCTGGTGATCTCGGCGTTCTTGCGCACCAGATCCAGGCGCGTCTCGCCCTCTTTCTGGGCCGCCCCGGCGGTGAACACCACCACGTCGGCGTTCTCGCACATCTCGTAGCCGCCGCCGGCCACGCGGGTGGGCGAGACGTAGGACAGTCCGTGGGACAGGTCCAGGGCCTCGGCCTGGGCCCGCTCGGGCGTGCGGTTGGCCAGGGCTATCTCCCTGGCCGGGCCCTTTATGAGCAGGGCGTAGGCCAGGGCAGTGCCGACCCTGCCGGCTCCGATTATGGTCACCTTCTGCTGCTTTCGTTCAGGCATGGCGTTTCCCTCGCTGCGCTTGGCCTCCGAGCAGGCCGTTACCGGGAGGACGGTCGAGCCGCCCATTACCGTGACCGGTCAAGGTAGCACGGATGGAGGGGGATGGCACTCCGCGCCATCCCTGCCTGGGTTGCTTTGTGCCGCCAGCCCGAAGCGGATGGGCTTCAGGCTGCTGAGCCGGGCACGATAAAGGCCGGCCGGTTTTCGCCGGCCGGCCCGCATCCTTCAGCCGCAAGACTGGCTGCGGAATGCGCTTACAGTTTTCTAACCGGTGACCTCTTCGCCATTCTGTCCGTCACCGTTCTGTCCGTTGCCGTTCTGTCCGTTGCCGTTCGTCCCGCTGTCGGTGGTGATGCAGAAGCCCTGATCCTCGCCGAGGATGGGCTCGCAAAGAGCCTGCTCAAGATAGGCATTCAGATCCTGGTCTCCTATGTCGGTAATGGTCTGCTGCTTGATGGTCTCGTATTCCTGTCCGAGCTGCTCGAGCTGCTGATCGTCAAGCTCCAGCATGGCCGAGCTGAAGCCGTAGACAGTTTCAAGATTGAAGTGGTTGAACAGGAAGCTCTCGAGGCCCTTGAACTTGGCCAGCCACAGTGCGGAATCGATGTCCGTGTTGCGCAGTTCATACAACTGGAGCTTGGCCACATGGAGATTGGTGGCGAGTTGCAGACCCAGGTCATCCAGCACGCCCACTGACTGCTCGGTCTGGTTGTCTGCCAAGGATTCATACAGGGTCTGCTCCACGGCCTGACCATAGGCGAGCACGCCGATGGTCAGCTGGTCAATCAGACCCTGGACGTCGTTGGTTTGTTCCTCCTCGCCCATCTGAACCATCGTCTCGATGCGATTTGTTAGGATTCCTACATCCCGGTGGTCGTTGCCGATATCATAAAACAGTGAATTCTCCGGGCTCTGCACGATGTCTTGCCCGGGCTGCCCGTTCTGGCCATTCTGTCCGTTCTGCCCATTCTGGGCAAAGGCCACACCGGCCGTGAGCAGGGCGATGAAGAGGGCTATGAGGCTAATGTTGAACTTCTTCCTGAGCATAGTCATTTCCTCCTGTGTTGTTGTTACCTGACAAAACATTTGCCGTTGCGGTCCGTGGGCGGATCGCCTCACTGTCGCCTTTCGACGTCGCGCGGCCCGTCGGGAGCTACGGCTCCTTCAGGAGCGATGTGCGAAGGCGCGCTGCGCCCTGGTCAGGCGTTAGCAGAGATCCATGGCTACTGTCGGGTGATGGCTGGAGGAGGAAGAGTGTCAGTCCGGCTGAAGAAGTAATGTGTATCTGTGCCGGGGTCAGAGTCAGCTTGAGTTTCCCCTGTGTGTCGGAACCCACTGGCTTCGCGTTGGGTTGCTAGCCTGCCGCGATTGCCTTTGGATCAGATGCTGTTGTTTGTCCGGGGCGCTCCTTGGTTGCGGTTGCCGAAGGGGATGTCCATGAGAGCGAGTGAACCATCTGCGTGTTCGACTCGCCATTATTAATCACGCCAGTTTTTACACATGCCACGCCCGGCATGCTTCGCAATCTCCTAATCGACGGGTTTTGTTCCCGGAACCGGCGTGAGCCGAGACCCGGCACTCAGAATCCGTAGAAAGGCGGAGTTTGGGTGGGGTGATGGAAGCCTGCCGGCTGCCGTCGGCGGGAGAGGAACCGGTTTGACCGGACCTGGGGGACCGGCGGCTCGCCTAACCCAGGTCAAATCCGGACGGGGCGTCGCCGTATCGGGTCGGCGGGTTGGGTCCGGCTGCCCTGGCGGGACGGTCGGCCCGGAACGCAGCCTGGGGCTGCGTCAGATGAGCTTGGCTCCGCTCAGCACCAGCACGAGCCTGCGGTAGATCTCCATGTCGAAATGGTCCGCCATCTGGTCGCGCATGATGGACAGGGCCTCGAAGGGCGTGACCGCCGGAGCGTAGGAGCGGTCCGAGGTCAGGGCGTCGTATACGTCGCAGACCGTCACAACGCGCACGGCCAGGGGGATGGTGTCGCCGACGAGGCCGGAGGGATATCCGCCGCCGCCGAAGCGCTCGTGGTGGAAAAGGATGCAGTTGAGGGTGTCGCCGGTCAGGGGCAGGGTGGAGCAGAGAGCCGCCCCGTGCACGGGATGCAGGCGCATGTCGGCCCACTCGGCGTCCGAGAGCTTGCCGGTCTTGTCCAGCACGGCCTTGTCGATGCGCGCCTTGCCGATGTCGTGCAGGAGGGCGCCCAGGCCGTTGCGGATCATGGTTTCCTCGTCCATGCCGCTCATGGTGCTGTAGATGGCCGTGGCGTAGATGAACACGTGCAGGCAATGGGCGTAGGTCTTGTACGTATGCGTGATGAAGCGGGAGATGTCGCGCAGCGAGTCGCTCTTGGAAAGGAAGCGCACGCTGGAGCGCACGAGGTTCTGGACCCTGTCGTAGATGGGGCCGCCTGCGTTGGTGGGCAGGCGTTGCTCAAAGAACTCCTCGACGATGAGCGAGGACAGGTTGTGGAATATCTCGGCGCGCTGCTCGTTGGGAATCGTTTCATTGTCCAGGAAGGCGTTGAGGTGCTGCTCGACGTAGTTCTCGTAGGCCTCCTTCTGCTCGCTGAGCACATACACGGAGCGCACGCCCATGTCGAAGAGCCTCTGCCGGTGGACATCCTGTAAACGGTCCTCTTCCCGCGTATAGAGCACGTACTTGCCGTTCTGGCGCAAGTAGACCCGGAAAGTGGCCTCGACTCCGGAAAAGAGCAGGAACGGAGAGACGGGGAAGAAGAGCGGCTTGGCTTCCTTGACGGTTGGGGCTCTATTCGGCGCGCGCAGCACGTGGATTCCTCTTTATATGATAGGAAGGCGCTTACCGCAGGGTAGGCAGCTGTATGCAGGCCAGGCCTTCAAGTTCCTCGGCCAGGTGCAGGGCGGAGAAGACATCCCGTCCCCGGCAGGTCAGGCCGTGCCCGTGCATGAACACTGCCTTGCGTTCGGCCAGGGCCTCGGCCACGGCCTGGGCCAGTTCCTGGCTGCCGGGGCTCAGGGCCGGGATGAAGGCCAGTTCGCGGCGGTAGGACGAGGCCTCGTACAGGGGCACGGCGAGCAGGCGGTCCTCGCTGACCATCAGGCTCAGGGCCAGCAGGTTGCGCGGGTGCAGGTGAACGATGGCCTTGGCCTCGGGCACGGCGCGGTAGACGGCTAGGTGCATGGGCGTTTCGCTGGAACACGGCCCGCCCTGGAGCGTCGTCCCGTCGGCGATGCGCACCTGGGCGATGTCGGCCTTGGTCAGGCGGCCCTTGGCGCAGCCCGAGGCCGTCACGAACATGGTCTTGCCGCGCCGCAGGCTCAGGTTGCCGTTGAAGCCGCTGACCAGCCCCCTTGCCCAGGCCCGCTCGCCGGCCTCGCGCAGGGCCTCGACATCGGCCTCTGGCAGTTCCGGCGCGTCGGGCAGGGCCGGCCTGCCTTCGGCCTCAAGCACGGGCTTTATGTCCACCACTGGGGTGCCGTCGATGGCTTCCAGGGGCGCGACGGTCAGGCGCGGCCCTTCGAGAGCCAGCACGCGCACGCGATGCATGCCGATGGGGTTGGGCCTGTGGGGCGAGCGCAGGCTGAACACGCCAGCCCTGGGCTTGGATGTGTCGCCGCGCGGATGGCCCAGGAGCTCATCGCGCCGGGCCTTGTGCAGCCAGGTGAACAGCAGCAGGTCTTGTCCTGGTCGGAGACCGTTCAGGCCCGCCGTGAACTCGGGCTCCAGCTCCACGCAGGCCTGCACACCGCCCTCGAAGCCCTGCTTGGGCGCCTCGGCCCTGCGCCGCAAGGCCGAGCGGACATAACCGATGATGGTCAGGCTGTCTTCAGGCATCACTTCACTTCCTTGCGGCGGTGCCCGCACGACTCAATGCCCACCTCAAAGCGGATTCAAGCGGTCCGGGAAGGAATCATCTCGGACCTTCGCACTCAGATATGCCGCCTTTTCCCAAAGATGCTCAAGAAATTCAAGAGGAGGCGCGCCATGCGGCTTCAGTCCGCAAAGTGGTCGAACCCCGCCACCAGCGCCGGGTTGCCCGCCAGGAACAGGCCTGGAGTTTCCAGCACCCGGCCGATGATGCGTGCTTCCGGGACGGCTTGGGCAAGTTCTTTCGCCGCCTCGGGAGCAGCCGCACCCAACAGGGCGTAATCCTCCCCACCGGCCAAGGCGAAAAACAGCGGGTCAGCCGCAAGGCGTGCGGCGTAGTCCACGACTTCGGGATCGATATCCACTGCCGTGGGGTTCAGGTCCGCTCCCAGGCCGGGAGGCAGGAAGCGCGGCAGGTCCATGGCCAGTCCGTCGGACACGTCCATGAGCCCGCGCACGAAGTCCAGCTTTCCCAGGTGCATGGCCTGTTCCACATGCAGGCCGGGCCGGAGATGCGCGCGCGTGGCGCGCGGGAGGTCGCGGCAGGCCCGCCTTCCGTCGGCTTCCAGGGCCATGAGGCCGGCCCTGGCCAGTCCGACCTGGCCCACGAGAAATAGATGGTCGCCAGGCATGGCGGTTTGGCGCGACAGGAAGCGCCCTCCTTCGGCTTCCTCGCCCCACACGGTAACGGCCAGGCCGATGTTCGGCCCGCGGCTGAGGTCGCCTCCGACCAGCGGCAGCCGCAAGGCGTTGGCGAGTCCGGCCATGCCCTCGAACAGGCCTTCCCACCATTCCTGGGGCACGTCGGAAGGGCCGAAGAGCTGCAGGCAGAAACCCAAAGGACGGCCGCCCATGGCCGAGATGTCGCTCACGTTCACGGCCAGGGCCTTGTAGCCGACCTCCTCGGGGAGGAAATACGCGCGTCGGAAGTGCACGTCTTCCAGGAACAGGTCGGCGGACATGCAAATCCGTCCGGGGCAGCGCAGCACGGCGCAGTCGTCGCCGCGCCCCATAATCACATGTCCGGTCCGTTCAAGGCCTGTCCGCCCTCCGTCGAGTGATCCGGCAGGCGGGAAATAGCGGTCGATGAGGGTGAGGAAATCCTGTTCCGAGCGTAGGGCCACCGGTCCTCCGGCATGTGTTTGAGCATTTTGCCGCTGAAAATGCTCTGCAAGCCATGCGTCGGCATGGCTTGCCGCCAGCCTCGGCGTAGGCGCGATTTACTTGCGCCGCCAACGCCGGAGCGGGCGTCTTGAAAGCGATCTGCTCGCCGGCGGATGGTCGCGCGCGGCGGGCTTGCCTGGCCCGAGTGGTCCGCCGGAAATGGTCGTCAGGCCTGCGCGCTTTCGCCCTGCACCAGACCCAGCCCCTTGGCCACGGCCTCGAGCCGCTTGATCACCTCGGGGTCGAAGGCGCCTTGCATCTCCTCGGTCATGATGCGCAGGGCCTCGGCCCCGCTCACGGCCTTGCCGTAGGCGCGGTCGCAAGTCAAGGCGTCGAAGGCGTCGCAGGCGCTGACCACGCGCACGTACACGGGTATGAGCTCGCCCTGCATGCCGTAGGCGTAGCCGCGCCCGTCCATGCGCTCATGGTGGAACATGATGCATTTGGCCGCCTCGTGGGGAATCGGCACCGCCACGCACTGGGCCATGCCGAAGAACGGGTGCTTGCGCATCTCCACCCACTCCTCGTCCGAAAGCTTCTCGCCCTTGGCCAGGATGTCGCGGGATATCTTGCACTTGCCGATGTCGTGCAGGATGGCCCCCAGGCCGCATTTGACCAAAGTGCCTTCGGCCACCTTGAAGGTCTTGAGCACGCTCATGGAGTACCAGAAGACCTGCACGCAGTGCGACCAGACCGCGTAGTTGTGCGAGATGTGCGCAGACAGCTTCTTGAAGGCCCCGGGCTTGTCCAGGAAATGCACCGATGCCGTGACCAGGTCCACCACGCGCTTGAAGGTCTGGGCGTTGAAGCGGTCCGGCAGGCGGAACTCGAAGACGTTCTTCATGACGAACTGCGCCGTGGAGTAGAGCAGTTCGGCGCGGTCTTCCAGGGGCAGCGCGTCCATCTCCATGATTACCGCGAGGTTCTGCTCCACGTGTTTGTCGTAGAGATACTTCTGGTCGGAGTTGACGAAGACCTTGGTGATGCCCTTCTTGTGCAGCATCTCCCGGTGCTTGTCCGTGAAGTGGTCCTGTTCCTTGGTATAGAGGACGTACTGCTCGCCCTGCTTGAGATATACCCGGAACTCGGTGCGGGTGTCGGAAAAGAGCAGCAGCGGCGTGACCGGAAAGTACCGATAGCTCGCGGCGGCTGCCGGTGCCTTGGCGGCGGGCTCGGAGCGGCGAGCCGGTCCCCTGGCTCGGGCTTCACTGCGCGTGGGGCGCGAGGATCGTCTCATTCCGGTTCCTGAAAGTCTGGTTGGAAAGGCCGCTTTCCATATGGCGACCCGGGACATGGCGGCATGGCCCACGCCTCGGACAAGAACGAAGCCTCGGCGGCGGGAGGACACGGGCCGCGAGCGCTTCCGGGCCTTCGACGCACGCGGACCATGCCCGCCGCGGCCTCGTCCGTACGCTGCGGAAAAAGGCCGGGGACATCACGGCATGGCCGCAAAGCATGTTTCCGCCGCTGTTCCGCGATTCAGCGTGTTGGACGAGACAATGAAACATGCCGGTCAAGGGTGATCCGGTGTCATGCACATTCCGCGCCTTTTCTGTTCCCGTCTGCAACGGGCAAGGAAAAGGCGCGGCCGGTCAAGTGGCGGGATCTAGATTTCGTAGTCCAGCACCCGGCGTTCGGTGACGACTTGCTTGACGAAGGCCACGCACGCCTGGTGCTCCGGGTGAACCTGATAGGCGTCCAGGTCGGCGCGCGAATCGAACTCGGAGTACAGCGCAACGTCGCAGGCCGGATTGGCCGCGAAGATCTCCGTGGCCACCTCGATCTTGCGCAGGGTGGGGATCTTGCCCGCCAGGTCTTCGAGCATCTGCTTCATGCGCAGGGCCACCTCGGCCTTGCTGCCGTACTGGGTCTCGTCCTTGAGCATCCACATGACTATGTGCTTTACCATTGTCGTGCTCCGGTATGTGTTTCGGATTTCTCACTTTGCCTTGCGGGAGCGAGGCGGTCAAGGGTGCCGAGGCCTGCCGGTGGGTACGCCGATGGACATGATGAAATTCGCCAAAACCGTATAATGCGTCTTTTGCTTGACTGTTCTCCGCAATGGGCGTACTGAATGCCGCATGGAGCTGCGCCGAAAACTGTCCATTCTGGCCGATGCGGCAAAGTACGACGCGTCTTGCGCATCCAGCGGCGTTGCACCGCGTTCGCCATCCGATTCGGGCGGCCTTGGGGCAACGGCTCCGCTCGGCGTATGCCATAGCTTTACGCCCGACGGACGCTGCATCTCGCTGCTCAAGGTCCTGCTCACAAACCATTGCGTCTACGACTGCAGCTACTGCGTCAACCGCTCCTCCAACGACACGCCGCGCGCCGCCTTCACTTCCGGGGAGCTGGCCGAGTTGACCATCGAGTTCTACCGCCGCAATTACATCGAGGGGCTGTTCCTCAGCTCCGGCATTTCCGGGAGCCCGGACGCCACCATGGAGCACATGCTGCGCGTGGCCCGCTCCCTGCGCAGGGAGCACGGGTTTCACGGCTACATCCATCTGAAGGTAATCGCCGGGTGCGACCCGCGCCTGGTGGCCCTGGCCGGGCTGTACGCCGACCGCCTGTCGGCAAACGTGGAACTGCCCACCGAGGAAAGCCTGCGCCGCCTGGCCCCGGACAAGAGTCTGGCGCCCGTGCATTCGGCCATGGGCCGCATGGCCGAAGCCATCGCCGAGTCCAAGGCCGAGCCGCGTGCTCCCCGTTTCGCGCCGGGCGGCCAAGGCACGCAGATGATCGTGGGTGCGGACAGCGGCGACGACGCGGCCATCCTGCGCGCCAGCGGAGGCCTGTACCGGTCCTACGGCCTCAAGCGCGTCTACTATTCGGCCTTCACTCCCGTGGTGCCGCACATCAGGCTGCCTTCCGGCCCGCCGCCGCTTGTGCGTGAGCACCGGCTCTATCAGGCCGACTGGCTCATGCGTTTTTACGGCTTCGGTGTGGAGGACATCCTGTCCGGAGCGCGCGGGGGCATGCTCGATCCGTACCTTGACCCCAAACTGGCCTGGGCCCTGGCGCATCGCGAGTTCTTTCCCGTGGACGTGAACCGCGCGGGCCGGTCCGAATTGCTGCGCGTGCCGGGCCTGGGGGTGCGCAGCGTGGAGCGAATCCTGGAGGCGCGCCGGCTGCGCAGCCTGCGCAGGGACGACCTGTCCCGCCTGCGCGTGCCCAGGGACAAGGTGCTGCCGTTCGTCTGCCTGGCCGACCACCTGCCGCGCGACCTGGACGATCCGGGCCTGCGCCGGCGCTTCCTGCCTCCGCCGGTCCAGCTGTCCCTGTTCGACCTGCCGGGAAGGAGAGATCATGCGTAACATCATTCTGGCCCACGAGACCGACTTCGAGGGCTGGCGAGCCCATGCCCGTTCCCTGCGGGCCGCGGCCGTTCCTCCGGACTTCGTCGAGTGGGGCCTGGGCGAGCCGGAGCAGGGCCTGCTGCCCACGGTACTGCCCGCTCCTCCCAAACCGGCGCCCGGCCACAAGGAGATCCGTGTTCCAAAGGCCTTTCTCGATCTGGCCCGGTTGGTCATCCTGCATAGCGACCCGCGCCGCTTCGGCCTGCTCTACGGGCTGCTGTGGCGCATGACCCGCGACCAGCCCGGCCTGCTGCTCGACCTGGCCGACCCCCTAATGCGCCTGGCCCGCGACATGGCCAAGGCCGTGTTCCGGGACATTCACCGCATGCAGGGCTTCACCCGCTTCCGCCAGGTCGTCCTGGGCAGCGAGCTGGGCGCCGGGCAGGACGTATCGAACCAGGTCTACCTGGCCTGGTACGAGCCCGAGCACCACATCGTGGATGACGTGGCGCCGTTCTTCGCCCGCCGCTTCGGCCGAACGCCCTGGGCCATCCTCACGCCCAGGCGCAGCGTGTGGTCCGAGCCACAGGGGCTGCGTTTCGGGCCAGGCGCGTGCAGGCCCCCGGAGACGCCCGACGGGATCGAGGGCCTTTGGCGCGAGTATTACGCGGCTACGTTCATTCCCGAGCGCAGCAACCCGGGCCAACTGGGTTCGCTCATGCCCCGCAAATACCGACGCAACCTGCCCGAGGCCAGAGAGATTGTCCGGCTGCTGGACAAGACCAGGAAAAAAAGCGCATAACTCTGCTAACGCTGCTGTCCGCCTGGGCGCCGGTTCGGAGCGCGGAGTTGGCCAGGCTTGATCCCCACGTTACCGCGTGGGGTGGCGGCGTTTAGTCCTTACTGAAATCGGCAAATTGCCGTCCACCGATGAAAAACGACCGTTTACCGGAATTGGACTGGCGAAATGGCCAGCCAGGAGGGATAAGATATTTCTTTGCCAGCTATCGGCTTTGTCGATAGGTTACAGGGGTAAAGCATCAAGCATCGAGGCAGATGGAAACAATCCACCGGCTTAAAAAAACAGCAGGCTGAATCAGATTGTTGTTATAACCAGGGCGCTTGCCCTGTTTTCATTTGCTTTTACTCCATAACAGCAGAAGCAAGTTAGTCTCTGTATAGTAATGTCTTAGGTAAGCGAGGTATTGTATGCTGCCAGCGCTACTCTTCGTCTGCATCGTCGTGCCTATCCTGGCCGCCGGTGCATGTTTCGTGGTGCGCGTGCAGGCCATCCGGAGCGCAATAGTGTTGACCACTGGCGCACTGCTGACTGCCGGATCGGTGCTGCTCGCCGCACAGGGCGCATTCTCCTTCGATCCTGGTACATTGGGGGGCCTGGGCTGGGGAACGCTCATCTCGGTACTCGACTTTCTTCTGCTAGCGGTCATTCTCTTCTACGGTTTCAAGCTCAAAAGCCGGTTGGTGCAGCTCCTGGCGATCCTGCAGATCGTCCCGCTGGCCTGGTTCGAGTTCTTCGTGCTCGACCACGGCGCGGCGGTGCTGCCCCTGCACGCCGACGCCCTGTCGCTGCTCATGGTCCTGGTCATCTCCATCGTGGGTTCGCTCATCTGCATCTTCGCCATTCCCTACATGAGGAACCACGAGCATCACCTGCACCTGGCCAAGTCCCGCCAGCCAAGGTTCTTCTTCTTCCTCATCCTGTTCCTGGGGGCCATGAACGGCCTGGTCCTGGCCAACAACCTCATGTGGCTGTACTTCTTCTTCGAAGTCACCACACTGTGCTCGTTCATGCTCATCGGCCATGACGGCACCGAGGAAGCCGTGCGCAACGCGACGCGCGCCCTGTGGATGAACTCCGTGGGCGGCGTGGCCTTCGTGCTGGGCATCATCGTCCTTTACTCGCGCACCGGCACCCTGGACCTGCAGGCGCTGCTGACGGCCGGGCCCCTGGCCGGCGCGGTGCTCCTGCCCGTCGCGCTCATCTGTCTGGCCGGCTTCACCAAGGCCGCGCAGATCCCGTTCCAGAGCTGGCTCCTGGGGGCCATGGTCGCGCCCACGCCGGTTTCGGCGCTGCTGCACTCCTCGACCATGGTCAAGGCCGGCGTCTACCTGGTCCTGCGCCTCTCGCCCCTGTACGCCGGGAGCTTCCTCGGCACGTCCATCGCCCTGTTCGGCGGATTCACTTTTCTGGCCACCGCCGCCCTGGCTTTGGGACAGTCCAATGGAAAGAAGATCCTGGCCTACTCGACCATCGGCAACCTCGGCCTGATCATCGCCTGCGCCGGCCTGGGCACGCCCGCGGCCGTGAGCGCGGCCATCATGCTCATCCTTTTCCACGCCGTGTCCAAGGGATTGCTGTTCCTCTGCGTCGGCACCATCGAGCAGGGCATCGGCTCGCGCGACATCGAGGACATGCGCGGACTATACAAGGTCATGCCGCGCACGGCGATCATCACCGTGCTTGGCGTGGCGACCATGCTCCTGCCGCCGTTCGGCGTGCTGCTCTCCAAGTGGCTGGCCATCGAGGCCTCGGCGCACAACGCGCCCCTGGTGGTCATGCTGGCCCTGGCCAGCGCCCTGTCCGTGGTCTACTGGGGCCGCTGGGCCGGCATGCTCATGAGCGCGCCGTTCAGCCGCGACGTGAAGCCCGAGCCCCTGTCCGCCCTGACGCTGCGGCCGCTGCAGCTTCTGGTCGGCGGCGCCATCGTCCTGGCCCTGTTCATTCCCTGGATCTACGAGAGCTTCGCCCTGCCCATGCTCGGCGAGTCGATCTTCAGCGTGCGCTACGGCGTGCTGACCACGGGGATAGGGGCCTTCGCGGTTTATCCCCTGTTCTTCGCCATACTGCTCGGCGTACTGTTCGCCTGGTGGTCCGCGCGCAAGTCCAGGCTCATTCCGGCCTCTTCCCTGTACATGAGCGGGGCCAACGCGACCGGCAGCCTGGAGGACCCGGCCTTCGTGGGTCCCATGGAAAAGCCCGTGAAGGTCGCCGCCAGCAACTACTACCTTGAGAACGTGTTCGGGGAAGGCAGGCTCACGCGCTGGGTCAACATCGCTGCCCTGGCGCTCTTGCTGCTCGTGATGGGAGGTGCGCTGTGATGCTGGCTCAGTACATCATGCTTGTGTTCGTCGGGCTGCTCGTGGCCCCAGTGGCGGGAGGGCTCATCGCAGGCCTGGATCGCCGGGTCACGGCGCGCGTGCAGTCGCGCTTCGGCCCGCCGCTCCTGCAGCCCTTCTACGACGTGGCCAAGCTCCTGGGCAAGGAGGCCATGATCGTCAACTCCTGGCAGGTCTTCTGCGCCTACATGTACCTGCTTGGCGCGATCCTGTCGGTCGTGCTGCTCTTCCTCCAGTCGGATTTGCTGCTCATCTTCTTCGTGCAGGCCATCGGCGCGCTGTTCCTGGTCTTCGGGGCCATGTCCGCACCGTCGCCCTACAGCCAGGTCGGCGCACAGCGCGAACTCATGCAGATCCTGGCCTACGAGCCGTTGCTCATCCTGGTGTTCGTGGGCATGTACCTGGCCACGGGCAGCTTCCAGGTCTCGGACATCCTGGCCCATGAGCAGCCCCTGCTGTTCAAGCTGCCGCTTCTGTTCATCGTGCTGGGCTACGCCTTGACCATCAAGCTGCGCAAGTCGCCCTTCGACCTGTCCACCTCGCACCATGGGCACCAGGAGCTGGTCAAGGGCGTGACCACGGAGTTTTCCGGGCCGTATCTGGCAATCATCGAGGTGGCCCACTGGTACGAGACCGTGCTGGTGCTTGGCCTGGTGGCCCTGTTCTGGGCCACGAGCGTGTGGGGCATGCTGGCCCTGCTGCTCGGCACCTACTTCCTGGAGATCTTCATCGACAACACCATGGCCCGTCTGACCTGGCGCTGGATGCTCTCCTACGTCTGGATCGTCGGGCTCGTCTTGTCGATACTCAACCTCAGCTGGTTGTACGCGAGCTAATGCCATGTCCATAATCAAGGATTTCATCAATAAGTCGCGCATCAAGTCGCCGTGGATCGTGCATTTCGACTGCGGCAGCTGCAACGGCTGCGACATCGAGACCCTGGCCGTGCTGACCCCGCTCTATGACGTGGAGCGCTTCGGCATCATCAACGTGGGCAACCCCAAGCATGCGGACGTCCTGCTGGTCACGGGCACCGTGAACTTCCGCAACCAGCACGTGCTCAGGACCATCTACGAGCAGATGCCGCACCCCAAGGCCGTGGTGGCCATCGGTGCCTGCGGCCTGTCCGGCGGCGTGTTCCGCGACTGCTACAACGTGGTCGGCGGCGTGGACCGGGTCATTCCCGTGGACGTGTTCGTTCCCGGATGCCCGCCCAAGCCCGAGGCCATCATCGACGGCGTGGTCCTGGGCCTGGAGAAGTTCGCGGCCAAGGCGCGCGGCGAGGACGTCTCGCGCTTCGAGACGCGCAGGCCCTTCGACAAGAAGGCGGCCGACCAGGGCGCGGTGAACGTGCAGACCACAGCCACACAGGAGAGGTAGTCATGAGCGGCAATGTGAACGAAGAAAGGCCTATTGGGCGCATCGCGGATATCCGCACGGTCGCCCCGGCCGACATCCGCGCCGAGGCCGAAAAGCGCAAGCAGGCCGGCTGGCGCCTGGTGACCCTGACCTGCACGGAACTCGACGCGGACACGCTCGATGTCATCTACCACTTCGACCAGAACCTGCGCCTGGAGAACCTGCGCGTAAGCTACCCCAAATCGAAGCCCCTGCCGTCCATCTCCGGGATATACTTCGCGGCCCTGCTCGTGGAGAACGAGATGCAAGACCACTTCGGGGTGGGCTTCGAGGGGCTGGTGGTGGACTACGGCAAGACGCTGCTCCTCGACCAGGAGGTCCAGCGCACGCCGTTCTGCAAGTACAACGTGGCCACCAAGGTCGAGAAGTAGGCCAGGACCGAGGCCCTCAGGCCGACAAGCCAAGCGGGCCTGAAAGCCTGCCGGCTTTGGAGCATAGACCAAACGCGGGCGTCCGCGCCCGTCAAGCATAAGAGGAACCCATGGCCAGGACAATCATACCGTTCGGCCCCCAGCACCCGGTCCTTCCCGAGCCGATCCACCTGAAGCTCGTGGTGGAGGGCGAGATCGTCAAGGAGGCCCTGCCGGCCATCGGCTACGTGCACCGCGGCCTGGAAAAACTTGCCGACATCCGCGACTACAACCAGATGATCCAGATCGTTGAGCGCGTATGCGGCATCTGCTCCATGATCCACGCCATGTGCTACTGCCAGGGTCTGGAAGAGATGATGAAGGTCGAGGCGCCAAGCCGCGCCAAGTACCTGCGCGTCATCTGGAGCGAGCTGCACCGCATTCACAGCCACCTTCTGTGGCTTGGCCTGTTCGCCGACGCTTTCGGTTTCGAGGCCTTGTTCATGCAGTTCTGGAAGATTCGCGAGCGGATCATGGACATAAACGAGGCCACGGCCGGCAACCGCGTCATCGTCTCGGTGAACGTGGTGGGCGGCGTGCGCCGCGACCTCTCCCCCGAGCAGTGCCGCTGGATTCTCAAGGAGCTCGAAGAAGTCGAGCGCCAGGTCAAGGAACTGCAGTCGACCATGCTCAAGGACTATTCGGTATGCAAGCGCACCAAGGGCATCGGCGTGCTGACCAAGGAGCAGGCTCATGAGCTGGGCGCGGCAGGTCCCCTGCTGCGTGCGAGCGGCTGGGCCCAGGATTGCCGCCAGCTCGGCTACGCGGCCTTCCCGGATCTCGACTTCACGCCCGTGTCCCACTCCGACGGCGACTGCTGGGCGCGCGGCTGGGTGCGCTTCATGGAGACGCTGCAGTCCATCGACCTGGTGCGCCAGGCCATCGAGAAGCTGCCCGAGGGCGAGCTTGCGGCCAAGGTCAAGGGCAACCCCGAGGGCGAGGTCGTGACCCGCGTGGAACAGCCCAGGGGCGAGCTGCTTTACTACATCAAGGCCAACGGCAAGAAGAACCTGGACCGGCTGCGTATCCGCACACCCACCTTCGCCAACGTGCCGCCGCTTCTGGCCATGCTTCCCGGCGTGGAGCTGGCCGATGTGCCCGTGGTGGTCCTGTCCATCGACCCGTGCATCAGCTGCACGGAACGCTAGGGAGGGAAAGGCCCATGCTCTTCTTCACCAAGACCGCCCTGGGCAACCTGCTGCGCAAGTATTCGACGCGCATGTATCCGCATGTCGTGCGCGAGCCCTTCAAGGATGCCCGCGGCGAGTTGTACAACGAGATCGACAAGTGCATCTTCTGCATGAAATGCTCCAAGGTCTGCCCGTCGCAGTGCATCGCGGTCGACAACAAGGCCGCGACCTGGGAGTGCGATCCGTTCGCCTGCGTGTACTGCGGAGTGTGCGTGGAGAACTGCCCGGTGAGCTGTCTGCATATGAAGCCGGCTTATCGAAAGGCGGTTTACGATCGCGAATTGATCCACATGCAGGGCGAGATCAAGCGGAAAAAGGCCGCCTCGGCCCAAAAGGTCGCTCCCGAAGCGGCAGCCGCGACCAGCTCGGGTTCCGGCGAGTCGGCCGAGTAGGCTCGCCGGCGAGAGCCCGCGCCGACGCCAACCAACAACAAGGCCGGTGGAATCCTCCTCCGGCTTTTCCTTTTTCAGGACGGGCCTGGAGTCCGCCCCGGAACGATGCCTTCCGGACTGATCACGGCCGGACTTGAAAGCGGCGGCAAGGGATACGGCGCACGTAATGCAACAAAAAGATTTGCCAGACGCGGAGCTTGTGTTATGTGAAAGCAGGATTGAGAATCCCGAGAGGGGAATTCGGGGAATTTGTTCAAGGGGGCTGCATGCAGGCTATCATCCATGTGATCATTCCCGTCTTGCTCACGGGGGCCATCTGGCTCGTGCTCACCGTTACCCGCGCCGAGGAAGAGGATCTGCACGGTCCCGAGCCGGAGCGGCAGGACAGGCCGCTCTAGCTTACGATCCCTCCGCTCCTCCACCCCAGCGCCTCGGCGTCCGCCCTGCGCGATAATGCCCATGGAATTCCTGGCCGGAATTGTGTACGGAATTCCATCAGCGTTCACACGCATTCATCAACAGTAAGTTTAATAGCCAATACCGAGGGAGCAGGTACGCCATGCCCCGCATCCGTGCTGACGGCCTTGCGGCTGGTCAGTGTTCATCGCCGGGGCCCGCGGGCCGGGACCCGAATGTGCAGGGCGGAGCCGTCATCCTGGGAGTGGGCGCGTACGGTGTGGCACCGAAGCCGAACGGCAGGTTGCGCACCTTGGCCTTGGGTTCCTGCGTGGCGCTCATCCTGCACCACCGCGAACGCGCACTCGCCGGAATGGCGCATATAGCCCTGCCCGATTCGGCCATCAATCCGGCCCGGGCCGTGGAACTTCCCGGCTACTTCGCCGACACGGGCATCGAGGTTCTCCTGCGCGCCATGTCCAAATTCGCGGACGCACTGCCGTCGGGCCTTACGGCCTGTCTGATCGGAGGGGCCAACGTGCTCCGGGCCGGAGCCCTGTTCAACATCGGCGAGAAGAACGTGGCCGCCTTGCGCAAGGAACTGGTCAAACGCGGATTCACAACGGTCGTTGAAGACGTGGGCGGGACCATCAGCCGCAGCGTGGAGGTCGATTCCGCCACTGGCCGCGTGCTGGTCACATCGCCCGGCCGGGAGAGTTGGGAGGTGCGCCCATGAGGCCGAACGGGATGAACGGAGCAGGCGCGGCCCTGCCCAAGGATGTGTCCGCTCGCATAGCCAAGCTGCGTCCCATGTCCATGTCGGCCATGCGGCTCATGCAGGTGGTGGGAGAAGAGGATTACGGCCTGGGAGACATCACGCGCATCGTGGAGCATGACGCGGCCTTGACGGCCAACGTGCTCAAGGTGGCCAACTCCCCGGCCCTGGGCTTGCGTCGGAAGGTCGATTCCCTGGGCAGGGCCGTGAACTACCTTGGCGACAAGATGGTCGTGGGCATAGCCATCGCAGCAAGTTCCCCCGAGGTCTTCGACAGCACCCTTCCGGGCTATGCGGGCGAACGCGGCGGGTTGTGGTTGCACTGTCTGCACGCGGCCATGGCCGCCCGCGAGGTCTCCAGGCGCGCACGCCAGCCCGTCAGCCCCGAGCTCGCCTTCACCGCCGGCATACTCCACGATATGGGCAAGGCCGTGCTTTCCGATTTTCTGGACGGCCGTGACCTGGGCGGCCTGCTTCGGAAGCATGGCGGAAGCTTCCTGGCCGTGGAGCAGGAATTGACCGGCACCAACCATGCCGAGGTGGGCCAGGCCCTTGCTCGGCACTGGAACCTCCCCGATATCCTGTGCAAGGCCATCGCCCTGCACCACAAGCCCGAAGAGGCGGAGCCCGCCGACAAACCATTGGTACACGCCGTGCATATGGGTGACGCCATCGCCATGCTGGGAGGAACCGGCACAGGCGCCGACGCCCTGGGTTACGGTTTGTCCGATGAATCGTTGCGCCTTTTCGCCCTGGACGAGGGCGAACTGGAGCGCATCGTCCTTGACGTAAGTCTGGAATTCACAGCGGCCAGGGGCTTCCTGGCCTGTCCAGCCGGATAGGGAGGCAGGATGAACAAGTTCCTCATAGTCGACGACAGCGCCTCGGCCCGCTATCTGCTCAAAAGTTACCTCAGCCGTTTCGGGGAGTGTCACGAGGCCGAGCACGGGCGGGACGGCGTGAAGATGTTCGGCAAGGCCCTGCTGGAGGGCTCGCCCTACAACCTGGTGGTCATGGACATCATGATGCCCAAGATGGACGGCCATACGGCCGTGGCCAAGCTCAGGGAGCTTGAGGCCAAGGCCGGCTCGGTCGAGCCGGTCAAGGTGGTCATGCTCTCCAGCCTGGACGACCCGCGCAACATGCTGCGCGCACAGTTCGAGAGCGGCTCCGACCTGTACCTGACCAAGCCCGTGGAACTGCAGACCTTGAAGGAGATGCTCGTCTCCTTCGGCCTTGTGGATGAACCGAACCTGCCAGTAAATATTGCCGGCGAGTAGAGTGGCCGAGGAGAATGTCGGCCGAAGCGCAACCAATGGATTCCATATATCTCATGATCGCCGCCGGGGGCGTGTTCACACGCCCGACAACGGTGCAGACCGTGCTCGGGTCGTGCGTATCCGTGACCTTTCATTGCCCTGTCCTGCATATCGGGGGCATTTTTCACGCCCTGCTCCCGCGCGCCGAGGACTATCCGCGCGACAATCCGGCGAGCACTCCCTACAAGTACGTGGACACGGCCATCCGGACGGTGCTCGAAGGCCTTGAGCAGCAGGGGGTGCGGGTGCGCGGTCTGGAGGCCAAGGTCTTCGGCGGATCCTGCGGAAACCAGGACCAGAGTTCCGGCGTGGGACAGCGCAACGTGGAGGTCGCCTTCGAAACCCTCGGCCGCTGCGGAGTGCGCATCAAGGCCGCGGACGTCGGCGGGCGGCGCGGACGCAAGCTCCTGTTCCTGAGCCACGCGGGCGATGTGTACGTGAAGCGTCTGGGCGCGCAACTCGAAGGCGGGGGCGAAACCGGCTGAACGTGACAGGAATGTCATGCGCCGGACATGCCGTCTTCATTGTCGAGGGCTAGACAGGATTCACCTCGGCGCATTCTCCAGCCTTTCTTCTCTTGCCGCAGGGCCGGTTCGCGCCGGCCCTCTTTATTATATCATTTGGCAATTCAACTGAGAGAAGGCGCTGTCCTCTCTCAGACACTCACCCGCCAGGGAGCGGCGCTCCCTAGACCCCCAATTATCCCGTTTCATGTGCAATGTGCTGTAATCCGTCATCAGCTTCAAACGCACGTTGCGGTCTCTCCCGACACGGCTTATGCCTTTGCCGTCGGCCGGCATGTGCACGCCGACGGCACTCTTTCCCAAGGACATGCATCCGTGCCTGAATTGCCCGAAGTAGAAACCATCGCGCGCGGACTGGCCCCGGATGTCCAGGGCCGCGTCATCGCGGATGTCGAGGTGCGTTATGCCGGCGCGGTCTGTCCTTCCGCCGGACCGGGCTCCACGCGCAAGACCACGGCCCCCGAGAAGGGCAGGGCCTTCGCCGACCTCGTGCGTGGCCGCCGCGTGGGCAGGGTCTGGCGCAGGGCCAAGCTGCTCGTGTTCGATCTCGGACCCAAGAGGGCTGCCGCTGAATCCGGCATGGACCGATGCTCGCCCGCCGATCTGCACCTCGTCTTCCACCTCAAGATGACCGGCAGCGTATGGCTCCCGCCCTCGGGCGCGCAGCCCGACGCGCACACGCATATCGTGTTCACCCTCGACAACGGCGCGAAGGTCCACTTCCGCGACATCCGCAAGTTCGGCTGGTGCCTGGCCCTGACGGACGAGGAGTTGCGCTCCATGCCCTTCTTCGCGGCCCTGGGGCCCGAGCCGCTGGAGATCGGGGAAAAGGACTTCGTGGCGCTGTTCAAGGGCCGCAAGGCAGGCATGAAGGCCCTGCTGCTGGACCAGGAGATCATCGCGGGCATCGGCAACATCTACGCCGACGAGTCCCTGTTCCGCTCCGGCATCCATCCCAGGACCAAAGCCGTCGATGTGCCGGACGCCAAGCTGCGCACGCTGCACAAGGAACTGCAGGCCATCCTGCGACAGGCCATCAGCGAAAACGGCTCGACCTTCTCCGACTACCGCACGGCCTTGGGCGACGCGGGCGCGTTCCAGAATCGTTTCCTGGTCTACGGCAGGGCAGGGGAGAAGTGCGTGAAGTGCGGGGGGAAGCTGCAGTCGGAGGTCGTGGCGGGGCGGACGAGTGTGTTTTGCCCGAAATGCCAGCAATAACCCGATCGTTGCCTTCCCGCCTCGCCTCTGCTAGGCCGAATCGTCCCTGAATATCCCGCAACCCCCTGGCCTCGCGCCAACTCAAAAAAGAAACGGGGGGTCCGGGGGGACCGAGTTCCCCCGGCCGCCGGAGGCATCCATAGCCTTGTCCCACTCCAAATCCATCGCCCGCAACGCCGCCACCGTGGGCGGCGCAACGCTGCTCTCGCGCATCGCCGGTTTCGTGCGCGACATGGTCGTGGCCTTCGCCCTGGGCGCGGGGCCGATCTCCGACGCCTTCTTCGTGGCCTTCCGCGTACCCAACCTACTGCGCCGCCTGTTCGGCGAGGGCGCGTTGACCATGGCCTTCATCCCCGTCTTCGCCCGTGCCAGGCAGGAGCAAGGGCAGGAACGCGCCTTCGAGCTGGCCCGCTCGGCTTTTGTCTGGCAGGCGCTCATCCTGGCCGTGCTCACGGGCCTGGCCGTGGCCCTGGCCCGGCCGCTGACGCTGCTCATCGCGCCCGGATTCAGCTCCGACCCGGCGCAATTCGAGCTGACCGTGCAGCTCGTGCGCATCTGCTTCCCGTACGTGCTGTTCATCTCGGCCGTGGCCCTGGCCATGGGCGTGCTCAATTCCATGGGCCACTTCCTGTCGCCGGCCCTGTCGCCTGTGCTGCTCAACCTCGTGCTCATCGCCGCCGCGCTAACGGGCTACTATACGGGCGGACAGGTGGCGATCTGGCTGGCCTGGGGCGTGTTCGCGGCGGGCGTGGTCCAGCTCCTGTTCCAGATCCCGTTCCTGCGCGGTCGCGGCTTCCGCCTCATCGGCCCCATGCGGCTGCGCGACGCCTACGTGGGCCGCGTGGGGCGGCTCATGCTGCCCACGATCTTCGGCGCAGCGGTCTATCAGGTCAACATCATCCTCTCCACCATGCTGGCCTCGTTCCTGCCCTCGGGCAGCGTGACCTACCTGTACTACGCGGACCGGCTGGTGGAATTCCCGCTGGGCGTGTTCGGCTTCGCCCTGTCCACGGCGGCCATGCCGAGCCTGTCGGCTCTTATCGCCAAGGGCGAGACGGACGAGTACCGGCGCACCGTGGACATGACCCTGGCCCTGACCCTGTTCATAAGCATCCCCTCGGCTGTTGGCCTGGTGGCCCTGAGCACGCCGGTCATCGACCTGCTCTTCGGCCGGGGAGCCTTCACGCCCGCGGACGTGACCGCCACGTCCATGGCGCTCATGGCCTTCTGCCTGGGCCTGCCGGCCACGAGCATCGCCCGGCCCATGGTCTCGGCCTTCTACGCCATGGAGGACACGCGCACGCCCGTGGTCATCGCCGCCCTGTGCGTGGCTGTGAACATCGGCGTGGGCTTCGCGCTCATGCGCCCGCTGGGCCACCTGGGCCTGGCCCTGGGCGTCAGCACGGCGAGCTGGGTCAACGCCCTGCTCCTGTCCTGGGCCTTCCGCCGGCGCATGGGCCGCGCACCCAAGGTCTTCCGCCGCATGGCCGCCTTCGGCGTCGTGGCAGGCATCATGGGAGCGGCGGCCTGGTGGACCGCCTCGTGGGGAAAGTGGTCCTTATCATTGATTCCTTTCTGGGCTTTCGTATATTTAGGACTGTCGTATGCGGCCGGGTTCCCCGAGGCCAAACTCCTCGGCGGCGCCATCACAGGAAGGTTGCTCAGAAAACGACGGTGACCATGCCCGAGTTCGTCCCGCTCCCGTTGCAGCGCTACAATCCTGCCAGGCCCGACCTGCCGCCCGAGTGGACGTCCGCGCCGGCCGGGCCGCATCTCCTGGGCCCCGAGCTTTCCCTCCTGGCGGCCAAGAGCCCCTGCAACGTGGTGCACGTGGAGCGGCTGGGCACGGCCGAGACGAGCGCCGAAACGCTGCGGCGCTGGCGGAACGAAAGCGTCCTGTCGCCCCTCGATCCCGGCTTCCTTATGCTGCGCAGCGAACTGCCAGACGGCCGGGCGCGCTGGGGCCTGCTCGGCGGCGTACCGCTCGTGTCCGTGGCCGAGGGCGGACTGCTGCGCCTGGAAGACGTCTATTCTCCCCAACGCGACGACCGCCTGGCGCGCATGCGCGCGGCCAAGGCCCAGTTCGCGCCCGTGATGGGCCTGCTGGCGCCTGGCTCTGGCCTGGATGCATTCGCGACGCACGTTAGCCGCGATGAGCCGCTCCTGGAGTGCCGCCAGGGCGACGGCGTACGGCATGTCCTGTGGCGCGTTCCCCAGATGGAGGAACCCGATGCGCAATCGGTGGCTCGAAGCGGCTCCGCCTTGGTGGCCGGCGGTCACACAACCCTGGCCGCCGCGTTGGCTTTGTGGGCCGAGCAGGGGCCGGGCACGCCGGGCAACCGCAAGCCCTGGGACTACGTCCTGTGCTGCCTGATCGACGGCTCGCCGGACGGGCTCGATGTCGCGCCCGTGCACCGCGTGCTGACCTGGTTCCGCAAGTTCGACTGGGAAACGCTGCTCACCAAGGCCGAGGAGCGCTTCCACGTGCGGCCGGCGACCATGCCCGAAGACCTGGCCATGGCCGGGGACGGCGCGTTCCTGCTCTATCTGTCCACGACGCTTTGGCTGCTTGTTCCGCGTGAATCCCCCGGTTCGCCCGCCGGCAATTCCCGTCACGACGCCGACGAACTGCTGGCCGCCAGCCCGGCGCACATGCTGGAGCGGGTATTCCTGCACGGCGTGCTGGGCCTGGGCGACGAGGAGCTGAACAGGCATTTCCTGGACTACTCCCTGTCGCCCGAGGAAGCCCTGCGCGCGGTGCGCGGCGGCGAGGCCCAGGCCGCCTTCATCCTGCGGCCCACGCCGCTCGCCGACCTGCGCGCCATGGCCGCCGCCGGGCGCACCTTGCCCGCGCGCTCCGTGGCCGTGACGCCGTGCGTGCCGCCGGGGCTGGTCTTCTATCTGCACGGGCAGTAAGCAAAGACGAATACTGGAGAGGGGTGTCGCCCCTCTCCAGACCTCTCCCCACCAGGGGCGGACGCGCCCCTGGACCCGCGATATTGGGTGCGGGAGAGGCCTTCAGGGACGCTAGAGATTCTGGCTAGCCGTCCGGCAGGCGTTCGTTGAGGAAAAAATCGATGCAAGATGCCTTGAGCATGTTTCCGCGCGGGCTGGCCCAGCCGGAGAAGGGGTTCCGTTTCGGCGCGGACGCGCTGCTGCTGGCCTGTTTCCTGCCGCAAGGGCCGGCGCGGCTGCTCGACCTGGGCACGGGCTGCGGGCCCGTGGCCCTGGGCTGGCTGTTGCGCAATGCCGAAGGCACGGCCGTGGGGCTGGAGCTGAATCCCGAGGCGGCTGCCTGCGCACGGGAGAACGCAGTCAAGCTCGGCTTGGAAATGTGTCTGGAAGTGCGCGAAGTGGATGTCCGCGACGCGCGAAAGGTGCGTGACAGGAACGCCGTGAGCGAAAGCCCCGCGCGGCTGGACCCTGAATCATTCGATCTCGTGTCCTGCAATCCGCCGTATCACGCACCGGGTACGGGGCGCGTCCCGCATGACGCGGGACGGCGTGCCGCGATTTTTCACGGCGATGAAGACCCTGCTGGAAAAAGCAATTTTATCCCATCTGCGCCCGAAAATCCGGCTGCCCTGAACGAAACCGTCTTCCCGGCGCAGCCGGGAAACCATCGCGGGTCCAGGGGGCCGTTGCCCCCTGGTGGGGAGAGGTCTGGAGAGGGGCAACGCCCCTCTCCAGCTCTTGCTCTTCCTCCGGCTCTGCTGAGCGACTTTGTAGCTACGGCGGCGTATGCGCTCAGGCTGCGCGGCCGGGCCTGCTTCGTGTTCCCGGCCGAGCGGCTTGCCGTGCTGCTCAAGGAGCTTGCGGCCTGCCGGCTGGAACCCAAGCGGCTGCGTTTCGTGCATCCCCGCGCGGGCGAGCCGGCGCGGCGCGTGCTGGTGGAGGCGCGCAAGGGCGGGGGAGAGGGCTTGATTGTCGAGCCGCCGCTTTTCCTTTACAACGATGCGCGCATGACAACCGATGCGCTTGCCTTTTGTCCGTTTCTGTCGTGCAATCCTGTCGTGAATCCGGAAGGAGAGCGGTCGTGACCTACGCAGATGTCGTGCACGCCCTGGCCCCGTGCGGTCTGAGCTGCGAAAAGTGCCTGGCCAAGGATGACGGGGCCATCGCCGGCCACAGTCGGGAGCTGCTGCGGTTGCTGACGAATTTCGAACGCCACGCCGAGCGTTTCGCCGGGATGAATCCGGTCTTCGCCAAGTACCCAGCCTTCCTGGATATGGCCAAGCACCTGTCCCAGGGCAACTGCAAGGGCTGCCGGGCGGGCCAGTGCCTGCACAAGGGCTGCCGCGTGCACTCGTGCGTCAAGGCCAAGGGCGTGGACTTCTGTTTCCAGTGCGCCGAGTTCCCTTGTGCGAACACGGGCTTCGACCCGTTCCTGCAGAAGCGCTGGCAGGCCATGAACGAGCGCATGCGCGAGGTCGGGCCGGAAGGCTTTTACGCCGAAACCAAGGATCTGCCGCGTTATTGAGCGGCAGACCAAGGGATACGATGCAGCGCAAGCTGGCCACACAATCAAAAACATCACGGGTCCAGGGGCGGGTCCGCCCCTGGTGGGTGGGGTGCGGGGAGGGCAAAGCCCTCCCTGCATTCTCTTATTCCACGCTTAGGCTATCGTCATGCTCGTGAAGCTGACCCTGGAGAACTACCTGGCTCACGGCCGCACGGTCATCGAGCTTGGGCCGGGGCTGACGGTGCTGGTGGGCCCGAACAACTCGGGCAAGTCGGCCGTGGTCGAGGGGTTGCGCTGCCTGGCGACCAACCCTGCGCCCAAACATTTCATCCGTCACGGGGCCAAGCTGGCCCGCGTGGAGGCCGAGTTCAGCGACGGGACGCGCGTGGCCTGGCTGCGCAAGGAGAAGAGCGCGGGCTATGAGTTGTACCGGCCCGGCGCGGACGCGCCCGAGGAGTTCTGGAAGCTGCAGGGCAAGGTCCCGCAGGAGGTGCAGGACGTTCTGCGCCTGAATCTGGTGCAGTTGGAGGCCGTGAACCGCAGCCTGGACGTGCACCTGGGCAACCAGAAGGAGCCGATCTTCCTGCTCAACGAGCCGCCTTCGGCCATGGCGGCCTTCTTCGCCTCGTCCAGCGAGAGCGCGCACCTGCTGGGCATGCAGAAGGCCTTGCAGACCAAGGTGCGCGAGAGCAAGGCCGACGAGCGCAAGACGCGCGGCAGGCTCACGGAGCTGGAGCGCGTCCTGCGCACGCTCACGCCTCTGCCGGACCTGCGCCTGCGGCTCGACGCGGCCCGCGAGCGGCACGAGGAAATCCGCAAGGCCGAGGCCCGCCTGCCCGAACTGGCCCGCACGGCCGAGGGGCTGCGCCGGTTGGAGCTGTCCCGGAATGTTTTGCGTCGCCGAGTGGAGATACAGTCGCGCCTGACACAGGCCCCGCAGCTTTGGCCCGCGGCCCGGCTGGCCGAGGCCCTGACGCTGCGGGCGCGGCTGGCCGCCGGCAAGCTGTTGGCCGAGCGCCGCAGGCAGGCTCTGACGCCGCTGACAGAGCCGCCGCTGCTCTTCCCGGCAGAACGGTTGGCCAAGCACCTGGAGAATCAGGCCCTGCGCCAGGGCGCGTTGGTCAAGGTTTCCCGTCGCAGAGAGGTCCTGGAGCCGCTGCGCGAACCGCCGCAACTGTTCGACGCCTTGCGCCTGGACCGCTGGATCAAGGAGCGGCGCAGACTGGAGGCGCGCATGACCGGCCTGGAGGTTCGCGCCGGCCGCGCGGCCAATCTGCTGCCGCCGCCCGAACCTGTGCGGACCCAGGGGTTGAGCGAGGCGGCCCGGACCCTGCGCGAGCTGAAGCGCCAGGCCGAGGCCATGCACGCAAGGTTGGGCCGGAACGACGAGGCCCTGGCCGCCTGCGAGGCGCGCATCGCGGCCCGGCTGGCCCAGATCGGCTCCTGCCCGCTGTGCGGCGGCGGCATGGACGCAGAGGCCTTCCTGCGCCGCCAAGGCTGCAAGCACGCCGAGGGCGCGACATGCGGAGGCCAGCATGGTTGAAGAAATCCGCGCCCGCGGGCTCATGCTCATCCCGGACGCACACTTCGCGGCCACGCCTCCGGGCCAGCGGCTGGAAGGCTTCCTGGAGCACGTGCTGGCCAAGGTGCGCGCCTGCCTGGAGCACGCCGAGGAGCACGACCTCCTGCCGGTCTTCCTGGGCGACCTGTTCCACTGGCCGCGCGAGAACCCGAACGCCCTGCTCGTTGCGCTCATCGAACTGTTTCGGCTCTGGCGGCCCTTCGTGCTGGTGGGCAACCACGACAAGTATCAGGCCCGCTACACCCAGGACGTGTCCCTGGCCGTGCTCGAAGCGGCCGGCGCGGTGCGCGTGCTCGGCGAGCCCGGTCCGGCCCTGGCCCTGCTGACGCCGCAGGGCCGCGTGCTCGTGGGCGCTTCGCCCGACGGCGCGCCCATCCCGCACTCGTTCGACCGCAGCGACGAGCAGTGGGTGGTCTGGCTCACCCATCACAACCTCAATTTCCCGGACTATGACGACAAGCCCGTGCGCCTGCGCGAGATTCCCGGCGTGGACTGGGTCATCAACGGCCATCTGCACCGGCCGCAACCCATGCAGATCGTGGGCGGGACGCGCTGGGCAAATCCGGGCAACATCACCCGCCTGACCTTCAGCCGCCGGACCATGGAGCGCACCCCGGCGGCATCCATCTGGTTGCCCGGCGAGCAGGAGCTGGAGCGCTTCGTGGTGCCGCACCTGCCCTTCGCGGCCGTGTTCCCGGACCAGGAGCTGCCGCCCGAGGAAGAGGCCGGCAAAGAGACCGAGTCTCTGTTCCTGCACGGCCTGGAGCGGCTGGCCTGGCGGCGTACGGCCGAAGGCGCGGGCCTGCGCGAGTTCCTCATGGCCAACGTGAACCCCGAGCTTCCCGAAGCCAAGCTTGTCTGGGAGCTTTATCAGGAGGTCGTTCGTGACGATGCGAAATAGCCCTTATGCCGGACCGTCCGGCCAGCCTTCCCAGCAGCAGGCCCCGGCGCCGTCCCAGGACCAGCGCCTGGAGCAGGAGCTGGCCCAGCTGCGCGCCGAGTACGAGAAGCTCAAGATGGAGCGCGTGCGCACGGAGCAGAACCTGGCCAACCTGAGCCAGCAGTTGCGCGAGATGGAGGAGCGCGCCCAGGCCGAGTACGGCACGTCCGACCCGGCTGCGCTGGAGCGGCTGCTGGCCGAGCGGAGGGCCGAAAACGCCCGCCTGGTGGAGGATTACCGCAAGCACATCGAGGCCATCCGCGCCGACCTCTCGGCCGTGGAGCGCGGAGTGGAGGAGGGGCGATGAGTCAGCGCGGCACGGGCGTGCTGGCCTACATCGTGGCCGCCTTCAGCATCTCCTGGACGCTGTGGTACGGCCTTGCGCGGCAGGGCTGGGAACCGGGCAGTTCGGACCTGCGCTGGGCCGTGCTGCAGGGCGCGTTCGCCCCGGCCCTGGCGGCCATTGCCGTGCGGCTGTGGGTGGACAAGGGCTTCGGAGATGCGGGCTTGCGGCTCAACCTGCGCCGGAGCTGGAAATACTACCTGCTGGCCTGGTTCCTGCCCCTGCCGGGCGCGGCGCTGGTGCTCCTGCTGGCCCAGGTTTTCGGCCTGGCCGAGGTGGACTGGACCTTCCGCTCCGGCCTGGCGACCCTGACCGCACCCGAGGGCGGCGCGGCCCCTGACATGCCCGGCCCCTGGGCCCTGGTCATGTTCTCGCTGGCCTCGGCCGCCATCACCATGCCCATCCTGTTCGGCGAGGAGTTCGGCTGGCGCGGCTACCTGCAGCAGCGCATTTTTCGTGGCGGAAGGGGCAAGCCCGTGATCGCCGCCGTGGTCACCGGCTGTATCTGGTCCCTGTGGCACCTGCCGCTCAACCTGCAGGGCTACAACTTTCCGGGGCAGCCTGTGGTAGGCGCGGCCGTGTTCACCGTGAGCTGCATCCTCCTGTCCGTCATCTTCGGCTGGTTCCTGACCGCCTCGGGGTCCATCTGGTGCGCCAGCCTGGCCCACGCTTCGACCAACGCCGTGGGCGCGTCGCTGGTGCTGCTGGCCACGGGCGGCAAGCCCGGCATCATGGCCGCCTACCTGGGCGTGCTGGGCTGGGTGCCCCTGGGGCTTCTGGCGGCCTGGATCGTGGCCACGGGCCGTCTGCGGCCGGCTCCCGTCGAGCCGCCGCCCGCACCTGGCCACGAGCATGAGCAGGACGTGCTGTGAACCGCGATTCCGGCTCATTCTCGCTGCCGGGCCTGTCCGGTACATCCGGTTCATCCGGTCCTTCCGTTTCGTTCGTTTCGTCCGGCTTGCCTGATTCGCCCAATCCAATACAGCGGACTGAATCTGGCATTGTGTCCAATATAGCGGACTTTGGCGATCTGCCCGACCCGCGTGAATTGGAGCGCCGCCTGGACGGTCTGGCCGGAGTTGCCGAGGCGCGCCACAAGGACTACCTGCGCGCCACGGCCGAACTGGCCGAGATCAACGCCTTTCTTGAACTTGCGCCCAAGGCCGAGGCCCTGCTGGAAAAGCTGTCGCAGTCCCTGTTCGGCGAGCTGCTGGACGAGATCGAGGCCAACCTGACCCAGGCCATCCGCGAGATCCTGGGTCAGGACCGCGTGGTCAAGAGCGACCGCGAGACCAAGGGCGGCCGCCTGCACGTGAGTTTCCGCATCGAGAACCAGGGCCAGATCGAGGACATCCTCGTGGGCCAGGGCGGATCGGTCTGCAACATCCTTTCCGTGTCCCTGCGGCTCATCGCCCTGTCGCAGCTCGACCCGGCGCGCCACCGGCCGTTCCTCGTGCTGGACGAGCAGGATTGCTGGCTCAAGCCCGAGCTGGTGCCCACCTTCATGAAGCTCATCCGCACCATCGCCGAGCGCCTCGGCCTGCAGGTGCTGGTCATCAGCCACCACCCGCTGGACCTCTTCGCTACCCAGGCTGAAACCATCTACGGCCTAGCGCCCTGCCGCGACAACGGCGTGCGCTTGACGCGCCTGAAGAGCCGCACGGAAGAATAAGAGCTGGAGAGGGGCGTCGCCCCTCTCCAGACCTCACCCCACCAGGGCGTGACGACGCCCTGGATCCGCGATGTCAGGGGTCTGCGCCCCCTGAAGGGCGGGGGGCATCGAGTCGCCCCAGGATGCCGAGGCTGTCCGCAAACATTCATTTCCCGGAGCTGTTCCTTAGCCGTCTCGATCGCTTGGCCGCCATGGGCAGATCTTGACCGCATCCCTCCCGGTGCTAGTCTGGCGCGGGTCGAAACCGACATCTCCGGGGGAAATCGCATGCACGTATGCTTCATCGGCGACTCGCTAGTGCTGGGCACGCACGATCCGGAATTCCGCGGCTGGCCGGGCCGGCTCGCGGCCATGGCACTGGCCGTAACGGACAAGGAACTGAACGTGTACAACCTGGGCATCCGCGCCAACAGGACCAACGACATCCTGGAACGCTGGCCAACGGAAACCGCCCGCCGCCTGCCCCAGGACCAGGATTGCCGGCTCGTGTTCTGCTTCGGCGGGGCCGACGCCTCCAGGCCAGACGGATTCCCCCGCGTCGATGCCGCCATGTCCGTGTCCAACGCCCGGCTCATCATGCAGGGAGCCAGGGAGAAATGCCCTGTGCTCTGGGTCGGGCCCACGCCCATGCACAAGCCGGAGCACAACCAGGGCACGGCGGAGTTGAGCAGGCTCTATGCCGAACAGGCCAGGGAGCTTGACATTCCCTTCCTGGAGGTATTTACCCCTCTCTCCGCCAGCCACGCCTACCTGGAGGAACTCCGGGCGGGCGATGGCGCGCATCCCGGAGCCGACGGCTACCGGCTCATCGCCGATCTGGTGGCCGGCTGGGACGCCTGGCGGGCCTGGCTGCGCTGAAGTTGAATCAGGAATATGCCTCCGGGGTCCCGGGGGGGAGCCGCCCCCCCGCCCCCCGCACCGGAAAATGTGAA
>JAEYOJ010000018.1 GCA_023411815.1 Pseudomonadota bacterium | reverse complement strand
CCCCCCCCCCCTCCCCCCCCCCCCCCCCCCCCCCCCGGCTCTGATGTTGGGGTCCGGGAAGGGCGACGCCCCTCCCGATCTTCGCCCTTCTTCCCTTTACTTGCAGGTGGAGCAGTTACCGCCGGAGCAGCCGGCGCAGCCGCCGCCCGAGGACGAGGCAGAGGGCATGGGGCCGAAGTCTGCGCCTCCGCCGGCGTTCTTGTGCCGGCAGCAGGACATGAGCTTCTCGGTCTTGGAGGCCTTGCATTTGGGACAGGCGGGAACGGCCTGGCCGAAGACGAGTTCCTCGAACTCATGGCCGCACTTGCCGCAGCGGTATTCGAAAATGGGCATTACGTCTCTCCTTGTGACCAGCCTTTCGACCGGCCTTTGACCGGCGAGGCTAGGTCTCGTTCAGGTAGGGCGTCAGCTCGGAAACGGCCTCGAAGAGGTAGTAGTCCACCAGTTCGCAGAGCAGGTGCCCCACGGCGATGTGGATTTCCTGGATGAGCGCCGTGGTCTTTTCGGGCACGAGCACGGGGTAGTCGCACAGGGGCAGCATGGCCCCGCCGCTTCCTCCGGTGAAGCCCACCGTGACGATCTCGCGCTCCTTGGCCGCGCGCAGGGCGGCCAGCACGTTCGGGCTTCCGCCCGAGGTGGAAATGGCCACGAGCACGTCGCCGGGGCGGCCCAGGGCCTGCACCTGCTTCAGAAAGACCTGCTCGAAGCCGTAATCGTTTCCGATAGCGGTAAGTATGCTCGTGTCGGTGGTCAAGGCGATAGCCGGAAGAGGGGGCCGCTCGATCTTGAAGCGGTTGACGAATTCGGCGGCGATGTGCTGGCAGTCGGCGGCTGATCCGCCGTTGCCGCACAGCAGGATCTTGCCGCCGCGGGCGAGGCTGACGGCCATGGCCCTGGCTATGTCGGCCACCAGGGTCGCCTTGGCCTGGAAGAACGACTCGCGCAGACGGCAACCGGCCTGACTGTGCGCGAGCACGCGATCGATGGCTTCCTGGGACATACGGTATGGATTCCTTGGCTAGTAGGGATCGGGCAACGGCAAGGCTGTTACTGGAAGAGGCCCGGACTGGCAAGAGTTGCCCCGCGCCTTGCCGCGGCTTGGATCGTCGCTGCCGAGATTTCGCGGTCGCCTTGCGTGGATCGGACAACTTCTCTTGACAACTCCTGTTTTACGTAAATGGAAAACCTTGTGCTTTCCGATCGACTTGCGTATTAAAACCAAGCCTCAATGCAGCACCACTTACATTCTTCGGGGAGGTACCATGAAGAGAAGCGGTCTTCTGCTTGCGATCGTGTTCGCGTTCGGACTGCTCCTGACCGCCGGTTGCGGCGGCGACCAGAAGCCGGCCGCGCAGGGCGGAGGAAACATCGTCATCGGCTTCAACATTCCGCTGACGGGCGACATTCCCAAGGTGGGCGAGTCCTCGCGGCAGGCGGCCGAAATGTATCTTGCCCAGATCGGCGGCAAGATCGACATCGCCGGCAAGCCCTACACCCTCAAGTTCGTCTACGAGGACAACGAGTCCAAGGCCGAGTCCGCGGTCAACGCCCAGCTCAAGCTCATCGAGCAGGACAAGGCCCTGGGCATCATCGGCCCCATGTCCTCCAAGCAGGCCGTTCCCGGCGGCGAAGTGGCCGACGCCAACCAGACGCCCATGATCGCGCCCTGGTCCACCAACCCGGCCACGACGCTCGACCGTCCCTTCGTGTTCCGCGCCTGCTTCCTGGACCCCTTCCAGGGTCCGGTCGCCGCCAAGTTCGCCACCGAGGAGTTCGGCGCCAAGAAGGCCGCGGTGCTCTTCGACATCGCCAGCGACTATCCCAAGGGTCTGGCCGAGTTCTTCAAGGCCGCCTGGGAAGAGATCCACGGCCCCGGCTCCGTGGTGGCCTATGAATCCTTCACCACCAAGGACCAGGACTTCAGCGCCCAGCTGACCAAGATCATCCGCTCCGGCGCCGACGTGCTGTTCACGCCCCAGTACTACTCCGAGGTCGCCCTCATCGTGAAGCAGGCCAAGGAGTTGGGCTGGAAGAAGCCCATCATGGGTTCCGACTCCTGGGGCTCCGCCGAGCTCATGACCCTTTGCGGCGACGCCTGCAAGGGCTACTACTTCTCCACGCACTACGCCGCCGCCGGCGCCACGGGCAAGACCAAGGAATTCATCGACGCCTTCAAGGCCAAGTACGGCTACGTGCCCGACGACGTCGCCGCCCTGACCTGGGACGCCCTGGGCATGATGGTCCAGGCCATCCAGAACGCCCCGCTGACCGGCAACCTGGCCCAGGACCGCGTGGCCGTGAAGGACGCCCTGGCCGCCATCCCGTCCTATGACGGCATCACCGGCTCCATGAGGTTCGACCCGCAGGGCGACCCGGTCAAGTCCGCGGTCATCGTCAAGATCAACGACGCCGGCGAGTTCGAGTTCTTCAAGTCCGTTGCCCCCTAGGCGGACCAGGCAATTGCGACCATGACCGGGGGAGCCGAGCTCCCCCGGTCTTTGCCGTGCCTTGCGGCGCGGGCCCGCGGCGGGCGGACGCCGCGCGAACCATTCCAGAGGTGACCCGTGCTTGAAAGCCTGCTCCAGAACGTGCTCAACGCCCTGCAGTGGGGAAGCTACTACTCGCTCATCGCCCTGGGCTACTGTCTGGTCTACGGCGTGCTCATGCTCATCAATTTCGCCCATGGCGACATCTTCATGGTCGGGGCCTTCATCGGCCTGGGCGTTTCCATGTTCTTCCTGGGCAACCTGGGCGTCGACTTCGGCCTCTCGGGCCCCGTGGTGCTCGCCCTGACCATCCCGCTGACCATGATCCTCACCGCTGCCGTGGGGGTCACGCTCGAACGCATCGCCTACAGGCCCTTGCGACGCAAGGGCGCGCACAGACTGTACGTGGTCATCACCGCGCTCATGTGCGGCCTGATCCTCGAAAACGGCAACCTGGCCATCCTGGGGGCCAGCAGGCGCAGCTTTCCGCAGCTCGTGCCGACCCAGGTCTACGATTTCGGCTTTTTCACGGTGACCAACGTGAAGATCGGCGTCATCCTGGCCGCCATCATCGTGTTCCTCTTCCTCCAGTTCGTGGTCACCAAGACCAAGATGGGCATGGCCATGCGGGCCATCTCCTGGGACAAATTCGCCATCCCGCTCATGGGCATCCCCGTGGACAACATCATCGTTTTCACCTTCATCCTGGGCTCGGGCTTCGCCGGCCTGGCCGGGGTGCTCTTCGCCATGAGCTACCCGGTTCTGGAGCCCTACATGGGCGCCATGGTGGGCTGGAAAGCCTTCATCGCCGCCGTGGTGGGCGGCATCGGAGACATCCGGGGCGCCTTCGCCGGCGGCTTCCTGCTCGGATTCGTGGAGATCATGGTCGTGGCCGTATTCCCCTCCACCATGCGCGACCTCATCAGCTTCACCATCCTCCTGGTCATACTGACCTGGAAGCCAACGGGTCTGTTCGGCACGGCCAAGACCACCAAGATCTAGGGAGGGGGAAGTCACATGGCAATCCGCAACAATCCGGGCGTGGCGGCCGGATCCGGCGCGACCGCGACCGCGACGGGCTTCGACCCGCGCAGCCTGAGCGTCCCGGCCATCCTGCTCATCGCCTTCGTGGGCCTGCTGGCCGCCTGCATGACCGGGGCACTCAACCTCTACATGCAGACGGTGCTCATGTTCATGGGCATCAACATCATCCTGTCCACGAGCCTGAACCTCATCAACGGCAACATGGGCGAATTCTCCTGCGGCCATGCCGGCTTCATGGCCGTGGGCGCGTACGTGTCCTCGATAGTCACGGTCATCCTGTTCACGCAGAGCAAGTTCGGCCCGGCGCTCCTGCCGCCGAGCCTGGCCGTGTACGCCTTCCCGCTGGCCCTGTTCGTGGGCGCCCTGGCCGCCGCCTTGGCCGGGCTCATCGTGGCCATCCCCTCCTTCCGCACGCGCGGGGACTACCTGGCCATCATCACCATCGCGGCCCTCTACATCATCAAGAGCGCCATCGAGAACATCGACGCCATCGGCGGGGCCAGGGGCTTCATGGGCATGCGCCGCGTGACCAGCGCCATGAGCCAGACCGCGGACCTGCCCTGGATGGTCATCTGGATCTTCATCTGCACGGTCTTCACCGTCTGGATCATCCGGCGCTATGTGGCCTCGACCTACGGAAAGGGCGTCATGGCCATCAGCCAGGACGAGGTGGCCGCCGAGATCATGAGCGTGAACACGGACAAGATAAAGCTCGTGACCTTCATGCTCTCTTCGGGCCTGGCCGGCCTTGCCGGCGGCCTGTTCGCCCATGTGCTCGGCTACGTGAACCCCGGCAGCTTCACCATCCTCAAGTCCACCGAGGCCATGGTCATGGTCTACCTGGGCGGCATGGGCTCAATCACCGGCGCGGTCCTGTCCGCGGTGCTGTTCACCCTGCTGCTGGAGGCCCTGCGCTTCGTCATTCCCTGGATCGACCAGGTGCTGCACCTGATCCACGTGCTGCCCGCGGGCTACGAGATTTCCCAGGTCTGGAAGTGGGTGCTCATCCCGCTCCTGCTCATCCTGCTCATGCAGTTCCGGCCCGAGGGAATCATGGGCAACCGCGAGCTGGCGGACATTTTCCCGCGCCTGCGGAAGTTCTATAAATTCAAGTAAGCCCCCGAGGAGATTGTCATGGCCCTGCTGGAAATGAAAAACATGACCATGCGCTTCGGAGGCCTGACCGCCGTTTCCGATTTCGACCTGACCTTCCAGGGCGGCGAGCTCATGGGCCTCATCGGCCCGAACGGCGCGGGCAAGACCACTGTCTTCAACGTGACCAGCGGCTTCTACAAGCCCAGCCAGGGCGGCGTGGTCTTCAAGGGCAAGGACACCCGCGGTCTCAAACCCCACAAGGTCACGGCCCTTGGCATAGCGCGCACCTTCCAGAACATCCGCCTGTGGCACGAGCTGAGCGTGCTGGACAACATCCGCATCGCCCAGCACTACCGCATGGGTTACAACCTGCTGGACTGCTTCCTGCGCACCAGGCGCTACAAGCGCGCCGAAGGCAAGATCGACTCCATCGCCTGGCAACTACTGGAGCAGCTCGAGCTGAAACGCTACGCCGACGAGAGGCCCAACAACCTGCCCTACGGCCTCCAGCGCCGCGTGGAGATCGCCCGCGCCCTGTCCGTTCAGCCCGACCTGCTGCTGCTGGACGAACCCGCGGCCGGCCTCAACTCCGCCGACGTTGACGGGCTCATCAAGCTCATCCGCTGGATTCACAAGGAATTCAAGCTGACCATATGGATGATCGAGCACCAGATGACCGTGGTCATGAGCCTGTGCGAATATATCAAGGTCATCGACTTCGGCCGGACCATCGCCGAGGGAACGCCCTCGGAAATCCAGCAGAACCCCGCCGTGATCAAGGCCTACCTGGGCGATTCGGAGATCTAATGTACCTGCAAGTCGAGAACCTGCGCGTCAAGTACGGCAACATAGAGGCCCTGCACGGCATTTCCTTTCATGTCGAACAGGGCGAGATCGTCACGCTCATCGGCGCCAACGGCGCGGGAAAGACCACGACCCTGCACGCGGTCATGCGCCTGCCGCCGCCCGAGGCGCCCAAGGTCGTGTCGGGCGACATCCTCTTCAAGGGCAAGTCCCTGCTGAACGTGGCTCCCCACGATGTCGTGGACAAGCTGAAGATCGCCCTGGTCCCCGAAGGCCGGCACATCTTCGGCAACCTGACCGTGGAGGAGAACCTGCAGTTGGCCACCTACGGCCGCAAGGGCGACCCGACCATACCCAAGGACTACCAACGCGTGTACGACCTGTTCCCGCGCCTGGCCGAACGCCGCAAGCAGCGCAGCGAGCAGCTCTCGGGCGGCGAGCAGCAGATGCTGGCCGTGGGCCGCGCGCTCATGACCAAATGCGAGTTCCTCATGCTCGACGAGCCGTCCATGGGTCTCGCCCCGCTGCTCATGTACGACATGTTCCGCACGCTCAAGCAGCTCAACCAGGAAGGCCTGACGATCCTGCTCATCGAGCAGAACGCCAACCTGGCCCTCAAGTTCGCCCACCGCGGCTACGTGCTCGATACCGGCGAGATCGTGGCCAGCGGCCCCTGCGCCAAACTCATGGATGACCCCGAGGTCAAGAAAGCCTACCTGGGCGGATAGAGCACAAGAACCGGGGAGGGCGTCGCCCTCCCCGGACCCCACCCACCAGGGCGTGACGACGCCCTGGACCCGCGCAGTTTGGCGGCGGATGGCTTAAGACGACGTTTCGCCCAAAGGGCCTTGCAGCCCAACATTTCGAGGCGGCCGGAAAACCGGCCGCCTCGTTGTTTTATGCCTGGTCCGCAGCAGGTGCGGCTGCAAGAGTCGGAGAGAGGGCAGCGCCCTCTCTCAGTTCAAATGCATATTGCTCAATCGAGAAGACGGACGGGAGAGCATCGCTATCAGGCCTTGGCTCCATAATGCGAGCCCAGGGTGCCCGGGTCCACCGGTACGAGGCTGGTCTTGTTGATGGCATAGACCCACACCCTGTAGACATAGATGACGTAGGCCAGACCGAAGGTCACCAGGGAAAGCAGGAACCAGAGAAGAGCGTGGCCGAGGTTGCCGGTGAAGTCGAGCGAGCAGTTGAAGCGGCTGCTCAGCTTGCCGGACTCGTCCTTGAGATATGTCTTGTTGATGAGAAAGCGGGCCAGGGCATACGGATAGAACATGAAGGCGAAGCCCAGGGTTATCAAAGAGAAGAATATCCATATGACGGCATGACCCAGCGCATCGCTGATTGAAAGGTCGATGCCTATGCTCTGTTTGTTCATGACTGATCCTCCGGATGAACGAACCTGCGGAGACGCACAAGTTGAAGTGGTGGCACTTTCCAGGAACTACGCCTTGCTCACGCCCGCACCCGAGAACGTGGCCATCTCGTTGAAGATGGCGGCGGCCGAGCGCAGCACGAACAGGGCCATGGCCGCGCCCGTGCCCTCGCCCAGGCGCAGGCCCAGGTGCAGCAGCGGATCGGCCTTGAGTGTCTGCATGATGCGCGCGTAGCCTGGCTCGGCCGAGGCGTGGCTCAGGAAGCAGTAGTCGGCCACGGCCGGGCAGAGTTTCCAGGCCGAGACATAGGCCGCCGTGGAGATGAAGCCGTCCACGGCCACGGCCATGCGCCGACCGGCTGCGCCGATGATCAGGCCGGCCAGGGCCGCGATCTCCAGCCCGCCCAGCGCGGCCAGGATGCGCAGGGGCTCGCCCGAGGCCACGGAAGCCTGGTTGGCCGCAAGGCCGCGACGGATGACCTCGATCTTGCGGCGCACCCCGTCGGCCGCCAGGCCCGTGCCTGGGCCGGTGATCGTTTCCGGGTCCAGTTCCAGGTAGGCGCAGAACAGGGCCGTGGAGGGCGTGGTATTGGCGATGCCCATGTCGCCGGTGCCCACGGCCCGGCAGCCCTCGTCCGCGGCCATATGGGCCAGCTCGATGCCCAGTTCCAGGGCGCGCGTGCAGTCCTCGATGGACATGGCCGGGCCCACGGCCAGGTTGTCCGTACCGGACCGGACCTTGCGCTGGATCAGGGCCGGGTGCTCGGGATACGTCCCGCCCGCGGTGCCGGCGTCCACCACGCTCAGGCCGAGGCCCGCCGTGCGGGCCAACACGTTGATGCCCGCGCCGCCGTTGACGAAATTGAGGACCATCTGGCGCGAGACTTCCTGCGGAAAGAGGCTCACGCCCTCGGCGGCCACGCCATGATCGCCGGCGATGGTGAAGATGCGCGCAGGGTCCACGCCGGGCCTGGAGCCGCCGGCGATGAGATACAGCCGCAGCGCGGCCTCCTCCAGCCGTCCCAGGCTGCCTCTGGGCTTGGTCAGGTCGTCCAGGTGGGCCTGACCGCGCGGGGCCAGGCTCGTGTCCACCGGCCGAACGGCGGCCAGGGCCTGTCGCAAGCGATCGCTCATATCACTTCCTTCCCTTTTGTGTATCGCTGATAATAGTGCGGAAAGGCTGTTGGATACTTCACATCCAGCAACAGGTCCATGTCAAAATCGGCGGATGATCCGCGCTTGATGCAGGCGGGGAGCGCCTCGGCCGAGCGCACAGCTTCGATTAGTCTATAGACTTCGGTTGACAGGGATGGACCAGGCGGTAAAACGATGCGGCCCTGTCATGACACTCTACCGGAGCATTGCAGCATGAGCGTGAAGCTGTTCGTCTCGCTGGCCTACCTGGCGGTGGTCTTCTATCTGGGCTACGTGGGCTGGAAACATACGCGCGAGGCCGCGGACTACATGCTGGCCGGCCGGCGCATGAACCCGTTCATAATGGCCATGTCCTATGGAGCCACGTTCATCTCCACCTCGGCCATCGTGGGCTTTTCCGGCGTGGCCTCGCTGTTCGGCTTTCCGCTGCTCTGGCTGACCTTCGCCAACATTCTCATCGGGATATTCGCGGCCTTCGTCTTCTTCGGCCGGCGCACGCGGCGCATGGGCATCGCCCTCGACAGCCACACCTTCCCCGAACTCCTGGGCCGGCGCTTTGACAGCCGCTTCATCCAGGGCTTCGCCGGGCTGGTCATCTTTTTGTTCATCCCGGTCTACGCCGCGGCCGTGCTCATCGGCATCT
>JAEYOJ010000072.1 GCA_023411815.1 Pseudomonadota bacterium | reverse complement strand
TCGTACATGTGTGCGTCGAGACCGACAGCAGTGACGACCGGCCCTGAAATTCGTTTCAGGACTCCCTGAGCCCTGTTCTCTTTTCCTTTCTCCATTACTTCCACAGATCAACACCCACCGATCTCTTGATTCTCTCTCTCATCGACAGGCCGCCCTCGTCTCCGCCGATCGCGATCACCGTCGGCTTGACGGAGTTTTCGAGGGAGGTGCGAAGCCGCAGGGGAATCCGCTCCATGTCGCTGCCTTTCAGCACGAGGATGCCGACGTCCTTGTCATCCAGCACCTGGTTGATATGCTCGACCAGCCGTTCGTCGGTCTCGGCCGCGTAGGTCTTTCTGACACCCGCGAGCCTGAAACCGAGGATGAATTCACCGGTACCGACAACTGCGATCTCCATTCTACATCACCAGGTAGCCCTGTAATCGCTCACCGGGAAGGCCGGCTTCCTTGCCCCGGGCAAGGGCGCGAAGATTCGCGACCTCGTATTTCTTCTTCTCCAGGTAGACGAGGATCGGAAGGATCGAAAACGCGTACCGCTTCGACATCCGCTCCATCTGGTCCAGCTGGACCCGGGTCAGCGCAACCTCGATCTCGTGGAGCGCGGTCTTGCCCCGGATCTCCTCAAGCGCGTTCAAGAGCGGGATCATCTTCACCTGTCGCTTCAAGGCGTCGATGAACTCGTCCTGGCTCTCGAGTCCCGAGAGCCGCTGCAACTCGTCCACCGTGAACGAACCGCCACCGATCATCAGTTCCCTGAAATCTTCGCGGACATGTCCGGCCCGCAGCCGGAAGAGGTTCTGGATGTTCCGGATATCGATCTCAAGCTGGATGTACTTGAGGAAGATATCCCCGCCCTTGACTCCCGCCTTCGCGTCCGCGATGAGCCGCGCGTAGTAGCCCTTGTAGAGCTCGTTTTCCAGGTGAGCAAACGACCCGGTCTCCATCGCGCGAGGCAGTTCCCGCTCGATGACGGGGTAGAACCGCTCGCCCTTGAGCGCCTCGGCGACCCGCTCCGGTGACTCTTCCGCGACAAGGCGGTCGAGAACGACCCGATCGAGTCTGCCGGCCGGGACCAGGACCTCCTTGATCTTGCCCGGCTGCAGCTTCTGCATCTTGCCGCGCAGGACGGTGACGACGTTCTGGATATCCCAGCGCCGCAGGTAACTGGCGGTAAAGTGCTTCAGGTCTCCCGGAACCAGTTCCAGGATGCTCTGGTACTCCTTGGCGAGGTTCCAGCTCAGGGCCACCTCGACGAGGTTGATTCCGGAGAAGGAGGTGCCGAGTTCATCGATCTCCGACCGGTAGGTGGTCTCGCCGATGAACCGGGTGATCTCAGGCAGGCTCATATTCAGCATGCGGAGATAATCCTCGCGCGGTATCAGCAGCGATTTACGCACCCGCATGCGGGTACAGGCGTAAATGTACTGGGCCGATCCGCTACTTACCCCTGCCATTTATGAACCCTCCTCATGTAAACAGAATATCTGACGCATCCTTCAGGCCGGATTCCCAGATCTCGTCCAGGAACGTACGGTAACTGTAGTCGATCTGCAGTTCGCCGTCGTTGCTCTCGACGATGATCCCACCGGGAATGTCGACCGGGGCGCCCACGGTGTAGCCGGAGAGCATCTTCACCTGGGAGATGATCCCCTCGACAACCGGAGTATCCTGCTTGTTTGCATGGACGACGCCCTTCTTGATCTCCTTTACCGCTCTCTTCAGCAGGGCTGTGAGCGCCTTCTCCTGGAACTCGGCGGGCAGATCACCGATAGCGGTAAGCGAGGCCGAATAGACCTGATCGAGGAGCGTCTTCTGGGCGTTCAGGACCTGCCGCTTGACGACGAGGTTCGCCGCCGAGGCTTCCTGGTTGACGATGTGCGTGGCTGCCCGGTCCGCTTCCTCCTGTGCCGACGCCTTGATCCCGGCGGCGCGAGTCTGTGCGTCCTTCAGGATCTCCTCGACGTCGGTCCGGGTCTCTGCCCGGATCGCCTCGACCTCCTTTCGCCCTTTCTCCCGGATCTCGTTCACTACTGCTTCGAGTCCCATGGTTCACTCCATCAGAACAGAAGCAGCAGTGCAACCACAAGACCGAAGATGACGATGGTTTCCGGAATCACAGTGAAGAGCAGTGCGAGACCAAACATATCCCTGTTCTCTGCGGTTGCACCGACAGCCGCCGCACCGATGCCCATCTCGGCAAGGCCGGTGCCGACGCCGGTGAGACCTACTGCGAGACCTGCGCCGACTGCGCTCATTCCTGCCTGCGATGCCTGGATCATTTCAAGAGTCAGTTCTGCTGTGCCAAAATCTACCATTTTCTTATTCCTCCGTAAATTTGGATTTCATACCGAATGGATTGTACTTTTTGCCTCCACCTTTGTAGAACTTGGTGAAGAACTCAACATAGTGAAGACGAATCGAATGCAGACCGCCGCCGAGGAGGCCAAGTGCCGTGTTCAGCACGTGCCCCATCAGGAAGACGAGAATGCCGACGATGATGAGGATCACACCGACCGGTGTGATTGCTTCAAGCTGGGGCTCTATCATCATCCCGATCGAGATGTAGTTGACCACCATCGCGATCGCGACCGATGAGAGGCCCACCGCCACAAGACGGGCGTACGACAATACGTGGCTGACGATCGTCGGAAGTTCGACGACCTCGAGCGCGTTCTCCTGCGCGATACCGATGACTCCCGCCACCAGCAGGACGACGCCTGCCGCGATGGCCACGGGGAAGCCCGTAAGGTCAGGCATCATCGGGATGGGGAAGAACGACCATATGATGAGGAGTATACCCCACATGACTCCGAGCCAGCCGGCATGGGAGATGACCGCCCTTGTCGCGTGCCTGCCGTGGTAAAGCCTCCGTGCGTTGAGTATGCCGAGAACGCGCCCAAGCGTGATGTGCAGGATACCGATCCAGATCGCAATGATCATCAGTTCGACTACCTGCGGGCCGTGTCCTCCCGCGTGCCCTCCGATATTGAGGTGTCGGGAGAAGACCAGCGGCTCCCACGGGAGCGAGAATCCCAGAAATTCACTGTAGAGTACGCCGAAGACGATACTCGAGATGCTTGCGTAACTGAGCACCTTCAAGAGCGCCCTTCCGCCTTCACCCTTCAGGAACTTGCGTAAGCCAAGACTCAGGGCGAGCAGGACGGCTCCGTAACCCACGTCCCCGAGGATCATACCGAAGAAGATGGGAAACACGATGGCTACCATCAGCGTCGGGTCGATCTCGGAGTAGCGGGGCCGCGCGTAGACGTCCATGAGCATCTGTGTCGGCGAAGCGAACGACGGGTTTTCGTACTCCACCGGGACACTGGTATCTTCTTCGATCTCCAGTTCCTCGATGTATATCCTGCCGTTGGTCGCTTTCTCCAGTGCGTCCAGAATTTTATCCGCCCGGTCCTCGGGCACCCAGCCTTCGGTAATGAAGGTCTCCTCCGTGGTAGCAAACCGCAACGGGGCTTCCGCCCGCTCTACGTCAGCCGTGAGTAGTTCATCGCATGCTACCAGGAAGTCGGTATGCCTCTCCCGGATTCCCGCGATCTTCGCGTTGACCCCGGCGATCTCGTCCTCGATCCGCCGGGCCTCTTCCATGTGGGCCGTCAGGCGGTCGGCCGGCGCCCCGGTCTCCTC
>JAEYOJ010000149.1 GCA_023411815.1 Pseudomonadota bacterium | reverse complement strand
CTCGAGTACGACCCGGATTCGCCCGTGGCCGACGCCCTGGCCGACGCGGCCCTGGTGCTCACCTTGTGCGGCATCCCGTTCAAGGCTGAGCCCGGCTCGTTTAGCGTGCCCCACGCCACGCCCAGGCTCCCTGCCGCGCCCGGGCTGCCCATGGACCGGCTCATTACGGCCACGGTGCTGGCCATGCCCCGCTTCATAGGCGGGCGCGCGCGCCTCGTGGGCTCCTGGCCCGCCGCGCTCCCCATGTTCCAGCAGACACAGCGTCTGCTCGGCTCCGTGGGGCTGGACCTCGCCCTGGACAGTTCCGCTGCCGGCGTCACTGTCCGCCCGTGGCCCGATCGGCTCAGTCTCAACGCATCCGGCCTTGCCTCGTCCCCTTTGGCTCTGGCCCTTGCCGCGGCAGCGCCCGGCGGAGCCAGCCTGGATTGCGGTTCGGACGAAGTATTCCTGTCCCAGGCCTTGGAATTCCTGGAAGCCTGCGGCAAGCCCCACACGGCCGACGGCTCGGTCATCCGCCTGGAGCCCGGCTTCGACCGGGAGCAGGGCGTGCGCATCTGGAGCGCGCCATCGGTCGAGTTCGCCCTTGCCGCGGCGCTGCTCGCCTTTGTCCGCCCCGGCATCCGACTGGCCAACCCCGGCGTGCTCACGGCGCACTGGCCAAGCTTCTGGAACCTGTACAACCGCCTCGGCTCGCCGGTGCGCAGCCTGCTGCCGCAGCCCAAGGAACCCGAACATGAACCAGAACAGAAACCAAAACGACGCATCCGCATCGAATAGCGATCAGACGCGGGACATACCGGCCCTTCAGGCCCAGATCGAGGCCCTGACGGCCGACAAGAAGGCCGCCGAGGCCAGGGTCATTCAGCTGCGCGACAGCGAGGACCCGGCCAAGGGCGTTTTCCATAACAACGAGATCTTCCAGGCCCAGCAGGACAAGCTGCGCCTGGAAACCGAAATCGATATCCGCCGGCGCAGAATTCGGCGCATCGAACTGGGCATGGAGTAATTACCGCGGCCGGCCATGCCCCGCCCCCCCTTTCAGTAAACCAGCCACACATTTCCTTTTTACGCCAGGCAGAAAGGAGCAGAGCATGGCGCAGAATATCACGCGCAAGATTTTGGAAAAGCATCTGGTCAAGGGCGAGCTGACGCCCGGCAGCGAGATCGGCATACGCATCGACCAGACTCTGACCCAGGACGCCACGGGCACCATGGCCTACCTGCAGTTCGAGGCCATGGGCGTGAGCCGCGTGCGCACCGAGCTTTCGGTGAGCTACGTGGACCACAACACGCTGCAGATGGGCTTCCGCAACCCGGACGACCATCGCTACCTGCGCACCGTGGCGGCCAAGTACGGCATCATCTTCTCGCCTCCGGGCACGGGCATCTGTCACCAACTGCACCTCGAGAACTTCGCCAAGCCCGGCAAGACGCTCATCGGCTCTGACAGCCACACGCCCACCGCCGGCGGAGTTGGTTCGCTGGCCATGGGCGCGGGCGGACTGTCCGTGGCCCTGGCCATGGGCGGCGAGGCCTACTTCCTGCCCTGCCCCAAGGTCGTACGCGTCTGGCTCGACGGCGAGCTGCGAGGCTGGGCCTCGGCCAAGGACATCATCCTGCACCTGCTGGGCGAGCTGACGGTCAAGGGCGGCGTGGGCAAGGTCTTCGAGTACGCCGGCCCCGGCGTGGCCACGCTAAGCGTGCCCGAGCGCGCGACTATCACGAACATGGGCGCCGAGCTCGGCGCGACCACCTCCATCTTCCCCAGCGACGGGCAGACCCGCAGGTTCCTCAAGTCCATGGGCCGCGAGGAGGATTTCGTCGAGCTGCTGGCCGACGAGGGCGCCACCTACGACGAGGATATCCGTATCGACCTGGGTGCCCTGGAGCCGCTGGCCGCCGCCCCGCACATGCCGGACCGCCGCGTGCGCATCAAGGACATGGCCGGCACCAAGGTCGAGCAGTCCTGCATCGGCTCGTGCACCAACTCCAGCTACGCGGACCTCAAGACCGTGGCCCTGCTGCTCAAGGACAGGCGGGTCAAGCCCGAGACCGACCTGCTCATCGCGCCCGGCTCCAAGCAGGTGCTCAAGATGCTCTCCTCGGAAGGGCTCATCGATCCGCTGCTGGATTCCGGCGCGCGCCTGCTGGAGGCCGCATGCGGCCCGTGCATCGGCATGGGCGGCTCGCCCGTGTCCGGCGGCGTGAGCGTGCGCACCTTCAACCGCAACTTCGAGGGCCGCAGCGCCACCAAGGATGCCCAGGTCTATCTGGTCAGCCCGGCCACGGCGGCCATGATCGCCCTGCGCGGCGAGTTCTCCGACCCGGCCGGCTGGGGCACGCCTCCGGCCAAGCCCGAACTGCCCGAAAAGGCACCGGACATCCGCCACCTGTTCGTCTACCCGCCCGAGGACGGCTCCAAGATCGAGATCCTGCGCGGCCCGAACATCGCGCCCCTGCCGCCCTTCGAGGCCATGCCCGCCAGCATCGAGGCCCCGGTGGCCATCAAGGTCGGCGACGACATCACCACGGACCACATCCTGCCCGCCGGCGCGGAGATCACGGCCCTGCGCTCGAACATCCCGGCCATCAGCAAGCACATCTTCGGCCGCGTGGACGAAGCCTTCGTGGGCCGCATCCAGGCAGCGGGCAAGGGCGTCATCGTGGGCGGCGAAAACTACGGCCAGGGCTCCAGCCGCGAGCACGCGGCCCTCGGCCCGCGCTACCTCGGGGTCAAGGCCGTCATCGTCAAGTCGCTGGCTCGCATCCACCGCGCCAACCTGGTCAACTTCGGCATCCTGCCGCTGCTGCTGACCGACAAGGACGATTACGCCAAGTTCAACCAGGGCGATTCCGTAACCATCCCGGCCGCCGAGATCACACCCGGCGGCACGGTCGAGCTGACCCTGGGAACAGGCCAACGGATTCAGGTGGGCAACGATTTGACTGCACAGGAACTGGCCATTATCAATGCCGGCGGACTACTCAACACCGTCGGCCGTCCGGCCGGCTCCTAACGGAGAACCTATGCTCGATCCCATTCGTCAGAATGCCCGCGGCTGGGGCGTCAAGATCGTCTTCGGCATCATAATCGTCGTCTTCGTCTTCTGGGGCGTGGGCAGCTTCCGGAGCCAGAAGGGCTCCGTGGTGGGCTACGTCAACGACACGCCCGTCAAGGTGACCGAATACCGCCAGGCCCTGGAGCGGGCCACGGAACAGCTGCGCATGCGCTTCCCGGACCTGAACGCCGACATGCTCAGGCAGCTCGGCCTGCGCCGCCAGGTGTTCAGCCAGCTCGTCGACGCCGAACTGGTGCGCCAGAAGGCCAAGGACATAAACATGACCGTCTCGGACGATGAAATCCGCGACGTCATCAAGTCCACGCCCCACTTCCTGGGCGACAACGGCGGTTTCGACTACGAACTCTACCGCCGCCTGCTGCGCGCCAACGGCATGACCGAAGCCGCCTACGAGTCGGCCATGCGCACGGAGCTTCTGCTGGACAAGATGCGCCAGATGGCCACCCTGCCGGCCAAGGCCAGCGAGCAGGAGGCCCGCGACCACTTCGCGTTCATCCGCGACACGGCCGTGGTCAGCTACGCCATCTTCCCCCTGGAGGAGTTCACCGCCCAGGTCACGCCCAGCGAGGAAGAGGTCTCCGGCTACTACGAGCAGAACAAGGGCCGCTTCACCGTTCCGGCCCAGGCGCGCATCTCCTACCTGCTCTTCTCTCCCGAGCAGATGGCCCGACCCGACCAGGTCTCGGCCGAGGAGGTCAGACAGTACTACGAGGCCAATGCGGACAAGTTCCAGCGCCAGGAAGAAGTCCGCGCCAGCCACATCCTCGTAAAGGTCGCCAAGGATGCGCCGAAGGAGGACGTGGATACGGCCAAGGCCAAGATCGATGACATCCGCAAGAAGATCACCGGCGGACTGAGCTTCGCAGACGTGGCCAAGAAGTTCTCCGAGGGGCCCAGCAACTCCTCGGGAGGAGACCTTGGCTGGTTCGGCCGCGGCCGCATGGTCCCGGCCTTCGAAGAAGCCGTCTTCGCCCTCAAGCCCGGTGAGGTCAGCGCTCCGGTGCGTACGGAGTTCGGCTGGCACATCATCAAGCTCGAGGAGCGCCGCGAGCCAGGCCGGATACCCCTGGCCGAGGTCGAGTCCGACATCCGCGGCGAACTCGCGCGCGACAAGGCGGCCTCCCTCGTGGGCGATGCCCTGGACGAGGCTACGGACCTGGCCGTCTCTGGTGCCTCCCTGGCGAAGATCGCCAAGAACCTGCACATGACTCCCCGTGACAGCGGCATGTTCTCCGAGTCGGCCGGTCCGGCCGGCATAGGGCTGAACGATGAGGCCAAGCGGGTCATCTTTTCCCTGGCCGACGGCGAACTGACCGAAACGCCGGTTTCCTCTGGCAACGGATACATCCTGGCCGAGAAGACCGGCAGCAAGCCCGAGTTCGTCAAGCCGCTGGAAGAGGTGCGCGTGCAGATCGAAACGCTGCTCAAGCGCGACAAGGCCCTTGAGCTGTCCAAGGCCAAGGCCCAGGCCCTGGCCAAGCAGCTCGCCGACCCTTCCGAGCGCGCGCAGGCGGCGGCCAGCCTGCCCCAACTCAAGACCAGCGAGCCCTTCGACCGCAAGGGAACGGTGGCTGGGCTGGGAGCCAGCCAGGATCTGGCCAAGGACGCCTTTGCGGCCAAGGCCGGCGAATGGCTGCCCGGCGCCTACTCCTCGCCCGCCGGCTGGTACGTGGCCAGGCTCGACAAGCTCGTTCCTGCTCCCGAGTCGGAGTGGCAAAGCCAGAAGGACATGTGGATCGCGGCCCTGACCCAGAGCCGTGAGCAGGAGCTGTATCAGGCCTTCATCGAGAGCCTGCGCTCCGAAGCCAAGATCGAGCTCGTCAACCCGCAGTACCTGGAATAGACAAGCTTAGCGAAACACAAGAAAAAGGGCCGTCCCATGCGGGGCGGCCCTTTTTTATGGCGAGATTTTGATGGCGGCCAAGCAGACTCGCGCAATCAATAGCAGTTGTTGCCTTGCTGCCGCCAGCGCACGATATGCCCGTCCTTGCCCGTCTCAAGCCAGACCGTGCAGGACAGATCCAGGCGGGAGTCCTTGTAGAGGCTCCCCTCGACCCCGCGAGTGGTGCCATAGCTGCGTGGCTCGTGATTAGATTGGCCCTCGATGGGTTTGTATCCGCTGCCGGTGCTGGTGAACGAGTACACGGCATAGCCGTTGGGCAAATCGCGCCTTCCGCTCGGCTGGCCATTGGCCTGGATGTAGCTGACTATGGGCGCGCCGACCCAGGAATCCAGGCTGCCGTGGTGCATCTGCCTGGAGCTGCAGCCGCATAGCAGGCCTGTGATGAGGGAAAGGACAAGGAATCGCATCATGGGAACACTTGCTTGTAAAGCTGCTTCAGTCACAACCTGACACCGATACGTGCTCGCAGGCCGGCTCGCGGCCAGGCTCCAAAGTCAGCAACGCCAGGCTAGGCCGCTCCTCACGGACAAGATCGAGACTGCCGGGGTTGAGCAGCCAGGTGGGGCCGATCTTCTCCCAGTGCGGCCGGTGCGTGTGGCCGTAACAGACTATGTCCAGCCCTGGACCGAAGGCCTCCAGGACCGTGAGCCCCACGCGGCTGCGCGGGCCCCAGCCGTGGGCCATGCCTATATGGAAGCCGGCCAGCTCCAGCCTGCGCATCGGCGGGAGGTCCATGCCGCCGCTTGCGGCGTCGCAGTTGCCCAGCACGGCTTGGAATGCCGGATGCGAGGCTTCGAAGTAGCGCAGCATTGCCGCGCCGGTGATGTCGCCGCAGTGCAGGACCGCGTCGGCGGGCTCAATGTGGCGCTCAAAGGCGCGACGGAAGGCCGGAGTGGGCTCGCTGAGGTGCGTGTCCGATATGATTGCGACGAGCATGGCTACTTTTCCGGGTTGCCGTTCTTGCGCGACCACCAGGCCGCGTCGGGTCCGAGGAACCACCAGTCGGTATGATCCGTCCGGCTTATGCGTTCGGCAAGCTGCCTGCCCTCTTCGGTGCGCAGCCGGCCCAGGGCTCCTTCGAGCCACTTGCCCGCGTATGTGTTGCCCCGGTCGAGCTCTTCCTTGAGGTTCAGGATCAGGTCGAGCTGGTCCGCGTCCTGGGCCAGTTGAGCTTCCAGGCTGTCCACGTCCTCCAGCTCCCGCCAAAGGCCCAGCACGTCCTCTTCCAGTCCTGTTCCGGCCAGAGCGTGTTCCAGGGCCAAGGTGCGCTTGGAGGAGTTGTAGACCCGGCTCACGTAGTTGAAGTCGCCTGTGCGCGCTTCGTGCAGGTCGTGGAAAAGGCAAAGCATGGCCGTGCGCGACGGATCTGCCCCTGCCAGACGCGCCAGGGCGTAGCCGATGACGGCGGTGCGGAAGGAATGCTCGGCCACGTTCTCCTGGCCCGTGCCCAGGAACTGATAGCCCGTGCGCGGGGTCTTGCGCAGCATGCCGACCTCGAAGAAGAAGTCGGTCAGCCGCGTCAGCCTGTCGCGCTCGCGCAGATTCTTGTCGAAATCCTTGGGTTCCACGAAATATCCTCCTGCCGGAGCCTTTCCGGGCGATCCGGCCCGAGCGGAATGCCGCATCCAGAGCGGTGAGGCTTGGCGCGGACCTGGCAGACCTGGAGCGGCTCGCGAACGAACTACGCGGGTCCAGGGCGTCGTCACGCCCTGGTGGGGAGAGGTCCGGAGAGGAGCGACGCCCCTCTCCAGTTCATACGCACCTAGGTTCTGTAGTCGGCGTTGATCTTGATGTACTCCATGGTCAGGTCCGAGGCGAGCAGCGTGTACTCGCCGGGGCCGTCGCCCAGCTTGACCTCGATGGAAATGTCGCGCTGGTCCATGTGCGCTGCCAGCAGGCCGTCGATGTCGCCGGCCATGGGCGCACCGTCCTCGAAAATGGTGATGCCGCCTATGGCCATGGCCACATGGTCGGGATTGAACTCGGCCCCGCTGCGGCCCACGGCGGCCACGATGCGGCCCCAGTTGGCATCGCGGCCGAACAGGGCGGTCTTGACCAGCGGGGAATTGCCCACGGCGCGCGCGGCAAGCTCGGCCTGATGGTCGTCCTTGGCGCCCACGACATGAATGCGCACGACCTTGGTGCCGCCTTCGGCGTCCTGCACGATCATGTAGGCCAGGGCCTCGCAGACCTCGCTCAGGGCCATCTGCAAGGCCTTGCGGCCGCCTTCGTCGATGCGCAGGCCGCTGGCGCCGTTGGCCAGGGCCAGCACGCAGTCGTTGGTTGAGGTATCGCCGTCCACGGTGATGCGGTTGAAGCTGTTCTCCACGGCTTGGCGCAACACGTCCCGCCAGAGTCCGGGCTCCACGTCCGCGTCGCAGGCGATGAAGCCGAGCATGGTGGCCATGTTGGGGCAGATCATGCCCGCGCCCTTGGCCATGCCGAGCACGCGCGCCTCCCGGCCTTCGTACCTGATCGTGGCCCAGGCCAGCTTGGGAAACTTGTCCGTGGTCATGATGCCCCTGGTGAACTCCATGGGGCCGAGCTTGCCCACGGATTCCTCCAGCTCAGGCATGGCAGCGCGCCAGCGATCGAGCTTGATGTGCTGGCCGATGACGCCCGTGGAGGCTGGCAGGAGCTCGTCCATATGCACGCCCACGGCCTTGGCGACCATCTCCAGGGACACGCGGCAGTTGACCAGGCCCTGCTCGCCCGTGCAGGCGTTGGCCTGGCCCGAGTTGGCCACCACTCCGCGCACGCGCTCGCGGGCGGCCAATGTCTCGATGCACTGCAGCACCGGCGCGGCCTGAAAACGGTTGGTCGTGAACACGCCCGCGGCCACGGCCGGGGTGTCGCTGAGCATCACGGAGAGATCGTAGCGGCCTTCGCGCTTGAAGGCCGCCTTGGCCCCGGCGAAATGAAAGCCCTTGGGTACGGGGATCATGGCGGTTTCCTTGCGTGCAGCAGACCTGAAGGGTTCGGCGGACACAAAAAAAATGAACTTTATACCACGGTGCGCCTGCAAGCAAGACACCTTGCGCGGGCATGGAGGCCTTGGCCGCGCATTTCCCCTACTCCAAAACCGCTCCTCGCAGACCGGGCAGAGGCTCGGGCATGGGAGCGCGAGGAAAGACGAACCGCGCGGTTCAGAGCGGTTCAGACGGAAAGGCCTCGAAAAACCCGGCAGGAAGCCGAGTCCTTCGAGGCTTGCTCTCCTTGGGTAAGACTACTTCAGCCGCTTCCGGGCGAATCCTGATAGTAGTCATCGTCGGACACGGCGAACCCACAGTGAAGCCTTCTCAATGAAATAGGGACCTGAATCCCAACCGCCTTGAATGGCCTACTGCTTGTTGAACTCCTTTTCGATCTCCAGGCTCAACTGGTCCTGAGCCTTCTGGGCCTGGAACTGCTGCCACAGGGCATTCTCGTTCTTGAAGCTGCTCACGGCGAGCCTCTTGACCGCCGCGGCCACTTTGTCGGACTCCAGAGCGACCAGGACATACATGGTGCCGTCCTTGCCGATCCAGAGTTCCTTCTGGCCGGCTCCGTTCAGTTCGACCTTGGCCAACTGGTTGGAGGTGTTCACGACGACCTTATCCATGGTCTGGTCATCGCCCACGCCGGTCTGCTGAGAGAAGTTCTTCAGGGAGTTTTGCACCTTTACGCTGATCAGGCGGGCCAAGGCGTCCCTGGCGTTGCCCAGGGCCTCGGTGCGCTGGGCCTGAAAACCGCCGAGGCTCTTGGGGGCCGATCCTATTTCCGTGATGAGGCCCTCGCGTTCAGGATTGAAGACCCATTGCGGCGCGCCCTCCATGACGCCGGCATCGCCGGCCATGTGGGCGGTCTTGGTCTCGTCCTTGGACGCACAGCCCGCGATCAGGGCCAGGACGAAAAGCGCTATAAAAGCCTTGCGAAGATTCATGATCCACCTCGATTCTGTCGGTTACTGAAACATGCTGTTCAGGGAGAGGCCTTCCAGCATTCCCTTGGAGTACTTAGCCTTGACGTAGTCGCCGAGCCGGACGGGCGACTGCATGTCGGCGTCCTCGACAATGAGCCAGCCGTAGTTGGCACCGATCTGGTTTGACACCTTGCCCTCGCCGAGCAGCAGTTCCTCGGCACTCTCCTCTCCGGTGATGGCGTTGAGGGTCCTGTTGATGGTGTAGATCTCGCAGACATCTCCGGTTTTCAGGCCGTCCTCCGTGCCGAGGTTGATCTTATAGATGGATTTGTTGCCCTTGCTGCGCTTCTCGAGGACGTAACCCTTCTTGGAGAAGTAGTTCTTCAGTTCGATACGCGCGGAGTGGATTGCGTCGGTGGCAGCCTTGACCACCAGGGACGTGCCGCTGTCCTGGGTGGGAACTCTGCCGTGGGCGTCCTCGGACGTGCTGACGGAGTCGGCGAAGGTGATGGTCTTAACGACCTTGAGCGAGGGCAGCTCGATTATCTTTATCTTGCCGGAGACATTCGCCTTGTAGTTAAACTGGGCCGGATGGTAGTACGTGTTGCCTTTCTTGTCGCGCGTCGTGTAGGATTGTACGTACGTATAGCCGAAGGTTGCCTTGTCCACGTCGCCCGTGATGGCGAAGTCGGCGACTTCCGGGCCGTTGTAGGTGCCCTGGTTGTTGATTTCGGAGAGCATGACTTCCTGCTGGAGCTTGGCTGCGCTGCTCCTGTCCACCAGTTCGACCGCGCCTCCGGCGAGCTGATTCTCCACCGCTCCCGCGGTCACGGTAGCCAGACTTGCCTTCCTGGCCAGATCAATGTTCCCGTCGGACATAGGGAAGACGACGATCTTGATCTTGGCGCTATTCAATTGTTCTGGGGCGGGCATGAAATCAGCCTGCGACAGCTGAACGGCATGAAATTCGCCGAGATTGGCTATGGTGGGGGCACAGCCCGCGACGCCGAAACTCAGCAGCAGAAACAGCCACAGGAACAAACGCATCGTTTACCTCGCTTGCTCGAACGCAGTATGAGAATAGGAGATCAATTAAGGCCGATGATGTTCATGACGCCAACCTCCCGGACGCGCTTGGCGAAGGCGGCGACGGCCGCGTCCGTGGACTTGGCGAAATCAGCCAGGGAACTCCCGCTGCTCTCGATCCTGTTCGTCGCCACGATATCCCCAGTGCTGGCCTGAGTCCTAACGTTCACGCTCAGCCTGGACATCTTGGAAGAGTAGACCTCTATATTCCGCAGTTCCGTTGCGTAGCTAACCACCAAGGCATCGGGATTCTTGCCGGGATGAGTCGCGCTGACCTTGATGGACTCGGCGGCAAAGGCCGCTTCGAGGGCATCCTTGATCTGAGGCATTGCGCCGTCGGTCTGGACATGCACGACTAACTTGTCCTTGATGGCCAGCAAGTCGCGCGCATACTCCTGCAGCTTCGCATGGACCTGGGTCAGGTCATAGGAGCCGTCAAGGCCCTGCATGATGGCCACGAGCGAAAGGATGCCGGCCTTTTCACCGTCTATCTGCTTCAACTTCTGGAACTTCCGGTAGATTGGATCCTGCCCGCTGCTTCCATGCAGATCGTCAATCAAAGCAAGCCTGCGCACCAACTCGGCCTTCTCGCTTTCGGCCAGGGCGGCCCTGTCGACGGACATCAGGACATAGACCTTGCCGCCCTCGACCTCATTCTTGACGACTTCGGCATTGTTGAAGCGGATCTTCTGTATCTCGGCGGTGAGTCTCTGATTGACCTGCTTGTCGTAATTCGCCCCGCCGTTGGCCTGTGACAGACTTTCACGCCGTTCGAGTTTCGACGTGATGGTCACGGAGATTTCCTCGGCAATGGCGTTCAAAGCTGCATGCCGCGCCTCCTGGAAATTCGAGCCTTCGCCCGCGCCATACAGCGCCTGCTCATTGCTCCGCGGCGGATTGAGGAACCAGGGAGGCAGACTGCCGGCCAAGGCGCAGCTCGAGACAGAGAGGAGAAGAAGGGTCGTGTGGATGCATACGACCCAGCCATATACAGATCTCACACGTGTACAGGACTGCGCAAACATGCGCGCAAATGGTGAACCAAAGACAAGCATGCCATCCTCTACATTGCTGATATTTCCTGAACATGCGGCCAATGATGCATTGTTTTACGGCCTCGCATGTGCAAATAATTGTATCTGTGTGAGAATAATTTAGCGCAGGCAGTCAGAGCATGTCAATTGCACAAGTGAAACCATCCGTACAAGAAATGGCCGGCCAGTCGGCTCGCAATGCTGCCCTTTATGAATATTCAACCAGGGTGTAGTATGAGCATGCGGGCAATTTCCCAACCAACCGTTTCCTATTTAAAAAATCAGGGCATTGCCTGTACCGGTCGGATTGAACCCGGATTTTTGACGTTTCAATAAACGCTACAATCATTGCAGCGTCTTGTGTCTAGCTGCGTTAAGTCATGTGCATTGCTAGAAATCATTACATCAGACTATTGAAATAGTCCGGCCTGGCCTTTTTTCAACTCGGAAATGATTGAGCCAAACTTCACCACTCCGGACGATTGCTGCGCAACCGGCGTGACATCCTGGCCCGTACAACCGGTTTGCAACGGATTGTCATACATGGCTGCGCAGAAGGATGAGGGTGCAAACGATGGGGCGAGCAACGGAAAGGGCACGCCGCCTGACGGACGCGCCCTTTCCATCTACAACAGATTGCTTTTGAGACGCCCGCTCCGGCGTCGACGGCGCAAGTGAATTGCGCCTACGCCGAAGATAGCGGCAAGCCATGCCCACGCATGGCTTGCAGAGCATTTTCAAAAGCAAAATGCTCCATGCGGGAATGGGCCGGGCGGTTACATGGGCCGCAGGGCCGGGTTGAATTCGCCGATGGAGGCGTACAGGTTGGCGATGGCCGTCTGGTAGTCGGACAGGGCCTGGGCCAGCAGCGCCTCGCTCTGCGTGACATTGGACTGGGCGTCGAGCACCTCGGTGTAGGTGCCCACCTGGG
>JAEYOJ010000123.1 GCA_023411815.1 Pseudomonadota bacterium | reverse complement strand
CAGCGGTACTCCCGTTCTTCACCGCCCGGACTCTTGAGCCGGCACTCGCACTCCAGAACCCTGCTCCCGTTTCCGCGTGCCGCAAGGATGTTGCCGGCAAGCTCGCTCACCTGCCTCGCCTGTCCGGGTTCGTCCTCGTGCACGCCGAGCATCCGGTGGGAGGCCGTGTTCGCCCAGACGATGCGGGCATCCTCATCGAGCACCAGGACCGCGTCTTCCATACCTTCGAGTATCCGGTAGTCCGGCTGCGCGCCGTGCAGGCGCTCCGGAGGCTCGGCGGGGGTCACGCTCGGTTTCTCCTGCTGCCCCAAGATGCATCTTGCGGGCTGATATGGAATATGGAGATTGTCAAAACGTATTAATCTGTTCCGGTTGCAGGGCGGTGGGAAAAATTATTGATCCGTGCGGCCGGTGGCGGAGGAGGGGTTCTTGCCCGGGATCGGCGCAGTGGAAATATTCCTCACCCAACCTCCTGCGGCCGGACGCGGGACGAACAATCAGGTTTTCGCATCCTCCGGATCTTGCAGGCCGGAAAGAAGGTTGACCACGTCCCGCCCTTTCTCCCGTGCCTCCGTGAGTGCTGTAGGATGCCCCGCGATCCCGCCGTAGCGGTCGAGATCGTTTGCGATGACGTTGTCCCAGTATTCGAATCCGGTGGTGTTGAAGAAGGCGGTGATCGCCGGAAACGCCGCATCGAAGACGTTCTCCCACCCGAGCCCCGCGGTCGAGACGAATATCCCCTTGTGGCGGCGGGTGTGGCCGGGAGCGTAGTAGAGGTTCTTCAGGATGAACTTGCGCGCCCAGAGGTACTGTGCGCGGTCGATCAGCCCCTTCGCCTCCGCCGTGATCCCCATCGAGTAGATGGGAGACGCGAGAACGATGACGTCGGCATCGCCGATCCTCTCGAAGACCTCCGTGAGATCGTCTTTGATGACGCAGACCCCCGTTTTATGGCAGGCGTTGCATCCCCGGCACGAAGCGTACTCGAGCGGCCGCAGAACGATCTTCTCGACCTCTGCCCCCGCCTCCCGGGCGCCCTCGAGCACGGCGTCGAGGAGGGTCTCGGTGTTCCCGTGCCGCCGGGGACTCCCGGAGATGCCGAGGACTTTCACGGTCATGCCACCCCGACCTCCCGCAGGTGCGCAACAACCTCCCGCGCCAGGCTCTCCGCATCGGCTTTCGCCGTGGGGTGACGGGCGATCGCGCCCTTCTCGTCGACGCCGTTCACCATCAGGTACCTGATGTCGTTATTTTTGATATCGACGACGTGAAAGAGGCACTTCACCGACGGGACCGCCGCATCGAAGACATGATCCCAGTTCTGCCCGGCGGTCGAGAGGAAGATGCCCATTCTTTTTCCTTTGCGCTCCGGCGGAACGACCGGGAGGTGGAGGACGTATTTCCGGGAGCGGAAGACCTGCGCCCGGTCGACCAGCGCCTTCGCCTGCGCGGCAAGCCCCATGCAGTAGATGGGGGACGCGAGGACGATGCAGTCGGCCGCGATGATCCGGTCGTGGACGTAGTCCATGTAGTCGCGCTGGACGCACCGGTTGAGCGTCTCGCAGAGGTTGCACCCGCGGCATGGCCTGATATCCACCTCGGGGATGACGATCTTCTCGACCGCGGCCCCTTCGGCCTCCATCGCGGCGAGCACCCAGTCGAGGAGGGTCTCGGAGTTGCCGTGGCGGCGGGGCGAAGCCGCAAACGCGAGGACGTCTATGGTCATATATGATGTGTTGTCCCGGCGGAGGCAAAAAACGTGCCGGGGCTTCCCCTCACTCCGGTACCTTCTCCTGCGACAGCCCGATTGCGAGCGTGTAGCAGAGGCCGATCATCACGAGCATGAACGGGAACGCCGCGGTGATCGCCATCACCTGGAGGGACGAGAGGCCCCCCGTGACGAGGAGGACGATCGCGACGGCGGAGAGGGAGAGCCCCCAGACGACCTTCTTGTAGTTCGGGACGACCAGGCCCCCGCCCGATGTGAGCGAGCCGAGGACGACCGTCGCGGAGTCCGCAGACGTGATGAAGAAGACGATCAGGAGAAAGATCGCGGCGAGCGAGAGGAGTCCTGCGAACGGGTAATGTTCGAGGAACGCGAAGAGAGCGAGCGAGACGTCCTCTCCTGCGACGGCGGCGAGGTTCGCTCCCTCTTCGAGTTCGAGGTGCAGCGCCGATCCCCCGAAGATGGCGAACCAGACGAAGGTAAAGAGTGTGGGAACCGTGAGAACGGTCAGGACGAACTCCCGGATCGTCCGTCCCCGGGATATCCGGGCGATGAAGAGCCCCACGAACGGCGACCACGAGATCCACCATGCCCAGTAAAAGACCGTCCAGTCCCTGCTCCACTCGAACCCCGCGAACGGGTAGGACTGGAGGCTCAGGTCGATGATGTTGTTGATGTAGCCGCCGAGGGTGGAGGCGAAGACGTTGAGGACATAAGGCGGCGATCCGAGGGCAAGGACGGCGAAGAGGAGCACCGTCGCGAGGACGATGTTGAACTTCGAGAGGACCTGGACGCCTTTCTCCACCCCGAGGATCGCGGATGCCATGAAGAGCGCCGTCGCGATGAGGATGATCCCGATGGTGACGGAGATCGCGGACGAGAGCCCGTAGAGATGGGTGAGCCCGCTGTGGATCTGGAGGGCGCCGAATCCGAGCGACGTCGCGGTCCCGAAGACCGTCGCGAAGACCGCGAGCACGTCCACCGTCTTCCCGGCGGCGCCGTAGATCCGCTCGCCGAGGATCGGGTAGAAGCAGGAGCTGATCAGGGCCGGCATCCCGCGCCGGAACGAGAAATACGCAATAGAAAGGCTGACGATGGTGTAGATCGCCCACGGGTGAATCCCCCAGTGGAAGAACGCGTAACGCATGGCGAACGCGGCGGCGTCGGGGGATGCGGCGTCGATGAAGGGGGGCGGCTGGAGGAAGTGGACGAGCGGTTCGGAGACCCCCCAGAAGAGGAGCCCGATCCCCATCCCGGCGGCAAAGAGCATCGCGATCCAGCCGAAGAAGCTGTACTGCGGGCGTTCTGCGTCATAGCCGAGTTTGATCGTTCCGTATCGCGAGAGCGCGAGTGCGAGCGCGAAGACGAGGAAGAAGAAGACA
>JAEYOJ010000027.1 GCA_023411815.1 Pseudomonadota bacterium | reverse complement strand
GAGGAAGCGGCGTGAGCACCTTCAAGCAAAGCGGCGAGACCGAAAACGGCATTCCCGTGCTCGTGGTCCTGCCAGAGTACCCGCACTGCAAGCTGGCCAAGGGCGGCAAGCCCCTGCGGGCCAGGACAGTCAAGCGCGGACAGACTCTCGTTTGTCCACGTTGCGAGCGCGTCTGCGAAATTCCCGGAAGCATCGGCCAGGGCAACGAGTTCGTGGTGATTGGATTCGGGAAGTGAAGCGAAACCGGTTGCCCGACAACGGGCAGCCGGTCGACCGGGCGTGGTTGCCCGGTCCTGACGAGCAGCCAGGGAGAGCAAAAGAGATGAAGCACATTGCGCGCAAAGGCCTGCTGGCCAAAATCCACATCGCCAAGAAAGACCTCGGCCTGTCCGATCCCGAGTACCACGCCACCCTGGCCAGCCTGTTCGGCGTAGAGTCCTCCTCCCGCCTGACCGTCCCGCAGCTTTCGCAACTGCTCAACCACTTTGTGTCTCGCGGCTGGACCGGACCGGCCCAGCCCGCCGGGCTCAAGAAGACGAGCAAGGCGACCGACCAGGCGCGGATCTTCGTGAGCATCCCGGACTCGGACCCCAACGCCCGGCAGAAACGTCGGATTCTGGCCCAGGTCCGGGCGCTCGGCTGGAGCCTGGACTACCTGAACGAGCGCTGCCAGCGCCAATTCGGCTTGGCCCAGTTCGCCTGGATCAAGGATCAAGGTCAACTGCAGACGCTTGGCAAGGACCTGCACAACCGCTGCCGAGGGCGCGGCATCGAGCCCGGACAATGTCGCGGCGAACGGGGCGCGACGGACTTCGGAGGTGAGCCATGAGCAGGGCAAGCGTACTGGATGATCTGCTCAAGATTCTGCAGGCCGGATACCTGCCCTATCGCGGCCAGATCCAGCCCTCGGTCTACCAGGGCCTGGACTGCCCCAAGCCCAAGCGGGCCAGGTGGTTCGTGCGGGAGGACAAGCACGTCTGCCTCGGCTGCGCCAGGCAATGCGCCCTGGTCAGCCCCGAGGGGTTCGAGATGGTCCTGCCCGTGAGCATGAAGAAGCGGGTCAAGAGCTGCTTCGCGTACCTGCCGCAGGTCAATGCCCGGCAGCTGCTGGAAAGCAAGCTGTTGCTAAGGGTGGATGAGGCCGCGTTCGTGCTGAATATCAGCGAGAGCGAGGTGAGGAATTATGTGGATGAGGGGCGGCTGGAAGCGCATCCGGAGCCGCCTCTCAGAGTGACGGTGGGAAGCGTCAGGAGACTTTCTCTAGCCGGCACAAAGCTGTCGTGCTGAAGAAAGCCTCCTTATTGACGCAGGACCTGCGGATCAAACGCAGGCCAGAACTTTCAATCCACGCCCCTGCATGAGGGGCGACGACTTGCGGCCCAGGGCCTCCACGTCCTGCTCGGAGTTTCAATCCACGCCCCTGCATAAGGGGCGACCATGTTTAACGTAAACCCGTTTGACGGTGTCTGGTTTCAATCCACGCCCCTGCATAAGGGGCGACTGGCCGCCGTGTTGCTATCGACTCCAAAGGGGGTGTTTCAATCCACGCCCCTGCATAAGGGGCGACGAGCACCTCTGTCCATGCCCGGTTGTACAGGTGGTTTCAATCCACGCCCCTGCATAAGGGGCGACCGGCGGGCTTTGTCGTATCAGGAGGTCAAGACCATGTTTCAATCCACGCCCCTGCATAAGGGGCGACCGCCAGAAACGCGCCTCCACGCCGTAATTAATAAGTTTCAATCCACGCCCCTGCATAAGGGGCGACCTCTGGCAGGGCGCAGTTGACGACTACCGCGGCGTTTCAATCCACGCCCCTGCATAAGGGGCGACACCGTCTGGACGAACTCCAGATAGGTGTCCGTGCCGTTTCAATCCACGCCCCTGCATAAGGGGCGACTGAATCGGCCACGATGTTGCCCATCGTGAACAGGTTTCAATCCACGCCCCTGCATAAGGGGCGACTGGCTGACTCTGACCAGGGCGACGAATGGACCGTGTTTCAATCCACGCCCCTGCATAAGGGGCGACCTGCCGCCCTTTTCGCCAAGTCCAGCTTGCGCATGTTTCAATCCACGCCCCTGCATAAGGGGCGACCCCTATCTCTGGTCGTGTGTTTGATCCCAGCGGCAGTTTCAATCCACGCCCCTGCATAAGGGGCGACGGCATGGAAACGGGCGGCGGCACGGTGGATCATGTTTCAATCCACGCCCCTGCATAAGGGGCGACTGGACCAGCGCACTTCATAGCTTCCTCTGGCCGGGTTTCAATCCACGCCCCTGCATAAGGGGCGACCTTCGTGGTTTTCATCTTCGTCGATTGGCCGATAGTTTCAATCCACGCCCCTGCATAAGGGGCGACGCCGCGACAACCGCGAGTGTTGGAGGCCTGGAGGTTTCAATCCACGCCCCTGCATAAGGGGCGACTACGTCACTCATAATTACCTCGTCTAGTTGCGAGTGTTTCAATCCACGCCCCTGCATAAGGGGCGACTTGATCCTGATACCTTCAAAGCCTTCATAGGCATGTTTCAATCCACGCCCCTGCATAAGGGGCGACGTCAACCGGCCGCTTGAGGTCAGTCACGAGCGGGTTTCAATCCACGCCCCTGCATAAGGGGCGACTCAATCGCTCCGTGCCCTGGCTCTACAACGCGCTGTTTCAATCCACGCCCCTGCATAAGGGGCGACTGGTCGAGGGCCTGGGCGATAGCCTGATCGAAGGTTTCAATCCACGCCCCTGCATAAGGGGCGACGCAAGCGGCGTTGACCTGGCCGACTACCCGACGCCGTTTCAATCCACGCCCCTGCATAAGGGGCGACATCCTGGGCGACTACACGATATTCTCCGCCATACATGTTTCAATCCACGCCCCTGCATAAGGGGCGACCCATGCACACGGCGAGTAAGGGGTTGCCCCTGCTAGTTTCAATCCACGCCCCTGCATAAGGGGCGACCAGGCAGCGGAGGCCGTCATTTTTTCTGGCTCTGGTTTCAATCCACGCCCCTGCATAAGGGGCGACCAGCATAGTAACGCGGCAGGCGCAGGACGTGCCAGTTTCAATCCACGCCCCTGCATAAGGGGCGACCACGCTACTCACGGAATCAGTAAACAAGTCTCGGTTTCAATCCACGCCCCTGCATAAGGGGCGACTTCCCCGCTCTGCTTGCTGGTTTGCAGGAGCGCCGTTTCAATCCACGCCCCTGCATAAGGGGCGACGCGCTCGATGATGCCAGCCGCAGTCTCAGAGGCTGGTTTCAATCCACGCCCCTGCATAAGGGGCGACGCGGTGCATGATGGACAAGCCAGTTGTTCCGCGCGGTTTCAATCCACGCCCCTGCATAAGGGGCGACCGCGACCGTGCGCGACTTGGACGCGCGCTTTGCGGTTTCAATCCACGCCCCTGCATAAGGGGCGACCCATACGCCGTAACCGATGCCGTTTGGAATAACGGTTTCAATCCACGCCCCTGCATAAGGGGCGACTATTTCCTTCTGCTAGTTATGATTGACTAATCCTGTTTCAATCCACGCCCCTGCATAAGGGGCGACCCGCCTCCAATTCCCGAAGCCCTGGTCAGGACCGGTTTCAATCCACGCCCCTGCATAAGGGGCGACTGTATTACCACCGAGCATATACGACAGTTGATTGGTTTCAATCCACGCCCCTGCATAAGGGGCGACTTCGCCGCCAGCGGGGCAACCAGCTTGTCCGTCAGTTTCAATCCACGCCCCTGCATAAGGGGCGACTAGACGACCCCGCCGGATATATCGCGGCGATGCTAGTTTCAATCCACGCCCCTGCATAAGGGGCGACGCCCTGGGCCGCGCACCAGTCCGCCCAGGATGCGTTTCAATCCACGCCCCTGCATAAGGGGCGACCAAGCGACTCCCACTCTTTTCCAGGAGCGCGCAGTTTCAATCCACGCCCCTGCATAAGGGGCGACTCAGGGCGGTGCGCAGGCCGCCACGGTTGCGTTGGTTTCAATCCACGCCCCTGCATAAGGGGCGACCGTCGGACATATCCGCCTTCGCTCCCTGTTGCGCGTTTCAATCCACGCCCCTGCATAAGGGGCGACCCGCCCACGGCCATGCACAACGCAACGCCAGGAGGTTTCAATCCACGCCCCTGCATAAGGGGCGACGCGGTAACTGTCCGCGACGATGTTTCCCATCGTGTTTCAATCCACGCCCCTGCATAAGGGGCGACCTCGCTCCGTCGCCAGGCTTGCCTATGACAGGCTGGTTTCAATCCACGCCCCTGCATAAGGGGCGACGGAGCTTTTGCGGCAGGTCGCCAGCGAAAATAGCGTTTCAATCCACGCCCCTGCATAAGGGGCGACTTGGAGGGCAGGGCGCGGAAAGTCGCCGTCGCGGGGTTTCAATCCACGCCCCTGCATAAGGGGCGACCGCCGACCGAGAAGTAAATTGGCGCAATGCGGCAGTTTCAATCCACGCCCCTGCATAAGGGGCGACGGGAGCCGTGATCGCTATTGTCGAGGTTTTAAAGTGTTTCAATCCACGCCCCTGCATAAGGGGCGACCAGGCCGGTCCATACTTGACCTTTCCTGGCGCGGGTTTCAATCCACGCCCCTGCATAAGGGGCGACATCACACAACACTCCTTGCCCCTGGAGTAGGCGCGTTTCAATCCACGCCCCTGCATAAGGGGCGACGTGTCATCCAGGCCGTTAGAATCGAGGATAGCCATGTTTCAATCCACGCCCCTGCATAAGGGGCGACACTATGAGAGCGTGCGCGATGGCCGGCTGGATGTGTTTCAATCCACGCCCCTGCATAAGGGGCGACCATCCATTAGCTAACCCTCCAGGCTCTAAACTCTGTTTCAATCCACGCCCCTGCATAAGGGGCGACTGGCCGTGGGCGGGGACGGCGTGAGTGTGCACAGGGTTTCAATCCACGCCCCTGCATAAGGGGCGACCTGGGCATGACGTTGCCGGCACTTCAGGGCCCTGGTTTCAATCCACGCCCCTGCATAAGGGGCGACGGCTGCTGCTTGGGCTGCTGAGCAACAGGAGCAGGTTTCAATCCACGCCCCTGCATAAGGGGCGACCGAGTGCCAAATTCACATCATCCACGCGGACACCGTTTCAATCCACGCCCCTGCATAAGGGGCGACGGCAACGGTCATTCCGAGTTCCCGCGCCAGGGAGTTTCAATCCACGCCCCTGCATAAGGGGCGACTGATGGCGTTATCCGTCGCCGTTTGAGTACGACTAGTTTCAATCCACGCCCCTGCATAAGGGGCGACACGCCAAGGGATACTTTACATTTTACCGCGACGGGTTTCAATCCACGCCCCTGCATAAGGGGCGACTGCTGGCCGTCTTCATGGTACTTGGATTGACCTTGTTTCAATCCACGCCCCTGCATAAGGGGCGACCGCGCACGAGGTCGTCAACCTGGCCGGTAATGCTGTTTCAATCCACGCCCCTGCATAAGGGGCGACGCACGGCGCGGCACGATATATCAAGCACGACCTGGTTTCAATCCACGCCCCTGCATAAGGGGCGACATCGCCAGAAGTAAAGCAAGCCGTAGTAGATAAAGTTTCAATCCACGCCCCTGCATAAGGGGCGACTGTCGCATTTTCAGGCATTGCTATTCGTGGGTTCTCGGAGGAGATCCCGCGAAAGTAATCGGTTGTGATTGCAAAGAGATAACGTGAATTTACATCCTCTATCTAATCTGCTGTTATTATTAATATTGGTTCGCCCGCGAATCTCCTG